>CP083824.1:0-670706 GCA_023023105.1 Enterobacter ludwigii | reverse complement strand
TAAATCGCTTCCACGTTGTATTCGCTCTTAAGACGAGCCACCACCACGTCAAACTGCAACACACCCACCGCGCCAACGATCAGATCGTTGTTTGCGATTGGGCGGAACACCTGTACCGCGCCCTCTTCGGAAAGCTGTACCAGGCCTTTCAGCAGCTGTTTCTGCTTCAGCGGATCGCGCAGACGAATACGGCGGAACAGCTCCGGTGCGAAGTTCGGGATACCGGTGAACTTCATCATTTCGCCCTGGGTGAAGGTATCACCGATCTGGATGGTGCCATGGTTGTGGAGACCGATGATGTCGCCCGGGTACGCCTCTTCAACGTGCGAACGGTCGCCCGCCATAAAGGTCAGCGCATCGGAGATCACCACGTCTTTACCGATACGCACCTGGCGCAGCTTCATGCCCTTTTCATATTTACCGGACACTACGCGCATAAAGGCCACGCGGTCGCGGTGTTTCGGGTCCATGTTGGCCTGAATTTTAAACACGAAACCGGTGAACTTCTCTTCCTGTGCTTCCACTTCACGGGTGTCGGTTTTACGTGGCATCGGCTGCGGCGCCCACTCCACCAGACCGTCAAGCATGTGGTCAACGCCGAAGTTACCCAGCGCGGTACCAAAGAATACCGGCGTGATTTCACCGCTCAGGAACAGCTCTTTGTCGAACTCATGAGACGCGCCTTTCACCAGCTCCAGCTCGTCGCGCAGCTGTGCGGCCAACTCTTCACCTACCGCCGTATCCAGATCCGGGTTATCCAGACCTTTCACGATGCGCACTTCCTGGATAGTGTGGCCTTTACCGGTCTGATACAGGTAAGTTTCGTCTTTATAAAGGTGGTAAACCCCTTTGAACAACTTGCCACAGCCGATTGGCCAGGTGATTGGTGCACAGGCGATTTTCAGCTCGTTTTCCACTTCATCCATCAGCTCCATCGGATCACGGATGTCACGGTCGAGTTTGTTCATGAAGGTGAGGATCGGCGTATCGCGCAGACGGGTCACTTCCATCAGCTTACGGGTCCTGTCTTCTACACCTTTTGCGGCGTCGATCACCATCAGACAGCAGTCAACCGCCGTCAGCGTACGGTAGGTATCTTCGGAGAAGTCTTCGTGCCCCGGGGTGTCCAGCAGGTTCACCAGGCAGTTGTGATACGGGAACTGCATCACGGAGGTGGTAATCGAAATACCACGCTGCTTTTCCATCTCCATCCAGTCAGATTTTGCGTGCTGGCTGGAGCCACGGCCTTTAACGGTACCCGCAGTCTGGATCGCCTGTCCGAACAGTAACACCTTCTCGGTGATGGTCGTTTTACCGGCATCCGGGTGCGAGATAATGGCAAAAGTGCGGCGCTTGGCCACCTCTTGCAGATAAGGAGACAACGTCATAATTAAATCTTCTTTTATAAGCGCGGCAGCACGCCACGCATCATGGAATACGAATTTGCGGCTATTTTACCCATCAATGGGGGGCAGGCAATCATTGTTTACACAGGAGTTGCTCCAGTTCGTTCAACGACGTCACGGTCCAGGTCGGTTCGATACCTTCAGGCTTCACGCGACCGTGCGCATTCAGCCAGACGGTCGACAAGCCCGAGTTCATGCCACCCAGAATATCCGACTCAGCGGTGTCACCTACCATCAGTACCCGTTCGCGGTCAGGATTGCCTGCCTGCGCCAGCGCGTAATCAAAAATACGCGGATCGGGTTTTGGTACGCCCACTTCTTCTGAAATCACCAGCGCATCGAAATGATCGCGCAGGCCGGTACGTTCAAGACGGATTTGCTGTAATGCGGTAAACCCGTTGGTAATGATGCCCAGTTTCGCCTTGCCTTTCAGAGAATCAAGCAGGGAAACCGCACCCGGCAGCGGCGCGCAGATATCGGCCATCGCATTCAGGAAGGCATCGTTCAGCGTCCCCGGACTCACCTTTAAACGTTCCGCCCAGACGTCAAAACGCTGATGCTGAAGTTGTAACGCGGTGATGGCACCGTTCTGGTAATCCACCCACAGCGGTTTATTCACCGCCTGATAGTCCTGAAAATCCTCTGCGGTGAAGGTTACGCTATAGTCGAGAAACATCCGCTGTAGACCACCGAACGCGTCGAACGTAAACAACGTTTCATCGGCATCAAAGAAAATCCAGTCCCATTTCATCGTTACAACCTTATTTTCGTTATCCAATCGGCAGAGCCATTATGATGGCGTCTTCACGTCCCTCTGCGGTGGGGTAATAGTTACGGCGGATTGTCGCCTCATTAAAGCCTAAGCTTTCATAGAGCGCGATGGCGGCGACGTTCGATGCGCGCACTTCCAGCCACAGGGTGAAAACGTCACGGGTTTCGAGCTCACGGATGAGGTGCTCAAGCAGTTCTCTTCCCAGCCCACGACGCTGAAACGCAGGATCAACCGCGATATTAAACAGCGTCGCTTCATCAAGAACAACCTGCGTAATCGCGAAGGCGGCCATGGTGCCGTCAACGTCCAGGCGGTAATTCAGATACCGCTCGCCCTGATTGCTGGCGAAGGTTTTTTCGCTCCACGGAAACGCGTGGGCGCGTGTTTCAATCGCAAACGCTGTGGTCAGGTCAGGCGTCGTGAGGGAAGAAATCGTGTTCATATTCGCAGATTTGTTGCCATAGCGCGCAACGCGCTTTTGGGTTGGCTTTCAGTTCGTCCAGCGCTGGCGAGCAGATCTGGCTCCCCTTTAGGGGGATTTCGTTTGTCTCTCCGATACGCCAGCTGTTACAGCGGCTATCAGGAGGAAGCATCGCGACCCGTTCTGGCGTCAGCTGTAAAACCTGGTCGGCCGTCAGCTTCAGGCTGCGAAGGACATCACCGATCAGGGGTTCATTCAGGGCAGGCAGTTCTTCCGCCACCATCACCAGGCGAACGTGCGCCGGGATGGAGATGGCGATTTCGCCCTGCAACGCCGTCGGGCGACGCAAAGCCCACTGGGTGATACCCAGTTGCTGCAACTGCCAGTCTCGTCGGGATGTCATAGGGAAAACTCCTGTCTCTCAGGCGCGCAAATATAGCAAATGTGTCGAAAGTGCGCCATCTACCTACTATAATCCCCGCCTGAGTTTATTGAGGAACAATTCATGTCTGCATTTACCCCGGCAAGTGAAGTCTTGCTGCGTCACAGTGATGATTTCGAAGAAAGCCGTATTCTGTTTGCCGGAGATATGCAGGATGACCTGCCCGCACGTTTCGAATGTGCTGAAAGCCGTGCCCACACCCAATATTATCACCACTGGCAGGTCCTGAGCCGCCAGATGGGCGAGCGCGCGCGCTTTAGCCTGGTGGCGGAGCAGAGCGATATCGCCGACTGCGATACGCTGATTTACTACTGGCCGAAGAATAAACCGGAAGCCCAGTTCCAGCTGATGAACCTGCTCTCCCTGCTGCCGGTCGGCTGCGATATTTTTGTGGTGGGTGAGAACCGCAGCGGCGTGCGTAGCGCTGAACAAATGCTGGAAGGCTACGCGCCGCTGAATAAAGTCGACAGCGCTCGCCGCTGTGGTCTGTACCATGGCCGTCTGGAAAAACAGACTTCGTTTGATGCACAAGCTTACTGGGACGAGTATCAGCTTGACGGTCTGACCATCAAAACCCTGCCGGGCGTGTTCAGCCGTGACGCGCTGGATACGGGTAGCAAACTGCTGCTCTCCACCCTGACGCCGCACACCAAAGGTAAAGTGCTGGACGTGGGCTGTGGCGCGGGGGTACTTTCAACAGTTCTTGCCAGCCATTCGCCAAAAGTGCGTTTAACCCTGTGTGATGTGAGCGCGCCAGCGGTAGAAGCCAGTCGCGCAACGCTTGCCGCAAACGGAATCGAAGGCGAAGTGATTGCCAGTAACGTCTTCTCCGACATTACGGGTCGTTTCGACATGATTATCTCCAACCCGCCGTTCCATAATGGCATGGAGACCAGCCTTGAAGCTGCGCAAACGCTGATCCGTGGCGCAGTTCGTCACCTTAACAGCGGTGGAGAGCTGCGCATCGTGGCTAACGCCTTCCTGGCGTACCCGAAAGTGCTGGACGAAACCTTCGGCTTCCACGAAGTGATTGCTCAGACCGGTCGCTTTAAGGTTTACCGCACCGTGATGACACGTCAGGCCAAAAAATAATCTCTAATCCTGTAGGCCGGAGAAGCGCAAGCGCTATCCGGCTCCACATGGCATCACCATCGGCCATTTTTCCAGCAATCAAGGTGTCGCGCGCACTTTTCTGTTGACGTAAAGCTGAAAACATCTAGAATGCGCCTCCGTGGTTACGATACTTTTACAGTATCGATGGTATGCGAAGGTGGCGGAATTGGTAGACGCGCTAGCTTCAGGTGTTAGTGTCCTTACGGATGTGGGGGTTCGAGTCCCCCCCCTCGCACCATAAATCACGTTGATATTGCTCGCACTGGGCGAAGGTGGCGGAATTGGTAGACGCGCTAGCTTCAGGTGTTAGTGTCCTTAGGATGTGGGGGTTCGAGTCCCCCCCCTCGCACCAACGAGGCGATATCAAAAATAGTAAGATGACTGTGCGAAGGTGGCGGAATTGGTAGACGCGCTAGCTTCAGGTGTTAGTGTCCTTACGGATGTGGGGGTTCGAGTCCCCCCCCTCGCACCAATTATCTTACAGCCCTTCTGAAGCTCTTCTTTTTTCTGTTATTTCAAACTCATCAGTATCACCAGAATTCCACTAACCAGTGCAACGCACGATGGCAGTAGAACAAAGTGGCGTAACTGCTTATGCCATATCATTCCTGACGTGACTAATAATCCTGACACAATGATGGCTTTCCAGACATTGATGGAGAGATCGGCAAACATCAAACCGCCGAGAATCACTCCCGGCAGTAATACACCCCAACCACTTCCCAGCGCCCTGTTCAACATGACTCGCCCTCTCAAATCGATAATGATAACCAGTATCATATGAAATAAATTATCATTTGTCAGCATGGCGAATCAAAAACCATCGACCTTTACCTTTCCCATAATGACAGGAATTGCCTAAGGTGATAAATTGCACACCTGTTAACTACACCTAAAGATTTTCTGATAATTATTCTTTGAGTTTTTTACTTTTTTAATTGCGACACCACACCTATTTATTTGTTTTAATTAAATTTTAATAAAAACGTACTACTATGACATCACAATCCTGGCGGTCTTTGGTTCACAGAAAATATCAATTATCGTTACGTTTATTTTTATTCCTGAACGCAACATCAGCCGTGTTCTCGGTAACAAATCCACTTAATTCTGTGCGCGTGTTCTCTTTCCCTCTGATTGCTATTTTCTCCATCAGCACTGGCCTGCTCGCCTGGCACTGGAAGAAGAGGACACGGAAGATCAATATTCCTGTTATTTCAGGGATTTTCGGTATTTTGTGGGCCTGGCAAATTGTCTCAAAATTTTCACTAATTACTCACGACCATATGACGTATTTGATAATAGCGCTATTAACGGTGCTTTTTATCGGTACGCTGGCATTTGCCAGTAATATTGTGGCATTCATACTGCACTCATTACCCACCTTTATTGTCTGCCTGTGGTTAGGTAACCACGATATATGGCTGAGAATAGCCTATTCTTTCGCACTTCCTGTGGTGGCAATTGCTATTCATAACATTTTGCAAAGACGTAACGATCGCTTTGCTCAGGAGCTGCTCTCTCGCTTACTGGAAGAACGGGAAACCCTCACCGATCTCAGCATGATGGATCCCCTTACCGGACTCTATAATCGTCGCGGCCTGCAAAGCCGTCTGGAGAACTTGCCAGCGGTTGAAAACGGCGAACACTTTGTCCTGCTGATGGATATCGACCACTTCAAGGCCTATAACGACCACTACGGCCATATGATGGGCGATCAGGCATTGAAACGCGTCTCTGCGGCAATTCGCGACGCCGTGCGTTCTCGCGATATTGTGGCGCGTTTTGGCGGGGAGGAGTTTATGGTGCTGCTGACCAATATTTCACTCGAACATGCCCGCCAGACGGCAGAGCGGATCCGTCAGAAAGTCTACGATTTGAAAATCCCGCATCTGTTCAACGAAAGCGTTGCGACAAATGTCACCATCAGCATTGGTATTGCTATTTTCGAGGATGAAGACGTGGAAGGCGCGCTGGAAAAAGCGGACAAAGCTCTCTACGAAGCCAAGCATATGGGACGCAATAATATTCTGCTTAGTGAAGGCCTTCAGTCGGCTTAAGCGCGAGGTCGTTTAACCAGGACAAAAGTCTTGCCATCGGTTTGAGTAATAGTTAGGATTGGCAATCATTATCATTTAGATTTCCATCCATACTATGGCCACTCAGACCGCACACATTGCTGAACCAATCCTCTGGCGAGCCCCCCTCGCCAGTGGGAATGCTTCGCTTGCGGATGCCATACGGGATAAGATTGCGAAAACTCGTGCTCATCTGCTGGACTTTATCCGGCTTGATGAAGCGCACCCGCAGCACGCCATGACGCTTGCTGAGTGGCGGCAACCAGCCCAACTGCAATCATTGCTGGCCACCTATTCCGACCATATCTATCGTCATCAACCCACCCTTAAGCGGGAAAATAAACCCCTGCTCTCTCTCTGGGCGCAGTGGTATATCGGGCTGATGGTGCCTCCCCTCATGCTGGCGCTGTTAACGCAAAAGAGCATGCTGGAACTCTCGCCGGATAATTTCCATGTCGAGTTTCACGAAACCGGGCGTGCAGCCTGTTTCTGGATTGATCTCCACGAAGACCAGGCCGCAGAGCCACTTTCTGCTCAGGAGCGTATGGAGCAGCTTATCACTCAGGCTCTGATTCCGGTGGTTAATGCCCTTGAAGAGACGGGTGAGATTAACGGGAAACTTATCTGGAATAATACCGGGTATTTAATCCACTGGTATTTAACGGAAATGAAGCCTCTGCTTGGTGATGAGATCGTTGATGCCCTGCGTCAGTCCTGTTTCTTTGCAAAACAACTTTCTGATGGCAGTGAAAACCCGTTATTCCGTTCCGTAGTTCTCCGTGACGGACTTCTGGTTCGTCGCACCTGCTGCCAGCGCTATCGCCTGCCGGACGTTAAGCAGTGCGGGGATTGCACGCTGAAATAGTGCACTGAATTGCCCGGTGGCGCTTCGCTTACCGGGCCTACAAAAACCTCAACTCGTAGGCCGGGTAAGGCGTAGCCGCCACCCGGCACAACGCTTTTAAGCCACCTGCTGATTTTCCTCTTCCGCGTTACGCTGCGCTTCCTCGGCTTCCTGCTCCAGCAGCTGCTTCTCGTAGACTTTGAAGAATGGGAAGTAAATTATTGCTGATACGCAGGCCAGAACAACAACCAGAATGGCTGCGCGGAAATCCCAGCCAAGGGCCCATGCGGCGCCAATCGGAGCGGGTGCCGTCCAGGGCACGACTGAAATGACACGGCCAATCAGATCAAATGACATCGCCGCCCAGGCCAGCACGGCGTTCACCATGGGTGCCAACAGGAACGGAATAAAGAACACTGGGTTCATCACAATCGGCGTACCGAAAATGACAGGTTCGTTAATGTTAAAGAAGCTTGGTACCACGCTTAAACGCCCAATAGAGCGTAAATGTGCTGAACGACTGCGCAGATAGCAAATCACCAGTCCCATTGTGGCTCCCGACCCGCCAATCACGATAAAGAACGTCCAGAATGCTTCCATAAAAATATGCGGCAGAGGCTGACTGGCAGCCAGCGCAGTCTGGTTAGCCCCCAGGTTAGTCAACCAGAACATCTGTAACATCCCGGAGACAATGGCGGCTCCGTGGATCCCGGCGAACCAGAGCAAATGACCAATCAACACAGCTAACAGAATCGCAGGCAGCGAGTCCGCAGCAGAAACCAAAGGCTTAAAGACTGACATAATCGCCTGCGGGATCAGCATGTCAAACTGAGACTGAATAATCAGGCTCAGCGGATAGAGCGTCAACACCACAACCAGCACCGGGATCAGCAGGTCGAAAGAGTTTTTGATCATCGGGGGAACCTGGTCTGGCAGGCGAATACCAATGTTATGCGCTTTAAGGAAACGCATCATCTCAACGCAGTAAATAGCCACCAGAATCGCGGTAAAGATGCCCGTCCCGCCCAGGCTGTCCACAGGAAGTGTGCCTTTGGTTTTAGGTGCTGCGACCAGGAGAAACGCCATCAGCGACAGCATGGCGCACATAAATGGGTCTAACTGATGCGATTTGACATAGTGTTTGCCAAGGTTATAGGCAATGGCCGCACAGATATAAATGGACATAATACCCATTGTCATATCAAACGGCGTCAGGATCTGACCTTCAAATTGCTTCGCCATATCCAACCAGGCGCGCGCAAAACCCCAGGTGGTATCAGGCGAAAACGGTGGGTAAGCGAACACTAACAAAAATGAGCCGACAATCATAAATGGCATCGCGGAGATGAACCCATCACGAATAGCCATAACATGACGCTGGGAAGAGATGCGCCCGGCAATTGGGCTAACGTAATTTTCAACAAAACGGAATATCAGGTTAAACGCAGCATGGTTGGCAGACATGGCAGATCTCCTGTCAGACGTTTGTTACGGGCACATTCGTGCCACACGTTGTTCCATAAATCAGCTTCACAACCTTGCTGGCTTGTGTACCAGCGGTACTGCTCAGACTAAATGGTTTCATAATTTGCTCTTATTATTGGATACAGGGTACGTTACGTACTCAGTATTAATCTACGCACCACGCTCTGCAACCGGTTACTGTAACCGGTTTCTGTGATTGTGAAGATGATCCAGAAATCAGCTATATGGGGTATTTGTTACTTAAGAGATATTTACAGAGCATAAATTCTTATGACAGATTACGCAGGATATTTGTCAGGAGGAAACAATGAGTTTGCAGTCTGTACAGCAGTTTTTTGCCGACAACGCTCCGGATATAGACGTTATTGAATTGAGTCAGAGTACCGCTACCGTTGCACTCGCTGCAGCCGCCCATCGCGTTGAGCCGGGACAAATTGCTAAAACCCTGTCATTGAAGGTGAAAAACGAGGTGATTCTGGTGGTAGCGAAAGGCGATGCGCGCCTGGATAACAAAAAGCTAAAAGACACCTTTGGTGCAAAAGCACGCATGCTCAGCAGTGATGAAGTAGTGACCATAACAGGTCATCCTGTTGGTGGTGTTTGTCCGTTCGGGCTGGAAAACCCGCTTGCGGTTTACTGCGATATTTCCTTAAAGCAGTACGCTGAAGTACTCCCTGCCGCTGGCGCGATCCACAGTGCCGTACGTATTTCACCTGACAGGATGGCAGAGCTAACATCTGCAAAATGGGTTGATGTATGCATCTGATTGATGCGCCAGAGAGTATCTGGCGCACAAGGCAGGTTATAAAAATGTGGGTTTGCTGAGTGCAGGATTAAGCGGTTCTCGTGCCGGGAGATGCGTAAGAATATCCGCTGCATCAAGCAGCCCTACGTCAGAACTCACTCCCAACTTCACCATCGCATTAAACTTATGTGCCCGGATAGTTTTAATATTGCGTTCAAGCTGTGCGGCGATTTCGGGAATGGAATACCCGCAAGACATATAACGCAAAATGGCCCGCTCCGTGGGGCTTAACATCCTGTTTTGACTCCGATACCAGTGGTTCAGCATATTGTCATTGATGCGCAGCGTTTCACCCAACAACACCACGAGCTCCTTCTGCAAGTGCTCAAGTGTTAATGATTTACTGACCACTCCGTGAAGACGTGAAGGTGATAGATGGCTAATTAACCGTGCTTCCATCTCATCAGACGTCAGAATAATGCGTTGAATATGGCTATGGGTAAATGCGAGATCCCGCACGTGCGCCAGGCAATTACGACGCTCTTCTCGCGCATCGGAAAGTGAATAGATCAGCGAAAAAAAATTGGTCTGATGAAGTGCCTTCTTAAAGTCCTCAAATCCACTAAATAAGTGCAACTGATAATGGTTAAGGGTGGGCATAGCAAAAAGATGCTGTAGCCCAACAGCACTCATTGAACAATTTTCGATAATGGCGATGTGTCTTGTTGAATCGGTTTTTTCCATTCCTCGAACTCTCCATAGGCTGAGATTAAACTCAGCTCTCTCATTCCCTGTGTACTACTGATCCAGGCATACATATCGGCGTTAGACCGCAACGACAGCCGTCGCATCGCACTGTTTTTCTGCGCACTTATCGTTTTATTGCTCTTCTTGAGCAAGGTGGCAATTTGATTAATCCCCCATCCCTTACCTAACAAACGTAATACTTTGCGTTCAGAGTGCGTGAGCGCAATAACGTGTTCATCTTCAACACTCTGAGGTTCTGGTATTAATAACGTCTGGCTTATCCGTTCAGCACGCTCACTCCCGGCCCGGATGGCATTAATCACGCCGTCGATGGGTTCCATATCGGATAGCAGCGTGCTTTCTGGTCGCATGAGCAACTCAACCGCTATCGGGTACAGCGGTCGGGAGACTAAGAAGATCCAGTGTATTTCACGGTATTGGTTCAATAAGCTGTAGTACTCTTCGAGCGAGCCCCGGGGGTTTCTGTATTCGCCTGAAATATCGGCAATTATTACATCTGCACTGCGTAACTGAAGCAGCGTTAGCTCCTGCAGTGAGCGGCAAAAGGTCAATTCAAAATCGGGGAAGTGACGTGCCATAACGCCTGCAAACCCTTTTTGCATCACGGGTATCCGGCTTATGACTACGCAATGTTTACCATGTAATGACAACATAGACCCTCCGTGTCCATTTTTCATTTGATGAGTAACGTTAATACGCATCAACGTAATAAGTATTTTCGTCCCTGAGTGTAAAACAGATTAATACAAGCAGAAGATGAGATATGTTTCTGATTTAAGAAATGCCTAAAACAGAGATAATATCTCATAAAGTGCAAGAAAATTTAATTACGGACTCATTAAAATATCGACAATATAAATTTAGAATAACTAAATACAAATATTTTATGTTACCGCATTAATAATTCACCATTGTTATGAATTAAAGCGAAAACCCTTTCACAATACAGGTTGCAACTGTTTGCATAAATCTTGATCTGACCCACAGCAAGGGGGACCGCACTTTGTGTTAAAAGTAAGCATCACGGGCCAAACCGCTAACATCCATTTTCTCTTCAGGACAATACATGCAGGCAGATCGGTCAACGCAGCGTGCTATCACGCGGCTATGTATTCAGTGCGGTCTTTTTCTGCTCCAGCACGGTGCGGAAAGCGCGCTGGTTGAGGAACTCTCAACACGGCTGGGGCTGGCGTTAGGTATGGATAGCGTTGAAAGCGCGATCTCTTCAAACGCCATTGTGCTGACCACGATCAAAGATGGTCAATGCCTGACCTCCACCCGCAAAAACCACGACCGCGGTATTAACATGCACGTCGTCACCGAAGTGCAACATATCGTCATTCTTGCTGAGCATAAGCTGCTCGACCACAATGAGATTGAAAAAAAATTCAACCAAATAAAGCCATTGCGTTACCCACGCTGGCTCGTTGTGCTCATGGTTGGGCTGTCGTGCGCCTGTTTTTGTAAGCTCAATAAAGGCGGCTGGGACGGCGCAATCATTACATTTTTCGCCAGCAGCATCGCGATGTATGTCCGCCAGTTACTGACACACCGGCAAATGCACCCACAAATCAATTTCTGTATTACCGCTTTTGTCGCCACCACGGTGTCTGGTTTACTGCTGCGCCTGCCGCAGTTTGTTAACACCCCCACTGTTGCCATGGCCGCCAGTGTGCTTCTGCTGGTCCCGGGGTTCCCGTTGATTAACGCTGTCGCCGATATGTTTAAAGGGCACATCAATACCGGTCTGGCACGTTGGGCTATCGCCAGCCTGCTGACGCTGGCGACCTGTATTGGCGTCGTCATGGCCATGACTCTCTGGGGGTTACGCGGATGGGCGTGATAGATTTTCTGCTGGCACTGGCACAGGACATGCTTCTGTCCGCCATTCCTGCCGTTGGCTTTGCGATGGTCTTTAATGTTCCGCAACGCGCTCTCCCGTGGTGTGCCCTGCTGGGTGCGATTGGTCATGGGTCACGGATGGTCATGATGACGGCAGGTTTTAACATCGAATGGTCGACATTTATGGCGTCTATGCTGGTCGGTAGCATAGGCATTCAGTGGTCGCGCTGGTATCTGGCGCATCCCAAAGTGTTCACCGTTGCCGCCGTTATCCCGATGTTCCCGGGCATATCTGCCTACACGGCGATGATTTCCGCAGTAAAAATCAGCCATTTTGGCTACACCGAGCCACAGATGATCCTCCTTCTGAGCAACTTCCTTAAGGCCTCTTCCATTGTCGGAGCACTCTCTATCGGGCTGTCGATCCCGGGACTGTGGCTGTACCGCAAACGCCCACGCGTTTGATATTTGTGTTATTTCGCTGCCATGGGGATAATCGTCCAGGTCCGTTTGGTGAAAATAAGGAAAGATTGTGGCTAACCCAGGCAGCGAACACCCCGCACACAATGAAGAATCCAGCCTGAAAGAGAAAATTTTTCAGAGCGCGATCGCGCTTTTCGCCGAATATGGTTTGAACGGTGCCCGCATGGAGCAAATTGCGGAGAAAGCAGGCACGACCAAGCGCATGGTGGTTTACCATTTCAAGAACAAAGAAAACCTCTACCTTCTCGTCCTGGAGCATGTTTACACCCAAATCCGCGCCAGTGAGAAAGCGCTGAGCCTGGCGGGAATGCCACCGGTAGAAGCGCTGGTCAACCTGGTTGAAGCTACCTTTGACTATCATGCCGATCACCCGGATTACATCCGCATTATCTGCATGGAAAACATGCAGCGTGGTCGCTTTATGCAGCAGTCGAGCTATCTGCGCCAGGTCAACCGTAGCGCGCTCGATCTGCTGGAAGCGATCCTGGACCGGGGTAAAGAAAAGCAGCTATTCAACCAGACAGTTGACGCCCGCGATCTCCACCGTCTGATAAGCAGTTTCAGCTTTCACTACGTCGCCAACAGCTACACCTTCACATTGCTGTTTGAAGATGGGGCGGATGAACAGGCTCAGCGCGAGCACTACCGCAAAATGGCCGTTCAGGTGGCACTCCGCTATACCTGCCCATAAAATTGCTTGCAATTAGATAGCGCACTATCTATATTCACTCCATGAACACGAAAACGAACGACACCACCGCTGCGCTCCTGCTGGATAACCAGCTCTGCTTTGCTCTCTATTCGGCAAATCTGGCGCTTAACAAGCTGTACCGGCAACTGCTGGCGCCGCTGAACCTGACTTACCCGCAATACCTGGTGATGCTGGTGCTCTGGGAGCAGGACGACATGACGGTGTCGGACATTGGTGAGCGGCTGTTCCTTGACTCTGCCACCCTGACACCGCTGTTAAAACGTCTGGAAAGCGCCGGGCTGATAAAACGCCAGCGCTCGCGTAAAGACGAACGTCAGGTGGCCGTCACGCTGAGCGACGAGGGACGTGCACTGCAGCAGCAGGCACTAAATATCCCCCATGCGATGGGTTGCGCAGCGCAATGTGATACTGACACGATGCTGGCGCTGAAGCAGCAGCTTGAACTTTTGCGACACCAGTTACACCACGCGTAAGGCTATACTTTACGCGTATTTATTTAAACACATATATCGCACGCTATTTAATAGCGCACTTAAATATAAAATGAGGAACCTGCCATGTCTTTAGAAAAAGTCGTTTATACCGCCAAAGCAAAAGCAACCGGAGGCCGTGACGGTCGAGCCACCTCTTCTGATGGCGTCCTGGACGTGAAACTGGGCGTGCCAAAAGAGATGGGTGGCATGGGGGGAGAAGTGACGAACCCTGAGCAGCTGTTTGCTGCCGGCTACTCTGCCTGCTTCCTGGGCGCGATGAAGTTTGTCGCCGCACGCGACAAATTTACCCTGCCAAAAGAGGCCTTTATTGAAGGCGAAGTGGGTATTGGTCCGCTGCCAACCGGCTTTGGTATCGAAGCAAAACTGAACATCCATGTTGAAGGCATGGATCCTGCGGAAGCCAAAAAGCTGGTCGATGCCGCCCACATCGTTTGCCCGTACTCTAACGCGACCCGCGGCAACATCGACGTGACCCTGAATATCATCGCATGATAAATGCCTGATGGCGCTGCGCTTATCAGGTCTACGGTTGTAGCCCTATAAGCGCATCGCCACCGGGGAAATCCCCTCCATCCCCTCATCCTCTCTGTGCTACCATAAGCTCATATCACGCCCGTAGTCATCAGTAGAGTAAGCGTTATGTCCTCCAGAATTCTGACCACCAGCATTGCTGGCATTGATGCCTTTATGCGCGACCCACGCGGTGTGTTGACCCACGCCGAAGGCGGCACGGTTGCGGTTTTTGCCGACAATGCGCCGGCATTTTACGCAATCACACCGGAACGTCTGGCACAGCTCCTGGAGATCGAAGCGCAATTATCACGCCCGGCGAGCGATATCATGCTGGATAACCAGTTTTTTGATGAGCCGGTTAACGCCCCGATGAACGTTCCGATGGGAAAATTTGCCCTCTATGCGGGCTGGCAACCTGATGCCGATTTTCAGCGGCAGGCCGCGCTGTGGGGGATTGCGTTAACACAACCCGCCACCGCTGAAGAGCTGGCCGCGTTTACGGCCTGGTGGCAGGCAGAAGGTAAAGTCTTCACCCATATTCAGTGGCAGCAAAAGCTCGCGCGCCATCTTCAAATCACCCGCGCCAGCAATAATGGCCAGCCAAAACGCGATATCAACGCGTTTTCAGAACCGGATAAACAGATCCCTAACGGATTCCGAGGTGCGAAATGAAGAACGTCGGCGACCTGATGAAACGTCTGCAAAAAATGATGCCTGCCAACGTGAAGCCCGCTTTCACCACGGGTGAAGAACTGCTGGCGTGGCAAAAAGAGCAAGGAGAGATCCGCGCCGCCGCGCTCGCCCGTGAAAATCGGGCGATGAAAATGCAGCGCACCTTTAACCGTTCAGGTATTCGTCCCCTGCATCAGAACTGCTCATTTGATAATTATAAAGTTGAGACCAACGGGCAGATGAACGCGCTTGCCGCCGCCCGTCAGTATGTGGATGAATTCGATGGTAATATTGCCAGCTTCATCTTTAGCGGCAAACCTGGCACCGGAAAAAATCACCTCGCTGCCGCTATCTGCAACGAACTGCTCCTGCGCGGGAAATCGGTGCTCATCATCACCGTGGCCGATATCATGTCTGCGATGAAAGACACCTTCAGCAACCGCGAAACCAGCGAAGAACAACTCCTGAACGACCTGAGTAACGTCGATTTACTGGTCATCGACGAGATTGGCGTGCAGACGGAATCCCGTTATGAAAAGGTGATCATTAACCAGATTGTCGACCGCCGTTCCTCGTCCAAACGACCTACCGGTATGCTGACAAACCACAATATCGACGAGATGACCCGCTTACTGGGTGAGCGCGTTATGGATCGCATGAAGCTGGGTAACAGCCTGTATGTCATCTTCGACTGGGAAAGTTACCGTAGCCGCGTCACCGGAAAAGAGTATTAAGATAGTTCCAGGAATCTATGGTGAGAAGGCGGTATATACTGGAATCACTTCCGGCCCAAAACGGACCTTTTTGAGAAATTTACGATGAAAAAACAGATTATTATCAGCACGCTGTTAGGCACCCTGTTGGTTACCGGCGCAGTGCAAGCGGCGTCCTGGCAGGATTCTCTGTCAAGCGCAGCAAACGAACTGACCAAAGAGAGCAGCAGCACTCAGGGCGGGCTGTCCGCATCTTCTCTCACCAGCCTGCTGGGTAACAGCTCCCAGAGCCTGAGTGCGGGTACAATGAACAACGCGGCGGGCATTCTGGAATATTGCGCGAAGCAAAAGCTGGCCTCCGTGACCGACGCGCAAAATGTCAAAAACCAGGTGCTGGGCAAGCTGGGTCTGGATACCCAGGAGCAGAAAGCGGATACCAACTACATGGACGGTATTCAGGGTCTGCTTAACGCGAAAAACGGCCAGCAGCTTAACCTGAGCACCATCGGCAACTCTTCTCTGGCCAAACAGGTGAAAACCAAAGCCTGCGATCTGGTGCTGAAACAAGGCGTTAATTTCATCTCCTGATCCATCCCATTTTCTGCCACAACACGCCGCGTTTAATGCGATAGTCTTGCAACGCGGCGCTAAATGAGCGTTTTCCCTGCCTGCCACCGTCTCAGCGTCCGTTTGTCAGGATGCGAGCACCTTCAAAAAAACGGTTTTCTAAACCAAATCCTAATAACAGCACACTTTCATGACACTAGAATTGCAGCTAAACGACATCGCAATTACATTGTAGTACCTAAAAATAAACAGTTAGCCAGCGAAGCATCTGGCGTCATGAGGATATGCTGTTGTCTGAATTCATGTCTCTTATCCTTTTTCTGGCTTCTGTCGGCGTTTACGCCTGGAAAGCTGGCCGTCACACCTGGTGGTTTATCGCCACGCTGGTGGTGCTCGGCATTTTTATTATTTTAAACATTACCTTATACGCCAGCGATTACTTTACCGGTGACGGTATTAACGATGCGGTGCTCTACACCCTGACGAACAGCCTGACGGGCGCAGGCGTAGGTAAGTATATTCTTCCTGGGCTGGGCCTGGTTGTGGCGCTGGTGGTCGTTTTTGGCACACTGGCCTGGGTACTGCGGCGACGTCGCCATCATCCGCACCATCATGGTTACAGCCTGCTGGCGCTTTTCCTGGCACTGGCCTCAGTCGACGCCAGTCCCGCATTCCATCAGATCGCCGAGCTGGTAAAGTCCCAGTCGCGCGACGGCGATCCGGATTTCGTGGCCTACTACAAAGAGCCGTCGAAAACGATCGCCAGCCCGAAACTCAACCTGGTCTATATCTACGGCGAAAGCCTGGAGCGCACGTACTTTGATAACGACGCGTTCCCGAACCTGACACCAGAGCTGGGCGCGTTGAAAAACGAAGGTCTTGATTTCAGCCACACCATGCAGCTGCCCGGCACGGATTACACTATCGCCGGAATGGTTGCCTCCCAGTGTGGTATCCCGCTGTTTGCACCTTTTGAAGGGAACGCCTCAGCCTCGATGTCGACATTCTTCCCGCAGAATGTTTGCCTGGGCGATATTCTGAAAAACTCCGGCTATGAAAACTATTTTGTCCAGGGGGCGAACCTGCGCTTTGCCGGAAAAGATGTGTTCCTGAAGTCCCACGGTTTTGACCACCTGTATGGCTCAGAGGAGTTAAAAACGACAGTTGCCGATCCAAACTACCGTAACGACTGGGGCTTCTACGACGATACGGTGCTGGACGAAACCTGGAAGAAATTCGAAGAACTTTCCCGCTCGGGTAAGCGCTTCTCCCTTTTTGCTCTGACCGTGGATACGCACCACCCGGACGGGTTCGTCTCACGTACCTGTAAACGCAGAAGCTATGATGTCGGCGGCAAAAACAACAAATCTTTCAGCGCCGTCACCTGTAGCCAGGAGCATATCGCCGCACTGGTCGAGAAAATCAAAGCTTCACCGTATTTTAAAAATACCGTCATCGTCGTTTCGTCTGACCATCTGGCGATGAAAAACAGCGCATGGGATCAACTCAACAAGCAGGATCGCAGCAATCTGTTCTTCGTACTTCGCGGCGACCAGCCGCAACAGGAAGTGATTGCCACCAAACGTAACTCAATGGATAACGGCGCGACCGTGCTGGACATTCTGGGCGGAGACAACTTTATTGGTCTGGGCCGCAGCACGTTGTCGGGGCAATCTCTCTCTGAAGTCTTCCTCAACATGAAGGAAAAAATCCTCGCGTGGAAGCCAGACATCATCCGCCTGTGGAACTTCCCGAAAGAGATGAAAGATTTCACCATCGATCAAAATAAAAACACGATTGCCTTCTCGGGCAGCAGCTTCCGCCTGCCGCTGCTGGTGCGCGTGTCGGACAATCGCGTCGAACCGCTGCCGGAAAGTGAGTATTCCGCCCCACTGCGTTTCCAGCTGGCTGACTTTGCCCCTCGCGATAACTTCGTCTGGGTCGACAAATGTTACAAAATGGGCCAACTCTGGTCACAGCCGCTGGCGCTTTCTACCGACTGGTGTGTTTCTCAGGGCCAGCTTGGCGGGGAGCAAACCGTGCAGCATGTGGATAAAGCCCAGTGGAAAGGCAAAACCGCGTTTAAAGATACGGTGATTGATACCGCACGCTACCAGCACAACGTCGACATGCTGAAAATCGTCGATAACGATATTCGCTACAAGGCGGACAGCTTTATCTTTAACGTGGCCGGCGCGCCGGAAGAGGTGAAACAGTTTAGCGGCATCTCACGTCCGGAGTCCTGGGGACGCTGGTCAAATGCGCAGTTGGGCAACGAGGTGAAAATTGAGTACACCCATCCCCTGCCAGAACAATTTGACCTGGTGATCACGGCCAGGGCGTATGGCTCCAATGCAAATAAGCCCGTGCCCGTGCGCGTGGGCGATCAAGAGCAGATGCTAACGCTTGGAAACGAAGTGACCACTCACACGCTTCATTTTGAGAATCCATCCCGCAGCAATACCCTGGTGATTGTGCCGCCAGACCCGCAGTCCACGAATGACGGGAATATCCTCGGCCATTCACCGCGTCAGCTGGGGGTAGGTATGGTCGAAATTAAAATTGTGAGTAATGCAGGCTAATGACCGTCCCCCTTAACATAACCGTTCGGCCAACTCGCTGTGACGACGTTTACGCCCTGCCCGCCATTGAACGCGCGGCGGGGGAACGTTTTCGACGCTATCCGGAGCTCGCCTGGCTTGCCGAGGGTGAGGTCATTTCCGCTGAGCAGCATCTTGAGTATGCCGAACGCGGGCAAAGCTGGCTGGCGCTGGCGAATGACCGCCCCGTGGGGTTTATCCTCACCGAAGCACACTCTTCATCGCTGTTTATCGTGGAGCTTTCGGTTGATCTGGACTGGCAGGGAAAAGGGATTGGCCGACAGCTCATCGCCTGTGTGGCTGACCATGCCCGTAAGCTAGGGCTAACGTCGCTGACGTTAACGACGTTCCGGGACGTCCCGTGGAATGCGCCGTTCTATGCGCGGTTGGGATTTGAACAAATTGCTGAGCTAACGCCAGAACTGCGTCAGAAAAGAGAGGATGAAGCGGCGCATGGCTTAGCGTATGAATCCCGCTGTGCCATGCGCCTGTCACTTAATTAGAACGTTTCCCAGTTATCGCCTGAATCGGCAGTCGCGGTTTTACGCGCCATCACCGGCGTGGAAACCGCTTTAGCCGCAGCGAACTCGCGCGCTTTCATCTGCTCCTGCTGAATGCGGAACACCGCCACAGCCTGAGTCAGACGGCTCGCCTGCTCTTCCAGCGCGGCCGCGGCCGCAGCAGACTCTTCCACCAGCGAGGCGTTCTGCTGGGTCACACGATCCATCTCTGCGACTGCCAGACCCACCTGGTCAATACCGCGGCTCTGCTCGTCTGACGCAGAGGCGATTTCACCCATAATGTCGGTAACGCGAGTGACTGCATTAACGATCTCGCCCATGGTTTCACCGGCGCTTTCTACCAGGGTAGAGCCCACTTCCACACGGCCAACAGAGTCTTCAATCAGGCTCTTAATTTCACGTGCCGCCTGGGCGCTGCGCTGCGCCAGGTTACGAACTTCACCTGCCACCACCGCAAAGCCACGGCCCTGCTCGCCCGCACGCGCCGCTTCTACCGCCGCGTTCAGTGCCAGAATGTTGGTCTGGAAAGCAATGCCGTCAATTACGCTGATAATGTCGGCAATTTTCTGCGAACTTCCGGCGATGTCACGCATGGTTTGCACCACGTTATCCACCACTTTACCGCCTTTCTGCGCCGTTTCAGACGCACTTAGCGCCAGATGGCTTGCCTGACGGGCGTTTTCGGCGTTCTGCTTAACGGTTGCCGTCAGCTGTTCCATACTGGCAGCGGTCTCTTCCAGAGAAGCCGCCTGCTGCTCGGTACGGGAGGAGAGATCGTTGTTGCCCATCGCGATTTCGCTCGCACCGCTGTAAATGGCGTTCGCGCCATTACGCACGTCGCCAACGGTACGCACCAGCTCACCCTGCATATGACGCAGTGAATCGGCCAGTTCGCCCATCTCGTTGGAGCCTTCCACATCAATGCGCTTCACCAGGTCGCCGCTGGCGATATGGCGAATGCTGTCGATGAGACGGTTCAACGGAGAGATCAGCGCCTGTTTGATACCCAGCCAGACGGCGACAATCACCACCAGAACGGCAACCAATACGCTAATCAGCACCCAGATAGCCTGAGAGTAAGAGCTGTTGCTGTCCTCAACGGCGGTCTTGTACAGCTTGTCGTTCTGCTGCAGGTAGTTTACGTACTGCTTCTCAAAACCGTCCTGATAGCTCTGAGTCGGCTGGTCAAAGAAGGCGTTGATTTTACCTGCGCCCAGCAGCTGAATCAGCTCCGCCAGCGCACCGTGATAGATATCGTAGTTACGTTTGATTTCCATCGCGTCTGCATCACTTTGACGCGAGTCGCGCGGCAGGGCTTCATAGTCAGCCCAGTTTTTTTCCGCCTGTTTCAGAGACGCAGACGCGATTTGCATCAAATCGTTAACGGTCGCGCCGCTGCCGATATTGCTCTGATCCATCATATAGCGGATGCCCGCACGGTTCAGGGTATTACGGGTTTGCAGCAACGCCACCCAGCTGCCGTTCAGCGTGGATTGTTGCTGGCGAATGGTTTGCAGGACGGTGAAGTTCTCTTTGTCATTCTTCAGAGCGTTAAAGAAAAGAACACCGGATGTGAGTTGTAAAAGGCCAAATATCGCTAAAACCAGCATTAGGCTGGTGACAATCTTGATACGGTTTAACATGTTTTCTCTTTCCTTCAGACAGATAACAGAATTTTCGGCCTGGAAAGGGAAAACTTTACGAAAAACGTACTGAGAAGAGGGACTATTTCCCTCCTCTTGTGTTGATGATCACGATGATGATTTCAGCAGCTCAGATATGTCATTGAAAAGTGTGAGGGTTATCTCCAGGCCATTACGGTTTGCGCGCTCACGAGATTGATAGCGGCGCTCTCCCGGCAATCGGGCCCCCTGCTGCGTCATCCCGCTGAAGAGTGTCTCGGCGCGGGCCAGATGGGCCGCGGCGTCATTCCCCAAAAAACGCGTCGGGTCGAGCGCCAGAATCAGTTCACCGCCGTAAGGCAGGCCGCCTGCGCCCTCATCCCACGCCAGCGATTCCGCACTGGTCATATCACCGATCAGCGGCCCGGCAAGCAGCTCCACCATCGCCGCCAGCACCGATCCTTTATGTCCACCGAAGGTCAACATCGCGCCGTCGAGAATAGCCTGTGCATCGGTCGTCGGTTTGCCCTGAGCATCGATCCCCCATCCTTCCGGCACGGGTTTACCCGCGCGCTGATGCAGCTGGATTTCACCCCGCGCCGCCGCGCTGGTGGCCATATCAAAAATAAACGGCGGCTTATCGCCGCGTGGCCAGCCAAAAGCAATCGGGTTCGTGCCAAACAGCGGTTGCGTGCCGCCCGCAGGGGCGACCCACGCATGGCTCGGCGTGGTCGCCAGCGCCACCAGGCCGGCCTCCGTCAGCGGTTCAACGTCCGCAAACAGGGCAGAAAAGTGCACGCAGCGGTTAATCGCCAGCGCGGCGATACCACCGTGTCGCGCCTTTTCTATCAGCAGCGGCAGCGCACGTTCGAACGCCAGCAGGGAAAATGCCCCACCAGCGTCCGCTTTCACGATGGCGGGTGCGATATCGGCGATCGCCGGCTCTGCGTCTGGTGACACCTTCCCTTTACGCAGCGTTTCGACAATACCCAGCAACCGCCACAAACCGTGCGAGGCGCAGCCATCGCGCTCGCCGTGGGTGACGTTTTTCGCCACCGCGGCGGCGTGCGCCTCGCTGAATCCGTTCCCGCGCAGCACGTTAAATGCCAGCGCATAAGCCTCTGTTAACGAGAGGTTTACCATCTCCATGACCCACTCCTCTACTCTTCTTCGTCTCCGGTAAAGTTAGCCTGTGGCAGACAGGTTCGCTCGCCCCAGTAGTAAATGCCCAGCGACATCACCGCCACCACCACCGTATCCCACGGATGACCAATCACCCCTGTGCCGCCAAAACTGCCCAGCCACGAGAACAGCATAATCAGCGCGTAGAAAGCGATGAGCCACAGGGACGATTTCACCTGCTGCGCCAGACTCACGGTGTGGACAGGCACTTTTGCTTTGCACAGCACGTAGACCACGAACATCACAATCTGCAACCCCAGCAGCCATGACAGCGTCCCCCAGCCAGACCAGAAGACAATCAGGGCTGAAATCACAAACGACACCGGGCCGATAATCCCGAAGGCACGCACGCGGAACGGGCGCGGCAGATCGGGCGCATTACGGCGCAGCCCCGCCGCCGTGACAGGGGCAATGGCATAGCTCAACACCAGCGCCGCCGACACCACGCTAATCAACTGCTCCCAGGACGGGAACGGTAGCGTCCAGAAGATAGACATGGCGAAGGTCAGCCACAGCGCCGGACGCGGAATGCCGGACTCTTTATCAATGTGGGTAAACGCCTTAAAGAACGTCCCCGCTTTCGCCCAGCCGTAAATCACGCGCGGCGTCGCGTTCATATAGATATTGCCGGTGCCGCTCGGGGAGACAATCGCATCGCACACCACCATAAATGCCAGCCAGCCCATACCGAGCGTAATGGCGATATCGCGATAAGGCAGCGAGAACTGTTTGCTGATCTCCGCCCAGCCGCTGCCGAGCATCCCGGTTGGAATACTGCCAAGAAACGCCAGTTGCAGCAGCACATAGATAATCGTCGACAGCACCACCGATAAAATCAGCGCAACCGGGATGGTCCGCTGCGGATTTTGTACTTCGCTCGCCACAGAGATAATCGGTGTCAGCCCCAGGTAGGCAAAAATAATCCCCCCGGCGCTGATCGCCGCCTCAACGCCTGACATACCAAACGGCGCAATCCCCTGAACGTGCAGGTTTTCAGGTTTGAAAAAGGTAAACAGGGTGACGACAACCGCCAGCGGCACCAGAAACTTCAGAATACTGATGATGTTGTTGGAGCGTGCGAACGTTTTTACGCTGTAGTAGTTCAGGCCAAAGAAGAAACAGAGCAGTAAAAACTGCACCACCCAGCCCAGCAGGGTCGGATCGCTTGAGCCTGGCTGCGTTAGCATCGGGAACCAGGCGGCCGCGTACTGGCGCGCGGCAACAATCTCAATGGAGATCAGGCTTGAGAACGCAATCAGCGTAATAAAGCCCAGCAGATACCCCATCAGCTCGCCGTGGGAAAACACCGGATAGCGGATGATCCCCCCGGCGCGCGGCAGCGCCGCCCCCAGTTCACAATAGACAATCCCCAGCAGCAGCACGGCAATCCCGCCGATAACCCACGAGGCAATGCCCGCAGGCCCGGCAATCGAGGCCACATGGCTTGCGGCAAACAGCCAGCCGGAGCCGAAGATAGCCCCAAGACCAATAAACGTCAGGTCGGTTAACGTGAGCTGCTTTTTAAATTTCCCTGACTCAACAACGCGGGACGATGTTTGATGCGTAGAGTGAATCGTCATGGTCATGCCCTTCAGTCAACAGAGGGGGAAATGGCTTCCCGGGTCCACTGCCCGTTAATCAGGCGCAGCAGGTTCAGAGGGTTAGCATCCTGGACAGCAGGCGGCAGCAGTGCAGCGGGCACATTCTGCAGGCACACCGGACGCATAAAACGTTCGATGGAGCGGGTTCCGACGGAGGTCCCGCGTGAATCGGTGGTGGCAGGCCACGGGCCGCCGTGCACCATCGCATCGCACACTTCCACGCCGGTCGGATATCCGTTAAACAGCACGCGCCCGGCCTTTTCGCTCAGGGCTGGCAGCAGGCGTTGTGCCAGCGGGCCGTCATCGGATTCGGCGTGCACCGTTGCCGTCAACTGCCCCTGGATGGCACGCAGAACAGCCTGCATTTCAGCCTCGTCAGCCACCTCAACCAGCACCGCCAGCGGACCAAACACCTCATGCTGCAACAGAGGCTCCTGCGCCAGCAGCAGCGAAACCGGGGCCTGATACAGGCGAGCCTGCGCGCGTCCGCTAACAGAATCATCAGAGCCTGCCAGCCGCTGAATCGCGGGATGCGCCTCAAACGCACTGACGCCTTCTTCGTAGTGGGCAAGGGTCGGGGCATTGAGCATGGTCTGTGCCGGAGCCTGATCCACCGCCTCCTTCAGCGCCTGCGTGAAGCGGGTCATGCCTTCGCCACGCAAGGCCAGGATCAGCCCGGGCTTGGTACAAAACTGCCCGCTGCCGAGGGTAAAAGAGGCCACCAGTTCCTTCGCCAGCTCCTCTGCCCGGGTGGCTAACGCCTGTGGCAGGATAATCAGCGGGTTAATGGCTGACATCTCCGCAAAGACCGGGATCGGCTGCGGACGCTGCTGCGCAAGCAGCCAGAGCGCCTTACCGCCGCGCAAAGAACCGGTAAACCCGACCGCCTGGATCGCCGGGTGACGCACCAGCTCTGCGCCAATGTCGGTGCCGAAAATCATGTTAAAAACGCCCGCAGGAAGGGCGACTTTCTCCACCGCACGCACAATGGCCTGAGCGGTGAGTTCTGCCGTTGCCATATGCCCCGGATGAGCCTTCACCACCACCGGGCAGCCCGCCGCCAGCGCAGAGGCGGTATCGCCCCCTGCGGTGGAGAAAGCCAGCGGGAAATTGCTGGCACCGAATACTGCCACCGGGCCCAGCGCCGTCAGATACTGGCGCAGATCCGGGCGCGGCAGCGGCTGGCGCGCAGGGAGTGCGGTATCAATGCGCACGCCGAAGGCATCACCCCGACGCAGCACGCCAGCGAACATACGCAGCTGATTGCTGGTCCGGGCACGCTCTCCCTGCAAGCGCGGCAGCGGCAGCGCCGTCTCCTGATGGGCTATCGCGAAAAATTCATCGCCGAGTAAATCCAGCTCGTCGGCGAGAGTTTCGAGAAAGCGGGCTCGTACCTCGGGTGACGTCTGTGAATAGATCGGAAATGCCTGTTCTGCCGCCAGCGCCGCGGCGGCGGCCTCCTCGCGGGAGGCCGGGTAAAAGCGGTATCCGGTGGGTTCACCGTCAGCGGCACGCAGGCCCGGCAGCGTCGCCTCACCGCTTGCCACGCGGCGGCCGGCGATAAACTGCTGGCCTGAAACAGAGAGAGATAAAGTCATCGTCACTCCTGTGCTTAAAGGCCGACGTCAGGCAGCTGTGGGCGAGTCGCCAGCGCCTTCTCGACAATCGCTACCACCTGCGCACGGGTTTCCCCTTCCAGCGCCAGGCGCGGCGGACGGGTAATCGCGCTGCCGCGGCCCAACAGCTCTTCGCAAAGCTTGATGCACTGCACCAGATCCGGACGCGCATCCAGATGCAGCAGCGGCATAAACCAGCGGTAAAGCGCCATCGCTTCTTCATAGCGCTGCTGTTTTGCCAGGCGGAACAGCGTCTCCCCTTCACGTGGGAACGCGTTCGACATCCCCGAGATCCAGCCTTCTGCCCCCACGGCGATGCTCTCGACCACCACGTCATCCAGCCCGGCAAACAGCACAAAGCGGTCGCCAACGGAATTACGCAGGTCGATAAAGCGGCGGGTATCGCCGGAAGAGTCTTTAAAGCAGACGATGTTGTCGCAGTCAGCGAGCGTCGCCAGGATATCCGGCGTCACGTCGTTTTTGTAGATTGGCGGGTTGTTATACACCATGATTGGCAGGTCAGTGGCGGTTGCCACGCTGCGGAAGTGGGCCGCTGTTTCATGCGGTTTTGAAGAGTACACCAGCGCAGGCATCACCATAATACCGTCAACGCCCACACGCTCGGCCTCTTTCGCCATCTTCTGCGCAAAGGCGGTGGTAAATTCTGCGACACCGGCGATAACCGGGATCTGTCCACCCGCCGCGTCTTTCGCCACTTCGATAATTTGCAGCTTTTCCTGCGTGGTCAGAGAAGTGTTCTCGCCCACGCTGCCGCACACCACCAGGCCGGAAACACCATCCTTGACCAGGTTTTTCATCACCGTATGGGTGGCATCCAGGTCGAGAGAGTAATCGCTGCGAAACTGGGTGCTGACTGCCGGGAATACACCGCTCCAGTGAATGGCTTTCTTGCTCATGTTCGGTTCCTTGTCGTCAATTTGTTAAGTCAAAGTGAATGAATGGTGAATATTCACTGACAGATTGACGTTTCAGGCGTCCGACGGCTTGGTGGTTTTCCTCCTCTTTGATGACGAAATTAGCACAGTGCGTTTGTCTTACCCAGCCAGCGTGACGCGAAAATCACGCGGCGTAGAGCCGGTCATGGCCTTGAACTGGCGGCTAAAGGCGCTGTGATCGGTATAGCCACACTGCAGGGCAATATCGGTAATCGGCGTATCGCCCGCCAGCAGCTCGGTCGCTTTTTCCAGACGGACTTTGTGTATCATCTGACGCGGGGTGAGGTGGAAAATGCGCTTACAGTAGCGTTCAATTTGCGCCACCGACATACCGCTCAGCGCGGTCAGCTCCTCCATGGCGATCGGCCGGTGGTAATGCTTGCGGATATGATCGTCGACGATCGCCAGCCGCTGCCACGCCGGGTGTCGCGCCTGCGCTTCCTGGAGGTCATGTGAAATGCCCGCCATGCCGATCACCTGGCCCTGCGCATCCCGCAGCGCCAGTTTCTGGGTCAGACACCAGCCGCGCTCACGGCCGTTATAGAGATGCATCTCCAGCTGATCGCGCAGCGTCACCCCTTCGCGCAGCACCCGCATATCCTGCTCGGTATAGCCCTGCCCCAGCGCGGAAGGAAAAACATCGGCAGAGGTTTTCCCCAGCAGCGAAGCCACCGTCTTAAATCCGCAGCGACGCGCCAGGGTCATATTGACCATCAGATAGCGCGCCTGCACGTCTTTGACAAAAAACACCACATTAGGAATGGCGTTGAGCAGTGGCGCAATCAACGCCATCGCATGAAGCAAGGTCTGGATATTGTCCGGACGCTGGCGCGCCAGCCCTTCACAAATCTGACTCAGTTCAGCCACTTCCAGCGCTGGCGACGGTGCCAGCACATCATCAATCACACAGGACATCACGCTTCCTCCCGATCGGTGAGCTGGATCTTTATTAACTTTTCGTTAACTCATCAAGCGCCCTTACCGCGTTTTGCGATCCTGCCACAGGTTTATGATTTACCCTGTTTCATTCACTGGCACAGTCGCTACTTTTGGTTTACCACACCATCAACAGAATGATTAATAAGAAATAAATATGAATTTCACTTAAGAATGAAACCGGTCACTGTGCTGATTTCGTCATTTCTGGTGACGAAAGCGATCAAGCAGGAATCCCGGCCTTACGCCAGCATTTAGCAACAAGGTGTTAACTTTCCGGAGATCCCATGACAGCGCAGCACAGCGAACTGAGAGTAATTGACTCCCACACCGGCGGCGAACCGACCCGCCTGGTCATCGACGGTTTTCCGGATCTGGGCGCTGGAAACATGGCCGAGCGCCGGGACCGCTTCGCCCGCGACTACGACGACTGGCGGAAAGCCATCATTCTTGAGCCGCGCGGCAACGATGTCCTGGTCGGCGCTCTGCTCTGTGAACCGGTGTCGCCGAAGGCCACGGCGGGGGTCATCTTCTTCAACAACAGCGGTTTTCTGAACATGTGCGGTCACGGGACGATCGGGCTTGTCGCCTCGCTGGCCTGGCTTGGCCGCATTCAGCCCGGCAAACATCTGATTGAAACCCCGGTGGGTGATGTGACCGCCACGCTGCACGACGATGGCAGCGTTTCGGTAGAAAACGTCCCGGCGTATCGCTGGCGCAAACAGGTGCAGGTTGAAACCGCTCACGGTACGGTCACGGGGGATATCGCCTGGGGCGGAAACTGGTTCTTCCTCGTCAACGATCATCCTTTTGCAGTGACGCCGGACAAGATACCCCAGTTAACGGAGTATGCCTGGGCGATCCGGGAAGGGTTAGAACGTGCAGGTATTCGCGGTGAACATGACGGCATTATCGACCATATTGAGCTCTTCGCGGAGGATGACCGCGCGGACAGCCGCAGCTTTGTGCTCTGTCCGGGAAAAGCCTGGGATCGCTCACCCTGCGGCACCGGCACCAGCGCCAAGCTGGCCTGTCTGGCAGAAGACGGCAAACTCAGGCCGGGAGAAACCTGGCGACAGGCGAGCATCATCGGCAGCGAATTTACCGCCCATTTCGTGCCGCATGGCAACAAGATCATCCCGACGATCCGTGGTGAGGCATGGGTCTGCGGCGATAACCGGTTGATCCTCAATCCTGGCGATCCGTTCCGCTGGGGGATTACGTTGTGACCGACACCGACGTCATTGTCATTGGTGCCAGGATCGTCGGTGCCGCCTGTGCCTGGCAACTGGCAAAGCGCGGGCAGCGGGTCACGCTGATCGACGACGGTAACGCGGGCGCAACGGCAGCAGGGATGGGACATCTGGTGTGCATGGATGACGACCCCGCCGAGCTTACCCTTTCTGCCTGGTCTCTGGCACGCTGGCGGGAACTGACGCCCCGGATGCCGGAAAGCTGCGCCTGGCGCGGGTGTGGCACGCTGTGGCTGGCGGAAACGCCGCAGGAGCTTGAACTGGCAGAAGAAAAACAACGGCGGATGGCGCAACACCAGGTCGCCAGCGACATGCAGACCCGCGACCAGCTTGCCGCACGTGAACCCCTGCTCACCTCCCGGCTCAGCGGCGGGCTGTGGGTGCCCGGAGACGGGATTGTCTACGCGCCAAACGTCGCTCGCTGGTTAATTGATGATGCCGATGTCACGCATCTTCGCGATCGCGCCCTCGCAGTCGATGCCCCCTACGTCACCCTGCACAGCGGCAAACGCCTGCGCGCGCGCGCCATCGTCATCGCCTGCGGTCTGGGGGCCAACGCGCTGCTTGGCGAAAACTGGCTACGGGCGAAAAAAGGCCAACTGGCGATCACCGATCGCTACACCCCGTTGCTCAGCCACCAGCTGGTAGAGCTGGGATACGGTGCCAGCGCCCATGCGGGCGGCACCTCGGTGGCGTTTAACGTCCAGCCGCGTCCCACCGGGCAACTGCTGATTGGCTCTTCCCGCCAGTTCGATAATACCGACCGCGAGCTGGATTTACCGCTTCTGGCCACCATGCTGACACGCGCGCGCCATTTTCTCCCCTCTCTGGATAACCTCAATATCATTCGCTGCTGGAGCGGCTTTCGCGCCGCGTCGGCAGACGGCAACCCGCTCATCGGCCCGCATCCTGCACGGCCGGGTATCTGGCTGGCACTGGGGCACGAAGGGCTGGGTGTCACCACCGCCCCCGCAACCGCCGAACTGCTCTGCGCGCAGATCCTCGGCGAACGCTCACCCGTTTCACCGGATGCCTGGCTCCCCGCGCGGCTGCAAAAACAGGAGGCCATTGCATGACGACCCTGAAGCTGATTATCGAAGGCGAACCCTGCGACGTTCCTGCTGGCATCAGCATCGCAGCGGCGCTGGCACTCACGGGTAGCGGCGTGACGCGAAGTTCAGTCAGCGGTGAGCTGCGCGCACCCTTCTGCGGCATGGGCGTTTGCCAGGAGTGTCGCGTCACGGTGAATGGACGACGGGTGCTGGCCTGCCAGACGGAATGCCAGCCCGACATGGTGATTGAAAGGAGCCAACATGCGAACGTTTGAGTGCGAGATCCTTGTCCTCGGTGCCGGGCCAGCCGGGCTGTCGGCAGCACTGGCCGCTGCACGCTGTGGAAAGTCGGTGATGGTGCTTGACGACAACCCGCGCCCTGGGGGGCAAATCTGGCGTGATGGTCCGCAGGTTTCGCTGCCTCCGCGCGCCTTACGCCTGCGGCAGGCAGTGGCGGAACAGCCGGGCATTACGCTACTGAACGGCGCCCGGTTGATTGCCCGCCCTGAATCGCATTGCGTTGTTTTTGAAACCGCAGACAGTTGCGGCGAGATCCGCTGGCAGCGGTTAATTTTATGCTGCGGCGCACGGGAACTCTCCCTGCCGTTTCCTGGCTGGACGCTTCCCGGCGTAACGGGAGCCGGTGGGCTACAGGCACAGATTAAACATGGCCTGCCGCTCAACGGCGAGCGGGTCGTCATTGCCGGCAGCGGGCCACTGCTGCTGGCGGTCGCCGGTACGGTGAAACGCGCAGGCGGAAATATCGTCGCCATCATCGAACAGGCGCCGGTGAGCGCGCTGGCCCGGTTCGCGGCTGGGCTCTGGCGCTGGCCAGAAAAACTGCTCCAGCTCGGCGAGCTTTTTCCGGCTCACTATCGCCCGGGAAGCCAGGTCATCCACGCCCGGGGAGATGCGCATCTCCAGTCCGTGACCGTACGCCACGGCGGGAAAAATCAGGAGATAGCCTGTGACAGGCTGGCGATCGGCTACGGACTGGTGCCCAATCTCGAGCCGGGTCTTATCTTCGGCTGCACAACAGAAAATCAGGCGATCCGGGTCGATGCGTCTCAACGCACCAGCGTGGAGGATATCTATGCTGCGGGAGAATGCACCGGCTTTGGCGGCAGCGAGCTGGCGCTGGCCGAGGGGGAAATTGCGGGCTATATCGCGGCGGATAACCCCGGGAAGGCGGAAAAAGCCATCGCCGCCCGTACCCGCTGGCAGCGTTTTGCCCGGGCGCTCCATGCCACCTTCGCCTTACCGGAATCGCTAAAAGAGGTTGCCACTGCCGACACCCTGCTCTGTCGCTGCGAAGATGTGCGCTGCGGCGATGTGCAACATGCAGAGAGCTGGCAGGCGGCAAAGCTCGCCTCGCGCTGTGGCATGGGTGCCTGTCAGGGGAAAACCTGCGCCACCAGCGCCCGCTGGCTGTACGGCTGGCCGCTGCCGCACCCGCGCGAGCCGCTTTCCCCCGCGCGAATCGACACGCTGATCCACCTGGCAAAACCGGAGGGCTGAGTTACTCCTCTTCCCCGCGTTCGGCAATATGGCGATTGCCGAGCGCGATGAACTCTTCCAGTAGCGCCGTTAGCTGTTTCATTTTCTCCGGCGTGTATTCCGCTTCAATCTGCTGGTAGGCCTCTTCCACCTGCGCCTGGGCGTGTTCGTACAGCGCGTTCCCCTCTTTGGTCAGCGACACGTACAGCTTGCGCTGGTCGTTCACCGGCTTTAAGCGCAGCACCAGCCCGTCGCGCTCCATGCGCGTCAGAATACCCGTCAGGCTCGGGCGCAAAATACAGGTCCGAAATGCGAGGTCGTGGAAATCCATCGACGGATGTTCAGCCAGCACGCGCACAATCCGCCACTGCTGTTCGGTCAGGTTATGCCGCTTCACGATCGGGCGGAAGTAAGACATCGCCGCTTCCCGCGCCTGCAACAGCGCGATGGTTAATGAATCATGCATAGCCTCTCCCCACCAGTTATTAACAAGTAAACAATCACACAAAAGATGTTTTTATAAACAACTCGTTTTACGTCAAAAAGTCTAACAGAAACAACCCTATTTTATTAACTGCATGATAAATAAATATTTAATTATCTATATGTAAATTTATTGTTATTCATATCACAAATTTTTCACTTCTGATTGCGAAACGAACAGCAAAAGCATAAAACCAAATCATTAACATATTAACGAAATCACAACCCGGACTTTCAGGGTGAGGAGTAGTCAATGAAAGGTACTGTTTTTGCCGTCGCATTGAACCATCAAAGCCAGCGTGATGCATGGCGCGACGCGTTTGAAAAAGCCCCCTACACCACGCCGCCAAAAACGGCGGTGTGGTTTATCAAACCGCATAACACCGTGATCCGCGCAGGCGAGCCCATTCCGTTCCCAGAAGGTGAAACGGTGTTAAGCGGTGCGACGGTGGCACTGGTCGTGGGCAAAACTGCCAGCAAGGTGCGCGTGGAAGACGCGGCGGCATACATCGCGGGATATGCGTTAGCCAATGAAGTGAGCCTGCCGGAAGAGAGTTTCTACCGCCCGGCGATTAAGGCCAAATGCCGTGACGGTTTTTGTCCGCTGGGTGAGCTTGTCGCCGTTGATAACGTCGATAACCTGACCATCATCACCGAAATCAACGGTCGCGAAGCCGACCACTGGAACACGGCCGATTTGCAGCGCAACGCCGCCGAACTGCTCAGCGCCCTGAGCGAATTCGCCACCCTCAATCCCGGTGATGCCATTCTGCTCGGTACTCCGCATTCCCGCGTCTCCCTGCAGCCCGGCGATCGCGTGCGCATTCTGGCGAAAGGTTTTCCCCCGCTGGAAAACCCGGTGGTGAATGAACGCGACGTAGCCATCGCACACGGCCCGCACCCGCATGCCACGCTGTTTGCTCTGGGGCTGAACTACGCCGATCACGCCAGCGAACTGGACTTCAAACCGCCCACCGAGCCGCTGGTGTTTATCAAAGCCCCGAACACCTTTAACGGTGATAACCAGACGTCGGTACGCCCGGACAACGTTGAGTACATGCACTACGAGGCGGAGCTGGTGGTGGTCATCGGCAAAACCGCCCGCAAGGTGAGTGAAGCCGACGCGATGGACTACGTGGCGGGCTATACGGTGTGCAACGACTACGCCATCCGCGACTATCTCGAAAATTACTATCGCCCGAATCTGCGCGTCAAAAGCCGCGACGGGCTGACGCCGATTTCCCCCAACATCGTGCCGAAAGCGGCCATTCCCGACCCGCACAACCTGGCCCTTCGCACCTTTGTTAACGGCGAATTACGCCAGGAAGGCACCACGGCAGACCTGATCTTCAGCATCCCGTTCCTGATTGCGTACCTGAGCGAATTTATGACCCTGCAGCCGGGCGACATGATTGCCACCGGCACGCCGAAAGGGCTTTCCGACGTGGTGCCGGGTGACGAAGTGGTGGTGGAAGTAGAAGGCGTGGGCCGCCTGGTGAACCGAATTGTCAGTGAGGAGACGACAAAATGAAAAAGATAAACCATTGGATCAACGGTAAAAACGTGGCGGGAAGTGACTACTTCCGCACCACTAACCCGGCGTCTGGCGAGGTGCTGGCAGAAGTCGCTTCCGGCGGCGAAGCCGAAGTGAACCAGGCCGTAGCGGCGGCAAAAGAGGCATTCCCGAAATGGGCTAACCTGCCGATGAAAGAGCGCGCGCGCCTGATGCGTCGTCTGGGCGATCTGATCGACCAGAACGTCCCTGAGATCGCCGCCATGGAGACCGCCGACACCGGCCTGCCGATCCACCAGACTAAAAACGTGCTGATCCCACGCGCCTCGCACAACTTCGAGTTTTTCGCCGAGGTGTGCCAGCAGATGAACGGCAAGACCTACCCGGTTGACGACAAGATGCTCAACTACACCCTGGTGCAGCCGGTGGGCGTTTGTGCGCTGGTGTCGCCGTGGAACGTGCCGTTTATGACTGCCACCTGGAAGGTTGCGCCGTGCCTCGCGCTGGGCAATACCGCAGTGCTGAAGATGTCTGAGCTTTCCCCGCTGACCGCCGACCGTCTGGGCGAGCTGGCGCTGGAGGCGGGCATTCCGGCGGGCGTGCTGAACGTAGTGCAGGGCTACGGTGCAACGGCGGGCGATGCGCTGGTGCGTCATCGCGACGTGCGCGCCGTGTCATTCACCGGCGGTACGGCTACCGGGCGCAATATCATGAAAAACGCCGGGCTGAAGAAATACTCCATGGAGCTGGGCGGTAAATCCCCGGTGCTGATTTTTGAAGATGCCGATATCGAGCGCGCCCTGGATGCCGCCCTGTTCACCATTTTCTCTATCAACGGCGAGCGCTGCACCGCGGGCTCGCGCATCTTCATTCAGCAGAGCATCTACCCGGAATTCGTCAAACGCTTCGCGGAACGCGCCAACCGCCTGCGCGTGGGCGACCCGACCGATCCGAACACTCAGGTCGGCGCGCTGATCAGCCAGCAGCACTGGGAGAAAGTCTCCGGCTACATCCGTCTCGGTATTGAAGAAGGCGCGGCCCTGCTGGCCGGCGGGCCGGATAAACCGACCGATCTGCCTGCGCACCTGAGAGGCGGCAACTTCCTGCGCCCAACCGTGCTCGCGGACGTCGATAACCGTATGCGCGTGGCACAGGAGGAGATCTTCGGGCCGGTGGCGTGCCTGCTGCCGTTTAAAGACGAAGCGGAAGGCCTGCGTCTGGCCAACGACGTGGAGTACGGTCTGGCGTCGTACATCTGGACCCAGGACGTGAGCAAAGTGCTGCGCCTGGCGCGCAATATCGAAGCGGGCATGGTGTTTGTGAACACTCAGAACGTGCGCGACCTGCGCCAGCCGTTTGGCGGCGTGAAGGCCTCCGGCACCGGCCGCGAGGGCGGCGAGTACAGCTTCGAAGTGTTTGCGGAGATGAAGAACGTCTGCATCTCTATGGGCGACCATCCGATTCCAAAATGGGGAGTCTGATATGGGCACGTTAGCGTTAGCGGCAAAAATTACCCACGTTCCGTCGATGTACCTTTCTGAGCTGCCGGGGAAAAACCACGGCTGCCGTCAGTCGGCCATCGACGGACACAAAGAGATCAGCAAGCGCTGCCGCGAGCTGGGCGTCGATACCATTATTGTTTTCGACACCCACTGGCTGGTGAACAGCGCGTACCACATTAACTGTGCGGACCATTTTTCCGGCATCTACACCAGCAACGAGCTGCCGCACTTTATCCGCGACATGACCTACGACTACGACGGTAACCCGGCGCTCGGCCAGCTTATCGCCGACGAAGCGGTGAAGCTTGGCGTGCGCGCCAAAGCGCACAACATCCCGAGCCTGAAGCTGGAGTACGGCACGCTGGTGCCGATGCGCTACATGAACAGCGACAAGCACTTCAAAGTGATCTCCATTTCAGCGTTCTGCACCGTTCACGACTTCGCCGACAGCCGCAGGCTCGGCGAAGCCATCGTCAGCGCGATTGAGAAATACGACGGCACGGTCGCGGTACTGGCGAGCGGGTCGCTGTCGCACCGCTTTATTGACGACCAGCGCGCGGAAGAAGGGATGAACAGCTACACCCGCGAGTTCGACCGCCAGATGGACGAGCGCGTGGTGAAGCTGTGGCGCGAAGGCCAGTTCAAAGAGTTTTGCAGCATGCTGCCGGAGTACGCCGACTACTGCTATGGGGAAGGCAATATGCACGACACGGTGATGCTGCTGGGGATGCTCGGCTGGGACAATTACGACGGCAAGGTGGAGTTTCTCACCGAGCTGTTTGCCAGCTCCGGCACCGGCCAGGTCAACGCTGTTTTCCCACTGCCCGCTTAAGGAGCCACCATGCCGCATTTTATCGCTGAATGTACCGACAATATCCGCGAGCAGGCCGACCTGCCGGGACTGTTCGCCAAAGTGAACGAGGCGCTGGCCGCCACGGGCATTTTCCCGCTCGGGGGCATCCGCAGCCGCGCGCACTGGCTGGATACCTGGCAGATGGCCGACGGCAAACATGATTACGCCTTTGTACACATGACCTTGAAAATCGGTGCCGGGCGAAGCCTGGAGAGCCGTGAGGCCGTGGGTGAGATGCTGTTTGCGCTTATCAAAACGCATTTCGCGGATCTGATGGCGGCTCGCTATCTGGCGCTGTCGTTTGAGCTCGACGAGCTTCACCCGACGCTCAATTACAAACAAAACAACGTGCACGCGTTGTTTAAGTAGACATCTTTTCGCCCGGTGGCGCTTCGCTTACCGGGCCTACAACGGCTCGAACGTAGGCCGGGTAAGCGAAGCGCCACCCGGCAACAGCCGCACAAAGGATACGCCATGCTCGATAAACACACCCATACCCTGATCGCCCATCGTCTGCACCAGGCGGAGCAATCCCGCGAGCAGATCCGCCAGATCTCGCTGGACTACCCGACGATCACCATCGACGACGCCTACGCCGTGCAGCGCGAATGGGTCAGCCTGAAAATCGCCGAAGGCCGCGTGCTGAAAGGCCACAAGATCGGCCTGACCTCCAAAGCGATGCAGGCCAGCTCGCAGATCAGCGAACCGGATTACGGCGCGCTGCTGGACGACATGTTCTTCCACGACGGCAGCGACATCCCTGTCGATCGCTTTATCGTTCCGCGCATCGAAGTGGAGCTGGCCTTCGTGCTGGCCAAACCGCTGCGCGGCCCGAACTGCACGATCTTCGACGTCTACAACGCTACGGATTACGTGATCCCGGCGCTGGAACTGATCGACGCCCGCTGCCACAACATCGATCCCGACACCCAACGCCCGCGCAAAGTGTTCGACACCATCTCCGACAACGCCGCCAACGCTGGGGTGATCCTCGGTGGGCGCCCGATTAAACCCGACGAGCTGGATCTGCGCTGGATCTCCGCCCTGCTCTATCGCAACGGCGTGATCGAAGAGACCGGCGTCGCAGCAGGCGTGCTGAACCATCCGGCGAACGGCGTGGCGTGGCTGGCGAACAAACTGGCCCCGTACGACGTGCAGCTTGAACCGGGGCAAATCATCCTCGGCGGTTCGTTTACCCGCCCGGTGGCTGCCAGCAAGGGCGATACCTTCCATGTCGACTACGGCAACATGGGCTCCATCAGTTGCCGCTTCGTCTAGGAGACAACCATGCAAAACGCATTCAAAGCGGCGCTGAAATCCGGAACGCCGCAAATTGGGTTATGGCTGGGGCTGACCAGCAGCTACAGCGCCGAACTGCTGGCAGGCGCGGGCTTCGACTGGCTGCTGATCGACGGTGAACACGCACCAAACAATGTGCAAACCGTCTTAACGCAGCTACAGGCAATTGCGCCTTACGCCAGCCAGCCGGTCGTGCGCCCGTCGTGGAACGATCCCGTGCAGATCAAACAGCTGCTCGACGTGGGCGCGCAAACCCTGCTGGTACCGATGGTGCAAAACGCCGATGAAGCCCGGCTGGCGGTAAGCGCTACCCGTTATCCCCCTGCGGGTATTCGCGGTGTGGGCAGCGCGCTGGCCCGTGCGTCGCGCTGGAACCGTATCCCGGATTACCTGCAACAGGCGAACGATGCCATGTGCGTACTGGTGCAAATCGAAACCCGCGAGGCGCTAAAAAATCTGCCGCAGATCCTGGACGTGGAAGGGGTCGACGGGGTGTTTATCGGCCCGGCGGATCTCAGCGCCGACATGGGTTTTGCGGGTAATCCGCAGCACCCGGACGTACAGGCCGCTATCGAACAGGCCATTGCCCAGATACGCGACGCAGGTAAAGCGCCCGGCATCCTGATGGCGAATGAAGCGCTGGCAAAACGCTATCTCGAACTCGGCGCATTGTTTGTCGCCGTCGGCGTTGATACCACCCTGCTCGCCCGCAGCGCCGAAGCCCTGGCTGCAAGATTTATCGAAAAACCGGTTACGTCAGTTAATAACAATAAATCCGTCTACTAAACGTAAGATCTGGAGCGCACCATGACGACCTCTACCCTGCAAAATAATAAAGCTGTTGAACATCGCGTCATTAACAAACTGTTCCGTCGCTTGATCGTGTTTCTCTTTATCCTGTTTGTCTTCTCGTTTCTCGACCGCATTAACATTGGCTTTGCCGGGCTGACGATGGGCAAAGATCTGGGCTTGACCTCCACCATGTTTGGCCTGGCGGCAACGCTGTTTTACGTCACCTACGTGCTGTGTGGGATCCCGAGCAACATCATGCTGGCCAGGATCGGCGCACGCCGCTGGATCGCCGGGATCATGGTGGTGTGGGGTATTGCCTCGACCAGCACCATGTTCGCCACCAGCCCGCAGACGCTCTACGTCCTGCGTATGCTGGTGGGCATTGCCGAAGCCGGCTTCCTGCCGGGGATCCTGGTCTATCTCACCTGGTGGTTCCCGGCGTATCACCGTGCCCGCGCCAACGCGCTGTTTATGATTGCCATGCCGGTGACCATGATGCTCGGCTCGATCCTCTCCGGGTACATTCTGGCTATGGACGGGCTATGGAACCTGAAAGGCTGGCAGTGGCTGTTCCTGCTGGAAGGCCTGCCGTCCGTGGTGCTTGGCGTAGTGACCTGGTTCTTCCTTAACGACACGCCGGATCAGGCCACCTGGCTTGATGATGACGAAAAGCAGGCGCTCAAAACCATGATCGCCCGCGAACAGGAGCTTGCCGTTGCGCATTCCGCCACGCCGCGCTCGACGCTGCGTGAAGTATTGACCCCTGCGGTGCTGCTCTACACCCTGGCCTACTTCTGTCTGACCAACACGCTGAGTGCAATCAACATCTGGACGCCGCAGATCCTGCAAAGCTTTAACAGCCACAGCAGCAATATCGTGATCGGCCTGCTGGCGGCGATCCCGCAGTTTTGTACCATCCTCGGGATGATCTGGTGGAGCCGCCGCTCCGACAGGCTGAAAGAGCGAAAAAAGCACACCATCCTGCCGTATCTGTTCGCGGCGGCGGGATGGATGCTGGCCTCGGCGACGGATCACAGTCTGATCCAACTACTTGGCATCATCATGGCCTCAACCGGATCGTTTACCGCCATGGCGATATTCTGGACCACGCCGGATCAGGTTATTAGCCTGCAATCCCGCGCGGTGGCACTGGCGGTGATCAATGCCATCGGCAACGTGGGATCTGCCGTCAGCCCGCTGCTGATCGGCATTCTGCGTGATGCGACAGGAAGCTTCAGTTCAGGGCTGTGGTTTGTCGCCGGGCTGCTGGTGGTCGGTGCGCTGGTATTAACACGCATCCCGATGACGCACCGGGAGCAGCAGAGGAGCGGCCATGTGCCAGAGCCCCATCGCCAACATTGATATCAGCAAGGAGTACGACGAAAGTCTGGGCACCGACGATGTGCACTACCAGTCGTTCGCGCGCATGGCGGCCTTTTTTGGCCGCGACATGCAGGCGCATCGTCACGACCAGTATTTTCAGATGCACTTTCTTGATACCGGGCAGATTGAACTTCAGCTCGACGATCACCGCTATTCGGTGCAGGCGCCGCTTTTCGTCCTTACGCCACCGTCGGTGCCGCACGCGTTTATCACCGAATCTGACAGCGACGGGCATGTCCTGACCGTGCGCGAGGATCTGATCTGGCCGCTGCTGGAAGTGCTCTACCCCGGCACGCGTGAAACGTTCGGCCTGCCGGGGATCTGCTTGTCCCTGGCCGACAAACCGGATGAACTGGCGGCGCTGAAACACTACTGGCGGCTGATCGAACGCGAATCCACGGAACAGCTGCCCGGACGTGAACATACGCTGGCACTTTTGGCACAGGCGGTGTTCACCCTGCTGCTGCGCAACGCGAAGCTCGACGACCATGCTTCAGGCGGGATGCGCGGCGAGCTCAAACTTTTCCAGCGCTTTACGCAACTGATTGATGCGCACTACCACCAGCACTGGACGGTGCCGGAATATGCCAGCGAACTTCATCTCACCGAATCCCGTCTGACCGATATCTGCCGCCGCTTTGCCAACCGTCCGCCGAAGCGGCTGATCTTCGACCGCCAGCTGCGCGAAGCCAGGCGGTTGCTGCTCTTCTCCGACAGCGCGGTCAGTGAGATTGCCTGGCAGCTCGGGTTTAAAGATCCGGCCTATTTTGCCCGCTTTTTTAACCGTTTAGTGGGGTGCTCGCCGAGCAGCTATCGGGCGCAGAAAGTACCGGTGTCACCTGTTCCCCACCCCCCTGCCCTCTCCCAAAGGGAGAGGGAGTAACCGTCCCCTCTCCCTCTGGGAGAGGGTTAGGGTGAGGGAAATCACACTCTGCGATCTCTCGCGAAAAGTACCCGCCGTTGTCCCAATCGTCCCTTCACGTTCCTCCCCTCTCACGCTTCAATTAAACAACAAAAACAAAACATAAATTTAACAACCCTATTCCGATACGAGGTCCCTATGAAGCCAGAAGATTTCCGCGCTGATGCCAAACGCCCGTTAACCGGCGAAGAGTATTTAAAAAGCCTGCAGGACGGTCGTGAGATTTATATCTACGGCGAGCGCGTCAAAGACGTCACCACCCACCCGGCATTTCGTAATGCGGCAGCCTCCATCGCGCAGATGTACGATGCCCTGCACAAGCCGGACATGCAGGACACGCTGTGCTGGGGTACCGATACGGGCAGTGGCGGCTATACCCATAAGTTCTTCCGCGTGGCGAAAAGCGCCGACGACCTGCGCCAGCAGCGTGATGCCATCGCCGAGTGGTCGCGCCTGAGCTACGGCTGGATGGGGCGCACGCCGGATTACAAAGCGGCATTTGGTTGCGCGCTCGGCGCTAACCCGGCCTTCTACGGTCAGTTCGAACAGAACGCTCGCAACTGGTACACCCGCATTCAGGAAACCGGCCTGTACTTCAACCACGCGATCGTTAACCCCCCGATCGATCGCCATAAACCCGCCGATGAAGTGAAAGATGTCTACATCAAGATGGAGAAAGAGACCGACGCGGGAATTATCGTCAGCGGTGCGAAAGTGGTGGCCACCAACTCGGCGCTGACTCACTACAACATGATTGGCTTCGGCTCCGCGCAGGTGATGGGCGAAAACCCGGACTTCGCACTGATGTTCGTCGCCCCGATGGATGCCGAAGGCGTGAAGCTGATCTCCCGCGCCTCTTACGAGATGGTGGCAGGCGCAACAGGCTCCCCGTACGACTACCCGCTCTCCAGCCGCTTCGACGAGAACGACGCGATCCTGGTGATGGACAATGTGCTGATCCCGTGGGAAAACGTGCTGATCTACCGCGATTTCGACCGTTGCCGTCGCTGGACAATGGAAGGTGGCTTTGCCCGTATGTACCCGCTGCAGGCCTGCGTACGTCTGGCGGTGAAGCTCGACTTCATCACTGCCCTGCTGAAGAAATCCCTGGAGTGTACCGGTACCCTGGAGTTCCGCGGCGTGCAGGCAGATCTCGGCGAAGTGGTGGCCTGGCGCAACATGTTCTGGGCGCTGAGCGACTCCATGTGCTCTGAAGCCACGCCGTGGGTCAACGGTGCGTATCTGCCGGATCACGCCGCGCTGCAAACCTACCGCGTAATGGCGCCGATGGCCTACGCGAAGATCAAGAACATCATCGAACGTAACGTGACGTCCGGTCTGATCTACCTGCCGTCCAGTGCCCGGGATCTGAACAACCCGCAGATCGACCAGTATCTGGCGAAATACGTGCGCGGCTCCAACGGTATGGATCACGTCGAACGCATCAAGATTTTAAAACTGATGTGGGACGCCATCGGCAGCGAATTTGGCGGCCGTCACGAGCTGTACGAAATCAACTACTCCGGTAGCCAGGATGAGATCCGCCTGCAGTGTCTGCGTCAGGCGCAGAGCTCCGGCAACATGGACAAGATGATGGCAATGGTCGACCGCTGCATGTCCGAGTACGACCAACACGGCTGGACGGTGCCGCACCTGCACAACAACAGCGATATCAACATGCTGGATAAGCTGCTGAAATAACGCAGCGGGAGATGACAATGCAATCAGAACAACGTCTGCGTTTTCGCGATGCGATGGCCAGCCTGTCGGCCGCAGTGAATGTTATCACCACCGAGGGTGAAGCTGGTCGCTGCGGGATCACCGCCACCGCCGTCTGCTCGGTAACGGACACGCCACCATCGCTGATGGTGTGCATCAACGCCAATAGCGCCATGAACCCGGTATTTCAGGGCAACGGCAGGCTGTGCGTTAACGTGCTGAACCATGAGCAAGAGATAATGGCTCGCCACTTCGCCGGAATGACCGGTATGGCAATGGAGGACCGCTTTGCGCTCTCCTGCTGGCAGAACGGTGCGCTGGCACAACCGGTGCTGAAAGGCGCGCTGGCCAGCCTTGAGGGCGAGATAAGCCAGGTGCAAACCATCGGTACGCATCTTGTCTATCTCGTTGAAATTAAAAATATCATTCTGAGTGACGCGGAACATGGCCTGATCTACTTCAAACGCCGTTTTCACCCGGTCATGATGGAGACGGAAGCCGCAGTATAACCCCCTCTCGCGCTGGCCTTTTTTCCGGCCAGCGCCGCTTTCCACAAAAATTCCTAAGGTTTCCACTAAATCACGCCGTTATATAACCATAAGAGAAATTTTCTGTGCCTGAATACTGACATCTGTTGTCAGTGCCATCCGCATCATTCAGCGCATACACAAATATACAGGATGACCTTATGGCTAAAACGACGCGGAGCCGCTCGGCTGAACGTCTGGTCGATATTCTGGTTGAACTACATTTAAACGGTGTGGTAAACCGCAGTGCGCTAATGGAAAAATTTAAAATTACCGAGCGTACCGTCTACCGGGATTTAAATGCACTCTCTCCGATTGTTGAACATACCGGTAATGGGCTATATCGACTGATCCATTCTTCACAATCTCCCGGCGGACAAGGATTACATCACTCACTGGCTAACTTCCTGAATGCTGATAGCTTTTTCCCTGAAAGAAATACGGAATTCTGGCAGAAACTTGAAACACGCGTTGACGAAAACCATATTCTTATCCTTGGGAATGAAGCAGAACACACGGTACAACGCGATATTCGTCGTCATTTAGCGAAAATCGAGAAATCGATTAAGAACCATAATGTTTGCCAGATCGTTTATAAGAGTAAAACCCGTCTGATTAATCCCTATAAACTGATTAACAAAAAAAATATATGGTATTTACAAGCCACCGAGAATGGCAGACTGAAATCCTTCTCATTGAGTCAGATTAGCTGGCTTGATATTCATACGACCACCTTCACTCCTGAAGAGAATGCTCGCGAGCTGCTGGAAAAAAGCCTCGACCCCTGGGTGTCGGAAGATACTTTCGCAGTGAAAATATTTATTAAAAATAATATTTCACATTACTTCCTGCGCCGCGATCTCCTGCCGGAGCAAGAGTTGCTGGAGGAGCAACACGGCGGCGTCACGCTGCGCTGTCAGGCGGCACACGAAAATCAGATCTTGCCGCTGCTTTTCTACTGGCTGCCAGACATTCAGATCCTGGAGCCGAGCTGGCTTAAGGAGAAACTCATCCGAACACTGGAAAGCTACCTGGCAATGGAGAGCAGCGCGCATAACCAAGTGATCTCAATCACATAATTTCGACCGCTGGCGGCGAACCGGAACCACTCGCCGCCACCTTTGACCGCTTACCTGGCACTTTCAACCACTCATCCATTTACCCTCCTTTACACACGCGACGTTCTGGCAAGATCCCACCAGCATTAATCAACACCTCCTCACAACGAACCCTGACCCTTTTTTCTTTACATAAAAAACCAGGTCTATTATGGATACTAAAAAACTACTGAAGCACGTGCCCTGGGCCTTACTCGGGATCCTCGGCGCTTTTTGTCTGGCGGTTGTCGCATTACGCCGGGGCGAGCACGTAAGCGCCCTGTGGATCGTGGTCGCGTCTGTTTCCGTCTATCTTGTGGCTTATCGCTACTACAGCTTGTACATCGCGCAGAAGGTCATGAAGCTCGACCCGACGCGTGCCACTCCGGCGGTCATAAACAATGACGGCCTGAACTATGTGCCAACCAACCGCTACGTGCTGTTTGGTCACCACTTTGCCGCGATTGCGGGCGCGGGCCCGTTGGTCGGGCCGGTACTGGCCGCACAAATGGGCTACCTGCCAGGTACCCTGTGGCTGCTCGCAGGCGTTGTGCTGGCAGGTGCGGTACAGGACTTCATGGTGCTGTTTATCTCTTCTCGCCGTAACGGTGCCTCTCTGGGTGAGATGGTCAAAGAAGAGATGGGTCGCGTGCCGGGAACTATCGCCCTGTTTGGCTGCTTCCTGATTATGATCATCATCCTTGCGGTGCTGGCACTGATCGTGGTGAAAGCGCTGGCCGAAAGCCCGTGGGGTGTCTTCACCGTCTGCTCTACCGTGCCGATTGCACTGTTCATGGGTATCTACATGCGCTTCCTGCGTCCGGGACGCGTGGGCGAAGTGTCGGTGATTGGTATTGTGCTGCTGGTTGCGTCCATTTACTTCGGCGGCGTGATTGCACACGACCCGTACTGGGGCCCGGCACTGACCTTCAAAGACACCACTATCACCTTCGCACTGGTCGGTTACGCATTTATCTCCGCCCTGCTGCCGGTCTGGCTGATTCTGGCTCCGCGTGACTACCTGGCAACCTTCCTGAAAATCGGCGTTATTGTCGGTCTGGCGATCGGTATCCTGGTGATTAACCCGGATCTGAAAATGCCAGCCGTGACGCAGTACATCGACGGTACTGGCCCGCTGTGGAAAGGCGCACTGTTCCCGTTCCTGTTTATCACTATCGCTTGTGGTGCGGTCTCGGGCTTCCACGCGCTGATTGCGTCCGGTACTACACCGAAGCTGCTGGCGAACGAGAAAGACGCACGCCTGATCGGTTACGGCGCAATGCTGATGGAATCCTTCGTGGCGATCATGGCGCTGGTTGCCGCTTCCATCATCGAACCGGGTCTGTACTTCGCAATGAACACCCCACCAGCAGGTCTGGGCATTACCATGCCAAACCTGCATGAGATGGGTGGTGACAACGCGGCGCTGATTATGGCGCAGTTGAAAGACGCAAGCGCACATGCTGCAGCAACCGTCAGCTCCTGGGGCTTCGTGATTTCGCCTGAGCAGATCATGCAGACCGCGAAAGACATCGGCGAACCGTCCGTGCTGAACCGTGCAGGTGGTGCTCCAACGCTGGCTGTCGGTATCGCGCACGTGTTCCACAAAGTGCTGCCGTGGGCGGACATGGGCTTCTGGTACCACTTCGGTATTCTGTTTGAAGCCCTGTTCATCCTGACCGCGCTGGACGCCGGTACCCGTGCTGGCCGCTTCATGCTGCAGGATCTGCTGGGTAACTTCGTGCCATTCCTGAAGAAAACCGACTCTCTGGTTGCGGGCGTACTGGGCACGGCGGGTTGTGTTGGCCTGTGGGGTTACCTGCTGTATCAGGGCGTTGTCGACCCACTGGGCGGCGTGAAGAGCCTGTGGCCGCTGTTCGGTATCTCTAACCAGATGCTCGCAGCCGTTGCTCTGGTGCTCGGCACCGTTGTCCTCGTGAAGATGAAACGCACCAAATACATCTGGGTCACCGTGGTCCCTGCGCTGTGGCTGCTGCTCTGCACCACCTGGGCACTTGGCCTGAAACTGTTCAGTGCCAACCCGCAGCTGGAAGGCTTCTTCTTTATGGCTAACCAGTACAAAGAGAAGATTGCCGCAGGCGGCGCAGACCTGACTGCGCAGCAGATTGCCAACATGAACCATATCGTGGTGAACAACTACACCAACGCGGGTCTGAGTATTCTGTTCCTGGTGGTGGTGTACAGCATCATCTTCTACGGCATCAAAACCTGGCTGAAAGTGCGTAACGCCGAGGGTCGTACGGATAAAGAAACCCCGTATGTGCCGGTGCCGGAAGGCGGCGTGAAGACCTCTTCACACCATTAATGACGTCATATCCAGCCCCGCTTCGGCGGGGCTTTGTTCTTATCAGGACACGTTATGTTTGGTAACTTAGGCGAAGCAAAAAAATACCTCGGTCAGGCGGCGAAAATGCTGATTGGCATTCCGGACTATGACAACTACGTTGAGCATATGAAGACCAACCATCCGGATAAGCCGTACATGACCTACACCGAATTCTTCCGCGAGCGTCAGGAAGCGCGCTACGGCGGAAGTGGAGAAGGCGGCGTCCGCTGCTGCTAAAGGAGACACCATGACCCCGATTGCCGTCACCCTGCTGACCGGTTTCCTCGGCGCAGGTAAAACCACCCTGCTGCGCCATATTCTGAACGAGCAGCACGGCTTCAAAATCGCCGTTATCGAAAACGAGTTTGGCGAAGTTTCGGTAGACGATCAGCTGATCGGCGATCGCGCCACGCAGATCAAAACCCTGACCAACGGCTGCATCTGCTGCACCCGCTCTAACGAACTGGAAGACGCTCTGCTGGACCTGCTAGACAGCCGCGATCGTGGTGACATCAATTTCGACCGCCTGGTGATTGAATGCACCGGCATGGCTGACCCCGGCCCAATTATTCAGACCTTTTTCTCCCATGAGATCCTCTGCCAGCGCTACCTGCTGGACGGCGTGATTGCGCTTGTCGATGCCGTCCACGCCGACGAACAGATGAATCAGTTCACCATTGCTCAGTCTCAGGTGGGTTATGCCGACCGCATTCTGCTGACCAAAACCGACGTGGCGGGCGAGAGCGAAAAACTGCGCGAGCGCCTGACGCGCATCAACTCCCGCGCCCCGATTTACAGGGTGACGCACGGGGATATCGACCTGTCTCAACTGTTCAACACCAATGGCTTTATGCTGGAAGAGAATGTCACCTCGAAGCCGCGCTTCCACTTTATGGGAGATAAGCAAAACGACGTGGCGTCGATTGTGGTGGAGCTGGATTATCCGGTGGACATCGGCGAGGTTTCGCGAGTGATGGAGAACCTGCTGCTGTCGTTTGCCGACAAGCTGCTGCGCTACAAAGGGATGCTGTGGATACACGGTGAACCAAACCGCCTGCTGTTCCAGGGTGTACAGCGTTTATATAGCGCCGACTGGGACAGGCCGTGGGGTGAGGAAACGCCACGCAGCGTGATGGTGTTTATTGGCATCCAGCTGCCGGAAGAGGAAATTCGGGCGGCATTTGCGGGACTACAGAAATAAACGCTATGCATCCCCTCTGCCCAGTAATTTATTAACCTGAAGCGATGAGCTTTGTATCAGGAAAATGAATAAATTACAGCGATGTCCTGGTCCGGCTGTAAATCGCCGAGGCGTTTCCGTAAGGCCGGGGCGAGGCGCAGGGATGCGCCGAGAGGGCGTGGCCTGCAGGGATGCAGGCTCATGCCCGACCCGATAGCCTGAAGGAATAAGCTGAGGGCACCGCGAAGCGGCGATTTACCGCCGGGAGCCCGGGTCGCCAGGGTGGTGGCGAGTGAGCCACCCTGGCACGTTCACAGGTCATGCCGTTACAGAGTAGCAAGGAACATAAAGTGAACGGAATAACCTCCACAGCCGTATGTTCCCCCTCACCCCAGCCCTCTCCCTCAAGGGAGAGGGGGCCGTCTGTGCAGGCATTATTTTGTGGGGATACTTATTTCACCGCCTCCGGCAGCGTCACAATCCACAGCTCGCTGTCCGACTCCGGCTTCTTCAGCGGCTTCACGCTGAGCGTGGTTTCCACCGGTTTATCATCCAGCGTCAGCTTACCTTCTGCGTTCACCCGATAATCCTTGAGCTTCTTGCCCTCGACCGGGTTTTGCATCGCCACCTTTACGCCAAAGTCGTTATCGTTCGCCACTGCCAGCGTTTTGCTGTCGATCAGCGCCAGCCCTTCGGCCTTCTCCTGCTGCCAGCCGAGGGCGCGTAAATCAACGACCTGCGTTTTCACCGCAAGGGTTATGCCGCGCTGCGCCAGGGTCTTCTCATCATCAAACTCCGGGTACTCGCCCGGCTTGTCAAAGGCGGAAAGGTCGCTCGCCTTGCTGAGATCCACCTTGTAGATCAGGTTACGCATCCCGTCGTTTTTATCGCTTCCCTGCTCAATCAGCAGGATGTGCTGGTCATCGAGCGCCACAATGTCGCCAATTTTGGCATCACTGTTTTTACTGTAGGCGGAGCTATCGATGGGATAGCCGTACATCGCGGTTTTCCCGGTCGCCGGGTCGAAGCTGACGAGACGCGTAAACAGCGCCTGTTTTTTACTTTTACCGTCGATATCCAGCGTGCTTTGCACAGCGGCAATAATGCGTCCGTCAGGCATACGGGTCAGACCTTCAAAGCCCCGGTTCGGTTGACGCCATTTGATAATGTTTGGCAGACCGCCCGCGATGGATTTTTCCCCTTCCGCCGCCTGCGGCCCATGAATAGCCAGGATTTTCCCACTACTGTCGACGTTTATCAGGAACGGACCATACTCGTCGCACAGCCAGTATCCGCCTTTGCCGTCCGGCGTGATGCCTTCCGTGTCCAGCCCGCGGTTGTCACCCTTCAGCGTCTTTAACGTGTCGCTGAATGCCACTTCATTGGTGGAGCCAATCACGCCGCTTTGCAGCGGTAGCCCGTTAATCTCGCCTTTATCGTCGTGCAGAGGGCGGGCATCAATGGCCTCGGCTTTACCGTCTTGTACACGGATGGTCATCAGCAGCGGCGCGAAATCCGGCGTAACAAAAATTTTGGCTTCGTTTTTACCCATTTTTGGCGCGTCCGCATTCGGACCACGATCGGTAACCGTCACGAAGGTCAGCGCATCGCCCTGCTTGCCGGTGAACAACAGGCCAGAACCGATTCCGACAGGAAGTCCATGCGGGAAAGCATCCGCAAACGCCCCGCTGTAGTTCACGTGGGAGCCTTCGGGAAAGCTAACGACATAGTGTTCAGCCGTGGGCTGCGCCGCCAGGCCAGAGAAAGAGAGCGCACAACCGATAAGTACAGGAATAATTTTTCTTTTCATATTGTTAGCATCCATAGAGTGAAGCCAACACCGTAAAGAATCAACGTGTCAGAAAAATGACATTGCGAGGAAACAGGGCCGAGCAGCTGAACGTATAGTCAGCGCCAGAAATGTAAGTTTTTGTGGTTTTGTATGACACCTGAAACATTTCTGGAAATTATTAGAAATGCCATTAATGCATTCCGAATGATTATCCCCGCCTCGTTCAGTTTATGTTTAGTCAAAAAATTAAACTGTTCTTAAACAGCAGAAAATCACGCGTTGACACCTCTAAAACAAAACACCTTCATAACAATTTGGGCAATAAAATTAACATTTACAGTATAAAAAGTTGATCCTAACCACATTTGCAGTCATAAACATCGCTTGTTAAGGTGCCGTAAGATTAATTTGATGACGAGGCATAAAACATGAAAAAACTGAATATCCTTCTTCTTTCTGCTCTGACCGCTATCTCGGGTTCCGCACTGGCGATGGGTGGCAGCATTGAGCAGGGTAAAAACTTTACCAACCTCAATCTGGAAATGGGTAAATCCTCGTCTGGCCTGTATGCCGAAAGCAACTGGCTTAAAAACACTGACGACGGCACCCAGACAGGTGGAGTGGGTGCAGGTTACAACCTGGAAGTCGGCCCGGTGATGCTGAATGCGGGCGCGAAGGCGATCTACCTTGGCCCGAAAAAAGGCGATAACGGCGTGGCGTTCCCGATTGGTGGCGGCGTTAACGTTGCCCTGACCGACAGCATTCACGTATTTGGTGAAGGTTATGTCGCGCCAGAAGGTCTGAACAACAGCGTGAAAAACTACGTTGAAGCCAATGGCGGCGTAAGCTGGACGCCAATTACGCCAGTGACCCTGAAAGTGGGTTACCGTCACGTGAGCGTAGATGGCAAAGACGGCCGTCCTGGCCATACGCTGATTGACGGCGCCTATGTGGGCGGCGGCGTGAGCTTCTAAGTCTTATGGTCATAAAAAACCTGTCTGATGGCAGGTTTTTTTATGTCGAGTTGGCTAAGCTCTACCAGATTAGAGAGCGTTATAACGACTAATTTGCTTCCGTGCTGGCAAGAATAAATCCTTGCAACTCGTTTACAAAATCCCGAACGCTGTCACCGCCTAATCCACTTTCATTCATCGCCTTTAGATTATCCAGTACCTCTCTCAGCCCGTCATCACGACTCAGCAGAATTTCCGCTTTAGAAATATCATGGAGTAGATCCAGGCACAGTTTTTTACCTGCCGCAGTTATCCCGCCATATGCTCTGAAAGCAAAATCATTTGTAGCATAACTCATCCATGAAATATGATCATTATAGGCATGGTGGTTGCAATGAAATGCCGCCGTCAGTTGAGATGCCACAGGATAAACACCCGCTGGGTTTATACCACTCCACCAGACTGCTTTACTTTTCTTTAAATTGCAGTCATAGCAAGCAACGGCGAGATTTTTCATGGTCAACGAAAACCGAGGAAAATAGTGACGAGGCAAAATATGCTCAATTGGCTTTGCATGGGCAATGTTATAAAGATAGCGTTGACAATAGCAGCAACGGTATTTCTGTTTTTTGGCCAAATAGTCTCGCAGATTTGATGTAATCTCGGAACCTTCAAGTTTCGTCGTTGTCTCATCCTCCGGAATAGATAAGTCACGCAATTCCCCCCAGACATCCACCGCATTAGTAATGGCATGCAAATATAGCCGAACTAGCTCACGCTTAGCGGCCGCTTTTTTTCCTTTCCGGAATGGAAGTTGTGCACAAAAATCATCAAACTGAGTCGTCATTTATCACCCCACCTGCTCATTTTGTTGGTAAGTTTGATATAACTCCTCCACCGCATCCTGCGCTCTTCGAACCAGGGAAATTTCATTAGTTAGCGCATGTTGGTTATTTTCATTAAGCTTCCTTGATAGCTCACGTAGTTCTTTTTTAGATTTCTGATATTGTATTTTAACATCTTGATTACTGTTAACCGTCTCCATCAATGCTGAAACAGATTTAGCACAGGCTTCATATACACTTCTGTTATTTTTGGTAACAACATCAAAGCTATCAAAAATCGTAGATTCGACATTTCTCACACTATCTTTTTCAATTATATCAAGGTGAGCCTGAGAGGCAGTGTAGCATTTGTTTTTATTCATATCGACACTATTAATAATAATGGGTGAATGTGTCGCAACTACAAATGATGCGCGATACTCTTCAGATATCATATCAAATAAATACGGAAGTTTTTGCTGCCACTCTATATGCATGCTCACCTCTGGTTCATCAATGAGCATCACATCACCATGCGCAATATTTGATATTATTCTTGAAAACATCAACAGCAACTGTTGTTCACCTGAACTCAGGTTATCGAAGATCACTATTTGATCATTATTCACATGCCGTATAGCCAATAAATAACCATCATTTTTCTCTTCCTGTGCAATAAAATCTTCCATTTTATACACATTACTATAATCAAATGAATTATTCTTACTTTCCCTATAAGTAATCGGCACGCAATATATATTTCCTGAGAATCCAATGTTTTTAAGAAGTGAGTTAAAAAACTTATGAGTCGCGTTATCAGAAAAAATATTACTAACACACTCTAAAATTCCTTTATTTCTATTTAGTAGTGAGATATGTTTTTCACTGTGCTTATCACCAAGATAAACAATGCCCCTTTTACCTTTAAGAGGATGAAAACGATCCGTAAGACCAAACGAAACCAGTAACAAGCGTTGATTTTCGTTAACTAATTTCTCTGCAAGAAAACGCAGAAGCAAACTTTTACCTACACCGTTATTCCCAATAACATAATGACCACCGGTGGTATTACCAGCCTTTATACCATGATAGATCATTGCGTAGTCGAGAGGAGAAAAAATCAAATCTTCATCTATAGATGAAGAAACAAACTTAGCTACATTCATGGATTTACTGGCATAAAATTCATTTGGCGATGCTCTATATACTAAACCCGGCACATCTTTGTATCCATCAGGGAAAAATCTGTCAAAATATTTTTTAGCTTTACTAGTTTTATTTATTACCCAATTAACTGAACGTCTGTTAGAGCCTATCGATACTAATTTACTAATAAAAGACGAAAGTAATGAATCATCCCCATTGAGGAGAGAATACAGCTTATCTGAGTTTATAAAGAGTACATCATCTGTATTTTCTCCATAAGAGTCTAATATATATAAATTCCTGGCATTAGCATTATATGCACGAGGAAGTTCTATCACTGCTCGCAAAACACCTGAACGCGCTAATTCAACAAGACTCGATCCATAGCTTCGGGCACTCCCTAAAACAAACGCATGGAATTTCTTCGCTCTTGACAGATCCCCAAAATACTCAAAAGCATTAGCCCTTCCAGATGGGTAATAATTATTTTGCTTAAAGAAAAAACTGTCAACATTTCTAATGAAATAAACTTCTTGATCACCACGACTATTAATATCCACTCCGTGTAAGTACAGCCGCATCCCCAGATAAAAGTCTATATCACCCTGATCCTGTAAAGAAAGAACTTTAGCACCTTTGATCGCAACCTCCCCTGTTAACAATGGTATTTCCTGCACAAACCTATGTTTTAAATGTCTGCCAGATAATATATTAATCAACGAGGAAACAAAATTATCTATTTTTTCACCAAACAAGTAATTAAAGAAGTAATCATACAATATCTTACTATTATTAAAATCACTAACTTCTTTTGCTAACCTAAACACTTCCCGGATAACGTTTCCATTACTAATAACTTCATCGGAGTATTTAACATGACAATAATCATGCAATGCATCCCGAATACGCCGAATTAACCCAGAATACAAATCTACATTTTGTGATAAGTACCGAGGTGATTCTTGATATTCTAAAAAATCCACAAGCTTATCGTCATCCTTGGAGCGATCAAAACGTTCATTTTTCCAAATATATTCTCTAAAAAACAATATACTTAAAAAACACTTAATGACCCGTGTTTGATCCTCTCCATAATTATTAGATATATATTTCAGTTTTTTTAAGCAGTTACTTGCCTGGATATCAAATTCAGTAAACGATTCCATTGCTATGTCCGTATAGTGACAAAAGAGTGATTGAAAAGAAGAGTTACTAATTAATAAGTTAAATCCACTATAACATCTACCCATTCACAATCAATTACTTATAACAAAAAGTGTTAGATTTATATTCCATTATATCGCTAATACCCGTCTACAAAACGTCATCCAGTACATAGTTTTATCCCACCTTTGCACTTTCCTCCCGTCTCCCTCTATCCTTACCCCATGGAAAAAATTACTGAACTCAAACGCGCCAAGCTGTTGGCGCTGTCGCTGCTGCTGCTGGCCTCTGCGGCGTTTATCACCACCCTGTTCCTGCCGCAGATCTTCTGGGTGCGCGGCGTGAAGGCCATTGCCGAGGCGGCGATGGTCGGCGCGCTGGCAGACTGGTTTGCCGTGGTTGCGCTGTTCCGCAGAGTGCCCATTCCCTTCATCTCGCGCCATACGGCAATTATCCCGCGCAATAAGGACAGGATCGGCGACAATCTCGGCCAGTTCGTGCAGGAAAAATTTCTTGATACCCAGTCGCTGGTGGCGTTGATCCGCCGCTATGAACCCGCACAGATGATCGGTGCCTGGTTCAGTAAACCAGACAACGCCCAGCGCGTCGGGCTGCATCTGATGCAGGTGATGAGCGGTTTTCTCGAACTCACCGACGACGGACGCATTCAGCGTCTGCTCAAGCGCGCGGTGCATAAGGCTATCGATAAAGTGGATTTCACCGAAACCAGCGCCGTGATCCTCGAAAGCATGACCAGAAATAATCGCCACCAGGTGCTGCTGGACGCCATCATCAACCGCCTGATTACCCTGATTCAGCGGGAAAGCACGCGGGACTTTATTGCCGACCAGATTGTCCACTGGCTGAAGACCGAGCACCCGCGCAAGGCGATGGTGCTGCCCACCGAGTGGCTAGGTGACCAGAGTGCGGAGATGGTATCGAACGCGGTAAATACGCTGCTGGACGATATCAGCCACGACCGCACGCACCAGATCCGCCAGGCGTTCGACCGCGCCACGTTGAAGCTTATCGACAACCTGATAAATGACCCGGAGATGGCGGCGAAAGCCGACAACATCAAGCACTATCTGAAGAACGATGAGGCGTTTAACCGCTATCTGGGGGAAATGTGGGCCGACCTGCGCCAGTGGCTGAAAGCGGATATGCAAAGTGAGGATTCGCGCGTGAAGCAGCGCATCGCCAACGCCGGGCCGTGGTTTGGCGAAACGCTGTCAAACGACGCCAGCCTTCGGGCGTCGCTGAACGAGCATCTGGAGCAGGCCGCGCACCGCCTCGCACCGGATTTCGCCGCGTTCCTGACCCGGCACATCAGCGACACGGTGAAAAGCTGGGATGCCAAAGATATGTCCCGCCAGATTGAACTGAATATTGGCAAGGATCTGCAGTTCATCCGCGTCAACGGCACGCTGGTGGGCGGGACGATTGGCCTGATCCTGTTTTTACTCTCGCAACTCCCCGTCGTACTGAGTTTCTAATCTTCTTTGGGCGGCGCGATAACGTAGCGCGTCGCCTCGAAGCGATTCAAAACCAGATGCACGAGAAAGACCATCGTCAGCGTTGCTACCAGCGAAAAGGTGACGGAGGTGATGCGATAGAGATCGCTGAACACCAGGTCAGTGTCCGGGTGCATGTTCTGCCCGAACATAATGCCGATGGTGGTAATACTGGAAAACCCCACCCCGGCCCCCACTTTCTCCATCACATGCAGACGCGCACCAAACGCCAGGCCGAGGCCAATAAGTGGCATCATCAGCAGCATATGGCTGCTGTGATCGTAGAGGATAAGCTGGACGACAAGAATATAGAGACAGCCCAGCACTACGCCGACCACGCGCCAGATGGAGCTCATCACCGCGCCGCGATAGTGCATCGGGAACAGAATCAATATCCCCGCCATCAGCGCCGAGAGCGAATCGCTTAAATCGCTAATCTGAAACACCACGAATATCAGCGTCGCGACGGTGCCGGAGAGCAGCGACTCGTGTCGCACCCGGGCGTCATCTTTCTCAATCAGCGGTGGCGGCTTGCGTGGCTCCACATCCGGCAGGAGATAGTTCATCAGCGCGCTCAGGCATACCGCCATGATGCTCGCTTCGATGTTGGAAAACAAAAGCGTGTGCCAGTTGGTGGTGGGATAACTCATAAAATTGAGCATCACGCTCTGACACACCACCCCCATCGAACCGAACAGGAACAATGGCCCCTTGCTCATAAAGCGAAAACGCATCACGTACAGGGCAAACACCACCAGCGTCATAATGAGCGGCCATTGCGACAGATAGCCGATGATAATCACCATTTCAACGCAGTTTAGCGATGCGCTGAAGATAAACTGCTTCGCCACGTGGCGGTTAAACACCGGGACCAGCGACAGAAGCATGATCGGGTAGACCACATAAAACACGCCGTAGCTGGTGTTGTAGAAACTCGAGATGCTCAGAGCAATCATCCCGGCAAGCACGATTCGCAGGGTCTGACGAAAATCGTTTGCCGTGTAGACGATATTACCGTGCGGGGTAAATACCCGCGCCAGCGTATTAATAGACATAGTGCAGCAGGCTTACCAGATGGATCTGCATCCCGGAGAAGAAGCGCGCAAACGGGCCTTCACTGTTGTAGAGCTGCACGGTCGCGCGTGCCCCGGTTGGCAGATGCTTCGGCAGCGTTTCATCCAGCGTCACGTGAATGCGCATCCGCTGGGCATCACGTACCCAGCGGTTAGAGGTTTCCGGCTCTGACAGTTGGCCGTTAACGGCCTCCTGGCCCGCAAGGATCCCCGCATCGCTGCTGGTCACGTGGGCGCGAAAGACGTGCCCCGGAAAGGCGTCAAACACCACGGCCGCGTCGGTGCCCTGATGGGTATGACGCAGGCTTTTTTCACGGAAGTCGGCCACGATATCGGTCTGGTTGTTCACCAGCGCCAGCGCGGCTGAGCCTGACGAGGCATAGAAACCGGGGCTTAGCTGCAGGTTACTCACCGTACCGTCCGCCTGCGCGTAGACCTTCGTCCAGCCGAGGTTCAGCTCTGCTTCATCCAGCGCGTTACGGTATTTTTGCAGCGTCACGTTGCGGTGCTCGTCCCGCTCGCCGCGCTGGATGCGCAGGTTCTGGATATTGGCCTGAATCGAACTGACAGACTGTTCGCTGCTCTGCCAGGTGGTGCGGACTTTATCCAGATCCGCCTGCGAAACGTTCTGCAGGGTGCTCAGCTTCTGATAACGATCAAACGTGACTTTGTCGTTACGCGCGGTCAGCACGGCGGTTTTCAGGTTAGCCTGCGCGGCGGCGATTTGCGCATCCAGCTGTTCGTTGGAAAGACGTGCCTGCTCCAGCGCGATTTGCGCCGCTTCCACTTTATTGCGAAACGGCGTGTCATCCAGTTCAAAGAGCAGATCGCCTTTCTTCACCTGGCTGTTGTTATGCACGTGAACTGCCGCCACGTAGCCGGAGACGCGCGGAGAAACCGGCGTCACCACGCGCATCACGGTGGAATCTGGCGTCAGCGGGATCCAGATATCCGCGACGATAAAGTAGACAAGCATCAGCAGGAAAGAGGCAATACTCACCCTTACCCAGCGGGCAAACTTTTGTTCAGGCGTCATTATTTTTCGATCTTGTTATCTTCTTCGCGGATTGTCCGCAAATTGCAGGCGAATTGATTCAGGGTGGCGCTGAAAATGTCGATATGCTCCGGCGCGATGTTTTGCGATACACGCGTCTGATATGTCTCAATCACCTGAGTAAGCCTTTTTAATATGGCTTTTCCCTCAGGCGTCAGCGTCAGAAGCCGGATGCGCTTGTCATAAGGCGATACGGAGCGCAGCAGGTATCCCTGCTTTTCCAACTGTGTCAGAGTGCGCATCAGCGGCGGCAGTTCAATCCCCTGCACCTCCGCCAGCTCACTCACGGAGACGTTATCCCCGAGCTGATGAAGCTGCATCATTACTGTCCAGCTCGACTGGGTTAATCCGGTATCGAGAATGGCATCGTCAATGACGGCACGCCACTGACGCACGATCATTGCCATCCGCATGCCCATCGGCCTGCGGCTAAACAGATTTTCTTCACTCATGGGGAAACCTCTCATCACACGCGGTCACGATAATAGTTATCAGGGTAAGTATCAAGAAACGAGAGGTAAAAGCGCAGGAATTGCGAAACGATATATCCCTATCCCTGTTGGCTGAGGGATCCCCAGTAATATGGTCATGCCGGATCAGGTATGACAGAACCCGCCGGTGCCTGATGCTGCTTGCCTGATGGCGTCAGTGTAAACACTTCCTTTCTACCCTGTAGTCTGCCAGCCACATCATTTAACGGCAACGGCACAATAATCAAGGCAGGTGAAGACAAAAGCAGGAAGGAACCGGTCTTATAAATAGTGTATTCTTTTTATCAGGTTAAAGGAGACGTGAATGACAGTGAAAAACCAGGAACTAATAGCGGCAGGATTCACCAGTAAGGATATCGAGAGAATCAAACGTCACCAGGCGACGGGGGAATCTCAGGAAAAGGTTCTGAAAGATCTGGCCGGCTATTTCCTGTCGGTAGCCTGGATCACAGGCGGGATGGCCATCATCACCCTGCTCACCGCGATCTTTGGCAGTGCCAGCCATGTTATCTCCTGTCTGGTTGCCGTCGTCTTTCTGCTGATTGTGCTGCTTCTGGTGATGCCAGTCAGACTTGGCTATAAATCATGGAAGCTGATGAGATCACATATCAGCGACTCCGGTCATCACGGGTAAGGAGTTCCAGTACCACCTTCGCACTGACCCCCCATCCCAGAACCTTCATCGTCAGTTTGCCCGGAGACATGGTTTCCACCTTGCGGTAATAGTCTCCAGGAAGATAACGAAAAAGACGCCAGGCCTCAGCTTTCCCGGTCAGACCAAACACACCATAAACGTTGGCTGCAAGCGTAGTTGCATTAAAGATCCCCATGCCGACATCGCGGCTGAAGCCCATAAATTCCGCTACGGACATGGCGCCGTCCGCAAGGATCCCCTCTGAAGCAGGTTCATTCAGGAGCTGGCGGGCTGCCTCCCGTGATACCGTATTAAGGGCATCACCGACCAGAACGGCACCGGCAAGCATACCAGCAGGCGTCATCGTTGCGATCATAACACCGCCAAACACAGCCTGAACGCCGGCGAGAACGACCTTAATCCCGGATATGAAGTATCCGACAATTTTATTCTGCTCTGTTACATACTGAATTTCAGCGTAGATTCGGGCATAACCGGTTTTCAGCATGCGCGACTGTTCAAGCAGGAACTCATTCTCAGCCCTTAGTTTTTTCAGGCAGGTAATGCATTCTTCATCGCTCTTTGCTCTCCTCGCCGCGTCAAACTGTTGCATGACAACCTGTCTTATTTCATCCACAAATTTCAGACGGGTCAGTGAATCAGTGAGGTGCATGGCCGCGACGGTATTTGCTGTATTCACAAGCTTTCGGGCTTCCAGATTGATCATTGTATCAGCCCACTGGCGCCGACTCTGCCCAGGAAAAAGAGCGATATCCATTGCATATTCCTTTTCTGTCGTCAGGACGAATATTCCTTAACCGACCAGCCTGGGTCAGTTTGGGTATAGAGAACTATTGTACAGAAAGCCTGTTTTTGGAACAGGGTTACCTGGAGCAATAGGAGGTACACCAGATCTGTCAGAGAGGGTCGGAGTGAGGGCATCAGCCCGCAGCGGAATTTAACGGCTAAAATGTTTGGTAATGGCATCCTTCCCCAATGCCGTCACCACCACCTCCCTATACCCCGCCACCCGCTGGATCCAGCCTTTACTTTCCAGATGCGCGAGCAGCAACGCGCCGGCTTCTCCACCCAGGTGAAACCGCCGCTCGCTCCAGTCGAGGCAGGCGCAGCAGGCCTTGCGGCGGGAATGAGCATTTAACGGAATGCCGAGTTTCAGGAACTGCTCACGGCCATATAGCGTAAGCGCTGAACCGTCTGCCTCCAGCCAGCCTTCAGCCTGCATGAAATCGTAGATCTGCACCGCCACCGTACCCGCCAGATGGTCGTAGCAGGTCCGGGCTTCCCGCATGGCTTTCGGCGCGGTGGTTTCCGGTGGGGTAATGCGGCTCCACGAAAGCCCCATCATCTGCTCCACCAGCGCCGCCACGTCGTGCCCGGCAAGGCGATAATAGCGGTGACGACCCTGAGAGAGGCAGGTAATCAACTTCCCTTCCACCAGCCGGGCGAGATGCCCGCTGGCGGTCGACGGTGCAACGTCTGCCGCGGTGCTCAGTTCGGTAGCCGTCCACGCGCGCCCGTCCATCAGCGCGCAGAGCATCTTCACGCGCGACGGATCGGCCATTGCCGCCGCCACCGATGCAATGGCCAGTTCCAGCGCCGCGCTGTTATCTGGCGGTAAGCTCGTTTTTAACATGGGTCGCCCAGGGTTCGGTGATCTCTGCGGCCAGCTTATCATCATCCGTCAGCAGAATAAGGTGATTTGCGTGGTCGCTATACTGAGTAAGAATAGACACACCGCGTGCCGCCAGCGCCGCCGCAATGTCGCCTAACTCGCCAGGCCGCTCCTGCCTGAGTTTCCTGATAATCGGCTTGCGCACCGCCTGCACGGTAAATCCTGCCGCCATCAGAACACGTTGCGCTTTTTCTCCATCCTCAACGAGAAAATGGGCATCGGTACCAAATACGCCACCGCCCTCCAGCCCCACGCCGTTGCGGCCTAACAGCTGCCCAAAGCGCGCCAGTTCGCCGGGCCCGTCGCTGAAAATCACGTGAAGGTCATACATCGGCATGCCCTCCGGTTTCGGAACTATACTCCCGCACCATCTGCGCCACCCGAATGCGGTAGTACGCAAAAATTGACGCCCGTCCTTCAGCCTGCGCCGCCTGGTGAAAAACGTTCTGCTTCCAGTGACGGATAGCCTCTTCGTCACGCCACCAGGAAAGGGACAGAATTTTGCCGTCGGTGGTCAGGCTCTGAAAACGTTCGATATCAATAAAGCCGTCGATGTCGGCCAGCAAAGGCTTAAGCTCTGCGGCAAGCTGAAGATAGCGCGCCTGATGGGCTGGCGCGGCTTTGGCTTCGAAAATAACTGCGATCATGAGGGTCTCTCCGTGGTGATGTTGAGGAGAGCATGCGGGATGGATAAGCACAATGCTTCGGTAAATAGCGAAGTTTTAGCCCAGAATTGACCTCGGCTCCATAAACGCCCGAATCCCCCACTCGCCCATCTCGCGCCCCACGCCAGAGTGCTTAAACCCGCCGAACGGTGCTTTCGGTTCATGAGCAAGCGTGTTTACCAGCACGCGACCGGAGACAATCTGCTGCGCCACACGACGCGCACGTACCACATCATCGCCCAGCACCACCGCACTCAGGCCATACTCTGTGTCGTTGGCAATGGCGACAGCCTCCGCCTCGTCCTGATAGGGGATCACGCACAGCACCGGGCCAAAAATCTCGTCGCGGGCAATCGTCATCTGGTTATTCACGTCCGCAAACAGCGTCGGGTGCACAAACCAGCCGTCCTGCGTGCCTTCCGGTCGCCCTTCACCGCCTGCCAGCAGGCGTGCTCCCTCTTCTGTGCCCTTGCGGATATAGCCCTGCACCCGCTGCCACTGCTTTTCGCTGACCATCGGGCCGACATCCGTTTCGCTATCGCGCGGGTCACCGGATTTCACCGCCGCCACTGCCTGCGCCAGCGCGGTTTCGATCTCCAACTTACGCGACTGCGGCACCAGAATGCGCGTTCCGGCCACACACGCCTGCCCGCTGTTCATAAACCCGGCCTGAATCACAAGCGGGATCGCCTGAACCAGATCCACATCATCCAGCAGGACCGTCGGCGATTTACCGCCTAACTCCAGGGTCACGCGCTTAAAGCTTTCCGCCGCGTTGCGCAGGATAGCCTTACCGGTATTCGTCGAACCGGTGAACGAAATTTTTGCCACGTCCGGATGGCGGCTGATGGTGTCGCCCACCGTCTCGCCGCGCCCGGTGACGATATTAAACACGCCTGGCGGCAGCGCGGCATCACGCAGCGCTTCGGTGACAATCTGGGTTTGCAGGGCGCTCATTTCGCTCGGCTTGATAACTGCCGTACAGCCCGCTGCCAACGCGGCTGCCAGCTTGCCGCAGATAAAGCCCGCGTCGCTGTTCCACGGCGTAATCAGCCCGGCCACACCCAGCGGGGTCATCTGCACCGTTGCTGCGCCTGCGGGGGTGACGAATTCAAACGCCTCGAGCGCCTCTATCGCCTGAGCAATAACATCTGCCGGATAGCTGGCCATCCACGCCGAGCGCGAGGCCGGCGCGCCGTACTCTTCAATGACGGCTTCCAGCAAATCGTCATGACGGGCCACTACAGCCGCGTGCATACGCTTCAGCGCTGCGATGCGCTCCTGCTTTGAGGTTTGCGACCATGCCGGAAATGCCGCTTTTGCCGCCGCGATGGCGCGCCCGGCGTCAACCTCATCCGCCAGGCGAACCTGCCCTATGACCTGCGCCGTCGCCGGGTTGTACAAATCAAACCGTTCGGTGCCGTGCGGGGTAACAAATTCGCCGTTAATAAAGATCTGTTCGATAGTGTGCATATAACCCTCCTGAGGCTGTGTGAGGACAGTCTGGCACAGCTTCTCCGTTGCGATAATCCACGCTATGCTGCAAGGGTTGTTTCGATTTTCAGGATAATCTATGCATCGTTCAGGTCTGACAGAGCTGGAAGTGGTAATGGCCGTCGTGCGGCGCGGTAGCTTTCGCGGCGCGGCGCAGGAGCTGGGGATGTCCGCCACGGCGGTGAGCAATGCCATCGCCGGGCTGGAGAGTCGCCTTGATATCCGCCTTTTTAACCGCACCACCCGCAGCGTAGCGCTCACCGACGCCGGACAGCGCTACGTGGCACGTATTGGCCCAGCCCTGCAGGAGATCCGTCTCGCCAGCGAGGAGATCCACAGCGATACCGGGGAACCCGCCGGAACGCTGCGCCTGAACGTGCCAAACAATATCGGCACGCTATTCCTGGATCAGTTGCTGATCGACTTTATGATCCGCTACCCGAAAATGCGCGTGGAAACAGTAAGCGAAGCAAAGATGATCGACATCGTTGCTGAAGGCTATGACGCGGGGATCCGCCTTGAAGAGTCCGTGCCTCAGGACATGATCGCCGTGCCGCTGACCGGAGAGATCCGCCAGCTTGTCACCGCTACGCCGGGCTATTTCGCCCAGCACGGCATACCCGAGACGCCGGAAGATCTGCTGCAACACCAGGGGATCGGCATGCGTATGGCCCACGGCGGGATCTACCGTTGGGAGCTGGCGCGTCGGGGTGAAACGTACGCGCTTGCCGTGCCGCCGCGCTTTGCGACGTCCGATCTTTTTGCTTCGATCCGCGCCGTGAAAGCGGGATTAGGCGTGGGATTTTTGCCGGAACTGTATATTCGGGAAGAGCTAGAGAGTGGAGAACTAGTGAGCGTCCTGAACGACTGGGCGCAGCCGTTTGCCGGGCTGCGCCTGTATTACCCCGGCCACCGCCACGTCCCGCCAGGACTACGGGCGCTGGTGGCGATGATCCGCGAGCGCGGGATTATTCCAGGTTAGCCTTATTCAGCCCGTAAGCCGCGTCCAGTGAGCCCGGCGCCATGCGGGAGGTGATCCCCAGGCGGTTCCAGGCGTTGATCGCCACGATGGCGAAGTTCAGCTCTGAAATCTCGACGTCCGAGAAGTGCTCCGCCACGCTGCGATAGAGCGCATCGCTCACGCCATGCACGCCAATCTGGGTCAGCGCTTCGGTGAAGGCCAGCGCGGCTTTTTCGCGAGCGCTGAACAGCGGGGACTCGCGCCACGCCGCCAGATGATACAGGCGCAGCTCGCGCTCGCCGGCAATTTTGGCCTCTTTCGAGTGCATATCCAGGCAGAAGGTACAGCCGTTCAGCTGCGACACGCGAATGTCGATCAGGTGTTTCAGCGCCGGGTCGATGGAGGTTTTCGCCACCTCCATGCTCAGGGCAGACAGCGCGTTGGCGAGGGCGGGGGTGGCTTTATGGTGGTTAACGCGAGTGCTCATTGTCTTTCCTCTTTTTTGTGCGGCATATGTCATGCGATGAGGCAAATCTACGCCGTTCATGACATAGTAAAAAGATACAAAAACCATGAAATGAGGTAGGACATGAAGCCGGGCTATCACGAGATCTATACCCGCTATCGCGACAACATCACGCGCGGCGTGCTGAAGCCCGGCGACAAAGTGCCTGCTATACGGGTCCTGGCCGAAGAGCTGAAAGTGGCGCGCAAAACCGTCGAAACGGCCTATGCCATCCTGACGGGCGAAGGGTATCTGGTGAGCCAGGGTGCGCGCGGCACGCGGGTCAACCCGGATTTACTGTTACCGGATAAAAATGCCCCTGCGGAACAGCCCACCGGCACGCTTCCGGCATCGCTTATCAGCCAGCGCGAACGGGCCGGTTTTCTGCGACCCGGCATCCCCGCGCTCGACAGCTTCCCGTATAAAAAATGGCTGCTGCTGGCAGGCCAGGCAACGCGCGCCATGCGCCAGGAGGAGATGCTCAACCCGCCTGTCCTGGGCTGGTATCCACTGCGCCAGGCCATCGCCAGCTACCTCAACATCTCGCGCGGGCTCTCCTGCAGCGCCGAACAGGTGCTGATCACCAGCGGCTACAGCGGCAGCCTGCGCCTGATCCTCGACACCCTCGCCAGCCGCAGCGATAAGGTGGTGTTTGAAGATCCGGGCTACTTTATGGGCCAGCAGTTGCTCAAGCGGATTGTCCCGCGCCTGCACACGGTGCCGGTCGATCGCTGCGGCATCGACACGGAGTATCTACTTCGTCACCATCGCGATGCGCGTTTTGCCATTGTCACCCCGTCGCACCAGAGTCCGCTGGCGGTGACGCTCTCCCTGCCGCGTAAACAGCAGCTTCTCGACTGGGCCAGCCAGAACGAAGCGTGGATTATTGAAGACGATTACGACGGTGAATTTCATTACACCCGCAAGGTACTGCCTTCGCTGAAAAGCCTCGACCAGCACGACCGGGTGATCTTTATGGGTACCTTCAGTAAAACCATTATGCCGTCACTGCGCATGGGTTACGTGGTGATGCCCGCCAGCACCGTCGGGGCGTTTACCGACTGTGCTGACATCACCACCAGCGGCCAGCCGGTGCTGACGCAAAAGATCCTCACCGCGTTTCTCAACGAAGGCCATTTTTTCCGTCACCTGAAAAAGATGCGCGCGCTGTACCAGACCCGCCGCGACTGGATGATTGCAGCCCTGCGCGAGGTGTATGGCGATCTGTTTTTCACCGAGCAAAACGATGGCGGGATGCATATTGTGGCCTTTCTGACGAAAGGCAGTTGCGACAGAGAAATCGCCCGTTGCTGGCAGGAACAGCAGTTACAGGTGAATGCGCTCTCGGAGTGGTATCGCGGGTCGGGTAAACGTTATGGGCTGGTGATGGGTTATAACAATGTGCGAACGTATCAGGAGGCGATTGAGCTGCTGGAAAGGCCGAAACAGCAGACGCTTGCGCTGTTGAGCTGAACATTGCCGGGTAGCGGCTGCGCCGTACCCGGCCGGGACGATCACACATCATATCGCGATAACCCAACATCCCTGAGCTGCTCGTCGCTCATCTGACTCAGAATGCGGCGGGTACGGTGAATGCGGTACCAGTTGCGTAGCGTTTTCGCGATCCAGACAAACGCAATAAACGGACGTTTTGAACGATTCTCATAGAATTCCATGATGCTCTCCTCGCTGTGCCAGTGGGGATATCATCAGGGAAAACGGCATGCACAATACAGATTCAAAAACAGCTTTTGTTTAACATACAGATCCGCTAAAACAGTATCTGCATGCCGTTTTTTGCGGCAATCTGTACTGGTTTTACAATCTGTATGGTGAAAACAAAGGATACAGCATGACGCGCTACCAACATCTGGCCAACCTTCTGGCAGAACGCATTGAACAAGGGCTGTATCGCAGCGGGGAACGTTTACCGTCGGTACGTGCGCTGAGCCAGGAGCACGGCGTGAGTATCAGCACCATACAGCAGGCTTATCAGATCCTCGAAAATCTCCAGCTGATCACCCCCAGCCGCGTTCCGGCTATTTTGTCTCACAACGTAAATCCCAGCCCCCCGTTCCGGCCATGACGCGCCCGGTGCAACGGCCCGTGGACGTGACACAATGGGATGAGGTGATGATGCTGCTGGATGCCCGCTCCGACAAAGAGATGATCTCCTTCGGTGGCGGCTCACCGGACATTAACCAGCCCAGCCTGAAGCCTCTGTGGCGCGAGATGAGCCGTATCGCGCAACACAACCCGAGCGAAATGTTGAGCTATGACGTACTCGACGGCCGTCTTGAGCTGCGCGAGCAGATCGCCCGCCTGATGCTGGATGGCGGCTCGACCGTAGCGGCGAATGAGATTGTGATCACCAACGGCTGCCACGGCGCGCTGTCGATTGCCCTGCTCTCGGTCTGCAAGCCGGGTGATATCGTGGCGGTCGAGTCGCCGTCGTTTCACGGCACCATGCAGATGCTGCGCGGCTTTGACATCAAGGCGATTGAAATTCCCACCGATCCTGAAACCGGGATCAGCATTGAGGCGTTAGAACTGGCGCTGGAACAGTGGCCGATTAAAGCGGTGATCCTGGTGCCAAACTGCAATAACCCGCTGGGATTCATCATGCCGGAAGCGCGTAAAAAGCAGGTGCTGGCTCTGGCCCAGCGGCACGACATCGTGATCGTGGAAGATGATATCTACGGCGAGCTGGCGGCGGAGTACCCGCGCCCGCGCACCATTCATTCGATGGATATTGATGGTCGCGTGATCCTCTGTAGCTCATTTACCAAAACCGTTGCGCCAGGTCTGCGCGTCGGCTGGATTGTCCCGGGACGCTATTATGACCGGGTGATGCACATGAAATACGCCGCAGGTGGCTTTAACGTGCCCGGCACCCAGATGGCGGTGGCGGCGTTTATTCGCGACGGCCATTATCATCGCCACGTGCGCCGTATGCGTCAGATTTATCAGCAGAATATGGAAACCTACACCTGCTGGGTACGGCAGTATTTTCCGGCAGGGATTTGCGTGACGCGACCGCAGGGAAGTTTCCTGCTGTGGGTTGAGCTGCCAGAGAAAGTGGATATGGTGTGCGTCAGCAAACAACTGTGTCGGCTGAAGATCCAGGCGGCGGCCGGGTCGCTGTTTTCCGCCTCCGGGAAGTATCGCAACTGCCTGCGGATCAACGTGGCGCTGCCCCCGACGGACAAAAATCGTGATGCACTGAAGAAGATGGGTGAGGCGATTGTGATTGCGATGGAGGAGGGCTAGTGCGGCCTGATGCCCTCACCCCGGCCCTCTCCCACAGGGAGAGGGAGAAAACCGTGCAGCACTACTCGTCGAAGTACCAGTATCCCTGGTTAATCAGCCCGGTGAGCTCGTCGACAAACGCCGGGTTTTTCAGCGCATCGCCCAGCTCGGCATGACCGAGTTCGGTGTAGCGGCACAGCGCATCTGCGGCCTTTGCATCTACCGTTTCCAGCAGTTCACTGTTGATAAAGAAGCTGCCGTTAATGTTCAGCACGCGCAGCCCGCTCAGGCGAGATAACCTTTCGCCGCCCTGCAGCGCATCGAGCACCTCTTCTGTTGAGTACGGCGGTTCCGCAGCAGCAATATCCAGCTCGTGACGCGGCGTAGAAACAAAGCTGCCGAACCACTTCGTGAAATCGTCAGGTTTGCTGATCATATCGATCATCATCTGGCGAATACGATCGAGTTCATACTGCTCCACGCGGCCGGGGTGTTCGCGGCAGGTAAGATCCGGATCGCTGTAATGCTCTCCCCCCAGATCGTTTTCCAGCGCGTAATCGGCAAAACTGCTGATCAGATCGCGGCCATTTGGCCCACGGAAACCGACCGAGTAGTTCAGCGCGGTTTCATGGGTAAAGCCGTCGTGCGGGAATCCTGGTGGAATATAGAGGATATCGCCCGGAGCCAGATCTTCGTCGATGATCGGCTCAAATGGATCGACATGCAGCAGCGCCGGATGCGGGCAGAACTGACGCATTGGCAGCTTGTCCCCCACGCGCCAGCGGCGGCTACCCATCCCCTGAATGATAAATACATCGTACTGATCGATATGCGGGCCTACACCACCACCCGGAACAGAGAAGGAGATCATCAGGTCGTCCAGACGCCAGTCGGGCAATACGCGGAACGGACGCACCAGCTCCGCCGCAGGCATATGCCAGTGGTTCACCGCCTGCGCCAGCAGCGACCAGCCGGTTTCACCCAGACCGTCAAAGTGCTCAAACGGACCATTGCTGGCCTGCCATTTACCGTTGAAATGACTCACCAGACGGCTATCGACTTCCGGCTCCATCGCCAGGCCAGCCAGCTCGTCCGGGGTAATCGGGTCAACAAAATTCGGGAAGGCATTTTTCAGCACAACGGGTTTTTTCTGCCAGTATTTTTCGAGAAATTCCGGCCAGTTCAGGTTCAGTTGATACGCCATGGGTAGCACCAGTGAGAGGGGAAACAGGCGCGATTATAGGGGAGACGGTGGAGGGGGAACTTGTCATGGGTCAAACGAGCTCGCGTAGGTCGGGTAAGGCGAAGCCGCCACCCGACACATACACGATTTTAACGCTTAATCGAGCTTCAGCTCGTCATAATGAGTAATCAGTTTACCCACGATACCGTAATCCAGCGCTTCAGCCGGAGACATCCAGAAGTTACGGTCGGTGTCTTTTTTCACTTTTTCCAGCGGCTGGCCGGTGGCGTCAGCAATCAGCTTGTTCACGCGATCCAGCATACGGATGATCTCACGCGCTTCGATTTCGATGTCCGTCGCCTGACCACGTACGCCGCCCAGCGGCTGGTGGATCATGAAACGGGTATTTGGCAGCGAGTAGCGGTGTTCTTTTTTCGCCGCCAGGAAGATGGTGATCCCAGCGCTCGCGACCCAGCCGGTGCCAATGACGTGCACGTCCGGACGGATAAATTTAATGAAATCGTGGATGGTATCACCCGCTTCCACGTGGCCGCCCTGGCTGTTGATGTACAGTTTGATCGGATCGTTACTTACGCTTTGCAGCAGGATCATCTGGGTGATAACTTTCTGCGCCAGTTCCTGGTTGATCTCACCAGAGATGACAATCGAACGGGATTCCAGCAGTTTTTGCTGCAGCGCGCCTGCGCCGTTTGCCCCTTCGGCCTTATCCTTGTCACTTTCTTTCAGTGTGTAGTGCATTGTTATTTCCTCAGCTTATCGCGCTCAAAACCAGAGTGTAGCCTGTTTTACGGGTCAAAGTCCTCTGAGACAGACAGCGAGGGAGTTTATAAGATTGCAGCTGCCGCACCGGGTTCCGAACGGCAACACAGATTGAGCTTGTCGGTGCAAACGATTAAAAGCGAAGCCTTTTGGGCTTCGCTTATCTGACCTACAAGGGTTGGTTTTGTAGTCCGGGTAAGGCACAGCCGCCATCCGGCGCTTTCACAGACGCGTTGCGCTCTGCCAGCAGCCGACAAATCTCCGCGTGCTTCTCCTCGGTAAAGGTAAAGCGCGACATAAAGCCCATTCGGATCAGCGACCCTATCGCCGGCAGCAGGCAAATCCCGAAGAACAGCCCAGACAGCACGCTCTCGCTCTGGATTTGCGCCTGCGGCACGTAGCCAATCATCGTCAGGAACACGCCGATTAACCCGCCGCCCACCGCCACCGACATCTTGCCGGTAAAGGTCTGCCCGGAGAAGGTGATCGCCGCACAGCGCTTGTTAGTGTGGTACTCCGCGTACTCGATGGTGTCGGCAATCATCGACGAGGTGAGGATGTTGGTCATCATCACGAACAGGGTACTCAGGCCGAGCAGAATGAACAGCATCGTCACCTGCTGATAGCCGACAAACCACATCACCACGCGCACCGCCACGTCCAGCCCGCAGAGGATCATAAACAGCTTCCGCTTCTGCATCCGGCGCGTCAGCATCGGGGCGACCAGGCACAACACCGCCGCCACAATCCCCATCACGCCAATCGCCATTTGCAGGCTACCGTCGCCCAGGTTGTTGATAAAGAAGTAGATATACAGACCGCCCGCCACGTTATGAAACACGCAGAAGAAGAACGACAGCAGGACGATAAACAGCGGCTTGTTCTGGCGCAGGTTGTGGAAGGTATCGCGCATCGTCACCTTTTCCGGGCTTGGCGGCACGCGCTCTTTGATCTGCATAAAGCCGTTGAGCATCAGCGGCAGCCCCACCAGCATCATCACCAGCGCCGCCATAAAGTAGCCTTTATCGTTGCTGTGCTGGGCAAAAAACGCCGCCAGTTTCGGGAAGAAGATGTTGGCGCAGGCAATCCCGGCGTTTACCCCCAGCATCGCCGCCGTCACCGCGCGGGTGCGCTGGGCGGAGTCGTTGGTCATCACCGACGACATAGACCAAAACGGGATATCGGAGATGGCGTACAACGTCCCCCACAGGATGTAGGTCACCCCGGCGTAGAGGATTTTGGTGGTCATGTCCGCTTCGATTTTATAGAACGACAGCAGCGTGACGCCGGTGATCAGCAGCGGTGCAAGCAGTAAAAAGTGGCGAAACTTGCCGAACCGGCTGTTAATGGTGTCCATAATGCTGGCAAACAGCGGATCGTGAACCGCGTCCCACGCGCGGGCAATCAGGAAAATGGTACTCGCCGCCAGCGCCGAGATCCCCAGCACGTCGGTGTAAAAATAGTTAATAAACGAACCCACTAAACCAAAGCTAAAACACTGACCTAAACCATAACCAAAATAAGACCACAACTCGCGAGACGGTATTTTCATTATCGTTGCCATAGTGCGTACCTGATTACCCGGCGACTGGCACCGGGTCAATATGATTAGCCCTGTGCTTTCGGGGCGATCTGACGAAACTTCTGCATCAGCGCGATTTCACGGCGCGAGAACGGAATACCGTTTTCCTCGAACACGTCGTGGAACCAGAGGCGACAGTAGTCCGTAGACTCCTTCATCACCACCGGCCACGGCAGCCACGTCTGGGTTTTACCGCGCACCAGCCCCCACTGATACGGTGCGACTTTCGCCATGTACATCAGCGGAAGTTGCTCTTCGATGGTGCTGCCCACGTGGCGCGCCAGCCATTCGGTGCAGAACAGCGGGCGCCCGAGCGCCTGTAGCTGCTGGATAATCGCCGTCATCCGCCCGGTGTTGGTGTAGGCGTGGAAGCTCACCACGTCCGAGAGCGCCAGCGCGGTCTGGTCCAGCGGATGCTGGAAGAACGTCTCGCCCTCCTCTTCCGGCGGGACTCGCCACGCGCAGACCGTGAGCGGCTGGGTTGGGTCTTCTTCACGCACCCACTGGAACGCCAGCTTCATGAGCTCGTGGGCGCAGGTCTCCAGCTTCGCGTCGTACTGCACCTCCTGCGTGCCCGTCGCGAAAATACCGCGGTTGCCCGGCTCGTTATAGAGATCCCACAGCAGCACGCGCCCGTCTTCACGAAACTGGCGAACAACGTCGCGGATATAGCGCTCAATCTGCGGCCAGCAGTCGCGATCGCACACTTTGTCGCGCCCCGGGCTCGCCGCTGCCTGGCTGTTGTGCTTGCCCGGCACCGGCGACTTTTGCGGGCCGAGATACGGCTCGTCGCCGGAGAAGCCGCAGTCGTCCATCAGGGTCAGCATGGTGCTGAAGCCGTGACCGTCGGCAATCGTCAAAAACCGATCGATGCGCGCCATCAGCCCGTCACGGTCGTGCTCCCAGACAATAAACGGCAGGTTGATGCGCAGGGTGTTGTAACCCGCGTCCGCCGCCCAGCCCAGCTCGCGCTCGATAGTTTCGGCATCGAAGGTCTCCTCCTGCCAGATATCGGTCCAGTTCACCGCCGTCGACGGCAGGTAGTTAAACCCGCACAGCCAGCCTTTTTGTTCATACCACGCCTGTGCCTGCTCCCTGCTCCACTGCTCTTTCATTACGCGTCCTCTTACTGATAATATTTAGCTAATAAATATTAGTTGCAGGATAAATGCGCAATTTCTCGCACGAAGAAAAGCGATGCCCCTCACAAAGTTCGCGCTTCGATGAATGAGAAACGTGATCGACGGCGCTAAAGCGTGCGGTTAGGGTATGATGCGAAGTCGCGAAAGGGAGAGGACGGATGAAGCGAAAAACGAAAGTGACGATGAACGATATTGCGCGGGCGGCAGGAGTGTCGCAGGCGACGGTATCGCTGGTGCTTAACCAGTCCCGCAACATCAAGCTTAGCGACGACACCCGCCAGCGGGTCATTAATGTGGCCACCGAGCTCGGCTACGACCGCCTCCCCGCCGTTCACGCCCCGCGCAACCAGGAAGAGATCGCCCTGCTGGTCAGCTCCATGCAGAGCTTCGACCCGTTTATCGATGCCATCAGCCAGGCGCGGGAAGCGGCGTGGCGCAACGAGACCCTGCTCACCGTCTACGACTACGGCGACGACATCGAGCTGGCGCTGAACATCATCCGCCAGCTGGAGAAGCGCAACTGCATCGGGATTATTCTTGCTTCCCCGGTCACCACGCTGGTGGACATGACGGCGTTCCAGGACTGCACCCGCATCCCGCTGGTGCTGCTCAACCAGCGCGACCCCGGCTCGCCGCTGCTGCCGTCGTTTATCCCGGACGACTACGCCAACGCTTTCCAGGTGACGAAACATCTCATCGCCTGCGGGGCCACGCGCATCGCCCACATCACCGGGGAGAGCTGGATGGAAGCCTCCCGCCAGCGGCTGGCTGGCTACCAGGCGGCACTACAGCAGGCCGGATTAGCGTGCGACGACAGCCTGGTGCGCCAGACCAACTGGCAGTTCAGCGAGTCCTTTACCGCGACAACCTCGCTGCTGGAGCTGGCCGAGCGCCCGGACGCCATCTTCTGCGCCAGCGACTGGCTGGCGATTGGCTGCTATCAGGCGCTGGCGGTGAACGGCGTGCGCATTCCGCAGGACATGCTGCTGGCGGGCTACGACGACCAGAAGATCTCCGAGCAGCTCACCCCACCGCTGACCAGTATCCAGTTGCCCTACAGCGAGCTGGGACGGCTCGCGGTGGAGTACCTGTGCAATCAGGAAGATGCCGCCACGCACGTGACGCTGGCGGGCAGGCTGAAGGTGCGCGCCTCAAGCCTCGTCTGAGGTAAAGACCATGCCCGCGTATGGCTTCTCGCGACACGCCGCCAGCCGCGCGGCGAGGCTGCCCACGTGCAGCTCCAGCTTGTGCCCGTCCGGGTCGAGAAAATAGAGCGACGCCCCCTCGCTTTTGTTCTGCTTCCAGACGGTGACGCCCGCCTGCTCAAGGCTTTGCGAGAGCGGTTCAAAATCCTCTTCCGACACGGTAAACGCGTAGTGGGTATAGTCGCTCTCCTGCGGCGGCACGTACTGGCGCGCCTCGTCGTACGACAGGCAGACCCACAGGTCACCGCAGGTGAGATAGGCCCCGGTATTCCAGCGGGCGTGCAGCGCAAGCCCCAGCAGCTCGTGCCAGAAGGTGACGCTTTTTTGCAGGTCGCTGACCGCGAGGGTCAGGTGGTTGAGTGATTGCAGCATGACGTGCCCTTTTGTTTTTCGCGCCGGACGTGATACGGTAAAGAGATGAACATAAACCACGCCGTGCTCACCGTAAACCGCTGGTGGCTGCCTTCTTAAAGGCGGCACGGAGTAGTTTTCCCCATTTTCAGATAGCCGCCGAAAGGCGGCTTTCACATTTCTAAGACCCCTTTCGGCAATTGCACATTAAGGAGTCTTTATGAACGCACCCACCATCCTCACCGGCGACCGCCCAACCGGCCCGCTGCACCTCGGACACTTCGTCGGATCGCTGCGCCAGCGCGTGGCGCTTCAGCAGACGCACAACCAGTTTGTGCTGATTGCCGACCTGCAGGGGCTGACCGACAACGGTAGCAACCCGCAAAAGATCCGCGACAACATCCCCGAAGTGCTGGCCGACTACCTCGCCGCCGGCATCGACCCGAACCTGACCACGATCTGCCTGCAGTCCGCCCTGCCCGCCCTCGCCGAGCTGACGATGCTGTATATGAACATCGTCACCGTCGCCCGCGTGGAGCGTAACCCGACAGTGAAAAACGAGATTGCGCAGAAGGGCTTTGCCCGCTCGCTGCCGGTCGGGTTTATGGCCTACCCCATCAGCCAGGCGGCGGACATCACCGCGTTCAAGGCCGAGTGCGTGCCCGTCGGCGACGACCAGCTGCCGATGATTGAGCAGACCAACGAGATTGTGCACAAGATGAACAGCCTGCTGCCCGCCCCGGTGCTGCGCCACTGCAAGGCGATGCTGAGCGACACCAGCCGCCTGCCCGGCATCGACGGCAGCGCCAAGATGTCGAAATCGCTGGGCAACACGCTGCACCTTTCGGCCAGCGAAGAGACGATTCACCGTGCGGTCAGCGCCATGTACACCGACCCGAACCACCTGAAGATGAGCGACCCGGGGCAGATTGAGGGGAACGTGGTGTTTACGTATCTCGACGCGTTTCACCCGGAGAAGGACAAAGTGGCGGCGATGAAGGCGCACTATCAGGCGGGCGGGCTGGGTGACCGGGCGTGCAAGAACGAGCTGGAAGCGTGCCTGCAGGAGCTGATTGCGCCGATGCGGGAGCGGAGGGCGATGTATATGCAGAATAAGGGGGAGTTGATGGCGATGCTGAAGCGCGGCACGGAGCGGGCGCAGGAGGTGACGCAGGAGACGTTGAGGGAGGTGAAGGTTGGGCTGGGGGTGCCGGTGTTTTAATGGGGTGAGTTGATTGAGGTTGGGCGGCGGAGTGCGTGGGAATAGCATGAAGCCGCTAACTCGATTATTACGGAAATCAGCGAGGCGCAATAAATTCTGAAATGCATTATTAGCCAATGTCGTTTGTCATTCTGGTGAGAGCACTATATTCATAGACTCTTTATATTTCAAGCGTCGCGGCAAACACTATGAGCAAGTTTATTATTTATATTCTGAATATATTATTTTGTGGCTATATACTGGCTACATGTCTCATTTCTTTTGTTAGTTTTGATAACTTGGAGGACCGCACAATCGCAATAACCATCATACTAGGTAGCGCACACCTCATTGTGGCATTACTAAATCGTGTACTTCCTCATAGGTTAAATGTTTTAGCGGGGATAATTGAAATTGTAGAAGGTCCGCTATTAGTTATTGGGGCAATTGTGTGTCTGGATGTATTAGAGCCCTGGCCGATGAAAATTATTGGGATGTTTGCATGGGTTATTTTGTTTTTTTGGGCTCCATCAATAATAAGCTCCAGGCATTAACGCGGTCTATTGACAAATTTCTGTGTTATTTCTTTACCCAAGGAATCCAACATAATGAACCCCACTCTTTCGCAGGTCATTGAGATTGTACGCCAGTCCTCTGGACATCATCGCAAGCACATTGATGCGAACACCCTAATCGAAGCTGACCTTGATATCTGCGGCATGGATGGCGATGCCCTGATTGAAGACTGCGAGGCAGCTTTTGGCGTTACGCTCGTTACTGAAGAAGATGGCTATGAGAAAACTTTTTCTCTCGCTGAAAATGAGTTTCTTTTTAGCACCGAGGGCATAGATTACTTTGGTATCTGCCGTTTGATTCGCAAGCTACGTGGCATACCCGAACCTGTGATACGCGATTTAACCGTTGGCGAACTCCATGCTGTACTGGTTAAGGCAGTGAAAGAACAAGTACATCATTATTGAATGACTTTTGGCATAGTGCGGGCATGTGCTCATATGCCCGCACTAGTTAGTCTTTAGTTTAAACGGCCTTCCCACTCCCACGCTTAATCACCGGAACATCACCCGTATCATTCAGCGCTCCCGGAAACGTTTTTAACCACTGGTCGACTTTCTGCTTATTAATATTCACCACGCTCATCCCTTCCAGGCATCCCCATAATTCTCTTGTATGCTGTGGCGTAATCACAATGCAGTCTTTCATGGCGCGGATTTTTACCGGCATGCCGTCGATAAAGCCCGCTCGGGTTAACCAGTCACCGCCCAGAAGAAGGTATTTCATGTCTATGCGCGCATAGAGTTCGCAGCAAGCGGCACTGTCCTGCGGCGTCTCCGCTCGCGGATGGACGGGCGCCGCATTGAGCTGGTTGCCGTGAAGTCGGCGAGCGCTGTTTTTGCGTACCAGCTCGCGGTTTTCAATCATACCGGTGAAAGCGTCTGATTCTGTTTTGCAAACAGTAAACTCTGGCTTAAAATTCGTCGCAGCCATTTTCAACTCCATCTTAGTTGGTTGTGGTTAGCGGTATGGGGGTGTTGCAGCACCTTCATATCGCGAATTCCTCGTTAAATTCTCGTTGATACTTCCTTTTGCCGTTCGGCGTAATTTCCGGTGACCATTATACAGGGCTGAATATAAATACAGCGGTTTTGGGTGGGGGAAATTTGGAATTTGCGAGGTGGATTCAGGAAAAGGGTTGGGTCAGGGAAATTACGCAGCGAGGACTATCAGAATATAAGGTGAGTGGCCGCATGGACCTCAGAGCAACCATTCGCTTATCTGCGGGCTGGCAATGAGTCGTTTTATTATCAAGTTCGGTGACCGACTGAGCGATCACCTTTAATACGATGGCAGTTACACAGCATTACGGACAGGCTCCCTTGAGAGGATAAGCGTTAATAAAGAGGAGGCACTCAATGCCTCCTTTCTATTTGTTAGGCTCTTACGTTCCAATCGTCCGTATACTGGACGTTACCATCAACATAACGCCAGGTGATTTTGTCATACATCAGGGAAACAGATTCCATGTGGTTGATTTGCGAGTTTCCTGCCATTTTAGCGTTTGGCATCCCTGGGTTAATGCCCGTCACTTTCACACCCTCAATGGTCATGACGAAGTAGCACTCTTCTTGTCCTGCATGGTTAATGCGATACCAGCGAATCTCCGCACTTTTCAACGTTTGACCGGTGGCAACGGCTTTGTATAGATACGGGCTGGAGCTATCAAACTCCTTTTCAATCATCATCGGAGAATGTGAACGCTTGCCAGTAATCTTCCCGTTGGCACTGTCTACTGGAATGTTCAGACCATGACTAAAGCCAACAATCTCTATACTCCCCTCACGATCCTGAACGTCTACTGCTCCTTTAATGTCTGCGCCGCCATCGTCCTTAAGCCACATGTAAGCCGGAATAGGCATTTTACAAACTCCTTTTAGTTGTGATTTTCTTCGTGATGAACCAGTAGCAAACAATCGTTAAGAGCAACTGAAAGCCTACAATCGCCGCCATTGTGAAATTTGAATACGTTTGATCTGGGAATAAAGACTGATAAGGCAGCAAGCGAAACAACGCCCAAAACAGGAAGGTAAACCCGAAGATTTTAGCTAACCGTCGCAATGTGGAACTGAACCACTCTCTGGGGATGCCTGCTGGACTAACTTTGTGTGTCGCGCCACTGTACGCCGTGGTAATGGCGCTCATGACAGGTACGCTGATTAATGTATTGATTAAGATGCTAAAATAGCCGTCTAACGATTCCCAAACTTCTAAATCAGGTTCACCCAAAATGAAGCGGGTAAACTTGTCGGCGCTCTGGAAATCGAAAAGCCCCGTAATAGAATTAACTAATCCATCATACGGAACCATTTCAGCAACGATCAGTACAACAACAGCGAACAGCACTATCTTGATGAATAAACTAAGGGCATGTTTTGCCATTGGAGATCACCTCAATCGTGCCGTAAGCCTGTAGCTTCCTCATGCAAGGAACATCTATTCTCTGGCTTCTCAACAGAGCATTACGCAACATGGCAAAATCAGAATCATGTGGGAGAGTGATACAACCTTCTGATAGTACGCCTGGATGCAAACGGAAATTGCCACGCTGAACGCTCTCAATCCATGTGTAATCGTCGATCCCCCAATCATCACGCCATAATGCGAACCATTCAGAATGTTTGAATGTTGCACCATTGGCGAAGTGATTATAAATGTCTCTTCCCACTGTGTTTAGCTGTGACTTGAGTCCACCTTGAGGGCGGTCAACAATCCAGTATTTACCCGCTGGTACTGGCCCCTCTTTGGGGATCATTCCACATGCCCCACGATTACGGTAAGCACCATTACCAGAGAATGCTAAAAACGTGCCTATACCAGGAAACGATAACGGGGAGTAGTACGCATCATTAATTACGAACTTTCCATGTAGAGCCATAGATAACCCTTTTATCTATAATGATTTGTTGGCTTATCGTACTCCTACGCAATCGGACATAAGAAGGTTTTCTTCCGAGAGACCTCTGATTTTCAGACAATAGCCCGTTGGTGGTAAGACAACGTGTAAGGCCGTTAAGCGGTAACATCAGAGGTGTGTCAGGAAGCTAGATTTATCAAGTTGACCATGTACCCTCAGGGGCGAGACCGAACCGCTGGCAGAGTGACCTGCGCCCTGATGTTAGTAATGTCTTCATAAGCCACATGAGGACATTCCCATGAAAAGGCGTTTTTCCGACTGGCGTAATTACTGCTGCCTATTATACAGAACTGAATATAAATACAGCGGTTTTGCGACAGGTAAAGTTGGGAAATACGAGGGGGATTAGGGAATGGGTTTGGGGGATACTGGTAAATCGCTGTCTTGAAAATCAGTCTTATTTTCCTCATCCAGAATTCTATTCTTTCGCTAAATTGCCTTTAACGACAAATCCGTCGCATCCAGCCCTTCTTCTCAGATCCCACAAAAATTCATCAAACCTATAGATTAACGATTTACATCACCCTGATTTTGTTATGTGATCCTGTTACAGGCTTTAGTAACGCCCTGCCCAGCCAACCGTAACAGGACTTCATCGATGGAATTTTATCAGGCCGATCCGACGCTTGAGAACTACTGGCGTGGTGTGATCCTCTTTGGAAGGAACGTCGCATCTTACAAATTTGCGCTGGCGTCGGCGTTGTATGAAGTGGATAAGACGGGCAGCGATTTGATTACGCTCGACCAGCTTGCTGTGCCGTTCAGCCGCTATCTTTGCGAGCACCTGAAACATGCGCCAAAACAGATCACCTCCCGCAGCAGCCAATTTCTGGAAACCTGTCTGAAGTTCAACCGAGGTGAAATCACCCACGCCCAGCTCATTGAAGCGACGGTGCGCCTTGGTTTTAACAACGTGATTGATGCCTTTCACTACGTGAACCAGGGCGAGATCGATAAACGTTTTTTCCTTGATGAGCGCAAAACCAACAACGGGATCCGCCTGACGGATAACTTTTATTTACTGGGCGAACGCCTGCAGTATAAAAACCTCGCCTTTGAAACCAATGCTCGCTGGAACCTGGTGGAACAGGCCTGGTCTATGGGGATTTCACGTAACCTTGTGGGCGTGGAGTTCGACGAAGATAATCAGCTGTTGTTCACGAGGGTGAACGCGCGTCGCGTAGACATCACCAGGGCTTTGTTGAATAAATCGAACTTTTGCTGAGTTGAAGGATCAGATCACGCATCCTCCCGACAACACAGACCATTCCGTGGCAAAGCAAAAGTTCAGAATCACCAACTGGTCCACCTACAACAAAGCTCTCATCAACCGTGGCTCCCTCACTTTCTGGCTGGATGATGAGGCGATTCAGGCCTGGTATGAGTCGGCAACGCCTTCATCACGAGGAAGGCCCCAGCGCTATTCTGATCTCGCCATCACCACCGTTCTGGTGATTAAACGCGTATTCCGGCTGACCCTGCGGGCTGCGCAGGGTTTTATTGATTCCATTTTTGCCCTGATGAACGTTCCGTTGCGCTGCCCGGATTACACCAGTGTCAGTAAGCGGGCAAAGTCGGTTAATGTCAGTTTCAAAACGTCCACCCGGGGTGAAATCGCACACCTGGTGATTGATTCCACCGGGCTGAAGGTCTTTGGTGAAGGCGAATGGAAAGTCAGAAAGCACGGCAAAGAGCGCCGTCGTATCTGGCGAAAGTTGCATCTTGCTGTTGACAGCAACACACATGAAGTTGTCTGTGCAGACCTGTCGCTGAATAACGTCACGGACTCAGAAGCCTTCCCGGGCCTTATCCGGCAGACTCACAGAAAAATCAGGGCAGCCGCGGCAGACGGGGCTTACGATACCCGGCTCTGTCACGATGAACTGCGCCGCAAAAAAATCAGCGCGCTTATTCCTCCCCGAAAAGGAGCAGGTTACTGGCCCGGTGAGTACGCAGACCGCAACCGTGCCGTTGCTAATCAGCGGCTGAGCGGAAGCAATGCACGGTGGAAATGGACAACGGAATATAACCGTCGCTCGATAGCGGAAACGGCAATGTACAGAATGAAGCAGTTGTTGGGAGATTCACTGACGCTGCGTGACTACGATGGTCAGGTAGCGGAAGCTATGGCCATGGTGCGTGCGTTGAACAGGATGACAAAGGCTGGGATGCCAGAAAGCGTGCGTATTGCCTGAAAATCCAGCCAGCTACAGGGTCGTTCGCACGAAATCTTATTTATTCAACAAAGCCCCATAATGCCAATCACCGGCTGGTAGCAGATAGTTTCGTTAAGGCGTTTCATGACTTCTACGGCAACATTTTTTGGCAGTAAATAAAGTGGAGAGTACATTTTCTTTAATTCATCATTGTGTCTCATCATTTCCTAATTCCTCTGATGGTTAAGCAAACTTGCTTGGTTCAGGAGCATGATATATATTTGAAGTAAATTTAAATTTTTCATGAGAAAGTATGAAAGAGAATAAACAATCAAAACCTAAAGATGAGATAATTGAATTTATCAGAAAGCATAAGAAAATATATGCAAACTTCACATCCTCCTTCACAAAAGAGGATTTAGTAAATGCATTTTATTGCAGGAAGTTGTTTTTTGATTGTGAAAGTGCGGTCAGGAGTGCGGAGAAAAACATTTTTGATTTTGACGGTAAAAAAATCTCAGACAATAAAAAAAGAATAATGAGAAATAAATTCATGAATAACTCTGACCACAGAGATGCGCTTGAGGCATTGTCGGCACGCATTAAAAACTTGGAAATTTTAAAGCATAAAAACAATGATCTTATTTCTTTTAGACCAACCACCAGACAGGTAGTAAAGAAGTTGACGTTTCTTGATGTTTTTAATGCATCGAAAAATGCACATAACACTACATCCGAGCTCTTTAGTTTTTTCAACCATTGCAACAAATATATTGATTTCACCCCTGACGATTTCCCATATAGCAGAAGCGTTAACCCTGAAATGATGGAAGAAATAAAAAAAATCAATAATTCAATTGTTAGAGCTATCCCAGAAAACTATCCTTATGCAGATGATACTATCGCCCTATCTAACTTGTGGCTTAGTTTAGATCTTCGTTATTCTGATGAGATCATTGTCAATCAACTGAAAGGGTTAATTGAAATTGAAAGAAAAAAATATCCACGCGCCGTACAAAATAATATAGATAAAATATTAGCAATTGAAAACATTAAGAGAAAGTTAAATGCGCTGGATGTTTTTATTATAATTGATGCCATTATACTCAGCGCAAACAAAAATGAAATACTCACAAACACTGAAATAAATAATGCACTTGAGTCACAAGATAACGGCACTCGCAATGTAAAAAACGCAATAGATTATTTCATGGACATACTTAACGGTAATCTTGATGATAATAATATCGCACCTTACCAAGATAGTATTTAACGTATCCACCGTGGGTAGCCTTCATCAGAGATATAAGAAGGTTTAACTGCAAAAACCTTAGCATATACAGTTAATATTGTATCTTTAGTTGATTCTAGGTTAGCACTAGATATTGAGAAATATTTCTTACAGTACCGTCGTGATATGGCAAGCACAGAAAACAGTGCGCGTACTCTTCGCGTTGTTGTTTTCCCATTGTCCATCGTCCTCACAAAATCTTTAAATTTAGACAAAAAACAATCAGGATCTCCTCGGAGATATGCATGAAAAAAAGCAAGTGAAATCATATCAAGATAACATGGAAAAAAAGTAACTCTTCTCCCTCTAAATTTTATTGTTTTATTTCTTAGAAATTCATCAACAAATTTAAGACAGTAAAGATAATCTTTTAGTTCTAAACGCTTGCATTCTTTTTTTAATAACTCAAAAATAATAACCTGATTAAATGTATCTGCGACGTCGAGGTTTCTTTTTTGACCATTTTTTAGTCTTGGCAATTTTCCTATTTTATAAAACATCGCATTTATCTCATCCTCTGAGTAATTTTTAGTGATGGCGTTAACAAGACTACACCGAATATCTTTTCTTTTTTTGTTTGCACTTTTACCATTAAACTCTTGAAATGCATTATTTTCAGGAATTTTATCTTTGTTCATTTTATTTATAAATGAAGGGGCAATCATGATATTTTCTACCACATTCATCCCACCTTTAGAATTCGGATATTTATGGCTTAAATCAATCTTAATAAAAGGAATCAGTTTATGTTCGTTTTTTTTATGTTTAGATAATATTTCCCCCCCAAGGAAATGGCTACATGCGAACTGCAACCGAGATTTAAGTTTATATAAATTAATTATTTCTGCCATATCCTCTAAGCTGTTAATCGAGTTTAATTGCAATGGGTTATTTTTAATAAAGCACTCTACGTTTAGCCAGTAAGAATGATGGTAAACTTCTATTTTGTCAGCCTCCTTAAGGATTCGCATACCGATCCCTTTGCATTTGTTTGAACAATATTTATTGTTTCTAGTTTCAGAAAAGTCAGCACCACAAACTTTACAACGAATTTCTTTCTTTACGTTTCTTCTATGACTCAGCTCCTTTCGTTTATTAAAATGAATATAACAAAGTCTGACCTTGTGCTCGTAACTGACAGGATCTATATTTAAATTGCATCCTTTTCTGCAACATATTGCCATCGTACCCCCTTCATATTCACATCACACGACTTTCCAGCCATTCGTTTACGTCACATAACCTCCAGCGAGAGCTTCTGCCAAGTTTTATTGGCTTCATGAATTTTCCATCCTGGATTTGCTTATAAATCCATTTATCAGTGACTTTCAGCGTTGCTGTTATCCACTTCATATCGACAAGTTGCATACCATTCGTTTCATTTCTTTCCACACCATGCTCCCTACACGTTGACCTTTTGTCAGATATTGGCCCTGCCAAACCAGAAAGTGCAGACAAAAGATCGACACCTGAATTGTCTTGACAATTTAACGTGAATATGAACTAGAGGAGGAAGGTGGCTGGCTATGTAGTCTTTGTAAGATGATCTGACAAAATGGCCTAAATTGATCATGCAAAAACACCAAATAGAAGGCTTTCTGTAAGCAAAGCGACATGCCACAAGCGGCTTTGTTACAAGGAGGTTGCTAGTGTTTTAATCTTAATTAATGGACAATATTAAATTATAAATCTATTAAACAAATATTTAATAGAATATTAAATACAACGTGGTTCACATGCACGAGACTTTGTTGAATAAATCGAACTTTTGCTGAGTTGAAGGATCAGATCACGCATCTTCCCGACAACGCAGACCGTTCCGTGGCAAAGCAAAAGTTCAAAATCACCAACTGGCCCACCTACAATAAAGCCCTCATCAACCGTGGCTCCATAACTTTCTGGCTGGATGATGAAGCTATTCAGGCCTGGTATGAGTCGGCAACGCCTTCATCACGGGGAAGACCTCAGCGCTATTCTGATCTCGCCATCACCACCGTTCTGGTCATTAAACGCGTGTTCAGGTTGACCCTGCGGGCTGCACAGGGTTTTATTGATTCCATTTTTACACTGATGAATGTTCCGTTGCGCTGCCCGGATTACACCAGTGTCAGCAAGCGCGCAAAGTCGGTTAATGTCAGTTTCAAAACGCCCACCCGGGGTGAAATCGCGCATCTGGTGATTGATTCCACCGGGCTGAAGGTCTTTGGTGAAGGCGAATGGAAAGTCAAAAAACATGGCCAGGAACGCCGCCGTATCTGGCGAAAGTTGCATCTGGCAGTTGACAGCAACACACATGAAATCATCTGTGCAGACCTGTCGCTGAACAATGTGACGGACTCAGAAGCCTTCCCGGGTCTTATCCGGCAGACTCACAGAAAAATCAGGGCAGCATCGGCAGACGGCGCTTACGACACCCGGCTCTGTCACGATGAACTGCGGCGTAAGAAAATCAGCGCGCTTATCCCTCCCCGAAAAGGTGCGGGTTACTGGCCCGGTGAATATGCAGACCGTAACCGTGCAGTGGCTAATCAGCGAATGACCGGGAGTAATGCGCGGTGGAAATGGACAACAGATTACAATCGTCGCTCGATAGCGGAAACGGCAATGTACAGAATGAAGCAGTTGTTGGGAGATTCACTGACGCTGCGTGACTACGATGGTCAGGTTGCGGAGGCTATGGCCCTGGTACGAGCGCTGAACAAAATGACGAAAGCAGGTATGCCTGAAAGCGTGCGTATTGCCTGAAAACACAACCCGCTACGGGGGAGACTTACCCGAAATCTGATTTATTCAACAAAGCCGGCTATAAGCTGAAATACGTGCGCAATATCACCGATATCGACGACAAAATTATCAAACGCGCCAATGAAAACGGTGAGAACTTTGTGGCGCTGGTCGACCGCATGATCGCCGAAATGCACAAAGATTTTGACGCACTGAATATTGTGCACCCGGACAGCGAGCCGCGTGCGACGCACCATATCCACGAGATCATCGAAATCACTGAACAGCTGATCGCGCGCGGTCACGCCTATGTGGCGGATAACGGCGACGTGATGTTCTCTGTGCCGACGGACCCACACTACGGCCAGCTGTCGCGCCAGGATCTTGACCAGCTGCAGGCGGGCGCTCGCGTGGACGTCGTTGATGTGAAGCGTAACCCGATGGACTTCGTGCTGTGGAAGATGTCCAAGCCGGGCGAGCCGAGCTGGACATCGCCGTGGGGCGAAGGACGTCCGGGCTGGCACATTGAGTGTTCCGCAATGAACTGCAAACAGCTGGGCAACCATTTCGATATTCACGGCGGCGGTTCGGACCTGATGTTCCCGCATCACGAAAACGAAATCGCCCAGTCTACTTGTGCCCATGACGGCGAGTATGTGAACTACTGGATGCACTCCGGCATGGTGATGGTGGATCGCGAGAAGATGTCCAAATCACTGGGCAACTTATTTACTGTGCGCGACGTGTTGAAATATTACGATGCCGAAACCATTCGCTATTTCCTGATGTCCGGTCACTATCGCAGCCAGTTGAACTACAGCGAAGATAACCTCAAGCAGGCACGCTCGGCGCTGGAGCGTCTGTATACCGCGTTGCGCGGCACCGACAAATCTGTCGCGGCGGCCGGTGGCGAGGCGTTCGAAGCGCGCTTTGTCGAGGTGATGAACGATGACTTCAACACCCCGGAAGCCTATTCCGTGCTGTTTGATATGGCGCGTGAAGTGAATCGCCTGAAAGCAGAAGATATGGCGGCGGCGAATGCGCTGGCTTCCCATCTGCGTAAGCTTTCTGGCGTGCTGGGTCTGCTGGAGCAGGAGCCGGATGTCTTCCTGCAAAGCAGCGTAAAGGCGGATGACGGCGAAGTGGCTGAGATTGAAGCCTTGATTCAGCAGCGTCTGGATGCGCGTAAAGCGAAGGACTGGGCGGCGGCAGATGCGGCGCGCGACCGTCTCAATGAGATGGGTATCGTGCTGGAAGATGGCCCGCAGGGGACGACCTGGCGTCGTAAGTATTTTTTTCTTAGGTTTCTGCTTTTCCCCCTCACCCTAACCCTCTCCCTCAAGGGAGAGGGGACCGAACGTGCTCGCATTTTTGGGGGGATCCCTCACAGCAAGGGGAGAGCGGTGCGGATTTGTCCCCCAGACCTTGCCGAGAAAGACACTGCCGGGACAATCCCGCACGGCACTTATCCCTCCTTACCGAACCCCGTTTGCTGAATCAGCATCAACATCGCGCTATTTATCCAGCCGTGGGCGAAGCTCTGCGGCTCGCTGCTGACGTCCACCTGCACGCGCTGCTCCTGGGTGAGTGGCCGGGTCGACGTTCCCTCAATCACCACCCGATACCAGACTGCCGCCGGGCGCAGTTCCTTCGCTGCAAGCGTCGGGTTAAGCGCAACGGGGCCGCCGTGAGGCTGGGCCAGCATCAGGTTTGGCAGGCGTTTTACCGCATCGTGGTCGATAGCGACAATTGTGCCCTGCACTGTCTGCCATTGCCCCTCGACATACACCTTCGCCTTCGCCTGAGGGCGCAGACGCGACAAATCGGTCTCGCTCACCAGCGCTTTCACCCGCCAGTGATACGGATCTACCACGCTGGCGATGCGGGTACCCGGCGACACCCAACTGCCCGCGTGCAGCGTCTGAACCACGTCATGCACCACCCCTTTTTGCGTTGCCAGCAGTTGCAGGCGTTGCAGTTCAACGACGCTGGCCTGTTGCTGAGTGGCATACTGGCGCGCCATCTGCTCGGCGAGCACCTGTTTTGCTGCTCCGTCTTTATTCAGCGCCATCGCGCCACGGGCACTGGCCTGCCAGGCCTGATTCAGCGCCTGCGCCTTTGCTTTTTCATCGCCGGGAAGTGGGGCCACCAGCTCAAAGAGCGTCTGCCCGACGGTGACCGTATCTCCATCTTTTACCCGCACCTTCTCAAGCTGGGCGGCGTACGGGGTATAGACAGGTTGTGCGACGCCCGCCTCCATCACCCCGTGCAGCGACACCTGCCTGGACCAGGGCAAAAACACGGTCAGCCCGAGGGCCAGCAACATGATGCACAGGCGCAGAAGCCGCGCGGGTTTTACTTCCTGGCGACGCATATGCCAGATCCTCAGTTCACGAAACAGGGGGTGCACCACAAACGTGATGATTTCAATAAAAAACAGCACCAGGCCGAGCGCTTTGAAAAACGCGTGATAGACCACCAGCGCGATGCCGATAAACAGCGTCAGGCGATAGATCCAGGTGGCGAAAGCAAACAGGGTCAGAAAGCGGGAAAAGGCGGGCGAAACGTTATCTGGCAGGGGATCGTCCAGCCCCAGCAGATGCCCGCGCATCCAGCGTTTTGCCCAGTTGCCCGCGCGCTCATGCAGCGCCGGATAATCCAGCCAGTCGCTCAGAATGTAATAGCCGTCAAAGCGCATAAACGGGCTGGCGTTAACGGCGACCGTCATTACCCAGGCGGTGGTGGCGAGAAAAAACAGCGCGTTTTTGACGTTTCCTTCCGGCGCAAAGCTCCAGAACAGCGTCGCCCAGCCTGCCAGCATCAGTTCGGCCACGATCCCGGCGCTGGCAATCGCCAGCCGGTGCTGCGAGCGGGACAGCTTCCAGCTCTCTCCGGTATCGGTATAGGCCATCGGCCAGAGCACCAACAGGGCGACACCCATATGGCCGACGCGCACGCCATGCCGGGTTGCCACAAACGCGTGCCCCAGCTCATGCCAGCATTTCGAGAAAATCAGCGCCACGGCAAACGCCAGCGCGCCGTTCCAGCTAAGCGCCCCGTGCAGCGCTGCCTGTACGCTATCCCACTGGCGAGCCGCCAGCACCAGCCCGCTAAGTGCCGCAAGCAGCGTTACCAGCAAAAAAGGTACGCTGAACAGCCAGCAGACCCAGGGTAAAAAGCGGCGCAGGGCTTTTTCCGGGCGAATCAGCGGCAGGCGAATAAACAGATAGCCATGCAGAATGCGTTTCCACAGCGGGGGGCGAGATTTAAAGCTGCTGTGGCGTAACAACTGCTGCTGTTGCAAAAAACGCAGGAAGAGGGTGACGTCCTCCTCTTCCACCGTCAGCGTGGTTTCCCGGCTGATGGCCTCGGCAATCTGAGGCGCGCTACCCAGCGCCCAGCGGCGAACCATCTCAAATTCCAGCCAGCCAAGGCGGAAAAAGAGGTTACGCACCGGATCTGCCAGATGCCAGGCAGGGGAACCGTCCCGATTATTGCCCGCCGGGTGGATGTGTAATTCATCGCGCAGCGGCGGCAGGGTGGCTGCCGGGGAAAGCGCCGTCATTGGCTGCATATCAGAACCCACACCAGGCGCGGGCGGTCGCCAGTGGACGACGGAAGATAAGATAACCCAGCACGCTCCACTCCCCGGTTACGCGGGCGGTCCCCTGCAGGCCGATACGCGCCAGCGCCGAGGGTTCGCTCAGGGAACCGCGCAGCAGATAGCTGGCGACACCGTTGGGTGCCTCTACGGCTTCATAGCCGGCGTAATCCAGCTGTGCATTCAGTGGGTGCAGCGGGTCGACCTTCAAAAAGACGGTCATGGGGGCGTGCGCATTCAGGTTGGTGGATTCCGCCACCGGTGCCCAGGCGCGGATGCCCAGCCGGGTGGGGTCAGCCAGCAGGCCAATACGCTCGCCCGTTTGCACCGGGCGTCCGGCCCAGTCATCCGGATCGCTATAGACAAACACGCCGCTGCTTTGGGCGCGAATCGACAGTTTTTCCAGCTCTCGTTGCAGGGAGGCTACCTGCACTTTCTGCTCGCGCCATTTGCCCTCAGCCAGCGCCAGCTCGGCCCTGGCATTCTGATCTTCAATCGCCTGCTGGGACGACTGGTGCATGTTGAGCGCGGCGGTGGCAAGTTCTGCCTGGGCAATCGCCAGGCGATTTTTTAAGGTCGTGTCATCCAGTTCTGCCAGCACCTGGCCTGCGGTGACGGCGGTGTTCGGAGCAACCGTCATCCGGCGGATCACGCCGTCGCTGGGGGCGGCAATAACCTCGCTGTTAAGTGAAATCACCTCGGCAGGCACCAGGGTGTATTCGCGAATCGGGATCAGCAAAATGGCGACAAGCAGTACCAGCACGAGGGCAATACGCTTTCGCACGGAGGTTGGCAGCAGGCGCTGCAGGCGCGAAGGCCGCGCCGCCAGCGTCCACCACGCATAACCGTACAGGCTGGCAAGCTGGAGCAGGGTATATTCCGGGCTTTCGACGCTCAGTTGCACCGGCCATGGGGTGTCGCGCGCCAGGATAAGCAGGGCGTGAAGTTGCCCATTCGGCCCGGCCAGCGCCAGAACCCAGACGTGGGCCGGTAGCCACTCATCCCACTCCTGCGCCAGCGATGGGCTGAGCTGGCCTGCGCTGAGCGACATGACCCGCGCCCCTTCCGGCAATGCGGCACACTGCGGCGCGATCGCTTTCGCCACGGCGGCAAGCCACAGGGCATACGGGGTATTGCGGTCGGTATCGCTCAGCCCGGAGTGCGCAACCAGTTGGGCGCGCCCGGTGGCGGTATATTTCAGCAGCGCGGCCTGACGGTAGTCCACCAGCGCCCGCGTTTCGTTACAGATAATAAAGCCCAGCTCTTCCGGGCTGTGTGCGGCTTTGACGCGGCCCATCAGGGCATAGAAGACCGAAGCACTCACGAACGGTTCGCCCCGCTGGCACAGGTCGGCATATCTTGCGGGCAGACCGGCGTCGCGCGCCCGCTCATGCCCGGCAGGATCTCTTTGACGTTATCGACAAACTGGGTTTCGATCTCAATGGTCTGGCTCACCGCATCGACGCGTCCGCTAATGTGCGAGACGGTCATCTGATAGTGCTGGCCATTTTCACCCACCACGGCATCGAAGCGGGCGCCGGTCGTCAGCCAGTTCATCCAGCTTGAAGGCACGTTCAGTCGGGCTTTGCGGTTGCCATTGCCCACCAGATCGATGACCGGCGCGCCTGCGCCAATCCCCTGGCCCTCTTTGACATAGATGCGGGCAATTCGGCCTTCGAAGGGCGCGGTAAAGCGGCACTGTGCCAACTGGGCGTCGAAAATCTTAATCTGGCTGCGGGTCCGGTTGACGTCTGCGGCGGCCAGACCAACCTCCAGCGCCCCTGCTGAGTCCAGCCCCTGCAGCTTGGCTTTGGCCTCGTATTTGATCTGGGCGGCGCTGAATTCCGCCTCCGCCGCGTCTTTACGCGCTTTCAGTTCGCTGCAATCGAGGGTCGCCAGCAGTTTTCCGGCTGCGACGTTATCGCCCAGCTGTACGTTTACCTGCATCACGCGGCCTGCCACCACGCTCGACAGCGGGCTCTCTTTATCGGCCATCACCAGAAAACGCACCTGCGCCGGGCCTTGTTCCACGGCAGCGGTCTCCGGCACGGGCTCGCTGGCGGCGACAGGGGCGCTTTTCTCAACGGCGACCGGTGGTGGGGTTATCTGCGTGGTTACCGTCTCTGTTGTGACGGATTCTGAGGGCGCGGCCGATTCCGTGGCAACTGCGGGTTCCTGAGCGACAGCCGCAGGTGCAGATTCCGGCGTTGCCACGGGTTCCTGTGCGACGGTAGCAGGTTCCGGTTCTGCTGTTGAGGCAGGCGCGGCTGTCGGCTCCGCCACCGCTGGCGCTGCCTGTTCCGTGCTGGTGGCAGAGACCGCCGGAGCCGTATCCTCTGCCAGCGCGCTGGCGCTGAATGCCAGCGCGATGATGGCGCCCATGCGCCAGTCGTAATGACGTCTTTTCATACCTGTACCTGCTTAGGGATTATTGGCCGTCGCCATGGTGGAACCGCCTGCGTACTTATTCAGGTCGGACACCACGGACAGCGCGGCAGCCTCAGCCAGTGCACTCACGGAACGGGTGTTCACGTCATTGGGCAAATAGCTGGTGTAGTGCTGTTTCAGCACCGACGCTCCCTGCGGGTTTACCACGGTGATATCCCACACACCGCGCAACGTATTTTGGGCGTGACCCACATTCAGATTCATCTCCAGGCGATAGCTGTTCGGACCACTGCCCACCACCAGTTGGTTGGTGTTAAGTACGCGGGTGACCGATTGATAAATCACATTTTTATTGACGGCAGCAGGCAGGCGACCAAGGGTCACATTCACCGGATGACGGGTGACCACCGCATCGGCGCTCTGGGTAAAGACATGTTTTTCTCCGGCGACCAGGCTCTGGTGAATTTGCTGCGACAGGCTGGCGAGATCGGTGTTCTTCACGGTTTCTGGCAGCAGGTCGATCCCCACCGAGTTCAACACGCGGCCATAGGCGGACTGCGCCTGGGCATAAGAAGCGGCCTCCTGGAAGCGCGAGACCACGGAGCGTGCCTGGGTGCGCAGCGACTCCAGTTCGCTGGACAGGGAATTGCTCGCGCTCGCGCGGGAGATACTGGCCAGACGCTGGTCGACGCGGGCGGATTCCTGCGCGATTTGCAGGTCGTAAACTGCCAGCTTGTAGCGTTCAACGGAAACGCGTACCTGGGTCAGGATTGCCATGCTCAGGGCCATACGCCGTGCTTCATCCGTCTGCAGACGGGCGTCGTTGGTGCGGTTGATGGCCGGTGCTCCCAGCAGTTTGAACAGATTCATCGACACGCCCATGCCACCCTGAATCCAGCTGCTGTTGTAGAGATATTGGTTAGAGTCGTAGCTGATGCCACCAAACAGGTTCAGGTTGGGGAACAGCGAGGCAATTTGCCGTTTGGTTTCCAGTACGTCGATGCGGGTTTTGTAATCCTCTTCACGCAGCTCCGGGCGGCGTTCGAGCGCCATTTGCTCCAGGCTATCCAACTGGGTCGGTACCTGCGACAGCGCCGGGTTTGTCACGTCCTGTAATTTGAAGTCGGTGTTCGGCGGCAGATTCAGCAGGGCAGCCAGCTCGCTTTTGGCCATCTGCATTTCCTGGCGCTTCTGGTTTAACAGCGAGACCGCGTCCAGCAGCGCGCGCTGGTATTCCAGCCCTTCAACGGGAGGCAAAATGCCTGCGCGTTCGGCTTCACGGGTTTTATTCAGCGCAATCTGGATGTTTTCCGCCAGCGGCTGGGCTTCATCCAGCAGACGCTGTGCCCCCAGCGCACGCCACCAGGCATCGCGCACCTCCTGTACGATGTTTTGCAGCACTTTGCGGCGGCGTTCTTCGGCGATATTGACGTTATCCGCCTGTTGTTTGGCGCGATAGTAGCTCATCCCGAAATCCAGCACGTCCCAGGAAAGCGTCGCGTCGGCGAGGTAATGGTCGCGCTCCTCAGAGGTGGATGGGCGCAGGCTGACCACCCGGTCTTCGATACCGATACTGGTGCCGCCGGAATCATTGTCGCGCCAGCGATATCCGGCATCGGTCATCAGTTTGGGCAACATATCCTGGCGCGATACATCCAGCAGGCCGCGCGACAGGGCGGTCTCCATCAGTTTCAGGCGGTAGTCGAGGTTGTATTTCAGCGCGCGCGCCATCGCGTCTGACAGGGTCAGCGGGCCGGAAAGCGGCTGCTGATCGCGATACATGTTCAGGCGATCGTTGTTAACGCGTGCGGCGATTTCATCCTGGGTTAAAGGTTCCGGTTTTACGGAGCCACAGCCGCTGAGCAGGACCAGGCAGATCAGGGCGGAAATCCGCGCCATCACCGGCACCGGGCGGGTTGCATTCAGCGATACGGTTGTTGTCGTTATCATCATTATTGTGCTTTTAGTTTCAGGTTAACGAACCGGCGGCCCTGGGCTTCGCCGGTGCAGAATAAACAGTGCGTTTCAAGGGTTAGCGAGTCGATGCGGGACCTCCGACGGTGATCGGCTCCGGCGCCTGCGTGTGGTTACGGGCAAGCTTGTCGATCTGCTCGGCAAGGCCTGGCGCACCGGGACGGGGCGCGCCAGCCGGTATCACAACGACGCCCGGTATCGATATGTTGGCCTGCGGTGGGAGATTCTCGTGGGTGTCGTGTTTCACCACCGGTTTGCCTTTGGTTGCCTCGCCGTGCACCACGCGTTCTTCCTGGATCGCAGGCACGTCGGCAGGGGTCGGTTTGCCCGTGGCTTTCGGGGTGAACGGATTGAAACGGCTGGCCAGTTGCTGTGTCGCGACGTCGTGGTTATCACCTGACGGCGTCGGGCTTCTGAGCAACGTAGTGTTAACCCAACGGGTAAACAGCACCGCGTCTTCCAGCACCGGCGTGGCGTTATCGTTCGCCCCACGGCCCAGTTCGGTCACCTTGCGGTTCAGTTCGACCTCACGGGTGAAGCGGTCGCTGTAAATGCCATAAATGGCGGGCAGAATAAACAGCCCCGGCGTATAGGGTTGGTCGAGGGCGGTCTCTTCCTGCCGACGGTCATGCGGGAAAATCTCGTCGCCCTGTTTTGACAGCGGTGGCGTGGTGCCATGAATCACAATCGACAGACGCGCCTGGCTGGTGTTGCCGTCGGCGTCGGTGAGGGTGTACACGAACACTTCGGTCAGCGTGGAGAGCGGATCGAGGGTGGAAACGCGCAGGTTCATGCGGTCAGCGACGTAGCGATAGTTGCCGTTGGCATCGAGCGTCAGCTCGCCAAATTCACCTTTAAAGGTGCCATTAATGACCCCTTCATGCCCAAGATTCACTGACGAGACGGCGGTTAGCGGCCCGCTGGCGATGGTGCCATCGGCACCGATACGGTCGTTGGCGTACAGATTGCCGGAGACAATTTGCTCGCCGCGATCCTGGTCAATGCTGTTGCTGTCATCCTGCGCGACGGGAACATCGTTGACGATGTTGACCCGCAGCAGCCCCGGCGCCTGTGTCTGCTCGCCGTTAACGCTCAGGGAGATATCTTCCTGGGTGCTGACAAAGCCCGGCTGCGCAATGGCGTGGGAGAGGGTGTAGCGATAATCCAGCTGTGCATGGCCCGCGTCGAGCGTCCGCAGCCCGGTCAGGCTCAGCACGCCGTCCGGGGTGACGATATCGAACGGCTGCGTGGCGCTAAGAGCCGTCAACTGCGCCAGGGTTAGCGTGTGGCCGCCAATGGTCAGGCTTTCCATCGCATCAAGTGAGAGCAGGGAGAGCGTTCCGCTGGTGGTTTGCGTACCGCTGGCGCTGTCGACCAGGCCAGCCTCTTTCACCCAGGCTTCGCCGATGGGGCTCACCAGCAGGTGCAGTTCACTGCTGCTGGTGCCGTCAACGTTACCGTCGCTGATGGTGTAGCTCACGGTGGGCACAAAGCCGGACCAGCCCGTGGCGGGGGTAAAACGATAGCTGCCGTCGCTGTTGACCACTAACGTTCCCGCCCCTTGCAGGTCGATGGTGTCGCCCGGCACATAGTGCACGCCGTCCACGGTGACGCTCGTGACGTGCAGGACATCGTGTTCGGCATCGCTGTCGTTGGCGAGCACATTACCGCTCAGCGGGGTATTGAGCAGTGTGCTGGCCTTATCGGTCATGGCGACCGGCGGGGTGTTGAGAATATCCAGCGTCACCACGGCGGTTTCGCTGACGCCGCCGCTGGTGACGGTATAGGTAAAGGTATCGGTCCCGACATAGCCGTTGTTCGGGGTATAGCGGGCTTTCCCGTCTTCAATCACCACCGTGCCATGCTGCCCGTTGGTCGCGCCGCTGATGACGCGATCCGGGTTGCTAAAGGTGTCGTTTGCCAGCACATCAATGGTCACTGGCGTATTCGCGTGGGTCGAGGCGCTGTCGTCATGGCTATCCATCACCGGGGTGACGCGGATATCCAGCGTCGCGGTGACGGTCCCGTTACTGCGCCCGTCGCTTAGCGAATAAATCACCTGCGGTACGTCGCCGTGCCAGTCGGCAACCGGCACGAAATGGTAGCTGCCATCACTGTTGATGGTAAGCGTGCCGCTGCCTGCGAGGGTGGCGGTATCCCCTGCTTGATAGTGCAGTCCACCGACGCTGAACCCGGTGATTGTCAGAGGATCGCCCTCCGCGTCGTGGTCATTATTCAGCAGATTTGGCCCGCTTATCGGCGTGTCTTCCGGCGTGGTGACCTGTTCACTTTGCGTGACCGGTGCGGCGTTGGTTAGCGTGACCGTCACGGAGGTGGTTTCGCTGACGCCGCCGCTGGTCACGGTATAGCTAAAGGTGTCGTTACCGACATAGCCGCCCGTTGGGGTGTAGACAACCTGCCCATTGTTGATGGTCACGGTGCCGTACTGCCCGTTAGTCGTCGCGCTAAGTGTACGATTCGGGTTACTGAACGTATCGTTACCGAGCACGTCAATGACTACCGGCACGCCTGCGTGGGTGGTGGCGCTGTCCGGATTGGCATCGGCGACCGGGGTGACGGTGATAGTCAACGTGGCGGTACTTTCGCCGTTATTGCGTCCGTCAGAGACGGTCCAGGTGATTGGCGAAACATCACCATGCCAGTCAGCGATCGGAGTGAACAGGTAGCTGCCATCGCTGTTCATCACCAGCGAGCCCTGGCCCACGAGAATGGCCGTGTCGCCCGGATGATAATCCTGGCCCGCCACCTGGAAGCCGGTGAGGGTCAGCGGGTCGCCGTCCGGATCGCGCGCGTTTGCCAGCAGGTTTTGCCCGGCAAGCGGCGTATCTTCCGGCGTGCTGACATGCGCAGAGGCCAGCTCCGGTGCGGCATTAACTAGCGTCACGGTGACCGTTGCGCTTTCTGCGATACCGCCGCTGGTGACCGTATAGGTGAAGGTATCACTGCCGACATATGCCGGGTCCGTTGGGGTATAGACCGGTTTACCGTTTTGTAGCGTCACCGTCCCGTGCTGGCCGTCGGTGGTGGCGGTAATGGCTTTGTCGCTGTTGCTGAACGTGTCGTTATTCAGCGCATCAATGCTGACCGGTACGCCAGAGTGGGTGCTGACGGCATCATCAAATGCGTCAATGACCGGCAGAACGCGGATATCCAGCGTGGTGGTACGCGTACCGTTGGTGTGGCCGTCGGTCACCTCATAGGTCACCTGTGGAACCCCGCCGTTCCAGTCGGCAACCGGGGTAAACAGGTAGCTGCCGTCGCGGTTAATGGTCAGCGTACCTTTCCCGCTGAGGGTGGCGGTTTCGCCTGCCAGATAGTGCTGCCCGTCGACGCTAAACCCGCTCAGGGTGAGCGCGTCGCCATCGGCATCATAATCGTTCGCCAGCAGGTTCGGGCCGCTCAGCGGGGTATCTTCCGGTGTCGTCAACTGCTCGCCCGTCAGTACCGGTGGGGTGTTGCTTATCGTCACCGTGACGGTGGCGGTTTCGGTGATACCACCGCTGGTAACGGTATAGGTAAAGGTGTCGGTTCCCAGATAGTTCGGATCGGTGGGGGTATAGACCACTTTGCCTGTGCTGATAGTGACCGTGCCTTGCTGGCCCTGTGTTACGGCGCTTAGGGTTTTATCGGCGTTACTAAAGGTGTCGTTACCCAGAACGTCGATAGTGACCGGCACACCCGCATGGGTGCTGGCGCTGTCGTCAATGGCATCGGCAACCGGTAGAACATGAATATCCAGAGTTGCGCTGCTAAAACCGTTGCTTCGCCCGTCGGAGACGGTCCAGGTCACCTGCGGCACGTCGCCGTTCCAGTCGGCAACCGGGGTAAAGAGATAGTGCCCGTCGCTGTGAATCACCAGCGTGCCTTTACCGCTAATCAGCGCCGTTTCGCCCGGATTGTAGCTGTGTCCGTCAACGCTAAAGCCTGTGACGCTGAGGGCGTCGTTATCCGCATCGCTGGCATGGGCCAGCAGGCCGCTGCTGCCAGAACCAGAAAACGCAGTATCTTCCGGTGTGCTGACATGTTCGCCGCTAAGCTGTGGCGCGCTGTTGGTCAGGGTCACCGTGACGGTGGCCGTTTCGGTGACGCCGCCGCTGGTCACCGTGTAGGTGAAGGTGTCGCTGCCGACATAGCCTGCGTCGCTCGGGGTGTAAACCACCTTGCCGTTTTGGATAGCCACCGAACCGTGCTGGCCTGGGGTGACGGCGGTAATGGTGTTATCCGCATTGCTGAAACTGTCGTTTGCCCGCACATCAATGGTGACCGGGGTGCCCGCGTGGGTGCTGGCCGTATCATCGAACGCGTCAGTCACCGGCGTGACGGTAATATCCAGCGTCGCGCTGCGCTCGCCGTTACTGCGTCCGTCGCTGACCGTGTAAGTAACCTGCGGTGCGCTGCCGTTCCAGTCGGCAACCGGGGTGAACAGATAGCTGCCGTCACTGTTAATGGTCAGCGTTCCGCGACCGCTCAGGGTGGCGGTTTCGCCGGGGTGATAGTTCTGACCGCCCACGCTAAAGCCGGTAATGGTGAGCGGATCGCCTTCCGGGTCGTGGTCGTTAGCGAGCAGATTCGGTACTGCCAGCGGGGTGTCTTCTGGTGTAGAGACATGCTCGCCCGTTAAAACCGGCGCGGCATTGGTCAGGGTCACCACCACCGTCGCGGTTTCAGCGATGCCACCGCTGGTTACCGTATAGGTGAAGGCGTCGCTGCCGACATAGCTGGCATCCGTCGGGGTATAAACGACGCGACCATTTTCGATCGCCACCGTGCCGTACTGGCCGTTCGTGGTGGCGGTAATGGTTTTATCGCTGTTGCTGAACGAGTCGTTTGCCAGCACATCAATGGTCACGGGGGTGCCGGCGTGGGTGGTGGCGCTGTCGTTAACCGCATCGGCAACCGGCAGCACAGCGATATCCAGCGTGGTGCTGCGTTCGCCATTGGTCCGCCCGTCGGTCACGCTATAGGTCACCTGCGGCAGTGCGCCGTTCCAGTCGGCAACCGGGGTAAACAGGTAACTGCCGTCGCTGTTGATGGTCAGCGTGCCTTTCCCGCTCAACGTGGCGGTGTCGCCAGCCAGATAATGCTGCCCGTCGACGCTAAACCCGGTAAGCGTAAGCGTGTCGCCCTCGGCGTCGGTGTCATTTGCCAGCAGGTTTGGCCCGCTTACCGGCGTATCTTCTGGCGTCGTGACATGCTCGTCCGTTAAAACCGGCGCGCTGTTGGTCATCGTCACCGTGACGGTCGCACTTTCTTCAACTCCGCCGCTGCGTACGGTGTAGGTGAAGGTATCCGTGCCGACATAGCGGGAATCGGCAGGCGTATAGATGACCTGGCCATTGTGAATAACAACCGCGCCGTGCTGGCCGTCGGTGGTGGCTAGCAGGGTTTTGTCGGCATTGCTGAACGTATCGTTACCCAGCACATCAATGGTCACCGGTACGCCCGAGTGGGTTGTTGCGCTGTCATCACGGGCATCGGCAACCGGTGTCACGGTGATATTCAGCGTGGCGCTGGTGCTGCCGTTTGTTCGCCCGTCGCTGACCGTAAAGATCACCTGTGGAGCCGTGCCATTCCAGTCGGCAACCGGGGTAAAGCGGTAGCTGCCATCGCTGTTGATGGTAAGTTCACCCACGCCCGCCAGCGTTGCCTGGGTGCCTGCGCTCCAGGTCTGGCTGCCAACGCTAAAGTCGCTAACCGTGAGTGCGTCGTGCTCGCTGTCGGTGGCGTTATGCAGTAATCCACTGGCGGCGGTAACGACAAGCGGGGTGTCCTCGGCGGTGGTGGCCGCTAAGTCGGGTACCGCCGGGGCGCTGTTGGTCAGCGTCACGGTAACGTGGGTGGTTTCGTTAACCCCACCGCTGGTGACCGTGTAGGTAAAGGTGTCGGTGCCAACATAGCCTGCGTCAGACGGGGTATAAACCAGCTGACCGTTCTGCATCGCCACCGTGCCGTGCTGACCGTCCGTGGTGGCGGTAATGGCTTTGTCGCTGTTGCTAAAGGTGTCGTTTGCCAGCACATCAATGGTTACCGGTGTCCCGGCATGGGTGCTGGCGCTGTCCGCAGTGGCGTCAACCACCGGGGTGACGCTGAGATCCAGCGTGGTGGTGCTGTCGCCGTGGATCAGCCCGTCTGAAACGGTGTAGGTCACCTGCGGCAGTGCGCCGTTCCAGTCGGCAACCGGGGTAAACAGGTAGCTGCCATCGCTGTTGATGGTCAACGTGCCTTTCCCGGCAAGGGTTGCCGTGTCGCCTGCGTTGTAGTCGTGCCCGTCAACGCTAAACCTGGTCACGCTAATGGCGTCGTTATCCGGATCGCTGGCGTGTGCCAGTAACCCGGTGCTGCCCGCACCCGCCAGCGGCGTGTCTTCCGGCGTTGTGGCCTGTTCCGGGGTGAGTTCCGGGGCGCTGTTGCCCACCGTCACCGTGACGGTCGCCGTTTCGTTAATGCCACCGCTGGTCACCGTATAGGTGAAGGTATCGGTGCCGATAAAGGTCGGGTCGGTCGGTGTATAAACGACCTTGCCACTCTGGATCGCCACCGTGCCGTTTTGCCCGTCGGTGGTGGCGGTAATCGCTTTATCGGCATTGCTGAACGTGTCATTTGCCAGCACGTCAATGGTCACCGGTACGCCCGCATGGGTGCTGGCGGTGTCATTGTGCGCATCGGCTACCGGCGTGACGCTCAAGGTCAGAATGGCACTGGTGGTGCCGTTGGAACGCCCGTCTGTGACGGTATAGGTCACCTGCGGCAGCGCGCCGTTCCAGTCCGCGACAGGCGTAAAGCGGTAGCTGCCGTCACTGTTGATCGTCAGCGATCCCTTACCGCTGAGATCCGCACGATCCCCCGCGTTATAGCGCTGTCCGTTGACCGTGAAATCCACCACCGTAAGCGTGTCATTGTCGCTGTCCGTCGCAGTGAAAAGCAGGCCGTTACTGGCGGTGCCGACAAGCGCGGTATCTTCCGGGGTCGTGAGCTGGCGGTCCGCAACGACCGGCGCGCTGTTGGTCATGGTGACGCTAACCGTCGCAGTTTCGGCAATGCCGCCGCTGGTAACCGTATAGGTAAAGGTGTCGCTGCCGACGTAGCTGGCATCCGTCGGGGTATAGATGACTTTGCCACTCTGAATGGTGACCGTACCGTGCTGGCCGTCGGTGGTGGCAGTCAGCGTTTTATTGCTGTTGCTAAAGGTGTCGTTACTCAGCACGTCGATGGTGACAGGCACACCGGCGTGAGTGGTGGCGCTGTCATCGTGGATATCGACCACCGGGGTGACGGTGATATCCAGCGTGGCGGTGGTCAGTCCGTTGCTGCGCCCGTCCGAAACGGTATAGGTGACCTGTGGCACGCTGCCGTTCCAGTCCGCCACCGGGGTGAAGGTGTAGCTGCCATCGCTGTTGATAACCAGCGTGCCTTTCCCGGTAATCGTTCCGGTGACGCCCGCGCTCCAGGTATGGCCGTCAGCGCTAAAACTGACAACGGAGAGGGGGTCGCCATCCGGATCGCTGTCGTTGATTAATAGCCCGCTGGTGGCCGGGCGCGACAAGACGGTGTCTTCCGCCGTCGTGACCTGTTCGCCCTGAGTGACCGGGGCGTTGTTGGTCATGGTAACGGTCACCGTGCCGGTTTCGGTCACGCCGCTGCTGCTCACGGTATAGGTAAAGGTATCCGTGCCGACGTAGCCCGTTGTTGGGGTATAGATGACTTTACCGCTGACAATCGTCGTGGTGCCGTGCAGACCACTGGTGGTGGCGCTGAGGTAGCGATCCGGGTTGCTGAACGTATCGTTAGCCAATACGTCGATAGTGACCGCCACCCCCGCATGGGTGGTGGCGGTATCTGCGTGGGTGTCGGCTACCGGGGTGACGGTGATATCGAGCGTCGTGGTTACCGCGCCGTTGGTGCGTCCGTCGCTCACCGTATAGGTGACCTGCGGTACGGTGCCATTCCAGTCGGGAAGCGGGGTAAAGGTATAGCTGCCGTTGGCGTTAACCACCAGCGTTCCTTTCCCGGCAATGGTCGCCGTATCCCCTGCGTTATAGGTTTGGCTGCCAATTTTGAAGGTGGTGACGGTCAGCGTATCGCCATCGGGATCGCTGTCGTTATACAAAAGCCCGGTGGTGCCTGAACCGCTTAGGCTATTGTCTTCGGCGACCGACACATGTTCGCTGGCAACGACCGGTGCGCTGTTGGTCATGGTGATGGTCACGGTGGCGATTTCGTTCACGCCGCCGCTGGTCACGGTGTAGGTAAAGGTATCGCTGCCGACATAGCTGCTATTGTTCGGCGTATACAGCACTTTGCCATCGACAATACTGACTGACCCGCGCGCGCCCTGGGTGACTGATGTCAGCGTTTTATCGCTGTTGCTAAAGGTATCGTTGGCCATCACATCCACGGTGACCGGGGTACCGGAGTGGGTTGAGGCAGCATCGTTTTTGGCATCCGCGACGGCAGTGATAGTGAGCGTGACGGTTTGCGCATTACTCCAGTGGCTGGTATCGCCCTGGTTAATGGCACTTTGCAGATCCTGTACCGCATACAGTGTTGTCACCCCCGCATCGGCGGTGGTACTGGTATCGGCGGCGTGAAGGGTCAGCCCGCCCGGTACCGTGCCGTTGTAGTCGGCCAGGGGCACAAAACGCAGCTGCGAGGTGGTTTTTAACACCAGCGCATTGCTGTCGCTGTAGTCGGTGCCCAGGCTCTGCCAGGTGCTGCCATCGGTGGAGTATTCCCAGTGGCCCAGGCTGGTACTGGTGTTGTTGCCGGTGATCGCCACAAAGCCCGCCGCACCGCTGGCGTTGCCACCGCCGCTGATGGCGCTCTGGTTGTCGGTGTCGTCATTGTATTTTCCGCTCAACAGTGAACCGAGCGTCACCGCCTGCGGAGTATCTTCCACCATGGTCACCGGCATGCTGCCAGTGAGCACCGGGCGATCGTTGACCCCGGTGATGCTGGTGGAAAGCGTGACCGTTCTGGCGCTGTAGCGCGACGTGCCGCCGTTGGTGGCCGTCGACGTGACCAGCCCGCTGGTCGGCGTTGCTGTGGTGCTTGTCGTGTCGTTGTTGCTGTTAGTTTCCACCAGCCGCACGGTCAGCGCCGCCGGGGTGCCAAAGAAATTGGCCGCCGGGACAAAGCGCACGCGGGCGGTTTTATCCAGCAGCAGAGAACTGGCGTCGGTGCGGGTGCCGATGGCGGTCCAGGTGCTGCCACCGTCGGTGGAGTATTGCCAGCTTCCCTGGGCGCTGTTAGTCGTCAGGCTATTAATCGCGACACCCCAGAATGAATCTGAGGATGTACCACCGCTGGCTCCGATAGCCGAGTTATCAACGTTGTCCGCCGTGTCCTGGAAGTAGCTGCCAAACAAATTGTCGACCGTGTCTCCAACGATGGTCGCGTCTGCGCTGTCTTCACTGATGGGGGCAAGGGTCTGCGGTGTGGTTTTGGTTAACCCTGGCGCATCGTTAACCGGCACAACGGTGACCGTGAAGGTGCGGGTGGTGATCAGCGCGGCAGAGGTGGCATCGGCATAGCTGATGTCACCTGGGTTACTGCCCGGATCGTTACTGTCTCCGTCCAGCGTTGACGGGCGGCTACCGTGGTTGCCGTTATCATTGACCACCACCGTTACGCTAAAGCTGCCGTTCCAGTCGGTGGCCGCTACGCCTGTGGTCGTCGGGAGCTGCACCGTCAGGTTTGCCAGCCGCGCGTTCAGTTCGCTGAGGGTGCCGGAGAGCGCCAGCGTCTGGTGACCGGAAGCATCGGTGGTGACCACATCGCCGCTGTTCAGCCCGCTAAAGGTAAAGCCAGAGGGCAGGGTGATTGTCGCCTGCAACGTGGCGACATCGGCATCCGGATCGGCCACGGCGATGGCCGGGAGTTTCACCCTCGCCACGCCTTCTGAGACGTTACTATCGGTGACGGTAATGGTCGCCGGATCGTTAATGCTGCTGGGGAAAATGGTGCGCGCGGCAATGGCGACGTTTTGCGTCAGGCCTGCGGGCAGCGCTGCATACGGGTCAATCACGGTGGTGGGCACGGTTTGCGTGCCGTTGCCGTTGGCATCGTTTTCACCGCCGTTGGCATTGCCTGCGCTAAGCAGCGCCCCGGTGGTGAGATCGCGCATACGGTCATCAGCAATGACTTCAACATGCCAGGCTTTGTCGGCGTTTTCCACGCCGCTGCCGGTCATTGAAACCTGCAAATCGGCCAGATACGCATTCACCTGGGCCAGCGTACCGCGGATCACCAGGGCGTCTTTATTGCCATCGAAGGTCGTGTCGAGGGTTACGCCGGACTGAGTATTGCCAGAGTTGATAATGATGCTGGAGACGCTGCCATTATTGTAAAACGCGGCGGCGAGCGGGGTACCGTCGGTGTCGGTGATACGCACCGTCACCTGCATAAAGTCGCTTTCGCCGTCGGCAATGTCGCCGCCGTCGGTATAGTCGGGATCGCTGATAACAAAACCGCTGACCGCGTTGCCGTTTGTCACGCCCCGATCGCTGTTGAGATAGGCGGTGGACGAATCGGCGCTAACCGTTGGGGCATCGTTAACCGGCACGATAGTGACATCCAGCGTTGCATCGGCAGGGTTGGCACCCCCGGCGGTATCACCAATGTGCGAACCGCCGTCATCCAGGTGCAACGTCACGGTGACATCGCCTGGTGCAGCGCCGTTGAGATCGTGGTTAGTGTTCAACGGGCTGGTCCAGGTCAGCCCCAGCGTCGTGTCGTTAAGCAGGGCCTGAATGTCGCTGGCCCGCCCGGTCAAAACCAGCGTACCGGTATCATCACCGCTGATGGTCACTTGCTGGCTACCCGTCGCACTCGGGGTGACGCTTTCCTGTGTGCCGCTGCCGCCGATACCCAGCGTACCCTCGGCAACGGTGATGGTCACGGTGACCGGGGTACCAAAGCTGGTGGATTCCACATCGCTAAGGGTGATGTTGCCGCCGATAAAGGTGGCCTGATCTTCCAGCGCCGTGCGGGCCGGTGTGGTGATGGTCAGGGTGCCGGGATCGTTAATGGTTGAGGCGCGAACCCAGACCGAGGCCATGCTGATGTTGCCCTTGTCTGCCTCGGCAACGGTGGTACTGCTGTACCAGTTATATTCAGTGCTGCTGATCGTGCCCGGCTGACTTTTGCCCGGCGTATTCGACTGGTTTTCGCTACCGCCGTTTGCCCCTCCCACTAATGCGCCGCTGGCATCGCGCAGGCGGTCATCGGCAATCACCTGTACCTGATAAAGTGTGTTGCGATCTCCGGTGAAGGTGACCGTTAATCCAGCAAGGGCGGCGTTCACCTGGGCATACGTACCGCTCAGCACCAGATAATCGTTCTGGCCGCTGTGGGTGATGGCCGTTGCCGCACCGCTGCTGGAGTCATAGCCTAGGGTGACGCCCGTGTAATCGGTGAGGGCGTTACCGCTGCGATCCAGCAGGCGAACGGTAACCTGCAAATAGTCGGTTTCCCCCGTAATTATCGCCGTGAGGTCAGGGTCGCTGACCGAAAAGCCCGTGATGTGGTTATTGGCCGGGTTCTCACTGGTGATGTTGTGCACGCCAGACGGGGCCGAGACAATCGGCGCATCGTTGGTGGGCAGGGTGTAAATCCAGAATTCGTTGCCGCTCTGCTCTTTGTCACCGTCGGAAAGACGGAAGGTGAACTTGTCGTCCGGGGTGTTGGGCGTACTGGTTTCGCTGCGGCCACTGCCTTCGCTGCCATCACTCAGGTAGTAGATATGCCCGTCGATCACATCCTGCTGGGTAAAGGAACCCCCGGCACCAATAATGCTGAAATGTACGCCATCGGTAGAGTAAGCCAGGTTGCCATGCGCAGGGGCAGAGGTGATGGTGTATTGCACCTGGCGTGCGCTGCTGTCGGAGTCATAGGCCTGTAGCAGGGCGCTGGTGATTTGTTGATAGCTGCCTTCTTTGACATACAGCGGGTTGTTTTCCGGAGCCCCGCCAATGATGTTCGGCGAATTGGGCTGAATAACCGGGTCGGCGAGCGTCGGGTTTTTGGCAATCTGCGGCGCATCGTTGACGTTGGTTATCTGAATCGTCACCTTCCCGCTGCTTGCAGAGCGTGCGCTCCAGCGGTCAATCGCGGTAACGGTAAAGTCGGTTTTGCGTACCTCTGAGCCGTCGTTCACGAAACGCAGGCCGGTGGTGTTGGTGCTGGCGGTAAGCAGCGCCGCATCCAGCGTCATGCCGACCGTGACATCTTTCCAGGCGCTGCCGTCATAATATTGCAGCGTGCCGCCTGTCGGCAGGCTGTCGATTTCAAATTTCAGCGGCGTGCCACCGCCCGCGCCGTTGTTATAGGCGTAGTTATCCACGCCATCACGCAGGGTGGCGCTGCTTTCAAGATCGCTGCCGCTGTTGGCATCATCCGGATCGCTGATGCTCAGTTGCCCGGTGGTGATGTAAGCCGTTTCCCCTTCCGCGATCACGGTCGTCGAGGAACCGGTCACCACCGGCAAATCGTTGACTGGCGTGACATAAATATTGAGCGTTGGGGTCCAGATATCCTGAGTGATATAGCCGTTTTGATCGGTTTTCGTCAGCCCTGCTGACACCGCAAACTGGGCGGCAAAGAAGAACGTCTCGCCACCGTCATGCTGAAAACGGATATTCCCGGCATCAAGATCTGCCTGAATAAAGGTGCCGTAGGCCCCTACGGTAACCCAGTTGCCGCTGCTGTCTTTACGCTGAATCTCGCCGCCTGTCGCCCCATTCGAAAAGCCGAGGAAGGTGTAGACCACCTGCGAAGGATCAACGTCCGTCGCGGTGTAGCTCATGCCCGCAACGGCGGAGAAATCACCGTTTGTGCCGTTAAGGGTGACGCTACCGCCTTCATTGAGCTGCCCGCGGCTGTCGCCCGTGGTGAAAACCGCGCCTGCCCAACTGGAGTCACTGTGGGCAATTTGCGGATCACTGGTGGGCAGCGTGCCAATACCACTGCCGTTGGCGAACTGCACGAGACCCAGGGTAAACGTGAAACGGGTTAGCGTTTGCGTTCCTGGGTCATAAATGCCCCCGGCACGGTTGTAGCGGCTGCCGTCATCGTTCCAGCGCAGCGCCATGGTGTTATCGACGAGAACGAAGTTAAAGCTGTCGGTTTGGCCTGCGGTACTGGCCCCGGCGTACTGCACGTATTGCACCTTACCCGCGAGGATATCCGCCATGGTAAAGGTGCCGCCGTTATTGAGGATTTTACCGTTGAGCGTCAGATAACCATGAGTCAGCCCCGAGTTATCGGTGATAAAGCTCAGATGGTTATTGCCTGAATCCACATCGCTGGCAGACAGCATGTCGGCGGTGAGCGTGACAGCGGTAGTGCCTGTTGATGGCACGTCGGCATTCGGCGTTCTGCCATTGCCAGTGAAGGTTGGATCGTCGTCAACATCCTGCACGCGCAGGGTGATGACGCCATCACTATTCCCCGGGACGCCAGTGCCACCCCCCTGGTCAGTGACGCGCACGCCAAAGCTGTCCTGGCCCTGGTTTTCGCTGCCGTCATTTTTATAAGTCAGCAGGCTGCGATCGGCATAATCAAAGGTCTGGCCGACGGTCACTTCCACGCCGTTGTAGTACAGCGTGCCGTGGGTCGGCAGTGACGTAATGGCAATGGTCAGGATTGTATCCTGCGGATCGCCGCCGGTGCTGGCGACGATATACTGCCCGACATTGCCGGTATCGACCGCGTTAGCCGGCTGGCCTTCATAGACAAGACCGCTACCGCCTACCGACGGCAACTGGTTCAGCGGCGCAATATCCAGCGTGATGTGCACCGTGCCCGAAAGATCTTTCGGCGTAGCGCCGTCGTTGACGACCGCCACAAAACCATCGGCAGTGTTCTGATCGGCCCCGGTTGCCGTGTGGACGTAAACCAGGCTGCCGTTAATGACATCTTCCTGGGTGAAGACGGAGCCAATCCCCAGGCGGTCGCCGTCCAGCGTCAGGTAGCCGTACTTCGGCAATTCGGTTAAGCCATACACGATTTGCACCGGGAACTGTGTCCCCGCACTGACCTCCGGGTCGACAGCGAACAGCGTGGTGTCGGTGATCGCCGTGCTGCCGATTTCGGCGACGGTCTGGTGGTTATCGGCGACGGTGACCGGGTCGTTCGACGGGGTGACCGTAATATCCATCGAACCGCTGGCATCACCGGATTCACTGCTGACGTGGACATCAAGCTGGCTGGTGGCGGCGTTATTGCCAAGCTCCACATCCGCCGCTTTGAATGTCAGGCTATTCAGCCACGCCTGCGCTTCATCTGCCGTGCCGGTCATGGTGAGAATGGTACCGCTACTTTGCCCGTCGCTTAAGGTGCCGATGGTGCTGTCGCGCAGGGTGGCGGTGACGGTCACGCTGCTGTCTGTCGCGCTGATTTGCCAGTCGCTGAGCTGTGCGGCATCTGCGCCTGCGGCATTCAGGGTGCTGGGTTCAATGACGGAGATGCCTTTTATGGGCGCGGTCAGGTCGGGTGCGGCGGCCGGAACGGTGATATCGGCAATGCGCGTTTGCTCAGCGATGCTGGCATGGTGGACCAGATCGCTGGCGGTATCATTATGTGCGGCGGTTTCAGCTAACGCGGCGCCATCAAAAAGTTGGCGAGATTCAAGCGCAAAACGATGGGCGCGGGGCCGTAGACTCCGATTTTTTATACGCGTCATAAATTACCGCTCTATATAGGGCAAAAAGTTTCGGGGTTCAGTGCTGAAAAAAACGATCACGCTAACGCCAGGTTCCAATAGAAGGCCCCGGATATTTACATGCTGAAATTATTGCACGACCGCTTTGCGCGGTTAGCGTTAAGAATATAAAAGCGGACAGTTTAATATCATGGCATTTGCAAAAATGCAAGGTAATGACTCCAACTTACTGATAGTGTTTTATGTTCAGATAATGCCCGATGACCTTGTCATGCAGCTCCACCGATTTTGAGAACGACAGTGACTTCCGTCCCAGCCTTGCCAGATGTTGTCTCAGATTCAGGTTATGTCGCTCAATGCGCTGAGTGTAACGCTTGCTGATAACGTGCAGCTTTCCCTTCAGGCGGGGTTCATACAGCGGCCAGCCATCCGTCATCCATACCACGACCTCAAAGGCCGACAGCAGGCTCAGAAGACGCTCCAGTGTGGCCAGAGTGCGTTCACCGAAGACGTGCGCCACAACCGCCCTCCGTATCCTGTCATACGCGTAAAACAGCCAGCGCTGACGTGATTTAGCACCGACGTAGCCCCACTGTTCGTCCATTTCAGCGCAGACAATCCCATCACTGCCCGGTTGTATGCGCGAGGTTACCGACTGCGGCCTGAGTTTTTTAAGTGACGTAAAACCGTGTTGAGGCCAACGCCCATAATGCGTGCACTGGCGCGACATCCGACGCCATTCATGGCCATATCAATGATTTTCTGGTGCGTACCGGGCTGAGAGGCGGTGTAAGTGAACTGTAGTTGCCATGTTTTACGGCAATGAGAGCAGAGATAGCGCTGATGTCCGGCAGTGCTTTTGCCGTTACGCACCACGCCTTCAGTAGCGGAGCAGGAAGGACATCTGATGGAAATGGAAGCCACGCAAGCTCCTTAAAATCACCATCATACACTAAATCAGTAAGTTGGCAGCATTACCAAAAACTGATTCGATATCATCGCTATCGGCTACTGGCTGGTAATAGAGCTTATTTTTTAACCCAACATGTCCAGGCTCTTTCGCAACATTCCGCGCCCCGCCTTGCCGGATGAGACTCAACGTAGCTTTAGGGAACTCAAAAGCAGTTAAAAAGCCGTAGATAAATTCGTCTTGCTCAGGGTTTTCAACCAGTTGTTCGAGATGTTCAAAAATTTTCGCCTGATTAACAGCCATTGTTATTCCTAAAAAATACAGTACCCGTAGAGGATGATGCACTCATTCTAACCGAAGAAAATTTTATCAAGTAGTTCCAATGCGTTACCTAGGTTGTATCAAAAAAATAAAAAACTTTAGCTCTATGCCTGCCACCACAAGGCGGCAGGCTTTGCTCAGAGTACTTAATCCTCAGCAGAAATTTATCCTCAAGACAGCCGTTACTACCGTGTAGACTCTAGTTTCCCAAAATCAAACGGACTCACCGCCTTCTCCCGATTAGCATCAAGATAATCAGCCCACCATTGCAACATCAACCTCCTCTCCCCCAAATGCTCCGCCTTATGAATGTAAGCCGCACGCACAGAGTTACGTTCCTGGTGACTCATCTGCCGCTCTACCGCATCTCTTGACCACAATCCCGACTCAATTAATGAACTACAAGCCATTGTTCTGAAACCATGACCACATACTTCAACCTTCGTATCGTAGCCCATGACTCGTAGTGATTTATTAACTGTGTTTTCACTCATCGGCTTACGCGGATCGTGATCACCAACGAAGATCAGCTCACGGTTTCCACTCAGGCTTTTGATCTTTTCCAAAATGGCGAGAGCTTGACGCGACAAGGGAACAAGATGAGGCGTACGCATCTTCGAACCACGCTGAGAATGCTTAACACCTTCTAAGGGTTCACGCTCGCCCGGAATCGTCCACATAGCCGTTTCAAAATCTACTTCAGACCAGCGAGCAAAACGCAGTTCGCTTGAACGGATAAAGACTAACAAGGTAAGTTCGATAGCAAGTCGGGTTAATGGTCTTCCGGAATAGTGATCAATGCGATGAAGTAATTCAGGTATGCGGTTAAGCCCCAAAGCCGCACGATGCTGTCTTTTCACCGTAGCAACCGCCCCGGCAATTTCTTGTGCAGGGTTGTAGTCGATTAAACCGCTCTGCACAGCAAAGCGCATAATCGCGGTAGTTCGCTGTTGCAAACGAGCAGCGACTTCGAGTCGCCCGGATGACTCCACCGCTTTGATGGGTACAAGAAGATCCCGAGTCTTAAGCTCCGCAATGTTCTGCTTACCGATGGTAGCAAAGAGATTATCTTCGAGACTTTTCAATACACGAGCGCTATGTGATGCAGACCACTTCTGATTGCTGGCGTGCCAGTCTCTTGCAACAACTTCAAACGTTATCGCCTCTTGTTCCTGCTCCACCTTAACAGCTTTCTTGTTCTCACTAGGATCGACGCCCTTAGCTAACAACTTACGGGCTTCATCCCGACGATTTCTGGCATCAGCTAATGACACTTCGGGGTATTTACCCAGCGCCAGCATTTTCTCTTTACCACCAAAGCGATAACGAAGTCGCCAGTATTTAGAACCGTTAGGGTGAACCAGCAAAACCATGCCTTCACCATCAGCCAGTTTATAGGCTTTTGCTTCGGGCTTAGCCGAACGAACCTTCACATCACTCAGAGCCATGATGAATATCCTTTCAAGGGTTCTGTGTGGGTACAATTATTATCGAACCGGGATATACCCGCAGTTATACCCGCATCAGTAAGTTGATGTAGATTGAATCAGGTTGACTTAGGTTGAGTGAAAAAGCGAGGAAAGCCTTGCGGATACTGGATTTCAGGCACAAAAAAAGACGTCCGTTGACGTCTATTGATGTTCCGATGGTGCCGAAGGCCGGACTCGAACCGGCACGTATTTCTACGGTTGATTTTGAATCAACTGCGTCTACCGATTTCGCCACTTCGGCACTGAAGGGGATGCGGAAACGTTGTGGATTATACCTGTCGCGCGCCGCCATGCAAGCGGCGACGCGCTAAACCCGCGCTAAGTGCCCAAAAAACCAGCGCCCTTCATCAATCCAGCTCCGAAACCGCCAGCCGAATCACCCTTGCCGCCTTCTGCTCCGGCAGCGCCAGCACCTTGGCCCACATCTCCTGCACCATATCGCAGGAGAGCTTCTCTTTGCCCACCGCCTTATCCGGCATCTCCAGCAGTTGGATGTCCTCGCCGTACTTATCGGCAAGTTCCTTCATAATAGGCCGCACATCCTCGACTGCCGCCTCGCGTTCGGCCGGGGTCACGGTGTGGCTGTTTTTGCCGTAGGCTGCGCGCATCATGTCGGCGTCGGCCTGCATACGGCGGGACATCATCTGTTGATCGAGCACGCGCATCGGGTTGACGCCGCCTTTCACCGCCGGGTACAGGAAGCGGAAACAGGCGTCGTCGCTCACCTTTTGGATGGCGGCAGTCTGCTCCATGTTGACCTTCATATATTCCACCACGTTGGCGTCCGGAGCATGCTGCAGGCGTGACATCTGCAGGGTCAAAATCTGCGGCTGGATGACGTCGATAATGTGCTGTTCAGACTCGCCCGCTTTCTGCATGGTGAGGATCTGCTCGCGGATGCGTTTCTGGAACGCAGGCTCCTGCTCTTTAATCACCTGCCAGGCGGGCATCGTGTTGAGGGTGGTATCAAGCTGCTGTTCGGGGGTGCGCTGCATACGCTGTTTGTCGAAATACACCCAGAACGCCACGGCGGCGGCCGCGATGACGACAATGACAATACGGGTCCACGTTTTATTCATCTCGCATCCTTATCCTTTAGCTATGCCGGTTTACACCGGCACGCCGCTGTGGAAGCGAAACTCGTGGTCCGGTGTCGAGATAAGTGTGGCTTCAATTTCGCCAAAAAGCTTTATGCGGGGTGAGATATCGTCGTCGCTCACCTGCTGGGCCAGCGTCAGGTAGTCCTGATAATGGCGCGCTTCCGAGCGCAGCAGCGAGAGGTAGAACTTCTGCAAATCATCGTCGAGGAAGGGGGCCAGCGCGGCGAAGCGCTCGCAGGAGCGGGCTTCGATGTACGCGCCGCAGATGAGCTTGTCGATCAGCGTCAGCGGTTCGTGGGTGCGCACTTCCTTCAGCATCCCTTTGGCGTAGCGGCTGGCGGTGATTTTGACGTACGGAATGTCGCGCGCCAGCATCACCTCGCGCACCTGCCAGAAGTGGTGCAGCTCCTCTTTGATCAGCAGCACCATGCTGTCGATAAGCGCCTGGCCCCACGGGTCGTCGGTTTTGGGCATCACGCTTTTGCCAATCTGCTTGTGCAGGGCGATGAAATCCGGCTCCGGGCCGTCGCGGAAGGTGAACAGTTCGTAGGGTTTGAGCCAGTCGAGCAGCGCGTCGGCACCGCTTTCGTCGGCAACGTATTTACGCACCAGCAGCAGCGCGGTCTGGGCGGCCTTGAGCTCGCACACCATATGGTCGGTGAGCAGCAGCGGCAGGTTCGCCGGGTCGCGGGCTTTATCAATCCATGCTTGCGGGGTCGGGCACTGAAGGAAGTTGAGTACGGGGGCGAGTATCTGCGGGTAATCCATGTTTAAACCTTGAAAGCGGCAGCATGCACTGCCGCTTGAACGCTATTAGTGACGCACGCCGTCGTCGTCTTCGTCGATATAATCTTCGTCGTCGCCTTCTTCGCCGTCTTCACCGTTTGGATCTTCGAAGTAGGTTCCCCATCCGTCGTATTCCACGTCGAACTTCTCGGCCAGGTTCATCAGCTGTTCAACCTGCGCGTCGATCAGCTCCGCCTTCAGCGCGCCTTCGCTCAGGATATCGCAGCAGATGACGGTGTCGCCCTCTTCCACTTCCAGCTCTTCCGGCTCGGTCACTTCGTAACCCAATTTGAAGGCTTCCACCGCCATTTTTTCCAGCGCGTCGAAATCATCCGCAGAGAAATGGTGCTCGATGGTGTACAGCGCGTCCGGATCGCTACCGTCTTCCAGCAGCTCTTCAATAATCAGACGCGTCTCTTCGCGTTGCTCTTCCAGGTGTTCCGGGTTTGCCATGGCTCAATCCTCTTTAAAGTGCGGCAGATACTTCTATTTTCACACACGGACGTGTTTGCCTCCACCTTTGTTGGAAAGATTTGTGAAATGGGGTTGCAAATGAATAATTACACATATAAAGTGAATTTATATTCAATAAGTGGCGTTCGCCATGTGAGGATAAAATGTCTGATTTGTACAAGAAACACTTTCTGAAATTGCTCGACTTTACCCCTGCACAGTTCACTTCTCTGCTGACCCTTGCCGCACAGCTCAAAGCAGATAAAAAAAATGGCAAGGAAGTACAAAAGCTTACCGGTAAAAACATCGCGCTCATCTTCGAAAAAGACTCAACCCGTACACGATGCTCTTTCGAAGTTGCCGCATTTGACCAGGGCGCGCGCGTCACGTATTTAGGGCCGAGCGGCAGCCAGATTGGGCATAAAGAGTCAATTAAGGACACCGCGCGCGTGCTCGGGCGGATGTACGACGGCATTCAGTATCGCGGCCACGGCCAGGAAGTCGTCGAGACGCTGGCGCAGTATGCGGGCGTGCCGGTGTGGAACGGGCTGACCAACGAGTTCCACCCCACCCAGCTGCTGGCGGACCTGCTGACCATGCAGGAGCACCTGCCGGGCAAGGCGTTTAACGAGATGACGCTGGTTTATGCAGGCGACGCGCGCAACAACATGGGCAACTCGATGCTCGAAGCCGCAGCGCTGACCGGGCTGGATCTGCGTCTGGTGGCCCCGAAAGCCTGCTGGCCGGAAGCGAGCCTGGTGGCGGAGTGCAGCGCGCTGGCCGCGAAGAACGGCGGGAAAATCACCCTGACGGAAGACGTGGCGGCAGGCGTGAAGGGGGCGGACTTCATCTATACCGACGTCTGGGTGTCGATGGGCGAAGCCAAAGAGAAGTGGGCGGAGCGTATTGCGCTGCTGCGGAGCTATCAGGTGAACAGCCAGATGATGGCGCTGACCGGCAACCCGGACGTGAAGTTCCTGCACTGTCTGCCGGCATTCCATGACGACCAGACCACGCTCGGCAAGCAGATGGCGAAAGAGTTCGACCTGCACGGCGGGATGGAGGTGACGGACGAGGTGTTTGAGTCGGCGGCCAGCATCGTGTTCGACCAGGCGGAGAACCGGATGCATACGATTAAGGCGGTGATGGTGGCGACGCTTGGGGAGTGATCCGCTCTCTCACTTTGAAATGGTGATTATCTGCTGAATTAATTTTCAGCAGATAATCATTTCCGGTCTATTGGCATAAAAAATTTATTTTCCTGACACTTCCCACAGATACACATCAACCATAATATGTATTTATGATTTTATTAGCCATTATTTATTGGATAGATAATGGTTAATATTAACTCATTATCAATTACAAAACATTGTATATTAAAGGCGTAATATTTCCTTATTGAGGGTGATGTTGCAGTCATTGACGCATTACCTGGTGCGCATCAGAACGGGCATGTATGTATCTACGACGGATCGGGTACCTGGTATTCAGACTTTAAACAGAACAGCCTTTATCCCGGTCCGACATATCGGAAGATACAGCCAAAAATCACCCTTTACAGGCACTACTGATATGAAAAATATCTTACCGCTTCTCTTCATATTTTCTTTCTCTGCGATGGCTGGTCATTCTGATCCGATTGAGCGTGCGGTTAAATTTAACAGCTGGTACGTTAATCAAATCAACAAAGATGCATTTCCGATCACTGATGGAAACGAAATAGATAAATATGTCACAGCATCAACAATGAAAAAACTCCGTCACGCGCAGGATCCTCGCTATGCAGACGAAGAGTTTTACGAGGCAGATATATTTTTAAAAGCGCAATACGTCGGCGATGACTGGCCGCAGAATGTAACAGCCATAGCTGGGGATACCGATCCAGTCTGTGTCAACGTATACATTGCATTCGGTAAAAAGCAGGACCACGTAGTCATAGACTGCATGGTTAAAGAAAACAACTTGTGGAAGGTACAGTCGGTTTCAAATGCGGATTTTTCAAGAAATCTGGCTACCACGAAATGAGCCAAACGACGTACTGACAATGATACTGATTCGGTACGATCTTCTTGCCGGGTGGCGCTGCGCTTACCCGGCGTACAAAACCCAGGGAGGGGGTCTTACTCCACCAGCATCTTCACAACGACTTTTCGCACCTTAGCAGGCGCCCCCACCGCGCAAAGCGGCTTGTGCACTTCGCCCGGCCAGAACACCACAAAATCCCCTTCGCTCAGCACCACGGTTTTCTCCTGCTCACCTTCCGGCAGAAACGCGATGTCTTTATCCGCCAGCCAGTCTGTGTCCGGTGTACCGTGCGGCAGGGCGCTGAAGGTCATCCCTTCTTGCCCCTTCATAATGATCTGGATGTCCAGATAGCGTGCGTGGTACTCGGCGCGGCGCTCGGCGAACGGCTGGGTCATGTCTTCCGAGACCAGATAAAACAGGTTGTTGCCGTCGATATCGTGCTTGCCGAGCGGAGTGGCGTCGGTGACGTGGGCTTTAACGTGCTCAATGGCCTGGCGCAATTCGTCAGGGAGCCAGGATTGCAGATGGTGGATGTTGCCGATAATCATAAACAAACCCTCAATATAAAACATCGTTTCACTTTAATCTTTTATACGAGAATTCTGACTGCCATACCACCGCTTTCACGACAGGTTTTGCGCCAGCGCATGTTTATCGGGAAATGTGTTAATTTGCTGTTAAGCCCTCACAGGCATTTATGCAGTCGTTATGCATAACCTCAGATCTTCGTGGTCTCGCCCTATCGCTAACTCATTGATCGTATGGCGTTAACAACAAAACTCTCTCCGGGCTCACACTTTATCATTTTGATAATTTGCTATTAAATTCCATAATTATTTATTGATTTTCCTTAAGTTGAAAATAGTTAATTGCTAATACTGCATAGTCATTCCGTTAATGATTTTTATTCTTTTAAAATCAACATGATAACAAAATATTTCAAATGATTAAATTCCACAAAATAATAACAACTCCAAATAACCCCAGCGTATCCTGCTTAGCTATTCACCCGGCAATTATATCCAATTAATCATTATCTGATGCGAATCATGCAAATGAAAACAAACCGCTTAATATCCGGTTTCACGTGAGCAATATCACAATACGGATTATTTAACCGCCTAGTATGAACCTCGAAATCAATTGAGCTTAGCCGCCATGGAAATAATCACATCACATGGCGCATGCCCTTTTTATTCTGAAAAACAGTTAAAGGAATAATTATGGAAAAGCATTATGTCGGTTCTGAAATTGGTCAATTGCGTAGCGTTATGCTGCACCGTCCAAATTTAAGTCTGAAACGTTTAACGCCGTCGAACTGTCAGGAATTACTCTTCGATGATGTGCTCTCGGTTGAACGGGCGGGTGAAGAGCACGATATTTTCGCAAACACACTGCGCGAGCAGGGTGTGGAAGTCCTGCTGTTGACCGACCTTCTTACTCAAACGCTTGATATTGCAGAAGCAAAAGCCTGGCTTCTCGAAACCCAAATCTCTGACTACCGCCTCGGGCCAACCTTTGCAGGTGATGTGCGCGGCTGGCTGGCGGATATGCCGCACCGTGAACTGGCGCGCCGGTTAAGCGGCGGATTAACCTACGGTGAAATTCCGGCAGCCATTAAAAATATGGTGGTGGATACCCACACGGCGAATGATTTTATTATGAAGCCGCTGCCTAACCATTTATTTACCCGCGATACTTCCTGCTGGATTTATAACGGCGTGTCCATTAACCCAATGGCCAAACCGGCTCGCCAGCGTGAAACCAATAACCTGCGGGCCATATATCGCTGGCATCCTGCGTTTGCCGACGGTGATTTTATTAAATATTTCGGCGACGAGAATATTAATTACGATCACGCGACATTAGAAGGTGGCGATGTATTAGTGATTGGACGCGGCGCGGTATTAATCGGCATGTCAGAGCGCACAACGCCACAGGGTGTGGAATTCCTTGCTAATAGCCTGTTCAAACACCGCCAGGCCGAGCGCGTGATCGCCGTTGAATTGCCAAAACACCGCTCCTGCATGCACCTCGACACCGTGATGACCCACATCGACGTGGACACCTTCTCCGTCTACCCGGAAGTGGTGCGCAAAGATGCCCAGTGCTGGACGCTCACCCCGGACGGACGCGGCGGTCTGCTGCGTACTCAGGAAACCGACCTGCTCCACGCCATCGAAAAAGCCCTCGGCATTAACCAGGTGCGCCTGATCACCACTGGCGGCGACGCCTTTGAGGCCGAGCGCGAGCAGTGGAACGACGCCAATAACGTTCTGACCATCCGCCCGGGCGTGGTGATTGGCTACGAGCGCAACGTCTGGACCAACGAGAAATACGACAAAGCCGGCATAACCGTGCTGCCGATCCCAGGTGACGAACTCGGACGCGGTCGCGGCGGCGCGCGCTGCATGAGCTGCCCACTGGAACGTGACGGAATTTAAAGGAGTCATCATGGAACGAAAACCCACTCTGGTTGTGGCGCTTGGCGGTAACGCGTTACTGAAACGCGGCGAACCGCTGGAAGCGGAGATCCAGCGCCAGAACATCGAGCAGGCCGCCCGCACCATCGCCGGGCTGACGGAGCAGTGGCGCGTGGTGCTGGTGCACGGCAACGGCCCGCAGGTCGGGCTACTGGCGCTGCAGAACAGCGCCTATGACAAAGTCACGCCCTACCCGCTGGACGTTCTCGGCGCCGAAAGTCAGGGGATGATCGGCTACATGCTCCAGCAGGCGCTGAAAAACAATCTTCCTCAGCGCGAAGTGAGCGTGCTGCTCACCCAGGTAGAGGTGGATGCCGCCGACCCGGCGTTCCGCAACCCGACCAAATATATCGGCCCGGTTTACAGCGAAGCTCAGGCGAAAACGCTGGCCGCGGAAAAAGGCTGGGTGTTTAAGGCCGACGGCAGCTACTTCCGCCGCGTCGTTCCCTCCCCGCAACCCAAACGCATCGTCGAGAGCGACGCGATTACGGCGCTTATCCAGCGCGATCACCTGGTGATCTGCAACGGCGGCGGCGGGGTTCCGGTGGTGGAAAACGCCAACGGTTATCGCGGCATTGAGGCGGTGATCGACAAAGACCTCTCTGCCGCGCTGCTGGCGCGCCAGATCGAAGCCGATGCCCTGCTGATCCTGACCGATGCCGACGCGGTGTATCTCGACTGGGGCAAACCGACCCAGCGTCCGCTGGCACAGGTAACACCGGAACTGCTCAGAGGCATGCAGTTCGACGCCGGATCGATGGGACCAAAAGTGGCCGCCTGCCGCGAGTTTGTTGAAACCTGCAACGGGATTGCCGGGATCGGCGCGCTGGCTGACGGCGCGGAGATCCTCGCGGGCGAGAAAGGCACGTTGATTCGCAACTAATTCAAATTTCAAAAAGGATTTACCCATGACCATCAACCTGAAAAACCGCAACTTCCTGAAACTGCTGGACTATACCCCGGCAGAAATCCAGTTCCTGATCGACCTTGCCATCGAACTCAAGGCCGCCAAAAAAGCCGGACGTGAAAAGCAAACCCTGGTCGGGAAAAACATCGCCCTGATCTTTGAAAAAACCTCCACCCGCACCCGCTGCGCCTTTGAAGTCGGCGCGTTTGACCAGGGCGCACAGGTCACTTATCTCGGCCCAAGCGGATCGCAGATCGGCCATAAAGAGTCGATGAAAGACACCGCCCGCGTGCTGGGCCGCATGTACGACGGCATTGAGTATCGCGGCTACGGCCAGGCGATTGTCGAGGAGCTGGGCGAGTACGCTGGCGTACCGGTGTGGAACGGTCTGACTGATGAGTTTCACCCGACCCAGATCCTCGCTGACCTGATGACCATGCTGGAGCATGCGCCAGGGAAAACCCTGCCGGAGCTGAGCTTTGCCTATCTGGGCGACGCGCGGAACAACATGGGCAACTCCCTGATGGTCGGCGCGGCCAAGATGGGGATGGATATCCGCCTCGTGGCACCGAAATCCTTCTGGCCGGAAGCAGGGCTGGTGGAACAGTGCCGCGCCATCGCCAAAGAGACAGGCGCGCGCATCACCCTCACGGATGATGTGGAAGAAGGCGTTCAGGGGACCGATTTCCTCTACACCGACGTGTGGGTCTCCATGGGCGAGCCGAAAGAGGCATGGGCCGAGCGCGTCAGCCTGATGAAGCCTTACCAGATTAACGCTCAGGTGATGAAAGCCACTGGCAACCCGAACGTCAAGTTCATGCACTGCCTGCCGGCGTTCCACAACGAGCACACCAAAGTGGGCCGTGAAATTGAGATGGCTTACGGCCTGAAAGGGCTTGAGGTGACGGAAGAGGTCTTTGAATCACCGAACTCTATCGTCTTTGACGAAGCAGAAAACCGCATGCACACCATTAAAGCGGTCATGGTGGCGACACTCGGCGACTAATCACCGCCCGGCGCGCCACGGGGTGCGCCGGGTTCAGGAGAACATCATGGGCAAGTTCAAGTTTCCCTCCGCTTACACCATTCTCTTTTTTCTGATTGCCGTTGTGGCGGCGCTGAGCTGGGTTGTTCCGGCCGGTCAGTACCAGATGGCGATGAATGAAACCCTTGGCAAAGAAGTCCCGATTGCCGGAACGTACGCGCACGTGGCGGCGCACCCGCAGGGGCTGGTTTCCGTCCTGATGGCCCCCATTGCCGGGCTGTACGATCCCGTTTCCGGTCAGGCTGGGGCAATCGACGTGGCGCTGTTTATCCTGATCATCGGGGGATTTCTCGGGATCGTCACCAAAACCGGGGCGATTGACGCCGGGATCGAACGGGTAACGACCCGCCTGCGCGGACGCGAAGAGTGGATGATCCCGATCCTGATGGCGTTGTTTGCCGCAGGCGGCACGATCTACGGCATGGCCGAAGAGTCACTGCCTTTCTATACCTTGCTGGTGCCCGTCATGCTGGCCGCCCGTTTTGATCCGGTGGTTGCCGCCTCTACCGTGCTGCTCGGGGCGGGGATCGGCACGCTCGGTTCCACCATTAACCCGTTTGCCACGGTGATCGCCGCCAACGCCGCCGGGATCCCCTTCACCCACGGTATTGCCCTGCGCGTGGCGCTGCTGGTGATCGGCTGGATCATCTGCGTGGCATGGGTGATGCGCTACGCCCGTAAAGTTCGTCAGGATCCGTCTCTCTCTATCGTCGCAGACAAACAGGAAGAGAACCGCGCCCATTTCCTCAGCAACAAGGGTGAACAGTCGCTGGAATTTACCCCGGTGCGCAAAATCATTCTGGTGATCTTCGCCCTCGCCTTCGCGGTGATGATCTACGGCGTGGCGGTGCTGGGGTGGTGGATGGCAGAAATCTCGGCGGTGTTTCTCGCCAGCGCCATCATCGTGGGGCTTATCGCCCGTATGAGTGAAGAGGAGCTTACCTCAACCTTTATCAACGGTGCGCGAGATTTGCTGGGTGTCGCGCTGATTATCGGCATTGCGCGCGGTATCGTAGTCATCATGGATAAGGGCATGATTACCCACACCATTTTGCACAGCGCGGAAGGTCTGGTCAGCGGGTTGTCCACGGTGGCGTTTATCAACGTGATGTACTGGCTGGAAGTTGTTCTGTCGTTTCTTGTGCCTTCTTCATCCGGCCTGGCCGTACTGACGATGCCGATCATGGCACCGCTAGCCGATTTCGCTAACGTCAACCGCGACCTGGTAGTTACGGCTTACCAGTCGGCCTCCGGCATCGTTAACCTGGTCACGCCAACCTCAGCGGTGGTGATGGGCGGGCTGGCTATCGCCCGTGTGCCTTACGTGCGCTACCTGAAATGGGTTGCGCCGCTGCTGGCGATCCTGACGGTGGTGATTATGGTGGCGCTAAGCCTGGGTGCCTTGTTGTGATTTGCCGGATGGCGCTGCGCTTATCCGGCCTACGGATCGGTGCAGTGCCACCGGTTATTTCAGGAACTGATATGGGAAACATGATGGATTACGAAGCGTACTCTCCCAAAGAACAACTGCAGCTAACGGTGTGCCAGCGTCTGATCGCCGAAAAGAGCTATCTCTCACAGGAAGAAATTCGCCGCGATTTGCAGGAGAGAGGGTTTGACAGCATCAGCCAGTCGACCGTTTCGCGTCTGCTGAAATTGCTCGGCGTCATAAAAATTCGAAATGCCAAAGGGCTAAAAATTTATTCGTTGAATCCCCAACTGCGCCCTGCCCCCGATGCCGCGCGTACCGTTTCTGAAATGGTGGTGAGCGTGGAGCACAATAGCGAGTTTATCCTCATTCATACTGTCGCCGGATATGGCCGCGCGGTGGCGCGTATTCTGGATTACCACCAGTTACCGGAAATTTTAGGCGTGGTGGCTGGCAGCAGTATCGTCTGGGTCGCCCCCCGGGTGGTGAAGCGTACCGCGCTGGTGCATAAGCAAATTAATTATTTACTCAGAACGAATTAATATTCACAAAGAACCGTTTGCATTGAGTAAAGCGTGCATTAAATCGCTTGATCCGAAAATCGGGGTGCGTATAATGCCCGACAATTTGCCGGGAGGAAGCATGGTCAAGCGTGTACGACATAACGTCTTACCGCGTCTGAAATCAGACGCTGGCCTGCCGTTTTTCTTCCCGTTGCTAAACCTATTCCCAGAGCCCCTCATTTGAGGGGCTTTTTTTTGCCCGGCGTCAGGAGATAAACATGAATCCGCTTTATCAAAAACACATCATTTCCATAAACGACCTCAGCCGCGAAGAGCTGGAACTGGTTCTGGAAACCGCGGCAAAACTGAAAGCTAATCCGCAACCGGAGCTGCTGAAGCACAAAGTGATTGCGAGCTGCTTCTTCGAAGCCTCTACCCGTACGCGCCTCTCCTTTGAAACGTCCATGCACCGCCTGGGCGCGAGCGTGGTCGGCTTCTCTGACAGCAGCAACACGTCGCTGGGTAAAAAAGGCGAAACGCTGGCGGATACCATTTCAGTTATCAGTACTTACGTAGACGCGATTGTCATGCGCCATCCGCAAGAAGGGGCGGCGCGTCTGGCGACCGAGTTTTCCGGTGGCATTCCGGTGCTAAACGCCGGTGACGGTGCCAACCAGCACCCGACGCAGACCCTGCTGGATCTGTTCACCATTCAGGAAACCCAGGGCACGCTTGAAAACCTGAACATCGCGATGGTCGGCGACCTGAAATATGGCCGTACCGTCCACTCGCTGACCCAGGCGCTGGCGAAGTTTAACGGCAACCGTTTCTTCTTCATCGCCCCGGACGCGCTGGCGATGCCGCAGTACATTCTCGACATGCTGGACGAGAAAGGCATTCAGTGGAGCCTGCATGCGAGCATCGAAGAGGTAATGAGCCACGTCGATATTCTGTATATGACCCGCGTGCAGAAAGAGCGTCTGGATCCGTCCGAATACGCCAACGTGAAGGCGCAGTTCGTGCTGCGCGCCAGCGACCTTGAGGGCGCACGCGACAACATGAAGGTGCTGCACCCGCTGCCGCGTATTGATGAAATCACCACCGACGTGGATAAAACGCCGCACGCCTGGTATTTCCAGCAGGCCGGAAACGGCATTTTCGCTCGCCAGGCGTTACTGGCACTGGTTCTGAATCGCGAATTGGCTCTGTAAGGGGAAACGACAATGACACACGATAACAAACTCCAGGTTGAAGCCATCAAGCGTGGCACCGTGATTGACCACATCCCTGCACAGGTGGGCTTTAAGCTGCTGACGCTGTTCAAACTGACCGAAACCGACCAGCGCATCACCATCGGCCTGAACCTGCCGTCGGGCGAAATGGGTCGTAAGGATCTGATCAAGATCGAGAACACCTTCCTGACCGATGAGCAGGTGAACCAGCTGTCCCTGTACGCGCCGGACGCCACCGTCAACCGCATCGACGAATATGAAGTGGTCGGCAAATCCCGTCCGAGCCTGCCGGAGCGCATCGAAAGCGTGCTGGTCTGTCCGAACAGCAACTGCATCAGTCATGCTGAGCCGGTTTCTTCCAGTTTTGCAGTGAAAAAACGCGCTGATGACATCGCACTCAAATGCAAATACTGCGAAAAAGAGTTTTCTCATTATGTGGTGCTGGCCAACTAATTGAGGTTGGTAAAGGATCCCGGCCTCCCTATAATGGCCGGGAACATTTAATCAGCTGTTATTCTGGAGAAATCATGACCAAAGTACTCGCGACGGAAAATGCACCAGCGGCTATCGGCCCATACGTTCAGGGCGTTGATCTGGGTAGCATGATTATTACCTCTGGCCAGATCCCGGTGAACCCGAAAACCGGCGCTGTGCCGGAAGACGTGGCGGCACAGGCGCGTCAGTCGCTGGAGAACGTGCAGGCAATTGTGGAATCTGCCGGTCTGAAAGTTGGCGATATCGTGAAAACCACCGTTTTCGTGAAAGATCTTAACGATTTCGCGACCGTTAACGCCACTTACGAAGCATTCTTCACCGAGCACAACGCGACATTCCCGGCGCGCTCCTGCGTGGAAGTTGCACGTCTGCCAAAAGACGTGAAAATCGAAATTGAAGCGATTGCCGTTCGCCGCTAATTCGCTTTTGCGATAAAAAAGGCAGCCTGGCTGCCTTTTTTGTTGCCCGCTATTGATTCCGCGTCGCGCGCAGCAGCGTCTCCAGCGGATAAACCGCCGCAATCACCACTTCATCCTGAGCTTTCGCCGCGTTATCCAGCTCGCGTTGAATCGACGCAATCTCTTTATCATCCAGCGTCCCCTGACGGGCCACCAGATCCGTCAGCCTCAGACCAATGGAGGCAAGCTTGTCCACCTCCTGGATAACCGGTTTTATCGCCTTCAGCTGGTAGCTATTTTCGCTTAACGCCAGCGCATCGCTGGTGTTGCTCTGCCAGCGGTTGAAGACGTGACGCAGCGCGTCAGCACTTTCCGTGTCTTCGGCATCGCTGACCAGACGGTCAGCCCATTTGTTCATCTGGCGCACGGTGGCACTTTCGGCGTTCAGCGCATCGGCGAACCGGTTAAGCGGCTCAAACTGATGATAGTTTCCGGCCTGGAACTTCAGATGCTGACGCGTGTAATACTGTGCCGGCTCTACCGCCTGGGCGAGGATTTGCAGCGGCAAGGTGTCGGCATTGTTCGCCAGCCGCGTGAACTGCACCTGCTGCTGGGTATGCTGCTGCAACCCGACCGATACCGTCGACCAGCTGTCCATTGCCTGCAGACGGGTATACATGTTGTCGACATCGTTGACGTCCTGCGCGGACCACAGCCGCTCCGCCACTGCAAAAGTACGCGGCCACAGGCGGATATCCAGCACCGGCGCCACCACGTTTTCCGCCCACAGCGCGGCTTCACCGCCGAGCAGGTTGGCCTGATTCGCTACGTCCGGCACGACAGGTGGAATGCCTTTCGGCACGTCGTCCAGACGCGTGCCGCTAATCGGGTAGCGCGTATTCCCCACGAGGAAATAGCCGCTCAGCTTATCGTTTTCAACGGAGACAACCGGCCGCGTTTCGCCCATCCAGGTATCGACGGTGAACGTCACCTGGCTATCATCACGCCATTCAATATCCTGCACCGCGCGGCGGGATTTCCCGGCGAAATCAATAAACCCGCGCCAGCCAGATTCCCCTTTCACCAGGGTGAAACTCCCTTCTACCGGTTTACCTTTCAGACGCGGCATGGAGAAGGCCCAGCTCTGGACGCTGTCGGTGTCGGCAATCACATCCACACCGTTTAATCCCTGTGGGACGATTTCATTGCGATAGTGATAGGCCGTGGACTGAGGCTGGTCGAGATAGAAGCCTGTCGAGAGAATACCTTTGTAGCCGCTTTGTGCCACCTGCCCCAGCGCGTCCTGCCCCTGCCAGGACTGGATCAGAATGCTTTTTGGCAGATCCGGGTGGTAGATCTCGTCCCAGCCGACCATCTGGCGGTGATGTTTTTCAAGGATCGTCTCCAGCTTGCGGTTGAAATACGCCTGCAATGCGTGGCTGTCCGCCAGTTTGTGGTCGCGCATAAACTGTTGAATGGTCGGGTTCGCTTTCCACTGGCTGTCATCCACCTCATCACCACCGATATGCAGATACGGATCGGGGAAGATCGCTGCCAGTTCGCTGACCATCGCATCAGCAAAGGCATAGGTTGCGTCTTTAGTGGGATCCAGCACCGGTTTAAGCACGCCCCAGTTACGCTCCATTTTGTATGGCCCCGGCGCACTCATCAGTTCCGGGTAAGCCACGGCAATGGCCGACGCGTGGCCCGGCATGTCGATCTCTGGCACCACGCGAATACCGCGCTCGGTCGCATAGCGAACGACCTCACGCATCTGCTCAGGCGTGTAAAACAGCCCGTCGCTGGCAAGCTGAGTGAGCTTTGGATAGCGCGTCGAGCTGAAGCGCCAGTCCTGATCGTCGGTCAGGTGCCAGTGCAATACGTTAAGTTTTGCGGCAGCCATACCGTCGATCTGGCGCTTGATATCCGCCAGCGGAATAAAGTGACGCGCCGAATCAAGCAGCAGCCCGCGCCACGGGAAGCGTGGCGAATCTTCAATGGCAACCCACGGCAGCGAGGTGTTTTCCGCGCCGTTCTGCATCAGCTGGAGCAGGGTTTCCATGGCGCGCAATGCGCCGAAACGGGTACTGGCGGAGATATCGACGCCGCTGGCATCCACCGTGAGCTTATAGCTTTCATCGCTATCCGGCAGCGGCTGGGGCTTGACCTTTCTGGAGATGGCAATGCGGATGGTCGGTTTTTCCGGCTTTTCAGCCTGCGGCTGGAGCGTCCAGCCCGTTTGCAGAGCGATGCGCTGGCGAAGGCGGTTGACGGCGTCACCGAGATCGTCCCCGCTGACGCTAATGGAAACGTTGTTGCTGAGCACCAGCGTGCCCTGGGTTGTCGGGCGTTCGACCTTTGCAGGCCAGGGCATCAGGGGGAGATCGCCTGCCGGGGCGGCAAACGCAGAGAAGCCGAGCATCAGCCCGGCGGTTAAGAGACTGTACCGTAACATGAATGTTCCTTATCTGACGGGCCAAATAAAGGCAAAACATTCTGTTAACATGCGCTCAATTTGTCGTCAAGCGAATGCGCCGACGGAGATCACAGGTTGTTGAATTTGAGAGGAAAGCCAGCTGCCGGGTGGCGGCTTCGCCTTACCCGGCCTACGTTCGGATCGTAGGCCCGGTAAGCGCAGCGCCACCGGGCTTGCCGTTACTGCCATCCATACCGACGGCTGTAGAATCCTTTCACCATCTGCGTCAGTACCATGTAACCCGCAAGGATCGCCACCAGCCATGGGAAGTAGCTCAGCGGCAGCGCCTGCAGCTGCAGGTAGCTCGCCAGCGGCGAGAACGGCAGCGCGATCCCAAGCGCCATCACAATCCCCGTCATCACAATCAGCGGCCACGCGGCACGGCTCTGGATGAACGGAATGCGGCGGGTGCGGATCATATGCACAATCAGCGTCTGCGACAGCAGGCCCACCACAAACCAGCCAGACTGGAACAGCGTCTGGTGTTCCGGCGTGTTGGCATGGAACACAAACCACATCAGGCAGAAGGTCAGGATGTCAAAGATGGAGCTGATCGGGCCAAAGAACAGCATAAAGCGCCCCAGATCGGCCGGGTTCCAGCGCTGTGGCTTCTGGATCTGCTCGTCGTCCACGTTATCAAACGGGATCGCCACCTGAGACACATCGTACATCAGGTTTTGGATCAGCAGATGCAGCGGCAACATTGGCAGGAACGGCAAAAATGCACTCGCCACCAGCACGCTGAAGACGTTTCCGAAGTTGGAGCTGGCGGTCATTTTGATGTACTTGAGCATATTCGCAAAAGTACGACGCCCTTCGATAACCCCTTCCTCCAGCACCATCAGGCTCTTTTCCAGCAGAATGATGTCGGCCGCTTCACGGGCAATATCCACCGCACCATCCACGGAGATGCCAATATCCGCTGCTCGCAGGGCGGGTGCATCGTTGATGCCATCGCCCATAAAGCCTACCACGTGACCTTCACGACGCAGCAGGGTGACAATACGTTCTTTGTGCATCGGCGTCAGGCGGGCAAACAGCGTGGTGTGCTGCGCCAGTTTTGCCAGTTCGTCGTCGGAGAGATGCTCAATATCGCTCCCCACCACCACATCACCCGCGTCCAGCCCCACTTCGTGGCACACTTTCGCCGCCACCAGTTCGCTGTCCCCGGTGAGGATTTTCACGGTAATCCCGCTCGCCTTCAGCGCTTTCAGCGCCGGTGCGGTGGTCTCTTTCGGCGGATCGAGGAAGGCGATGTAGCCCTCGAGGATCAGATCGGATTCGTCAATACGCTGATAATCCCCCTCGCGGGCTGGCAGGAACTTGCTCGCCACCGCCACCACGCGCAGCCCCTGGCGGTTCAGGTTGTCGGTGACGCGCTTGATGCGGCGCAGCATGGTGTCGTCCAGCGGCACGATATCACCGTTATAGCGCACCTGCGTTGACACATTCAGGATCTCCTGCAGCGCACCTTTGCAGATCAGCTGATGGACATCCGCCTGCTCGCTCACCACCACCGACATACGGCGGCGCTCGAAGTCGAACGGGATCTCATCCACCTTCTGCCAGCGGCCGGAGAGCGTGCGGGCAGACTCTTCATCCACCCCTTCCAGCACCGCGACGTCGAGCAGGTTTTTCAGCCCGGTCTGATAGTGGCTGTTCAGCCACGCGCTGTGCAGGACACGCTCGCTGGTTTTGCCGGAGATATCGGTGTGGTTCTCCAGCACGATTTTGTCCTGCGTCAGGGTGCCGGTTTTATCGGTGCAGAGAATGTCCATCGCGCCAAAGTTTTGAATGGCGTCGAGGTGTTTAACGATCACTTTCTGTTTAGAGAGCTTCACCGCCCCACGCGCCAGCGTAGAGGTCACAATCATCGGCAGCATTTCCGGCGTTAAGCCGACGGCCACGGAGAGCGCAAACAGCGCCGCTTCCCACCAGTCGCCTTTGGTATAGCCGTTGATCAGCAGTACGATCGGCGTCATCACCATCATAAAGCGGATCAGCAGCATGCTGACGCGACCAATCCCTTTCTGGAAGGCATTGGGTTCACTCTCCTGCTCGCTGACGCGCCCGGCAAGCTGACCAAACCAGGTGTTGCCCCCGGTAGCGGTGACAATCGCCTGCGCGGTGCCGCTCACCACCGTGGTGCCCATAAAGCATAGGGTATCGCACTCGAGCGGGTTCATCTGCTGTGGGTCGCGGCTGCGCGCCACCTTTTCTACCGGCAGGGATTCCCCGGTCAGGGAGGCCTGCGCGACGAACAGATCGCGTGCCTGGATGATGCGTAAATCCGCCGGGATCATATCCCCTGCGGCAAGCTTCACCAGATCGCCCGGCACCAGCTGGTCGATGGGCAGTTCCACCCAGGCGTTTTCGCCGAGATCGTTAATCACGCGCGAGACTGTCGCGGTGTTGCTGACCATCGCCTTCAGGGCATCCGCCGCTTTGGTGGAACGGGCTTCCTGAATAAAATTCAGCAGCGTGGAGATCCCCACCATCAGGGCAATCACGCCTGCGGCAAACAGATCTTCCGTGGCATAAGAGATGATGCCGAGCACGGTCAGCAGGAGGTTGAAAGGGTTGCGGTAGCAGAGCCACAGATGCACCCACCACGGAGACGGTTTTTGCGCCGGGATCTGGTTATCGCCATGCACGGCGCGGATTTTTTCCACTTCGGCCGCATTCAGCCCTTCCGGGTGTCCGCCGAAGGCGCGCCAGACTTCGTTTTCATCCATTGCTGCCACATTCAGGCAGCGCTCGGTCAGAGAAGCGGGGATCGCCGCGCCGGCCATGTTTTTGGCATTGGGCAGCGGGTCGCGCTGAACCAGGCGATGTGGCAGGTGGCGGCTTAACAGGGCCTGTAGTTGCCGGGTAATATTTTTCAACATAGTCATTCCTCCACATCCGCAAACGCGGACGCAGCATTTCCTTCAGGCGTGGCAAGGCCGTACCTGGCAGGCACTTAATTTTTTAAGCAGGAACGTTTATGACGTTGCTGCCTCACGCCGGTGAGACAGCAAAAGGCTGGCTTACCGGAAAGAACGTCTTCTCCCGTTCAGGAGAGGTGTGGGATCGGGATCCATGAAGCCTCCGGTAAGTAAAAAACAGGGTGTCGCCGCGCAGTATAAGGATTTAAGCGTACCCTTTGTGATGATTCGGGCGGTATTATACCCCCCTGCAAATAAACCGAACGTAAACCAGACTTTGCCCATAGCGAAATTGTGCTCAGTCATTAGGCTCAATTAACCACTTTGTTGTTGTTACAGGGAATACAGCATGCAGAACCGCCTTACGATTAAAGACATCGCGCGTTTAAGCGGCGTGGGGAAATCCACCGTGTCGCGCGTGCTGAACAACGAAAGTGGCGTCAGCGAGCGTACTCGCGAGCGCGTTGAGGCGGTGATGAATCAGCACGGTTTTTCCCCTTCCCGCTCTGCGCGTGCCATGCGGGGACAGAGTGACAAGGTGGTGGCCATCATTGTTTCGCGTCTGGATTCGCTGTCGGAAAATCTCGCCGTTCAGACCATGCTGCCCGCCTTCTATGAACAAGGCTATGATCCGATCATGATGGAGAGCCAGTTCTCTCCCCAACTGGTTGAAGAGCATCTGGGGATGCTTCAGCGACGCAACATTGACGGCGTGGTGCTGTTTGGTTTTACCGGCATTCAGGAAGAGATACTGAAACCCTGGCAGCCTTCGCTGGTGCTGCTGGCGCGCGATGCCAACGGTTTTGCCTCCGTTTGTTATGACGACGAAGGCGCGATTATCACCCTGATGCAGCGACTATTCGATAAAGGTCATCGCCACATTAGTTTCCTCGGCGTGCCGCACGCGGACGTCACTACTGGCAAGCGTCGCCACGAAGCCTACCTGGCATTTTGCAAAAAGCACAACCTCTCTGCCGTGGCCTCCCTGCCGGGGCTGGGGATGAAGCAGGGCTACGAGCAGGTCGCCAGCGTCCTGACACCGCAGACCACCGCGCTGGTGTGTGCCACGGATACCCTGGCGCTGGGTGCGAGCAAATATTTGCAGGAACAACGCATCGACGATCTGCAGGTCGCGAGCGTCGGCAGCACGCCGCTGATGAAGTTTTTGCACCCGGAAATTATTACAGTCGACCCGGGCTACGCCGAGTCCGGCAGACAGGCCGCCACACAGCTGATCGAGCAGATCAACGGGCGAACTGAGCCGCGCCAGATCGTTATTCCTGCCCACCTCTCTTAACCCCCGCTCAACGGTTTATTGTGATCTTCGCCCGATTTCGGGAACGTTCCCATTTTCGCCGTTACGATGAAGGAGTAGGCTTGCGCTCAGGTCATTACACCCCTAACCATCTGTCATGAGGTTTCATGATGAGTAAAGTCAAACAAGCAGATATCGATCGGCTGATCGTCCTGGTCGGCGGGCGCGAAAACATCGCAACCGTCAGCCATTGCATTACCCGCCTGCGTTTCGTGCTGAACGATCCGGCCAAAGCCAACCCGAAAGCCATTGAAGAACTCTCAATGGTTAAAGGCTGCTTCACCAACGCCGGTCAGTTCCAGGTCGTTATAGGTACCGAAGTGGGCGATTACTATCAGGCGCTGCTGGCGACTACCGGGCACTCTTCTGCCGATAAAGAGCAGGCAAAGAAAGCCGCGCGCCAGAACATGAAGTGGCACGAGCAGCTGATTTCCCACTTCGCGGAAATCTTCTTCCCACTGCTGCCAGCGCTGATCAGCGGCGGCTTAATTTTAGGCTTCCGTAACGTCATCGGTGATGTGCCGATGAGCGACGGCAAAACCCTGGCGCAGATGTACCCGGCGCTGAAAACCGTTTACGACTTCCTGTGGCTGATTGGCGAAGCGATCTTCTTCTACCTGCCGGTCGGGATCTGCTGGTCCGCCGTGCGCAAAATGGGCGGCACGCCAATTCTGGGTATCGTACTGGGCGTCACGCTGGTCTCTCCACAGTTAATGAACGCTTACTTACTTGGTCAGCAGGTGCCGGAGGTGTGGAACTTTGGTCTGTTTACCATCGCTAAAGTGGGCTATCAGGCGCAGGTTATTCCGGCGTTGCTGGCAGGTCTGGCGCTGGGCTTCATTGAGACTCGCTTAAAACGCATCGTCCCGGATTACCTTTATCTGGTGGTGGTTCCGGTTTGCTCACTGATTATTGCCGTATTCCTGGCGCATGCCTTTATCGGTCCGTTTGGCCGCATGATCGGCGACGGCGTGGCCTTCGCGGTTCGTCACCTGATGACCGGCAGCTTCGCGCCGATTGGTGCCGCGCTGTTTGGCTTCCTGTACGCCCCGCTGGTGATCACCGGCGTGCACCAGACCACCCTGGCCATTGATATGCAGATGATTCAGAGCCTTGGCGGTACGCCGGTCTGGCCGATTATCGCCCTGTCTAACATCGCACAGGCGTCTGCGGTAACCGGCATTATTCTGGTCAGCCGTAAACATAACGAGCGTGAAATCTCCGTTCCGGCTGCCATCTCCGCCTACCTCGGCGTGACCGAGCCGGCGATGTACGGTATCAACCTGAAATACCGTTTCCCGATGCTCTGCGCGATGATCGGTTCCGGTCTGGCAGGGCTGGTGTGCGGTCTGAACGGCGTAATGGCGAACGGTATCGGTGTTGGCGGTCTGCCGGGCATTCTCTCCATCCAGCCCGCTTTCTGGCAGGTGTTTGCCCTGGCGATGGCCATCGCGATTATCGTCCCAATGGCGCTCACCACCGTGGTTTACCAGCGTAAGTTCCGTCAGGGCTCGCTGCAGATTGTTTAACTTTATCTTTCGGGGCGCAGTTGCGCCCCTTCGCATTTGCAGGAACGCATTATGAATACCCTTCCTCACTGGTGGCAGAACGGCGTCATCTATCAGATCTATCCAAAGAGTTTCCAGGACACCACTGGCAGCGGCACCGGTGATTTACGCGGCGTGACGCAGCGTCTGGACTACCTGAAAACCCTCGGTATCGACGCCATCTGGCTGACGCCGTTTTATATCTCCCCGCAGGTGGATAACGGCTACGACGTGGCGAATTACACCGCCATCGATCCCGCCTACGGCACTCTGGATGATTTTGATGAACTGGTCGCCAGGGCGCATGAGCGCGGCATTCGCATCGTGCTGGATATGGTGTTTAACCATACATCAACGCAGCATGCCTGGTTCCGCGAATCACTGAATAAAGAGAGTCCGTACCGCCAGTTTTATATCTGGCGCGACGGCACGCCGGAGCAGCTTCCCAACAACTGGCGCTCCAAGTTTGGCGGCAACGCCTGGCGCTGGCACGCCGAGAGCGAACAGTACTACCTGCACCTCTTTGCTCCGGAGCAGGCGGATCTCAACTGGGAAAACCCTGAAGTGCGCGCCGAGCTGAAAAAGGTGTGCGAATTCTGGGCCGATCGCGGCGTGGACGGCTTACGTCTCGACGTGATTAACCTGATCTCAAAAGATCAGGATTTCCCGAATGACGAGACGGGTGATGGCCGCCGTTTCTACACAGACGGGCCGCGCATTCACGAATATCTGCGGGAGATGAGCCGCGACGTCTTTACGCCGCGCAACCTGATGACGGTGGGCGAGATGTCCTCGACCTCGCTGGAAAACTGCCAGCAGTACGCCTCTCTTGATGGCAGTGAATTGTCGATGACCTTTAACTTCCACCACCTGAAGGTGGATTATCCCGGCGGCGAAAAGTGGACGAAGGCGAAACCGGACTTCGTGGCGCTAAAAACCCTCTTCCGCCACTGGCAGCAGGGCATGCACAACAAAGCCTGGAACGCGCTGTTCTGGTGTAACCACGACCAGCCGCGCATCGTGTCGCGCTTTGGTGACGAAGGGGAATACCGCGTTCAGGCCGCGAAGATGCTCGGCATGGTGCTGCACGGCATGCAAGGTACGCCCTATATCTATCAGGGTGAAGAACTTGGCATGACCAACCCGCACTTCAGCCGCATCACCGATTACCGTGACGTGGAAAGCCTGAACATGTTCGCCGAACTGCGGGCCAGCGAGCGCGATCCGGACGAATTACTGGCGATTCTGGCGAGTAAATCCCGCGATAACGGCCGCACGCCAATGCAGTGGGACGCTTCGCACAATGCGGGCTTCACCGAAGGTGAGCCGTGGATTGGCGTTTGCGACAACTACGAGACGGTAAACGCCCGCGCCGCGCTGGACGACCCGGATTCGGTGTTTTACACCTATCAGTCGTTGATTAGCCTGCGTAAAACCCTGCCGGTACTGACGTGGGGGGATTATGAGGATCTCCTGCCAGAACATCCTTCTCTGTGGTGCTACCGTCGTCAGTGGCAGGGAAAGACGCTGATTGTGGTGGCGAACCTCAGCGGCGAGAGCCAGACATGGCAGAATGACGCCCTCAGTGGCGAATGGCAGCCAGTAATGAGCAACTATGCCGCGCCACAAACCACCAGCCTACGTCCGTTTGAAGCCGTCTGGTGGCTGCAACCGTAATGCGACGCCGGGCACAATACCGTGCCCGGCTTATTTTACTGTTTTTGTTGAATAATTAATCAGATTTTTCCTGCCCGTATTTACAATCGCTGAAGCGCCCGTCGTTTGTACTCTCGTCTTTTTACTTTGTTCTGAATCAAATAAAACGCAAACATGTTTGATGCAAATCACTATATGTAGCACTTAAAATGCACGCCGACCCAACATCTTGTATTTATCGTCTACTATTCCAACCACAAGACGGCGACTCAGCTCTCCGGAATTGTGGATAACAAATGTCGGGAACGAGGGAAGTCACTCACCTGGCTGACAATACAGCCTCTGAATACTTCTCCACCTCTGTGGATAACCTGTTTTTAAAATGGAGTGATCATGACACCGCATGTGATGAAACGTGATGGCTGTAAAGTGCCGTTTAAATCAGAGCGCATCCAGGAAGCCATTCTGCGTGCAGCTAAAGCAGCGGGAGTCGATGACGCAGATTACTGCGCCACCGTCGCAGAAGTCGTTAGCAGCCAGATGAATGAACGCAACCAGGTGGATATCAACGAGATCCAGACCGCGGTTGAGAACCAGCTGATGGCGGGTCCTTACAAGCAGTTAGCCCGTGCCTACATTGAATACCGTCACGATCGTGACGTTGAGCGTGAGAAGCGCGGCCGTCTAAACCAGGAGATCCGTGGCCTGGTAGAGCAGACCAACTCCGCCCTACTGAATGAAAACGCCAACAAAGACAGTAAAGTGATCCCGACCCAGCGCGACCTGCTGGCCGGTATCGTCGCTAAACACTATGCCCGCCAGCACCTGCTGCCGCGCGATGTGGTGTCGGCGCACGAGCGCGGTGAGATCCACTATCACGATCTCGACTACTCGCCATTCTTCCCGATGTTCAACTGCATGCTGATCGACCTGAAAGGCATGCTGACCCACGGTTTTAAAATGGGTAACGCCGAGATTGAACCGCCAAAATCAATCTCCACGGCCACGGCGGTCACGGCGCAGATTATCGCCCAGGTCGCCAGCCACATTTACGGCGGCACCACCATTAACCGCATTGATGAAGTGCTGGCTCCGTTCGTGACGGCAAGCTTCAACAAGCATCGTAAAACGGCCGAAGAGTGGCAGATCCCGGACGCGGACGGCTACGCCCATTCCCGCACCGAGAAAGAGTGCTACGACGCCTTCCAGTCGCTGGAATATGAGGTGAACACGCTGCACACCGCCAACGGCCAGACGCCGTTTGTCACGTTCGGTTTTGGCCTGGGCACCAGCTGGGAATCGCGCCTGATTCAGCAGTCGATCCTGCGCAACCGTATTTCCGGCCTCGGCAAAAACCGCAAAACCGCCGTTTTCCCGAAACTGGTGTTCGCCATCCGCGACGGTCTCAACCATAAGTTTGGCGATCCGAACTACGACATCAAACAGCTGGCGCTGGAGTGCGCGAGCAAACGTATGTATCCGGACATCCTGAACTACGATCAGGTCGTTAAAGTCACCGGTTCGTTTAAAACGCCAATGGGCTGCCGCAGCTTCCTCGGCGTCTACGAAGATGAAAACGGCGAGCAGATCCACGACGGGCGCAACAATCTCGGCGTCATCAGCCTGAACCTGCCGCGCATCGCGCTGGAAGCCAAAGGCAATGAGGCTGAGTTCTGGAAATTGCTGGACGAGCGCCTGCAGCTGGCGCGCAAAGCGTTGATGACCCGCATTGCGCGTCTGGAAGGGGTCAAAGCCCGCGTGGCGCCAATCCTCTACATGGAAGGGGCCTGTGGCGTGCGTCTGAAAGCGGACGATGACGTGTCTGAGATCTTCAAAAATGGTCGTGCGTCGATTTCGCTGGGCTATATCGGCATTCACGAGACCATCAACGCATTGGCTGGCGGCACGCATATGTATGACAGCGAAGCCCTGCGTGAGAAAGGCATCGCCATCGTTCAGCGCCTGCGCGACGCCGTTGATCAGTGGAAAGAGGAAACCGGCTACGGCTTCAGCCTGTACAGTACGCCGAGCGAAAACCTCTGCGACCGTTTCTGCCGTCTGGACACCGCCGAGTTCGGGATTGTGGAAGGGGTTACCGACAAAGGTTACTACACCAACAGCTTCCACCTCGACGTGGAGAAGAAGGTGAACCCGTACGACAAGATCGACTTTGAAGCGGCGTACCCGCCGATCGCCAGCGGCGGCTTTATCTGCTATGGCGAGTACCCAAACATTCAGCATAACCTGAAAGCGCTGGAAGACGTGTGGGATTACAGCTATCGGCACGTGCCGTATTACGGGACCAACACGCCAATCGACGAGTGTTACGAGTGCGGATTTACCGGTGAGTTTGAGTGCACCAGCAAAGGCTTCACCTGCCCGAAATGCGGCAACCACGATGCGGCTCGCGTCTCTGTGACCCGCCGCGTGTGCGGCTATCTCGGCAGCCCGGATGCGCGTCCGTTCAACGCCGGCAAGCAGGAAGAGGTGAAGCGCCGCGTGAAGCATTTGGGGAATGGGCAGATCGGGTAAGTTCTTCGCCGGGTTTTCCCCCTCACCCTACCCCTCTCCCTCAAGGGAGAGGGAACCGATCGAGCACATTGCAAGCCTGACGCCGGTTTTCTCCCTCTCCCTGTGGGAGAGGGCCGGGGTGAGGGCATCAGGTTAACGCTATGAATTATCATCAATATTATCCCGTCGACATCGTCAACGGTCCCGGCACCCGCTGCACCCTGTTCGTCTCAGGCTGCGTCCACGAATGCCCCGGCTGCTACAACAAAAGCACCTGGCGCCTCAATTCCGGTATGCTGTTCACCACCGAGATGGAAGACCGGATCATTAACGATCTCAACGACACGCGCATCAACCGCCAGGGGATTTCACTCTCCGGTGGTGACCCGCTCCACCCGCAAAACGTGCCGGAAATCCTGAAGCTGGTTAAACGCATTCGCCGCGAATGTACGGGAAAAGATATCTGGGTCTGGACAGGCTACAAGCTGGATGAGCTGAACGCGCAGCAAATGGAAGTGGTGGATCTGATTAACGTGCTGGTCGACGGCAAATTCGTGCAGGATTTAAAAGACCCGGCGCTGATCTGGCGCGGCAGCAGCAATCAGGTTGTGCATCATCTGCGGTGATCGTTAGAGCCGTTTGTTTGCATCATGATAAACGGCTGCTTTCTCTCTCTTACCGATAGCGATAACAAATACCGTTACAACGTTTTCCTGAACCTGATAGACCAAACGATAACCCTGGGATCTGAGTTTTATTTTGTAGCAATCCGGTAGACCATGCAGGCGGGCCGATTCGACCCTTGGGTTCACCAATACGTCCGCTAGTTTCTTCTTAAACTGGTCTTTTACAGTCTCCCCCAGCTTGCTCCATTCCTTTAACGCCCTCGGATCAAATGCCAGTTCATAAGTCATCCAGACTAACCTTAATTCCCTTTTGCGGATTAGCCAGCCGCTCCCGGACTGCCTGTATCAGTTCTTCTTCATTGTCGCTAATGGTGACCGTTTTCACCGGCATACGTCCCGTCTCCGCGACGTACTGAAACAGTAATCGCACGGCTTCCGTTGGGGTGATATTGAGTTTTTCCAGCACGGCATAAGCCTCGTTTTTGAGTTTGTCATCCAGACGGACGTTCAGCGTGGCCATTATGCCTCCAGTAAAATCGAATGCGTAATGCAGTTTAGCATTACATTCGCATTACATCGAATTCTGGATAACGCCTCTCAAAACCGGCTCAAACTCTCCATCGCCACTGCCTTAAACTCGGCAAAATCTCCGCAGCTACAGAGCCGCGACATCGCCCGTTCACGCAGGAAGGTGACGAAGATATCGTATATCGCCATCGCCTCTTCGTACTCGCTTTTGCTGATGGCGAGCAGGAAGATGACGTGTGCGGTTTCGTCGCCCCACGGGATGCCGTGCGGAGCCAGCACGGTATAGACCACCGTTTTTTGCGCCAGCAGGCCGAGTGAGTGCGGCAGCGCAATGCCATCGCCGAGCATGGTGCTGACGATGGCTTCACGCTCGACGACCGAATCCAGGAACTCCGCGCCAACAAACCCCTCGCTTTCAAGCTGCGCGCACAGTTCACGGAACAGCGTTTGCTGATCAACGGGCGTGTCGATAATGCGGAAATGGGCTGCATCGAAGTATTTATCCAGCATCCACGGGCGGGTGCGGTCCACCAGCACCAGCTTGCCGATCTGTTCTAACTGATAATCGGTCGGGAATGGGGCGATCATCACCACCGGTTTCGACTTTTCACTGACGCGGGCGGTGGCGATCACAAAGTCTTCGCTAATCATTTCCGCCAGCTCGTACTCGCGCAGGGTGAGCGTGCGCGTCACCTCAATCTGCGGGTATTTGCGCTGAAGCACCGCCTCAATCATACGCACCATCGCATTCCCGGCGTCGCACACCAGCAGCACCCGCGGCTGGCGCTGGTAGCCAATGTTGTAGTGACGCTCCAGCCCGACGCCGATGTGCAGCACCAGGAAGCCGATCTCGTTTTCGCTGATCACATACGGCGTGTATTTGCCCCAGCTCGACACCGCCGCGAGGGTCATATCCCACGCCATCGGGTAGTGCTGCTTGATGTTTTCCAGCAGCGGATTGGGGATCATGATTTGGTACCGCACCCGGGTGATCATGGTTTTAATGTGCGTGAGCAGATCCGCGTGCAGTTGCTCGTCGCTGAGCAGGTTGTAGTTATAGTGGGTGTTGATGTAACGCAGGATGTAGTTGACCAGCGCTTCGTCGTCGTCAGCGTTGATCGCGCTGGGTGCTATCTCCTGGATCTGCCGCGCGGCAATGTGTACGCAAAGCCAGCTCTCTTCCGACGGCGAAAGCGTTTTGCCCGCCAGATGCTGAATGGACACTGCGATATTTTTCGCGGCGTCACGCACGTTCTCTTCCACATCTTCAGCATGGAATTCCGGCAGTGGATAGCCTTCGCTGATACGACGTACCGATACCGCACAGTACAGGCGAAGGAACAACTCACCTTCGTCGGTCAGGCGGATATGGTGGCGTGTTAGCGCATCGTGCAGTACAGGCACCATCTGTTCTGCCACACCCGCATTAAGCGCCACGTCGGTCACCAACGGGTTCAGACTGTCCTGCTGTGCCAGCTCCCAGAGCAAGTCCGTCAGACAGGCACGGGTCGACATCTCGCTGCCAAACAGCTTCATACCATGGCGCGGTCGGGTTTCCAGCGTCAGATTATAACGGTGGAACCACTCGCGCACTTCCGCCATGTCGCTTTGCAGCGTGGCGCGGCTGACGAACCACTCGTCAGCCAGATCCTCAAGTTTGAGAGAAAATGCCGAGGTAAGAAAACGCACCACCAGATAATGCACGCGCTCCATCCCGGTTCGGGGAATACGCAGCGCGCGCGGGTGGGAGGCCTGCAATTGCTGATAACGCTCGGCGTCATCAATTTTAAGCTGATAACCATTCCCCCGGCTCAGAATAAACTGCGCGCCGTGGCTCGCCAGCAGCGCGTTCAGGGCCGTGATATCAGCGCGGACGGTTCGCGTGGAAACCGACAGCCGCTGCGCCAGTTCATCCTGCGGCAGCGTCTCGTTTTGCAACAGATCGAAAAGTTGCGCTAAACGTTGATTCGGAAATCGCACGTCGTTGTCCTCTTACGGCTTAGGGTGAAATGACCATCTGAGATGGGCTACCGACCGGCGTATAGTCTGGCTCAAAGCTGAGCTTGCCGTCCTGCGCCACGCGGAAACGGGTAATGTTATCGCTGCGTTGATTCATGACGTACAGCCAACGCCCCTGTTTATCGAGCGTCAGGGTGCGCGGGTAGTCACCACGGGTCCAGACATCATCCTGATGCGTCAGCGTGCCTTCCGCTGTTACGGTAAAGTGCCCGATGCTGTTATGCAAACGGTTAGCCACATACAGTTGCTTACCATCCGCACTTAACGCCAGACCTGCAGCAAAACTGGTGCCTTTGTAACCTTTCGGCAGGGCGGAGAGCGTTTTGCCCTCTTTCAGGCTGCCGTTTGCATCCACAGTATAGTGAGTCAGCGTAGACGCCTCTTCGTTAATCAACCACAGAGCATCGCCTTTTGGCGTAAAGACAAAGTGGCGCGGCCCGGCCCCTTTCGAGGAGGCGTTGATAAACGGTGGATCGTTAGGCGTCAGCTTTCCGCTTCGATCGTCTAAGCGATACTGATAGATGCGATCCAGCCCCAGATCGGTTGAAAACACGTATTTTCCGCTCGGATCGGCGGCGATCATGTGTGCATGAGGCCCGTTATGATCGCTGATAGCGAAACTGCCCTCCGCAGCGGCTTCCGGCTTCGCCGCACCCGGTTCGCCCTGATCCTGATGTTTGTCCGTGGCATCACCCAGGCTGCCATCGGCTTTGACCGGCAGAACGGCAATCGTTCCGCTGACGTAGTTTGCCACCAGCAGATGGCGACCATTCGGCGTCAGCGAAAGGTAAACCGGCCCTGCGCCACCGGAAGCCACCTGATTGAGCTCACTCAGCTCACCGTTGTCATTCACCCGCAGCGCCTGCACCACGCCCTGCTCTACTTCACTCGCCAGATAGAGCGTTTTGCCATCATGCGAGACGGTAAGCTGTGCAGCATTCGGCAACGTGCTGACCAGCGTTTTATCCGCAAGCGCACCGCTTTGCGGATCGACGGTAAAACGGTACAGCCCTTCACCGTTAGGATTATAGGTTCCCACCCAGGCGTAATGAGTCTGGGCAACAGCGGAAGTAGCAAGCAGAGAGAGTGAAGCAACAAGCAGGTTACGGGTGTGCATGGTGGCTCCTGATCATTATCCCCTCTCCCGGTGGGAGAGGGTTAGGGTTAGGGTTAGGGACTACTTAACTAACCTTTTCGTCATCGCAAGCAACGTGCGCACATCTTCCGGGCGCGTATCGCCGCTGGCTTTGTCGATAATCGAGCTGTAGATATGCGGGATGATTTTGCTCACGCCCGCGTCCAGGGCGATCTGCAGGATCTCTTCGTAATTTTCCAGATCGATACCGCCGGTTGGCTCCAGCCAGAAGTCGTGACGCGCGCAGGCTTCCGCCACCGCTTTGTACTCATCACGGCATTTCAGGCCACCCATCGGGAAATATTTAATGGAGCTACCGCCAAAATCTTTCAGCAGAGCAATTGCCGTTTCCACCGGAACGATACCGTCCGGTGCCGCGCTGCTCAGCGGACCGGTAGAGATTTTCACCATGCCGACGGTTCCGGTTGGAGAAACCAGACCGTTGACCACGGAGTCGTTTTGTCCCAACAGCGCGCGGCTGGTTGCTACGCCGGTAAAGACCTGGTTCACGTGCTGCGGCTGCACCTGGCGGGAAATTTCACTCACCATCGCCGACTGGTTCGGATCGCCCGCCCCCAGGCCAACGGACAGCGCGTTATCAATAAGCTGAGCGTATTCACGCATATCAGCAACGGCGCTTGCCACATCCGGGTAATTTTTGGAGAGCACGCCCACCAGCACATGACCTTCTGCCGCTTCGTAAATGGCGCTGGCATTGGCTTTAGAGCCCGCCAGCACGTTCAGGCAGACGCGATCACGGTAAAAGTTGGGGGTCAGTTTCATGCGTTTTTCTCCTGTCCTAATACTTCGCTAATGCGGCGGTAAACAATGTTTAGCTGGTCAGCATTCACGCTGCGCACGTCCGCTTCGATAATCCCTTCGTTGGCCTTGTAGCCACGGAAGTAAATGGCGTAGTCACCCTGCTTGAGTTTCGCTACCAAATCCCCGGTGCCGACGCCGGTTGTCGCTTCATCGAACTTAATTTCGGTGCGGGCGATATCGCGCCCGGCGCTGTCCCAGACCACGCGTGCCGTCACGCCGTTCAGGGTGTTGAGCGCCTCGATAAACGGCGTCATCTTCGCCACCATCTCTTCGCCGCTCTCTTTGGTTGCCGTGAGGTAATGTTCGATGGCGCAGGTCAGGCCCAGAATGCCCTCTTTGCCGACCTTCATCGCACGGCCAATGCCTGCCGTCTGGCGTTTCACCCATTCAACGTACTGGGTTTTGCCGATCACCAGACCACTGGTTGGCCCTTCAATCGCCTTCGCGCCGCTGTAAATGACCAGGTCTGCACCGGAACGGTAGTAAACGTGCAAATCTTCTTCCGCCGCCGCATCGACAATCAGCGGCAGGCCGTGCTTACGTGCCACAACCGCCGCCTGTTCTACGCTGAGCATACTTTTCTGCACACAGTGGTGAGATTTGATGTAGAGGATCGCTGCCGTGCGCGGGGTAATCGCCGCCGCCAGCTGATCGGCTGAGCATTCGTTGGCATAGCCCGCTTCCACCAGCTTACCGCCGCCCAGTGCGACCATCGTGCCTACCGGCGCGCCAAAGTTCACGTTATGGCCTTTCGGCAGCACGATCTCGTTGTTCTCAACGGGCGTGACGTGCAGGTTTTCCAGCAGCCAGTCGCTGTCTTTTACCAGCACTGCCGCCACGGACTGGGCAATCCCTGCTGACGCGCAGGAAACCACTGTCGCGCCTTCTACATCCAGCAGTTTCGCGATGTATTCACCGGTTTTGTTGACCAGATCCTTCATCTCGAAATAGTGATTCATGCCGTCCATCGCCGCCTGCACCACCTCCGGGCGCGGCGTGGAGACACCCAGCGCCGTCATGCGGCCAGAGGTGTTGATGACTTGCTTTAAGTGGTATTTCTCATAAATCGAAGGCATGTTCCGTGCTCCCTTGTTCTGTCATGTAGCCCTTGCCCGCGCGGATCGCGGCAAGCGGCACCAAAATGTGTTCAGCCTGCAGGCTGTCGTTTTCGGCATCGGTTAATACCGTTGGCTGGCGCTTAATGGTGAACAACGTCAGGTCGGCGTCGAGACCCGCCTGAATGCGGCCTTTACGCGCCAGGCGCAGGCCGTCGGCGGCGTTCGCGGTCACGCAGTCAATCACCTGCGGCAGCGACATACCGATGGCGAGGAATTTCGACATCACGCTCGCCAGCGACCCTACCGGGCCATTAATGCGGTTACGGCAGTAGATATCCGAGCTGATGGTGTGCGGCAGAATGCCCATTGCGATGGCGCGTTTTGCCACTTCAAAGCTAAAGCTCGCCGTGCCGTGGCCGACGTCCAGCCGCACGCCGCGTTTTAGCGCAGAAGTAATGGACGCTCGCAGTTCGCCGGACGGCGTCAGAATGCGGTTGGGTTTGCCGTTGTAGCAGTGGGTAATGATGTCGCCGGAACTCAGCAGTTCGGCAATTTCGTCGAGGTTCGGCGGGTTGTTGCCAATGTGAACCATCAGCGGCAGGTCGCCGTTCTCTTTCTGAATTTCTTTGGCGCGCTCCAGCGGCGTAATGCCGTTTTCACCCACCACGCTGCTGCTCATACGCGCTTTCAGGCCGACAATGAAATCCGGGTGGCGTTTTACCGCCTGCTTCACGGCATCTGCATCAATATTCGCCATGTTGGCCAGTTCGTTCTGGGCTATCAGCCCCACGCGGGAGATGTTCAGCAGGGCAAAGACGTCGGTTGAGGCTTTGCGGGTGATTTCGTAAAAATCGTCCACGTCATCCGCGCCGGTACTGCCTGCATCCACCACGGAGGTGACGCCAGTAGCAATACCTACGCTGTCTGGTTCGTCGTGATAAATCGGCGAGTTCGGGTAACAGTGAACGTGGGAGTCAATCCAGCCTGCGCTGACGAACACATCGCCGTTCAATTCAACCGTTTTACGGGCAGGGGCAGTAATCTCGCCCAACGCCGCGATTTTCCCGTCCTGAATGGCGATATCGGTCAGGGTATCGTCGGCAAGGCGCGCACGGCGCAGGAGTAAATCAAACATGAGGATCTCCTGATAAGACGGGCGCCGGAGCGCCCGTGGGTATTAAAGGGCGACCGGGAACAGCCAGCCCAAAATCATTGCGCCGAGGATGGCGCCACCGGTAATCGGTTTCTGCCAGATGTAGAACAGCAGCGCGCCCACCAGTGAACCGACACCGATAGGAATGGAGGCAGTCATGGCGCTGAGGATAATCAACGGCCCGAGGAAGCGACCGGAGGCGTTACCCGCGCCCATCATCACGTCCGCTCCGTAGGTGGAGTTGCTCTGGTTGATGGTGAACTTGCGCGCCAGGATGATGACGTAGCCAATCGCCAGACCAATCACCAGGCCGGTGATCAGCGCGGCAATGAAGTTGGTCACCGGGAACATGATGCCCGCGCCCAGCAGCAGCGCCGGGACACCGAGGCCCACGCCGGTCTGGATCGCCCCGCCGATATCGAGAATACCGACCAGCGAGCCTTCGATAATACGGGCGAACAGGAAGCTCGCACCGAATGCCGCCACCGCGCCGTACACGCCGGTATCAATCCCCGCTTTCAGCATCGCCACGAAGGCCACTTCGTTGAACGCGCCAATGCCGTAGAGGTAGTACATGTGCGTACCGGCGAACACGCCGGAGGAGAGCAGGCCAACGAAGATCGGGAACGACCAGTCGGCATACCAAAAACCTTTATTCTGTTCCATTTAGAGGCTCCTGTTATTTACCGCTGAGCGAGTTGTGGATCATATCGAGCCAGTTCGGCACGGTCAGATGGAAGGATTCGATCATCTTCATGTCGAAGCCGCGGAAGAAACCGCTCAGCACGAAGAGCAGGACGATAGCCGCCATCATCACTTTGGTGACGTGGTTCCAGCCGCTCTCTTCGACGCCTTTACCGATCAGGATCCCCAGTACCAGGCCCGGTACGGCGTTCCCCATAATCAGTTGCGCCGCGCCGCCGAAAATGGTGGCCCAGAAGCCCGACTTTTTGCCCGCGTCGATGGCCGCCAGCCAGAAGATCACCGGCATCACGGTATTCACCAGCAGGTTTGCCGCCGGTACCAGTACCTTCACGGCGGTGACCTGCAGTGCGGCCGGAACAGACGAGGCAGTCAAGTTAAGGAAGGTGACGACAATCATGCCGATGATGCCGCAGGCAATCGCCATTTTGCGGGGATCATGCAGCGTTTCGCCGACGTTGCGGTTTTTGATCATCAGTGCAGCAGCACCCCAGTTCGGGATGATGCGGTGGTCTACGTCCTGTGTGAAGGCACCTGCGGCCACGGAAGAGGCCCAGGCGTTAAAGAAGAAGCCTAACCCAAAGGAGAAGTGAGAAGCCGGATCCCCTTCGCAGGAGTTCAGTTCTCCCAACGTACGAAACGCGCCCATACCCTGTGTGGTAGGCGCATGAAACATGCGTGCAGCCCCGGCTCCGACACCGACGCCTACCAGGCCGCCAATGATGAGCGATTTTATTAATATAATTAAGAACATCAGTCTGCCCTTTTATGAATAATCAGCGTTGCGTGACGAAATCCACCCGATCGAGATTGATGGCGGTCACGTTGACGGTCACATCCAGCTCCACGCTGTAGGTCCGTCTTTCCCGGCGCAAAAAGAAGAACAGAAACGCTTCTTTACGCACCGCTTCTTGCGCCTGAACGACCTGCACATCCTGTGGCTCAATACGCAGTAAGATATGCGGTGACGCTTTCATCACCGCGGCCTGAACGTGGTTGAGCGCATCGGCAAAGGCGCGCGCTTTGGCGTCGCCTTTCCCCTTCACTCTCACCGTGGTCGTGAATTGTTCTTTCATGCTTATGCGCCGTATTTCTTCTGCCACGCCTGTACCAGACGCTCGCCCAGCTCTTCTTTATCCATAAAGCCAAAGCCCAGCACGTTGCAGCCTTCGTTGATAGCGGTCACGCCCTCTTCCACTGAACGCATACCGTATTTGGCCTTGTAGCCATATTTGGTTTGTGCAGTAATGGCACCCGCGCCGCCGCTGCCGCAGAAGGAGATGCCGAAGGTGGCGTTTTCCGCTTTCATGACGTCGCCCAGCTTCATGTCTGCCGCCATACCCGGTACGACAACCGCGCGTCCACCGGCTTTTTCCACACCTGCAGCCACTTTCTGACCTTTACCCAGGCGATCGCCAATCACGACTGTAATCTGTTCCATGTATTGCTCCTTAAAGGTTGTCTTTTGCGACTTCAAAGTGAACGGAGAGCAGCCAGGCTTCTTCATCAGGAAGATTGCCAAACTGCGCGACCACTTCACGGGCGAGCCGCATTGAATCCGGTGAAATTTCGTCAAACAGCTCCGCTTCAACCTCCGGCAGCGGCTCGCCGGTCACCGACCGGTGCGCCATTGCGCGAACGTGGGAGGTCAGCATCTGTTCCTGTACTGCGTTGGGGATGATGTTGTGCCGGGCCAGCAGGTCATAAACCTGCTGCAGCATGGTGTTAGCGAGCTGCTCTGTTTGCTTCGCCTGATCCCCAACGTCGTTCATTACCGCTCCGTTAATCACTCGTCTTACCCCGTTAATGGCTCTGGAATAAAACTAACGTTGGGTGGGAAATGTTTGTAGCGAGTTGTTTTCCACTTCGAAGTGGAAAGGCGAGCCGCAGCAGTGATCTGTGCCACATAAATGCGGTGAATAATGACAATTCGCTGGATTTACGTGATGAATATCACGCAATCCATTGGCAAAACGGCAAGGAAGAAAACGAAAACATCTGGCAAGGGAGTCGCAGAAATGTGACAGCAATAGGGTTTACTTATTACGACGCATAAAAAAAGCGAGGGCATTTCGCCCTCGCCTTGCTGTTGTGTCAGATGCAGTCTCTGTTAGCGGTATTTTTGGTGGTAGGTATTGCGGGTGGTCACGAACTGCTCGGCCGCCGCCTTCGCCTCTTTCACTTTACCTTCGTTCGCCAGCTTCAGCGCACCGTCAATCTGGCCGCTCAGGATATCAAAACCGTGGCGGTAATCTTTCATTTCCGCGCTGTCTGCCGCTTTGCTTTCCAGCTTCGGCGGTGTCGCTTTCTGGGCGTCCAGCGCCGCTTCACGCATTTTGGTCAGTGCGTCTTTCATTTCCGCCGCATTGTCGGTTTTCTGCACCACCTTCAGGTTTTGACCGAGGGTGCCCATGTCTTCTTCAAGATCGGCAGCAAACGCAGAAGAGCCAATAACCAGCGTTGAAGCCGCGACGATCGCTAACAGATGTTTACGCATTGCTCACTTCCTTTTTTATTATTAAAACGCCTTTACGGGTATTACTGGCCGGCGATTTTCATTTCCGGCAGAAGTACAGAACCACACTGTATATTGCTACGTGTTTCAATATCGTTACCGACCGTAACAATATTGCGCCACATATCTTTCAGGTTTCCGGCGATGGTAATTTCGCTTACCGGATACTGGATTTCGCCGTTTTCCACCCAGAAGCCCGCCGCACCGCGAGAGTAATCCCCGGTAATACCACTTACGCCCTGGCCCATCAGTTCGGTCACCACCAGACCGGTGCCCATCTCTTTGAGCATTTGCGCAAAGTTGAGGCCCTGTCCGGCGATACGCCAGTTATGGATACCGCCCGCGTGACCGGTGCTTTTCAGCCCCAGCTTGCGCGCGGAGTAGTTGGTCAACAGCCACTGGGTCAGCACGCCGTCTTTGACGATGTCGCGACGTTCCGTGCGCACGCCTTCGCTGTCGAACGGTGTGGAGGCCAGTCCTTTCAGCAGATGCGGGTGTTCTTCGATGGTCAGCCATTCCGGCAGGATCTGCTTGCCCAGTGAGTCGAGCAGGAAGGTTGATTTACGGTACACAGAGCCACCGGCAATGGCCCCGACCAGGTGACCAAACAGGCCGGTCGCCACTTCATTGGCAAAAATCACCGGGGCTTTCATGGTGGAGAGTTTGCGCGGTGACAGGCGTGACAGCGTGCGTTCGGCACACTCTTTACCCACCCACTCCGGAGACTGCAAATCACCGAGCGCACGGCCAATGGTGTAGGCGTAGTCACGCTCCATATCACCGTTCTCTTCGGCAATGACGCAGCTGGAGAGTGAATGACGGGTTGAGCAGTAGCCCTGCAACATGCCGTGGCTGTTGCCGAACACTTTGATACCGTAGTGGCTGTTGAAGCTGCCGCCTTCGGTATTGGTGATGCGTTTATCCGCCTGCAAAGAAGCCTGTTCGGCACGCGCCGCCAGCTCGATCGCCTCGTCCGGGGTGACTTCTGCCGGGTGGAAAAGATCGAGATCCGGGGCGTCAAACGCCAGCAGATCTTTATCAGCCACGCCGGCGTAAGGATCTGGGGAGGTATAACGGGCGATATCCAGCGCCGCCTGCACCGTACGAGCAATCGCATCCGGGCTGAGATCGGTCGATGACGCGCTGCCTTTGCGATTCTGGTGATACACCGTGATGCCAAGCGCGCCATCACTGTTGAATTCTACATTCTCCACTTCGCCATAGCGGGTGCTCACGCTAATGCCGGTGGTTTTGCTGACCGCCACTTCGGCGCCATCTGATTTACCTGAAGCGAGCGTCAGCGCGGTGGAGACGGCTTCTTCCAGAATCTTACGCTGCGCTTCAACTTGTGAGGTTACTTTCATCGCAAATGCCATACTGTAAGAGAGAGTTAACTGAAGTCTAACAGAGAACCGTTTTTCAGTGCGCGTCTTAACTGGTAACATTAGCCTCTTTTTTTAAGGAGCCTGACATGACTAAGCAGCCCGAAGACTGGCTCGACGACGTTCCCGGTGATGACATCGAAGACGAAGATGATGAGATCATCTGGGTCAGTAAAAGTGAAATTAAACGTGACGCCGAAGAGTTAAAACAGCTTGGCGCAGAAATGGTAGAACTGGGTAAAAACGCGCTGGATAAGATCCCGCTCGACCAGGATCTGCGTGATGCCATTGAACTGGCACAGAAAATCAAAAAAGAAGGCCGTCGTCGCCAGCTTCAGCTTATCGGTAAAATGCTGCGTCAGCGCGACGTTGATCCGATCCGCCAGGCGCTGGACAAGCTGAAAAACCGCCATAACCAGCAGGTTGCACTGTTCCATAAGCTGGAGCAGATCCGCGATCGTCTGATTGAACAGGGTGATGACGCGGTACCGGAAGTCTTAAATCTGTGGCCAGACGCCGACCGCCAGCAGTTGCGTTCATTGATCCGCAACGCGAAGAAAGAGAAAGAAGGGAATAAGCCGCCGAAGTCCGCGCGCCTGATTTTCCAGTATCTGCGCGAGCTGTCAGAGAACGAAGAGTAATCCCCTCTCCCCATAGGGGCGAGGGAGAAAAGAATGCAGGCCCGGTAAGCGCTAGCGCCACCGGGCTCTTTTTTACTCTGCGGCCTCGGCTTTCTTCGCCAGACCATCAAGCAGCTTCTGGTGGATGCCACCAAAACCGCCGTTGCTCATCACCAGAATGTGGTCGCCAGGCTGAGCGGCTTTCACCACCATATCCGCGAGCGCATCCACATCCGCACTCCAGTGCGCAGGCTGAATACAGGCATCAGCCACTTCCGCCACCTGCCACGGAATATGCTGCGGCTGCAGCAGGAAGACTTCATCGGCGCGGCCTAACGACGGCGCGAGATCGTCTTTGCAGATGCCCATTTTCATGGTGTTTGAGCGCGGCTCCAGCACCGCCAGAATACGGGCTGTGCCGCCGACCTTGCCACGCAGGGCGGCAAGCGTTGCCAGAATGGCCGTTGGGTGGTGTGCGAAATCGTCATACACCGTGACGCCATTGGCTTCACCACGCAGTTCCAGACGACGACGGGCGTTGATAAACGAACCCAGAGCATTGGCCGCATCCGCAGGCAGAACACCCACATGGCGTGCAGCAGCAATCGCCATCAGGCCGTTGTGCATGTTGTGCTCGCCCACCAGACCCCACTTCACCTCACCCACTTTTTCCCCGTCGAGCAGGACTTCCCACTCGGAGGCATCGGCGTTGAGTTTTTTCGCCTGCCAGTGGCCCTGCTCGCCCACCAGCTCCTGTTCGCTCCAGCAGCCCATCGCCATGGTCTGCTTCAGGTTGATGTCGTTTTCCGGCAGGATGATGCGTCCCTGGCCCGGAACGATGCGCACCAGGTGGTGGAACTGTTTCTGAATCGCTTTCAGATCGTCAAAAATATCCGCATGGTCGAACTCAAGGTTGTTGAGGATCAGCGTGCGCGGGCAGTAGTGAACAAACTTGGAACGCTTGTCGAAGAACGCGCAGTCATATTCGTCGGCCTCGATCACAAAGAACGGGCTGTCACCCAGGCGCGCAGAAACATCGAAATTACCCGGCACACCGCCAATCACGAAGCCCGGCTTGTAGCCACAGGCTTCAAGGATCCAGGTCGCCATACCGGCGGTCGTGGTTTTGCCGTGCGTTCCGGCAACAGCAACCACCCAGCGGTCACGCAGGACGAAATCATGCAGCCATTGTGGGCCGGACATGAACGGAATATTGCGTTCCAGCACCGCCTCAACACACGGGTTCCCACGCGTCATGGCGTTACCAATGATCACCAGATCCGGTTCAGGATCCAGCTGGCTGGCATCGTAGCCCTGAATCAAAGAGATGCCCTGTTTCTCCAGAAGTGTGCTCATTGGCGGATACACATTGGCGTCCGAACCTGTCACTTCATGGCCCAGCGAGCGCGCCAGCATTGCCAGTCCGCCCATGAAAGTGCCACAAATCCCCAATATATGAATGCGCATACGTCACTATCCCTCTTCAATGTGGCGCACATTTTACTCACATGTTAGCGGCTGTGAAATGCATTTCAGGTAAATCCGTATACTGCTGGCGCGATTCACCACTGCGCTACTATTTGAATATTTGTTAAGATTGTTGGGCTTTAGTCGTTTTAGTGAACATACAATCGCTCTACTCACAAAGATGCAGGGAAAGTGTTATGAAAACGTTAGGTGAATTTATTGTCGAAAAGCAGCACGAGTTTTCTCATGCTACGGGTGAACTCACTGCTTTGCTGTCGGCAATAAAGCTGGGCGCTAAGATCATCCATCGTGATATCAACAAGGCCGGTCTGGTCGATATCCTGGGTGCCAGCGGTGCCGAGAACGTTCAGGGCGAGGTTCAACAGAAACTCGATCTGTTCGCAAATGAAAAACTGAAAGCTGCACTGCGCGCGCGCGACATCGTGGCGGGTATCGCCTCCGAAGAAGAAGATGAAATTGTTGTTTTCGACGGGTGTGAACACGCTAAATACGTTGTTCTGATGGATCCGCTGGACGGCTCCTCTAACATCGACGTTAACGTTTCTGTCGGTACCATTTTCTCCATCTACCGCCGCGTCACGCCTGTTGGCACGCCGGTGACCGAAGAAGATTTCCTGCAGCCGGGCATTAATCAGGTTGCTGCCGGTTACGTCGTGTATGGCTCCTCCACCATGCTGGTGTATACCACCGGGTGTGGGGTTCACGCCTTTACGTACGATCCTTCACTGGGCGTTTTCTGTCTGAGCCAGGAACGTATGCGCTTCCCGGAGAAGGGCAACACCTACTCCATCAACGAAGGAAACTACATCCGATTCCCGAACGGCGTGAAGAAGTACATCAAATTCTGCCAGGAAGAAGATAAAGCCACTCAGCGCCCTTACACCTCCCGCTATATCGGCTCTCTGGTCGCGGATTTCCACCGTAACCTGCTGAAAGGCGGTATCTACCTCTACCCAAGCACTGCAAGCCACCCGGACGGGAAACTGCGCCTGCTGTACGAATGCAACCCGATGGCGTTCCTGGCCGAACAGGCTGGCGGCAAGGCGAGCGACGGTAAAGATCGTATTCTGGAAATCGTGCCAGAAAGCCTTCACCAGCGCCGTTCGTTCTTCGTCGGCAACAACCATATGGTTGAAGACGTTGAACGTTTTATTCGTGAGTATCCGGACGCGTAATACCTTTCCTCAGGGGAGCCCATCCGGCTCCCCTGGTCATTTATATATTTAACCGTATAAGTGTTTATAAAAAACACGCTTTAATATTCATCACTGCTCCTGCATTATTTCCATAACAGTTTGGCAAATATTTCGTGGAGCAAAATCGCAATGAAAAATTATTCCCGTGCTAATACCGGCATTGATTTAAATCTTATCCCGGTATTTATTGAAGTTGTCCGCTGCGGCAGCATGGCAAAAGCCTCTTTGCGCCTGGAGATGTCCCGTCCAGCGGTCAGTCTGGCGTTGAAGCGCTTTAATCAACTGTTTGATGAGCCGCTATTTTTCCGCAAAGGTTTATATCTTGAGCCGACGGAAAATGCGTTAGCCTTAACCAGCGCACTGGAAATGTTAGTGGGTAATATTCACGATAATATTGCTGAAGTAAATTCAGGGAAGAATAAAACCCCGGCACATCATGCACCGGGGCTGGATAATATTATGCTGCAGTCTGAGCCGACAGCTTGAATGATGACATGGCTTCCATCAGCTGGCGCGACTGCTCCTCAAGGGAGCGAGTCGCGGCGGAGGATTGCTGTACCAGCGCCGCATTCTGCTGCGCAGTCTCATCCATCTGATTCACCGCAATATTCACCTGCTCAATACCGCGACTCTGCTCCTGGGACGCAGTCGCAATTTCACGCATCAGTTTCGTCATGCGCAGCACTTCGGTTGCGATCTCATCCATGGTTTCGCCAGCCTGCTGGGCCAGTTCACTGCCCTCGCTGACGTGGGTCTGGGAATCACTGATAAGCGCTCGGATCTCTTTCGCTGCATCGGCACTGCGGCTGGCAAGGTTTCGCACTTCGCCCGCGACGACGGCAAACCCGCGTCCTTGCTCACCCGCGCGCGCCGCTTCCACGGAGGCGTTCAACGCGAGGATATTGGTCTGGAAGGCAATACCGTCGATAACACTGAGAATGTCCGCGATACGTGCCGAACTGCCGGAGATATCACGCATTTTTTCAATGACGTAGCAGACCATTTCGCTGCCGTGATCGGCCGTGTCTGACACCGATTTCGCCAGCTGGTGAGCCTGCTCGGCATTGTCGGCGTTGAGTTTCACCGTCGCGGTGATCTGTTCCATGCTGGCGGCGGTCTGCTCCAGCGACGTGGCGGTCGATTCCGTACGCTCAGCAAGATCCCTGTTCCCCGCCGTCAGCTCACGGCTGCCGGTATCAATTTGCGAGCTGGCATCACGTACCCGCAGAACCGAGTTCATCAGCGAATGGCGCATCTCTTCGATTGCCGCATTCAAGCGATTAAACTCCTGGCTTGCCGGTGGATTCAGCGTGTGGGTCAAATCGCCTGCTGCCACATTCTCCAGTTGAGCAATAGAGGTCGAGAGCGGTTTGAGCAACATGTGGCGCAGTACCAGCCAGGCCAGCACAATAATGCCCGCCGTCAGCAGAGCCGCCACCACGATCAGGATCAGTACCCGATTTTTGCTGGACTGCACGGCACTCACTTCCGCTTTGCCGCGCGCTTCACTCCATTTCTGGAAGGCCTGCATATCGTTATCAAACCGGGAGGCCACCGGAATCAGCTTGTTTTCCAGTAGGTCGTAATAGCTGTCCGCGCTCTGTTCGTTCAGCGCTTTCAGCATCGGGTTGATCCCCTGCTGGTTGTACGTCGCGAGGCTGGCCGCCACTTTATCAAGCAGTTGTTGGCCTTGCTCATCGGCCACGCCACCATCAATCACGCCTTTCAGCGTTTTCTGAGCCAGGGTGACTTCCTGATTGATATTTTTTACCGATTTGGCCGCATCATCCAGCATGCCGATTTCCATCATTCGGACGGCCTGACCCGCCTCATTGCGGGCGCGGAGGATCAGCGTATAGCCGGAATTAAGCTGCACCATCTGCTCACCCTGAAGGTGGTTGATGCGCTGTAGTGAAGAAGAACTCTGTGTGAGGGCATAAATGCCAATACCGCTGACAATCAGCAGCAGAAGGGTCATAACGGCCAGTAAAGAGAGCAAGCCGGTACGAATCGATAGCGTTTTAAGCATGATATTATTTCCGGTAGCGAGATATTTCTGGGCATAAAAAAAGAGTATCGGCCGCTACCGGAAAATGTTTAGACTTTAAGCAAATTCAGCGTGTTATCGCTCTGTTACTGATGTGTTTACGCGTGTAACCGTCGAGCTTTGACGATTCTCCCAGAGCACCGTCAGACCACGTTGCAGGGCGATAAAAATAAACAGCAAAATGCCGATGGCGATCTTGGTCCACCAGGAGCTGAGCGTGCCGTCAAAGTTAATGTAGGTTTGTATCAGGCCCTGGATTGCTACGCCAAACAGCGTTCCCAGCACCGTCCCCACGCCACCACTGAGCAGGGTTCCACCGATCACCACCGAGGCAATAGCATCCAGTTCCACCCCTACACCTGCCAGGGCATAACCCGCCTGGGTATAAACCGAGAAGACAATCCCCGCCAGCGTCGCCAGACCCGTTGAGAGCATATAGATGCGTATAGTTGTACTGCGGGTGGAGATCCCCATCAGGTTTGCCGACGTGGCGTTGCCGCCAATGGCGTAAACCTGATTGCCAAACCGAGTGCGATGCGCAAGGAAAATACCAATCACCACGACGCCGAGCATCAGTAACCCCATCGCGCTCAAACGACCACCGCCGGGTATTTTCCACGCCAGGCTGGAGAGCGTATCGTAAATCGGATGGTTAATCGGAATAGATTCTTCCGACACCAGATAACTCACGCCGCGAAGGAAGAACATCCCGGCGAGGGTAATAATAAAAGCCGGGATTTTCAGCGCATCGATCAGTAGCCCCATAAAGGCACCAAACGCGCACCCCATCACCTGCACCAGCGGGAAAGCCACCAGCGGTGAGATCCCCCAGAAACCGATCGCCTTCGCAAGAAACACGCCGGTGAATGCGATCACCGAACCAACGGAGAGATCGATCCCACCGGAAAGGATCACAAAGGTCATCCCGACGGCGATAATGCCTAAAAAAGCGTTATCGGTCAGGATATTGCAAATCACACGCGTGGAGGCAAACCCCGGGAACTGGGTCAGACAGTAGAGATAACCCAGCACAAACACGCCCAGCGTGATCATTAGCGGCAAATTACGTTTTATCATGGCCACGGATCCCCTTAATGATGCTGACAAAGCGCGGCGACTGGACGATCAGCACACAGAGCACGACCACCGCTTTCACCACCTGGTTGAGTTCCGGCTGGAACCCCGAAAGCAGGATCCCGGTGTTCATTCCCTGAATGATCAGCGCGCCAATCACCGAGAGCAGCAGGTTAAAGCGCCCGCCCATCAAAGACCCGCCGCCGATCACCACCGCGAGGATCGCGTCCAGCTCCAGCCAGAGTCCCGCGTTGTTGGCATCGGCCCCGCGAATATCCGCCGCGACGATGACCCCGGCGATGGCGGCGCAGACGCCGCTCAGCACGTAGGTCAGCATCACCATCAACCGGGTATTGACCCCGGCGTTGCGCGCGGCACGAATGTTGATCCCGACGGCCTCGATGAACATGCCCAGTGCCGTTTTGCGGGTAAAGAGCCAGAACACCACCAGCGTCACCAGGGCAATGATCACCGGAGTCGGGAAGAACAGCAGTTTTCCGCTGCCAAGCCACGCCAGGCCCGGAGAGTTAAAGGTGACGATCTGCCCGGATGTGATCAGCTGCGCCACACCGCGCCCGGCGACCATTAAAATCAGGGTGGCGACAAACGGCTGGATCTTGAGGACTGCCACCAGAATACCGTTCCACAGCCCGGCGAGTACGCCAGTGCCTAAGGCGGCAAGCAGCACCACCGGCAGACTGTGCCCGGCCACGGTCATTGAGGCTGCCGTAGCCCCGGCGATAGCCATCACCGCGCCGACGGAGAGGTCAATCCCGCCAGTGGCAATGACCAGCGTCATGCCAATCGCCAGCAGCGCCACCGGCGCCGCACGGTTCAAAATATCGATCGGGCTGCCAAACAGACGGCCATCCTGGACAATAATCTGGAAGAAATGCGGCGCGACAAGGCTGTCAACCAACAGTACCACCAGCAGTGCCGCGATTTGCGGTGTGCCGGTTGGCCAGTTGAAGCGGCGCTTTGACTCCCCTGTTTGCGAAAGCGAACGAGACATCACAATTCACTCCTTACGCCGCGATGGCATTCATGATCGCCGGAACGGACAGTTTATCCAGCGGGATCTCTGCCACCTGTTTACGATCGCGCATGATGATAACGCGATCGGCATACCCCACCAGTTCCTCCAGCTCAGACGAGATGACCAGCAGCGCCAGGCCGTCCGCACACAACGTTTCAATAAGCCGGATGATTTCAGCATGCGCGCCGACGTCAATCCCGCGCGTCGGTTCATCGAGGATCAGGAACTGGGGTTTGGTCAGCAGCCAGCGCGACAACAAGACCTTCTGCTGGTTACCCCCTGAAAGGAATTCAATAGGTTGTTCTGCGCTCGGGGTACGAATGCCAAGCTGGCGGATAAAGCGTTCCGCAATGGCGTTTTGCTCTTTGCGTGGGATTGGCCTCAGCCAGCCTCGCTGCGCCTGTAACGCCAGAATGATATTCTCCCGCACCGAGGCGGCGGCAATAATACCGTCCGTTTTTCTGTCTTCCGGACAGAAGCCAACGCCCAGACACGAGGCCTGATGCGGCGATCGCAGCGTTTGCGGTTTGCCTTTGATTAATGCGGTGCCACTGTCTGCTGGCTTAATTCCAAAGATGACTTCGGCGGTTTCTGTTCGTCCGGAGCCTAACAATCCGGCCAGACCGACAATTTCGCCAGGACGAACCTCCAGGTTAAACGGTGAAATAGTCCCTTTTTTGCCGAAATCACTGAAAGCCGCGACGGGTTTATCACTCAGCAACGTGCGACCGGCGCGCTGGAGCGCGTTGGTCTCCAGCTCGCGCCCGAGCATCATTTTGACCAGTTCAATCTGTGGTAATTCACGGGTTTCCCGACAGCCGACAAAACTGCCGTTACGCAGTACCGTAATGCGATCGCTCACTTCATACACTTGATCGAGGAAATGAGTCACGAAGATCAGGCTCACGCCCTGATCGCGCAGCTGGCGCATCAGGGTAAAGAGCATTTCCACTTCCTGGGTATCGAGACTGGCGGTGGGCTCATCGAGGATCAGTACTTTTGCGGAGAGATCGATAGCGCGACAAATCGCGACGATCTGCTGCATGGCAACGGAAAAGCGGTTCAGCGGCTCGCGAACGTCAAGAGAAAAGCCGTAGGATTCCATCAGCTTTGTCGCCCGCGCCTCCATCTCCTTGCGGCGCAGCAGGCCAAAGCGTCGTGGTTCACGGCCAATAAACAGATTATCCGCCACCGACATGTTCGGCAGCAGGTTCACTTCCTGATAGACCGTCCCGATCCCAAGCTGCTGGGCGTGAGCGGTATTTTTTGGCGAAATGGCATTGCCTTCCAGCCAGATAGTGCCGCGATCGGCATGATAGACGCCGGTCAGGGCTTTAATCAGCGTCGACTTCCCTGCTCCGTTCTCACCCAGCAGCGCCATAATCTCACCGCGCCGCAGGCTGAAATCAACGTTATCCAGCGCTTTTACGCCAGGAAAGTATTTACTCAAGCCCTCTGTGCGGAGGATTTCCTGATGTTGTTCCGAGTTCATATTTACGCCTCCGGCACAAATCGTAGGCCGGGTAAGCGTAGCGCTACCCGGCAATTACACTGGATCAGTAACCCATATTTTTCTTCTTCTCTAACTCTTCTTTTGCTGTGTCAGGAAGGTAGAGTGTGGATTTGGTGATGGTCAGTTTTTCAGGCATCGTGCCGTCTTTCTTGAATTTCTCCAGCGCATCAAATGCCGGACCCGCCATGTTCGGCGTGAGCTCCACGCTGGCATTCGCTTCGCCGTCCATCATCGCCTTGTAGATGTCTGGCACGCCGTCGATTGAGCCGGTGAGGATATCTTTGCCCGGCTTCAGACCCGCTTCTTTAATGGCCTGAATCGCACCGATCACCATGTCATCGTTGTGGGCGTAAACCATGCAGATGTTCTTGCCGTTGTTTTCAGCCTTGATAAAGCTCTCCATGACCTCTTTGCCTTTACTGCGCGTGAAGTCACCGGACTGAGAGCGGATAATCTTGATGTTTGGTGCTTTAGCGATAGCCTCAGCAAACCCTTTCTTACGGTCGATGGCCACGCTCGCGCCAACGGTGCCCTGCAACTCAACGACGTTACACGGCTTGCCATCCACCTGTTTCACCAGCCAGTCACCAATCAACTGTCCTTCAAGAATGTTGTTGGCCGTGACGGTGGTCATATAGAGCGATTTGTCTTTGACATCAATGGAACGATCGAGCAGGAAAACCGGGATCTCAGCGTCTTTCGCTTCCTTCAGGACAGGTTCCCAGCCCGTCGCGACGACAGGCGCAATAAAGATGGCATCAACGCCCTGGGCAATAAACGAACGCACGGCTTTGATTTGGTTTTCCTGCTTTTGCTGACCATCGGCAATTTTCAGGGTGATACCACGTTTCTGGGCCTCGCTTTTTGCAACGTTGGTTTCTGCTGCTCGCCAGCCGGATTCAGAGCCGACTTGCGAAAAACCTACGGTTAAAGGGGCGGCCATCGCCATAGACGACATGGCTGCCGAAACTGCTGTGACCAGGAGTAAGCGCTTCCACATATGAACGTCCTCGTAGGGGGATTATTGTTGGTGAAAAGATGTTCTGCGAAATGACTATAGCCAATGAAATATGTAACGAATTGCGTTACATCACACTTCGGGAAAGTGAATAAAACGTTAATCACAAGTTTGTAATCGCTTTCATTTCACCATGAAAAATGCAGCTGAGTTTATGGATTTTTCTGTCATGGAATCGGTCTGAAAAGTGGGGTTAGCGGTGAGAGAAGGCGAAAACAGGCGAAGACATTCAGCGCGAGTTGGCTATAATACCTGCCACTTGTTTACCATCCATTTTAAAGGACACCGACATGAGCTTACTCAACGTCCCAGCGGGTAAAGAACTGCCAGAAGATATCTACGTAGTAATCGAAATCCCGGCTAACGCAGATCCTATCAAATACGAAGTGGACAAAGAGAGCGGCGCCCTGTTCGTAGACCGTTTCATGTCTACCGCGATGTTCTATCCGTGCAACTACGGTTACATCAACCACACCCTGTCTCTGGACGGTGACCCGGTTGACGTACTGGTCCCAACGCCATACCCACTGGAGCCAGGCTCCGTCATTCGCTGCCGTCCAGTTGGCGTGCTGAAAATGACCGACGAATCCGGTGAAGATGCGAAGCTGGTTGCGGTACCGCACACCAAGCTGAGCAAAGAATACGATCACATCAAAGATGTGAACGACCTGCCAGAGCTGCTGAAAGCGCAGATCACTCACTTCTTCGAGCACTACAAAGACCTCGAAAAAGGCAAGTGGGTTAAAGTTGACGGCTGGGACAACGCAGAAGCGGCGAAAGCAGAAATCATCGCCTCTTTCGAACGCGCTGCTAAGAAGTAATTCTTACTGCTGATATTAAGGCCCCGCAAGTCGGGGCTTTTTTGTCTCTCTGAACTGTCACAAAAACGTCATAAAGAGATTTTGTCTCATAATATTAATTAGATATCGCTTTTTACCTGCCTTATCCCCACTTTTCTTCTTAAAGTCTCCCTGCCGACGGTCGATACCTCCCGTGATATGAGCGCAATCGCTTTTTCATATAACAGGAAATCATGAAACTCAACACACTCACAATTGGGCAGCGACTGGGCCTTTTGGCGTCACTTCTGCTGCTTGCAACACTTTTTATTGGTCTGCGTGGCCTGTTGATCAACAGCGACAGCCAGGCGCAGAACGAACAGATTATGGCGATGGAACAAACCATTACCAGCAGCATAGATACTGCACGCAATGCTCAGGTGCAATTCAAGATCCAGGTCCAGGAGTGGAAAAACACCCTGATTCGTGGCGCGCAGGGGCAAGAAGCATTCGATAAATACAAAAAGGCCTTTGTTGCAGAAAGTCAGAACACGCAGACACTGCTGACCCGGCTAAGTGAGCTTCTGCCGAAAATTGGCATGGATAATCAACAAGTGCTGGCAACGCGCGACATCCACGCCAGCCTCGAACAGAAATACCTGGCGGCACTGGCTACCTACCAGGTGGGAGATCCCACCAGCGCCCAGCGCGTGGACAAGCAGGTTACAGGGATTGACCGCGAGCCGACAAAAATGATCGACAACGTCGTGGCCCGTACATTGCAGCATGCCGAGACTATTCACCAGCAGACCATCGCCCGCAATCAGGAGCAGTATCAGAAGACAAAATGGATGCTGTTGCTGGCAATGGCCCTCACGCTGGCGGCCGGGATGCTAGTTACCTGGTGGCTGATTCGCAGCATTACTCTTCCGCTGGCACAAGCCGTCACGATAGCGCGTACCGTAGCCGCCGGTGATTTGCAGTCCCGCTTTACCGTGGCCGGTCGAGATGAAACGGCTGAGCTCATGCGCGCTCTGCAGGAGATGAATGAAAACCTCACGCGTATTGTCTCTGGAGTACGTAAGGGTACCGAAACCATCGCCACCGCATCAGCGCAGATTGCCAGCGGTAGTCATGAGCTTTCTTCCCGCAACGAAGCGCAGGCCAGTGCACTGGAACAGACTGCAGCATCCATGGAGGAGCTGACATCGGTCGTGAAAAGCAACGCAGAACATTCACGCACTGCCAGCGATCTTGCCCGTAATGCCCGTCAGGTAGCCCGCCAGGGCGAAGAGGCCGTTGAACGTGCGATGCACACCATGAGTGAAATTCATAATTTCTCCAGCGAGATCAACTCCATCATCAGCATGATCGACAGTATCGCCTTCCAGACCAATATCCTGGCACTTAACGCTGCTGTTGAAGCGGCGCGCGCGGGAACTGAAGGCCGCGGTTTTGCCGTCGTTGCAGCAGAAGTGCGCGCCCTGGCGCAACGTTCAGCCGCCGCCGCCAAAGATATCCGCGTTCTGATCGACCGCTCCGTTAACCGCATTGACGAGGGGAATGGCCAGGTGCAGCAAGCCGGCGCAGCGATGGCGGATATTCTGCACAGCGTCAGCAAGGTGAGTGAACTGATTGAGGCAATTTCTCATGCCAGCCACGAACAAAGTACCGGGATCGATCAGGTCAATGTGGCCGTCACGCATATGGATACGGCAACACAGCAAAATGCGACCTTGTCGCAAGAATCTTCCGCCGCGGCGCAGGCAATGCATCGCCAGGCGGAACAGCTTCTGGAATCGGTGCAGATATTCAAGCTGCGTCGGGAAGCCGTTTAGCCCACAAAAAACAACGCCACCTTTCGGTGGCGTTGTCGTTTTTCAGTACTGGTATCTGTCTAACCAGTTACCGCTTACAATCCGCGTTAACCCTTCGACCGGACGCTGGTAGACATACATCCACGCGCTTCCGTACGGCGTCTGGATCAACTGGCGCGCGTATTCACCGCCCCTGGTGCGCAAGGCATCAAGTTCGGCAAGTGTCGCGTTATCAATACGATAAACTTCACCCTGTACTGTTCCTTCGCCGGGAACCGCGCCTGGATAGTGGCCCAGGCTGTACAACTGGTAGTTCTCGATATTGTAATTCCCCAGCAGCAGGGCATTGGTCATCCAGTGACTGTTGCCTTGCTTGGTTCGTAAACTGCCGTAGACAAATATTCGCATTGCTAAAACTCAAACTGATAGAGCAGATCAAGTGCCTGGTCTACGCCGGACACTGCTTCCAGATATAGCTTAGGCATCAGGCGATAGCGTAACGTGAGTGTTGCCAGTGAGTCAAAGATCCCCACACCATATTTTACCTGCAGACCCGGCAGTACATAGCCGCTGACCACCACCTGCGAAGAGTCACCCACGCCCTGGGTGTCCAGCGCCAGATTGCTTACGCCGAACGTCTCGCCGATTTTACCCACAACCTGCCCACTTTGTGCAACCCCCAGACCCACTAACATCGAGGTCATCGCCGCACTGTCGCTCTGACCGCTGTCCAGACCTTGTCCACGCAACAGGTAAGAAAGAGCTTCCTGTTGTGACATCGCCGGGTCAGAGAAGATTTCCGCCTTCGGTTCGTCGGCGGAACCGGTGACGCGTACACCCGCGATGACGTCGTTTTCCGTTGCCTCCGGGTTACGAATCGCTTCGATATTCAACAGAGGTTGATCCGGTGGACCGGAGAACAACAGTTCACCTTTACGCACAATTAAATCCTGACCATAGGCATGGAAACGCCCTTCAGGAATATTAATCTGCCCGTTCAGGCCCAACCCTTGTTTATCCTGCGCCACCTTCAGGTCACCCGTAAGCCTCGCCTTCAGCCCAAACGCATCCAACCGCACGTTATTCCCCACGTGCACGATAAGGTTACTATTAATCGGTATGCCAGCGCTCTTCTGTTCGACAGGTTTCAGATTTTCATTGAGCATAACTTCATCACTTGAAACACCCACCGCACTTTCAGGCACGTCGTGAACCACAATGCGTGCCCATGGCACATCGACGCGTCCGTCGAGCGTGAAGAGGCTTGGCGTGGCTTCAAAGACCACATCAGGTGAGACATCCAGGCGAACCATTGGCGGTACGGTGATACGCACTCGGCTGCCTTTTGCGGCAATACGGGCGCGCCAGTTATTGAGCTGACTCCAGTCTGCGTCGCCGCTCAGGTTGATCTGCCCTTGTTGAGTCAACACCGAGCCGCTAATCGTTGAACTCATGCCGTTGAAGTTCATCGAGATTTGGCTAGGCTGCATATCAAATGGCATGAAGTTGCCGTCGATATCCACACCGCTGAGCCGCATCTGACCGAACAGCTGCGGGCTTTGCGCGTTTCCAGCCAGACGCAAATTGGCATTCAGCATGCCTGCCGCTTTTTCCCCGCGGTCGAAAATCGGGTTCACCATCGCCAGGTTGAAGTTACGGATATTGACGTTGCCGCCAAGATTACGCCGTCCTTGCGGATCGGATATCTGCACTTGTCCATCAAACTGACCGTTGTTGGTCAGACGGATAAGCCATCCCAGCTCTGCACGGTTGTTATGCAGATCCGCACTCAGGTTCAGGGTGTCGAAGGCGACCGCCAGCGGCGCATCATTCACCTGTTGCGTCACCTTCACGTTACGACCCGAAAGCGTGACGCTACCCTGTGGCAGCCCTTCTTTAGTGGTGTCCCAGGCGACATCGGCCTTCCCGCTAAAGACGCCGTTAGCCTGCGTGGTGTCAGGCATAAACGGCTTCAGCATCGCCAGGTCAAAGCGGTTGAGGTTGATCTGCGCGCGCCCTTCCGCGCCTGCATCAATGGTCTGAGGTACGCACAGCTCAGCATTTGGGTTGGTCCAGCAGTGTGGTCCGATGCTGATCTTTTGTTCCGCGTTACGGTAGTCCAGCGCAATAGAGCGTGACAACGCCAACGGCCCGACCGGTGTGTTGAAGCGAGTGTTATCAAGCAGACCTTTCCAGCGTTCCTCTTTACGATCAAAGCTTCCTGTCAGGTGAAGCTGCCCGGAGACCGGCTCACCCTGCACACGCAGCTGAAGGTCGTGCTGCTTTTCGTTGCCTTTCGCTTCCAGCGTCACCAGATTAATGTTCACGTCCGGCTGAGCAATGCGCTCCACGCGCAGGTTCAGGTTACCGCCGATCTGATCGGTGGATTTCACATCCCCTTCAACGCGAACGCGGGCGACAGTCAGCTCCTGCCAGCGCAGGTTATTGGCCGTGATATCCGCCAGAAGTTGGGGGGCGTCTACCGTCCCGCGCACTTTCACTAACCCTTTCGCCGTGCCACCCAGGCCCGGCAGAGCATTATCCAGATTCGGCGCGTCGATAGTGGCATCCAGATTGAGATCTTTCACCCCCAGCTCGCCTTTGATATCCGCCGTGTTGCGGCCCAGCGCTACGTGCAAACCCGGGATCGTCCACTGCAGGTAGCTGTTACCTTTGACCGAGCCCTCAACGTTAACCTTGTTCTGCTTCACGTTCCCGGTGAGTTTGATTTCCGGCACGTCCATCTGCCACGTGCCGCCGTAAAGGCTGCCGCGGGTTTTGATCAGACCATCCAGTTTTGACGGCCAGTCCGGCACCTCTTTGGCGGTGTTAATACCCGTCAGCTTCAGCTCACCGCGCCAGCTGATCGCCTGCTGCCAGTCGAGCAGTGCGGTCAGCTCGGTTTTGCCTTCCAGTGCCGCAACGGTCAGTTTGTCGAGATTAACCTGCTGTTCATTGCCCTTCGCATCCAGCGTGATATTCGCGGGCGGCACGCCCTGCCCCTTCACTGCGGTACGGAACGAGAGCGTGTAATCGGTCATCTTGCCGCTCAGCTTCAGCTTCAGGTCATCGGCCTGGAACTGTTTTTCGCCGGTGAACGGCCAGTAAAGCTGTTTACTGACCATTTCAACATTGAGCGGTAAACCCGCTTCTGCCAGTTGAGTTTGCGCCCGCAGAACCATATCTACCGGGCCGGAGAGATTTACCCCGACGTCCAGTTTGTCGCGTAGCGCACCGCCCACTTTGACCTTCACTTTTTCGCCTTTCAGCGGGTCAATACTCAGGGCGCTGTTGAGCGTGATGTCCACCGGCCAGTTGTCGCGCAGCAGGGCATTGCCAGAGGCATTCACCGAGCCCTGGTTGGTGTCGATATCCAGCGCGTCGAGCTTCATATTGCCGTCAATACTGCTGACTTTAAGCAGCATGTTATAGACCGTCAGATCGGTATCGCCGGTCAGGCGCAGCTGCTCACCTTTGAACTCCTCAATGTTGAGATTCAGCGGCAGATGAACATCGGTCATTTCCGGCAGGACGGGTTTCGAGAAGAGGTCTTTCAGCGTTTCACCCAGCGGCTTTTCTTCCGGCTGTGGGTTCTGGATCTTCGGCTCGACGATCTCTTCCTGCGCCACGTCGGCCACTTTCGGCAGCGCGATCAGTAATCCCTGCAGGGACGTCGGCGTCAGGGTGAGGTTTTTCTCCTGCCAGCGCAGGCCGGAGGTGAAATCCATCACGGATACGGTGGTGTCGTCGATTTTGATATTGGCGTTATCAAGCGCCACCCGATAGAGCGCGATCGGATACGGCGTGGAGAGATTCAGCGGGCCGCTGTCTTCTTCCTCGACCGGCGCAGACTTCGGCATTTTCTTTGAATCTATCGCCACGTTCACATCTTTTAGCGACAGTTCGTTGACGCACAGCTTACTGTCCCGCAGACAGCCCAGCTTCACCGCAAGGTGGAACTCCCCGGCGTTTACGGCCACACCAGGTTGCTCATAGCGAATGTTCTTCAGACGCAGATCGCGCCAGCCGCCCGTCACCTGACCAATTTCAAGTCCCGGCACCCAGCGGTTAGCGGCGTTAAACAGCAGGTGCAGCCCGGTCGTCGTTCCTACCAGAAACGCCACCGTACCGAGCAGCAGTACGATAAAAATCAGCACCCCGAGGCTTATCTTCTTCCATAAACTCATAATTCAGGCCCCAGACCGATGTAAAACTGTAAACCATGCTCTTCTTTGTCGCCCACCGGAACGGCGAAATCGAGCTTGATGGGCCCGACGGGTGACTGCCAGCGTACACCCACGCCCGCGCCGGTTTTGAAATCGCTGCGGCGGATGTCGCTCACCGCTTCGCCGCTGTCGACAAACATCGCCCCCCACCATTTACCGCTGACGTTGTACTGATACTCCAGCGAGCCGGTGGCCAGTTTCGACGCACCGATCAGCTTGCCGCTGTCATCTTTTGGCGCAATGGATTTGTATTTATAGCCGCGAATGCTGCGGTCACCACCGGCGAAGAAGCGCAGATCCGGCGGGACTTTGTCGAAGTCTCCGGTTTCAATCCAGCCGAGGTTGCCGCGCACCACAAAGCGGTGTTTGTCATACAACGTACGGATCCAGACGTTTTGTGCCTGAATCACCGAGAAGTCGACATCGGAACCCCACATGGTGTTGGAGTAATCAATGGAATAACGCTGGGAATCGCCCCAGTCAGGCATCAGACCACCGCGTGAGCGGGTACGGCTGATCATCACCCCCGGATAGAGCAACATCGTGGTGTTGGTGACGTTGGCCTGCGTAAAGTGGTCGAGACTCCAGCGCAGGTTAATGGCACGCTGCCAGCCGCTGGAGAGATCCCAGTAGCGTGACAGGGCAAGGGTGGTGGAATCTGACTTAGTATCGTTCAGGTCGGTGCGCTTAAAGCCCCCCTGAACCAGGTAATATTGCTCCAGCGGGTTTTTCAGCAAGGGCATTTTATAGCTGAAATCGAGCTGCTGTTCCGGGGCGGAGATACTCGCGCTGGTCGTCAGGCTGTGGCCGTACGAGTTCATCCACGGCTTTTTCCATGTGGCCTTCACGCGCGGACCGACATCCGTCGAATAACCCACACCGGTCTCAATGGTGTTCTCGATCCGTGGCGAGACGACGCCATGCAGTGGCAACACTTTGGTTTTGCGCGACTTATCAAATTCCGGCGCGACAACCACGGAGTTAAACCATCCGGTGGCTGAAAGGCGACGGTTCAGTTCCGCCAGATCGCTCGACTGGTAGTAATCCCCTTTTTTGAAGGGCACGAGATTTTGCAGATATTCTTCACGGATTTGCGATCCTTCGAAGGTTACATCGCCAAAACGATAGCGCTCCCCACTGTCGTAATCGATATCCCAGAAGGCCTGATGTCTGTCCAGCGCAATGCCAAGCTGACTTTTGTTGAACTGGCTGTCAAAGTAGCCCTTCCGAAGGGAAACGCTCGTCAGCTCTTTTTTGAAATGGTCGTAATCACCGTGATTAAGTACCGTGCCGATTTTCGGCCGCGTACCGAGCAGATCCAGATAATCCCGGTCTGTGCGCGCTCCACCGCGCAGGATGACGTTTGTGCCGCCAATCAGTACCGGCTCACCCGGCGAGACGCGGGCAATAAGCACCTGGCGCCCCTTCTTTGGCGGCGGGCGTAGGTCAAAATCAATGGTAGGTTCGTAATAACCCAGCGCTTTTAGCCCTTCGCGGATTGCGTCATCTACGCGCGCGCGAAAACGGCGGTCCGGCGTCACCTCATCACTCTGGATGGTCGACAACTGCGCACGCACGTTTTTTTCCAGCGCCCCGGACAACCCCTCAACCTGCAAACGAACGTTCGCCGCACTGGCAATCCCGCTTGTTAGTAGCAAACTGACCAAACATAACTGGCGGATTTTTATCACGTTTTCTCCTGAATATCCCTGTTTCCACCCTGGAAGCAAATGCACTGCCGCTCCGCGGCAAAATACGGCCTGTTAGCCAAAAACCCAAATCGCGGGTTGAAAATGGGTGCAACACCCAAATATTTCTTATGATTAAATCTAGACTCATTTAGCGCATTTATTGTGTTCAATTAAACGCTTCGTGACAACCTTAACCGAAACATCGGCCCCCGGGAGACCCCATCGTGAGTTTATTCGACAAAACGCATCTTGTTTCACAAGCTGATGCATTACCGGGACGCAACACGCCCATGCCTGTGGCGACCTTACACGCCGTAAACAACCATTCAATGACCAACGTTCCTGATGGAATGGAAATCGCCCTGTTTGCGATGGGTTGTTTCTGGGGTGTGGAACGCCTGTTCTGGCAACTGCCCGGCGTTTACAGCACGGCAGCCGGTTATACTGGCGGTTACACGCCAAATCCAACCTACCGCGAAGTGTGCTCTGGCGAAACCGGCCATGCGGAAGCCGTTCGTGTGGTGTATGACCCTGCGGTGATTAGCTACGAGCAGCTTCTGCAGGTGTTCTGGGAAAACCACGACCCGGCGCAGGGCATGCGTCAGGGTAACGACCACGGCACACAATATCGTTCGGCCATTTATCCGCTCACACCGGAGCAGGATGCCGCCGCTCATGCCAGCCTTGAGCGCTTCCAGAAAGCCATGCGTGATGCTGGCGATACGCGCGAGGTGACCACGGAAATCGCGACGGCGAAACCGTTCTACTATGCCGAAGACGATCACCAGCAGTATCTGCATAAAAACCCGTACGGCTACTGCGGCATTGGTGGTATTGGCGTCTGCCTGCCGCCGCAAGCAGAATAGCCGCTTGAATCTGGCAGAAATGGATTTCGCCGGGTTTGAAAATCATCACTTTTTCTGCCAAAACGTGACCTCTGGCAGGTTTACACTCCTTTACGCTATACTACCCGCTGAAATAATCGGCTCAACGCTACGAGCTGACGTTCTACGTGTTTTCACACAAATGGTATCAACTTCCCTTCCGAGGATCTGGCGAGAAGCCGGATAAACTATGTTAAACAGTATTTTAGTAATACTTTGTCTTATTGCCGTCAGTGCATTTTTCTCGATATCTGAGATCTCGCTGGCCGCGTCCCGTAAAATCAAACTCAAACTGCTTGCAGATGAAGGCAACATCAACGCCTCACGCATTCTGAAGATGCAGGAAAACCCCGGTACGTTCTTCACCGTGGTGCAGATTGGCCTGAACGCAGTCGCGATTCTGGGTGGTATCGTGGGTGATGCGGCATTCTCGCCGGCGTTTTATAGCCTCTTTATTCAGTACATGTCCGCCGAACTCGCCGAGCAGTTGAGCTTTATTCTCTCCTTCTCGCTGGTGACAGGCCTGTTCATCCTCTTCGCTGATCTGACCCCGAAACGCATCGGTATGATTGCGCCAGAAGCTGTGGCTTTGCGTATCATCAACCCGATGCGCTTCTGCCTGTTTGTTTTCCGCCCGCTGGTATGGTTCTTCAACGGTCTGGCGAACGTGATTTTCCGCATCTTTAAGCTGCCAATGGTGCGCAAAGACGACATCACCTCCGACGATATCTATGCCGTTGTGGAAGCGGGTGCGCTGGCCGGAGTGCTGCGTAAGCAGGAACACGAGCTGATCGAGAACGTATTCGAACTGGAATCCCGCACCGTGCCGTCTTCCATGACGGGTCGTGAAAGCATTATCTGGTTCGATTTACATGAAGATGAGCAGAGTCTGAAGAACAAAGTGGCGGAGCATCCTCACTCCAAGTTCCTCGTCTGTAATGAAGATATCGACCACATCATCGGTTATGTCGATTCCAAAGATCTGCTCAACCGCGTGCTGGCAAACCAGAGCCTGGCGCTCACCAGCGGCGTGCAAATCCGCAATACCCTAATTGTGCCGGACACCCTGACCCTTTCAGAAGCGCTGGAAAGTTTCAAAACCGCCGGGGAAGACTTCGCGGTGATCATGAACGAATACGCGCTGGTGGTAGGTATTATCACCCTGAACGACGTGATGACCACCCTGATGGGTGACCTGGTTGGCCAGGGCCTGGAAGAGCAGATTGTACAGCGTGACGATAATTCATGGCTGATTGATGGCGGCACACCGATTGAAGACGTGATGCGCGTGCTGGATATTGACGAGTTCCCGCAGTCCGGTAACTACGAGACCATCGGCGGCTTTATGATGTTTATGCTGCGTAAGATCCCGAAACGTACCGACTCCGTGAAGTTCTCTGGCTACAAGTTTGAGGTGGTGGATATTGATAACTACCGCATCGACCAGCTGCTGGTGACGCGTATCGACAATAAACCGACCGTGCTGGTACCGAAGCTGCCGGATGTGGAAGAGAAGGTGTCAGCGTAAAATTCCTGCCCCCACAAACATCAACGGCTCCCATCGGGAGCCGTTTTTTTAACTACTGCATAGCACGCTGGTTAAGCCATCTCAGTTTGCAGACGCAAAACCTGACGGTTGACTTCGGACATCACAGACAAGTGCTGCTTATCCTTCACTTTTGGGACGAGGATCTTGCCCTTATCAAACTCAAAAGCGCCAACATCCTTGATATACAACCGTCCACGGAACAGGATCTTCACGTACTTCGCCACCTGAAGCGGGTTGTAGCGTTGGAAAATTTTCATTCTTGTATCTCCTGCGAATCATACGCTCTTGCGGCGCCACAATCGGCCCGACTGTCCTGAGCGCAAATTTTAATGCCCATTGACTATAGACCAGAACAACCTTGATACCCAGTATGCATAAGTTTATTTACCGTTTGATTACAATTATTCAGAATAATCTTTGCAAACCGTGACTCAGGGCAGTATAAGCCGTCGTTTTTTCATGGATATGTGCGTTCACCCGCAAACTGGCATCGGGATTGCGGGAAAACCACATTGATCGCACTTATGATTAAAAGCGTAAGACCAAGTGGTCGGATCACCTGCAAACAATAAGGAAACGCCATGACCCTACGTAATATCCTTGCAGCAGCCTGCCTGCTGCTGCCCCTGTGGGCTTGCGCTCACAACATTGAAAAAGGACAACGTGTACCGCCAGTCGGTATTGCTGACCGGGGAGAATTGATTCTCGACAATGATAAGTTTAGCTACAAACCCTGGAATAGCGCGCAGCTCGCAGGCAAAGTGAGAGTTGTACAACATATTGCCGGTCGTACATCCGCAAAAGAGAAAAATGCCAACCTGGTGGAAGCGATCAAGGCGGCAAAATTCCCCCATGACCGCTATCAGACCACCACGATTGTGAATACCGATGACGCCATTCCTGGCTCCGGTATGTTTGTGCGTTCAAGCCTTGAGAGCAATAAAAAGCTCTACCCGTGGTCGCAGTTTATCGTCGACAGTAACGGCGTGACGCGTCAGGCCTGGCAGCTGGAAGAAGAGAGCTCCGCCATTATCGTGCTGGATAAAGACGGCCGGGTACAGTGGGTGAAAGACGGGGCGTTAACCCAGGAAGAGGTGCAGCAGGTGGTTGCCCTGCTGCACAAGCTACTGGCTCAATAAATCGTGACGCGGAAGCCGGGGTTGAGGAAGGATTCGCGTGGGGTGTAGTCCAGCGTCTTTCCCTGCCAGTCATGAACATGCGCCCCGGCTGCCGCAGCAACGGCATGTCCGGCGGCAGTATCCCAAACGTTGGTTGGCCCAAAGCGAGGGTACAGTTGCGCATGACCTTCCGCTACCAGGCAGAATTTCAGCGATGAGCCAATTGAGGTGGTCTGGTGTTCACCCAACTGTTGCAGATACTCCTGCAATTCGCTGTCGCTGTGAGAGCGACTAATCACCACCAGCGGCGGGCGCGCATCGCGAACCTGAATCTGCTTACGCACACCGCACTCCTCCTTCCAGGCCTTCCCTTCTGCGGCGCTGTACATCACTTTCATTACCGGCGCATAGACCACACCCAGCACCGCTTTGCCCTTCTCAATCAGGGCGATATTGACGGTGAATTCACCGTTACGCTTGATGAACTCTTTAGTTCCGTCCAGCGGATCGACAAGCCAGTAACGTTGCCAGTGTTGACGTTCATCCCAGCTCTGTGGTGCCTCTTCTGACAATACAGGGATCTCCGGCGTTAAGGCCTGCAACCCTTGCAGGATCACCTTATGCGCCGCGATATCTGCTGCCGTGACCGGAGAGTCGTCTGCTTTACTGACGACCTCCATGGGTTTTACACCGTCATACACCTGCATGATGGCGTCCCCCGCATCCCGTACGAGCTGACAAATTTTATCTAACATTCTCCACCTCTTTGTTAACGCAGTGAGGTTAACTCTTTGTTTTAGTTATATCGTAATGTGAACAATTCCGCTATCTGTGAAGTAATTCCGGTTTCAGCACACATTTTTCTGTCAGGATTCACATTTCTGTAAGCAACAAGCTATAGATACATACTCTTTTGTGGCCTGGATCGAAAAAAGGACTCCTCTGATGATTAAGTTTAGCGCAACGCTCCTGGCGACGCTGATTGCAGCAAGCGTGCAGGCAGCGACAGTCGATCTGCGTATTCTGGAAACGACAGATCTGCACAGCAACATGATGGACTTCGATTACTACAAAGATACCCCTACGGAAAAATTCGGACTGGTACGCACGGCCAGTTTGATTAACGCCGCCCGCGAAGAAGTAAAAAACAGCGTACTGGTCGACAATGGCGATCTCATTCAGGGGAGTCCGCTTGGCGATTACATGGCGGCAAAGGGACTGAAAAAAGGCGAGATCCATCCTGTTTATAAAGCGATGAACACGCTGGACTATACCGTCGGCAACCTGGGAAACCACGAATTTAACTACGGGTTGAAATACCTGCATGATGCACTGGCAGGGGCCAAATTCCCGTATGTTAATGCCAATATCATCGACGTTAAGACCCAAAAGCCACTGTTTACCCCTTACCTGATTAAAGAGACCGAGGTTGTCGACAAGGACGGTAAAAAACAGACGCTGAAAATCGGCTATATCGGCTTTGTACCGCCGCAAATCATGACGTGGGATAAGGCAAACCTCAGCGGTAAAGTGACCGTTAATGACATCACCGAGACCGCGCGCCACTACGTGCCGGAGATGCGCGAGAAAGGGGCCGATTTAGTGGTCGTTGTTGCTCACTCAGGTCTTTCAGCCGATCCATACCAGGCGATGGCGGAGAACTCGGTTTACTACCTGAGTGAAGTGCCGGGTGTCGACGCGATCCTCTTCGGCCACGCTCACGCGGTCTTCCCCGGTAAAGATTTCGCCAGCATCAAAGGGGCTGACCTCGATAAAGGGACGCTCAACGGCGTACCGTCGGTTATGCCCGGGATGTGGGGTGACCACCTCGGCGTCGTCGATCTGGTGCTGAATAATGACAGCGGCAGCTGGAAGGTTACCCAGTCGAAAGCCGAAGCGCGCCCCATTTATGATGCTGCCGCCAAAAAATCGCTGGCCGCTGAAGATAAAAAACTGGTCAACGTGCTGAAGCACGATCACGACGCCACGCGCGAATTCGTCAGTAAGCCGATCGGTAAATCCGCTGACAATATGTACAGCTTCCTGGCGCTGGTGCAGGACGATCCGACCGTCCAGGTCGTCAACATGGCGCAGAAAGCCTACGCCGAGCACTTCGTTCAGGGCGATCCGGATCTGGCAAAATTGCCGGTGCTGTCTGCCGCCGCACCGTTCAAAGTGGGTGGACGTAAGAACGACCCAGCCAGCTATGTTGAAGTCGAAAAAGGCAAGCTGACCTTCCGTAACGCCGCCGACCTCTATCTCTACCCGAACACCCTGGTGGTGGTTAAAGCGACGGGCAAAGAGGTGAAAGAGTGGCTGGAGTGTTCCGCCGGGCAGTTCAACCAGATTGATCCACACAGCAGTAAACCGCAATCGTTGATTAACTGGGACGGATTCCGCACCTATAACTTCGACGTGATCGACGGCGTAAATTATCAGATTGATGTCACCCAACCTGCAAAATATGACGGCGAATGTCAGGCCATTAACCCGCAGGCGGAGCGCATCAAAAACCTGACCTTCAATGGCAAAGCCATTGATCCGAATGCCACGTTCCTGGTCGTGACCAATAACTATCGCGCCTATGGCGGTAAGTTTGCCGGGACAGGCGACAGCCATATCGCCTTTGCCTCACCGGATGAAAACCGCTCAGTACTGGCCGCATGGATCAGTGCAGAATCGAAAAAAGCAGGCGAAATTCACCCGGCGGTGGATAACAACTGGCGCCTGGCCCCGATTCACAGCGATACGAAGCTGGACATCCGCTTTGAAACATCACCGTCCGATAAGGCGGCAACGTTCATTAAGGATAAGGCGCAGTACCCGATGAAGAAGGTAGCGACGGACGATATCGGGTTCGCGATTTATCAGGTGGATTTGAGCAGGTAAAAACAAACCGGCAACGCACGTTGCCGTTATTAGTGTTTGTTCCCTCTCCCGGCCGGGAGAGGGTGAGGGCATCAGGCCGCCCGATCGTCCCGATTCGCCATCACCTTCGGCGTATTCACCTCAATCCAGTCCGCCAGCTCGGCGACTTTCTCACTTACCTCAATACCTAACGACGTCAGACTATACTCTACGTGCGGCGGCACAACAGGATACGAAACGCGATCAACGAACCCGTCCTGCTCCAGCGCCTGAAGCGACTGAGCCAGCATCTTCTCGCTCACGCCGCCCATTTTCCGGCGCAGGTCACTGAAACGATGCGTACCCTGGCGCAGGGCGACCAAAATCAGTACCCCCCAGCGGCTGGTGACATGTTTGAGTACCTCCCGGGAGGGGCACTGTTCCGCGAAGAGATTGCCATCGCGCATTTGTTCGCTGAGCGTCGGTATCGTTGTCTTCATACTTACCTTTTTGTGTGTACTTACTAAAAGTTAGTTAAGGTGTTAGTGTGCCACAACACGAGACAAACACGAAGGAGATTCATCATGATCGCAATTACCGGTGCTACCGGCCAGCTTGGCCATCTTGTTATCGAACAACTTTTAAAATCCGTTCCGGCCAACCAGATTGTGGCCATTGTGCGTAATCCGGCAAAAGCCGGGGCACTCAGCCAGCAAGGTATTGTCGTGCGTCAGGCGGATTATACTGACCAGGCAGCGTTTACCACGGCGCTGAACGGCGTGGATAAACTCCTGCTGATCTCCTCCAGCGAAGTCGGCCAGCGCGCCACTCAGCACCAGAATGTGATTAACGCCGCTAAAGCGGCGGGCGTGAAATTCATCGCCTACACCAGCCTGCTGCATGCAGATAAATCACCGCTCGGCCTGCACGTTGAACACGTTGCTACTGAAAAAGCGCTGGCGGCCTCCGGCATTCCTTATGCCCTGCTGCGCAACGGCTGGTATACCGAAAACTATCTGGCGAGTGCACCACCAGCCCTGGAGCACGGCGTGTTTATAGGGGCTGCGGGTGACGGCAAAATTGCCTCAGCCACACGTGCGGATTACGCTGCTGCGGCAGCAAAAGTCATCGCTGAAGAAGGTCATGCAGGCAAAGTTTACGAACTGGCGGGTGACAATAGCTGGACACTGAGCGATCTGGCTGCAGAACTCAGCAAGCAAAGCGGCAAAAACGTGGCGTATCAGAACCTGAGTGAAGCGGACTTTGCCGCCGCATTGAAGGGGGTTGGTCTTCCGGCCGGGCTGGCGGATATGCTGGCGGACTCTGACGTGGGCGCATCCAAAGGCGGCCTGTTCGATGACAGCCATACCCTGAGCAAACTGATCGGTCGCCCAACCACTTCGCTGGCAGACAGCGTCAACGCAATTCTGTAATTGTTACGAACTGGTTATTTTTTGTGGCATCCCCTCGGGTCATCTTTGATAATGGAGAGATGACCCATGAGGAGGTTCAACGTGCAAGGCGTACCGGAACAGTTTATTGATGAGAGAGACAGTGCGCGCTTTCGCCATCTGGCGGAACTGCCGGGCCTTGAACTTTATCACGCGCATATTTCTGAATACGCCTTTGAGCCTCACACCCACGAAGCCTTTGGCATCGGCACCATCGAGACCGGTGCGGAACGCTTTCGCTATCGCGGTACCCAACACCTCGCGTCTGAAAAATCCGTCGTCACCATGAATCCGGACGAGATCCACACCGGCGAGTCCGCCACCGAAGGTGGCTGGCGTTACCGGATGGTCTATATCGACCCCGATCTGCTGGAAGAGGTGACAGGCCTTCGTCACTGGTGGTTTAGCGATGTCACCCGGTATGACCCGCTACGCTCACAGCAAATCGGCAGGCTCATCTATGGTCTGTGGCATACGGACGACCCGCTGGCTCAAAAAGGGCTTTTGTTGGATCTCATTGACACTTTCCAGCCGCTCGCCCATCACGCGCCGCTGATCCGCGAAGGCGCACACCGCTTCGAACGGGTACGCGAATATCTGCACGATAACTATATGCACGCCCTGACGCTGGATGAACTGGCCAACGTTGTCTCGCTGAGCCCGTACCATTTTCTGCGCCAGTTCAAAGCCCATTTTCACGTTACCCCGCATCAGATGTTGATGGCCATCCGCCTGTGGCGGGCCAAAGCGTTCCTCACGCACGGTATGCCTGCAGCCGAAGTCGCCGCCGCAACCGGGCTGACCGATCAGTCACATTTAACCCGCGCGTTTACCCGCCGCTACGGCATTACCCCCGTGCGCTACCAGAAGCAGGTCACCCGACGTTAAAGCGCAATCTCATACAATACGCGCCCCTTTTCCCCTCCTACACTGAGTACAGAGAAAATACCTGTGGATGGAAAAATGATTAGTGGTGTGTTGTATGCCCTGCTGGCAGGGATGATGTGGGGGTTAATCTTTGTCGGCCCGCTGATCGTGCCCGAATATCCGGCAATACTGCAGTCGACTGGACGTTACCTGGCGCTGGGGCTGATTGCCCTGCCCCTGGCGTGGCTGGGACGTGCGCGCTTGCGTCAGCTCAGCCGTCAGGACTGGGGTACCGCGCTGGCGCTGACCATGATGGGCAATCTTATCTATTACGTTTGCCTCGCGAGCGCCATTCAGCGTACCGGGGCGCCAGTGTCTACCATGATTATCGGCACGCTGCCGGTCGTTATCCCCGTCTTTGCTAACCTGCTCTATAGCCAGCGCGATGGCAAACTGGCGTGGTCAAAAATGGTGCCAGCGCTGGGATGCACCGCCGTGGGGCTGGTATGCGTCAATATTGCCGAGCTGCGTCATGGGCAGGCGAATGTTGACCTGTGGCGGTACGGTTCTGGCATTATGCTGGCGTTCATTTCCGTGGCGTGCTGGGCATGGTATGCCCTGCGAAATGCACGCTGGCTGCGGGAGAACCCGGACAAGCATCCGATGATGTGGGCAACGGCGCAGGCGCTAGTGACGCTGCCCGTCTCACTGGTGGGATATGCCGGGGCGTGCATCTGGTTAGGCCATCAACAGCCAGACTTCACCCAGCCCTTCGGGCCAAGACCGTGGGTGTTTATTGGCCTGATGGTTGCGATTGCGGTGCTGTGCTCATGGGTGGGCGCACTGTGCTGGAATATTGCCAGCCAGAAGCTGCCGACGGTGATCTTAGGGCCGCTGATTGTTTTCGAAACCCTGGCCGGGCTGCTTTACACCTTCCTGATGCGCCAGAGCGTGCCGCCGTTATTCACGGCCTGCGGGATCGCGCTGCTGGTCATCGGGGTGGTGATGGCGGTAAGAGCGAAGCCGGAAAAACCGATGGTTGTTCCGGCTTCGGAGAGTTAGAACGTTTCCCAGTTGGCCTCAGACGCAGCCGCTACGGGCTGCGCCTTTGGTGCATAGGTTTTCACCGGAGCCGCTTTAACCGTCTGGTTGCGGATAATTTTAAATACCGCCACCGCTTCGTTCAGGCGAGCTGCCTGATCTTCCAGCGCTGCCGCCGCCGCTGCAGACTCCTCTACCAGCGAGGCGTTCTGCTGGGTCACGCGGTCCATCTCGGCTACCGCCTGACCCACCTGGTCGATACCGCGACTCTGCTCGTCAGAGGCCGAGGCAATTTCGCCCATGATGTCGGTAACGCGGGTGACCGCATTGACGATCTCTGCCATCGTCTCCCCGGCTTCGTTAACCAGCTGGGAGCCCGCGTTCACGCGTTCGCCAGAATCATCGATCAGCGCTTTGATCTCTTTCGCCGCCTGGGCGCTGCGCTGGGCCAGGGTACGTACTTCCCCCGCCACCACCGCAAAACCACGCCCCTGCTCGCCCGCACGGGCAGCTTCCACCGCAGCGTTCAGCGCCAGAATATTCGTCTGGAAGGCAATACCGTCGATCACGTTAGTAATTTGCGCAATCTTACTGGAACTGGTGGCGATTTCGTCCATCGTACGCACCACGCCTTCCACTACGTTACCGCCCTTCTTCGCGGTTGAAGAGGCATCCAGTGCCAGACGAGAAGCCTGACGCGCGTTATCGGCGTTCTGCTTCACGGTTGCCGTCAGTTGCTCCATGCTGGCTGCCGTCTCTTCCAGAGAAGCGGCCTGCTGCTCGGTACGGGAAGAGAGATCGTTACTGCCTGCGGAAATTTCGCCTGCACCGGTGTAAATGGTATCGGCACCTTCACGCACCACGCCAACGGTGTTCGCCAGTGAGGTCTGCATCTCCTGAACGTTGCGCGCCAGGATAGCCATTTCATTTTTACCCTCTGCGTGAATCGGCTGGGTTAAATCGCCTGCCGCAATGGCGCGAATGTGGTTAATCACCTCTTCCAGAGGCAGCAGCAGCACGCGACGCATGGCGACCCAACTGGAGACAATGACCGCAATCACCAGAAGCATCACCGCAGAGAGGATCCACAGGATATGCTTGTAATCACTTTCATTATCCCGAATGCCTTTATCACTGAGCGCGGTCTGCGCTTCACGCCATTCACGGTAAACCGTCTGCATCGCGTTTTGTTTTTGCTCTGCATTCTGCTTGAACATCTCTTCCAGATTACCCTGGCTCAGCAACACGTTCATTTGCGTCAACGTTGCAGAGTAAATGCGGTACTACTCTTCGAGTTGGTTAGTCAGGTTCTCATCCAGGCCTGGCGTATCCGGCAAGGCATAGTATTTATCGTAATGGACCTGTGCTTCAGCCAGCAGGTTTTTCGCCGTGGTTACCAACTCGTTCAGCTGGCCGCCGTTAATTTGAGAGGCCATGCTGCTTTGCAGACGCAACATCCCGCGGTTCAGGGTGACGCGTGCCTGGTTCAGACTGATCCACGCATCGGTAAACTCCGCCACGTTTTTGCTGGAGAGCTGTGACACGGTGAAGTTGTTTTTATCGTTGTTAAGCGCGTTGATAAAGATACCGGCGGAAATCATTTGCATGATGCCGAGCGCAAGCAGCACCGAAATCAGAAGGGTAATAACTTTTATACGTTTAAACATGCGTTGCCTTTGTTATATGCAGGTTTGTCTGACGTGGATATATCGGCAGGCGCGGCGGGTTGTTTACTGTTTCTACGCCTTTAAAAACTTTCTAAACCACTTTCTTAAGTCCATTCAGGGAGTTAATAAGAGCGATTTTTTGTGATCCGAATCTCATTTTCCCCCTTCCCTCTAAAGGGTTATAGCGCTTGCTTAAAGATGCATTTAATATGCATCTTATATTATTGATGACGAGGTAACTGCTATGGCCTATCGCGACCACCCCCTCGGCGAGCTGGCGCTCTCCATCCCTCGCGCTTCTGCGCTGTTTCGTAAATACGACATGGATTACTGCTGTGGCGGTAAGCAAACCCTGGCGCGTGCAGCCTCGCGCAAAGAGCTGGATGTTGAGGTGATTGAAGCAGAGCTGGCGCTGCTGGCCGAGCAGCCCATCGACAAAGACTGGCGAACTGCCCCACTCGCTGAAATCATCGACCATATCATCGTGCGATACCATGACCGTCACCGTGAACAGCTGCCGGAACTGATCCTGCAGGCAACCAAAGTCGAGCGCGTACATGCCGACAAACCTTCCGTACCGTGCGGCCTGGCAAAATACCTGACTATGCTGCACGAAGAACTTTCCAGCCACATGATGAAAGAAGAGCAGATCCTCTTCCCGATGATCAAACAGGGAATGGGCAGTCAGGCAATGGGGCCTATCAGCGTGATGGAAAGCGAACACGATGAAGCAGGTGAACTGCTGGAAGTGATCAAACACACTACCGGCAACGTTACACCGCCGCCAGAAGCCTGTACCACCTGGAAAGCGATGTACAACGGCATTAACGAAACGATCGACGACCTGATGGAACACATCAGTCTTGAGAATAACGTTCTGTTCCCACGTGCATTATCCGGGGAATAAAAAAGCCGCTGCGGCCTGATGCCCTCACCCCGGCCCTCTCCCACCGGGAGAGGGTGCAAAAACTAAAAACGGCAACTGACGTTGCCGTTTTGCTTTTACCTTATGCCTGCCATACGTTTTTTACCGATAAACACCCAACCCAGCCCCAGCGCAATAAACCACAGCGGCGTGACGATCAGTGCCTGACGGGTATCATCTTCCAGCGTCAGCAGAACCAGCACGAAGACGAAGAACGCCATGCACACCCAGCACATCAACTTGCCCAGTGGCATCTTGTAGATCGATTTTTCATGCAGGTGTGGACGCTGCTTGCGGTACACTAGGTATGAACAAAGGATGATGGTCCAGACGAACATAAACAGGATCGCAGAGACCGTGGTAATCATGGTGAACGCGCCAATCACGCTTGGGTTCACGTAGAGCATCACCACACCACCCAGCAGGCACATGCAGGAGAAGGTCAGCCCTTTTGCCGGTACCGCACGCTTAGAGAGCTTGGCGAACGCGCTCGGCGCCACGCCCTCCTGCGCCAGACCAAACAGCATACGGCTGGTGGAGAATACGCCGCTGTTGGCAGAAGAGGCCGCAGAGGTCAGCACCACGAAGTTAATCAGGCTCGCTGCCGCTGGCAGACCCACCAGGACGAACAGCTCAACGAACGGGCTCTTGGTTGGCACGACAGAGCTCCACGGCGTCACGGACATAATGATGACCAGCGCGAAGACGTAGAACATGATGATACGAACCGGAATGGAGTTAATAGCGCGCGGAAGAGACTTCTCAGGATCTTTGGTCTCTGCAGCCGTGGTCCCCACCAGTTCAATGCCCACGAAAGCAAATACCGCAATCTGGAAGCCCGCAAAGAAGCCGCTAATGCCTTTCGGGAACCAACCACCATCATTCCACAGATGAGTAAACGAGGCCTGAACGCCCGTTGGCGACTGGAAGTGCGTGAGAACCATCACCAGCCCCACCACGATGAGCCCTACGATGGCCACGATTTTGATCATCGCGAACCAGAATTCCATCTCACCGAACATTTTAACGGTGGCGAGGTTAAGGCTCAGCAGCAGAACAATGACCGCCAGCGAAGCCACCCAGTCCGAAAGGCCGGGGAACCAGAACTGCGCGTAAGCCGTAATCGCTACAACATCCGCCATACCGGTGACGACCCAGCAGAACCAGTAGGTCCAGCCAGTGAAATAGCCCGCCCATGGCCCGAGGAGGTCAGAAGCAAAGTCGCTGAAGGATTTGTATTCGAGATTAGAGAGCAGCAATTCACCCATTGCACGCATCACGAAGAAAAGCATAAAACCGATAATCATATAAACGAATATGATCGACGGCCCGGCAAGACTGATAGTTTTGCCTGACCCCATAAACAGCCCGGTACCAATGGCTCCTCCAATGGCAATGAGCTGAATATGACGGTTTGTGAGATTGCGCCGTAGCGACTGTTCAGACGGCGCCTCTTCGTCGGCGACGACTTTGACCTGATCTACCATGTGATATTTTCCTGTTTATGCCTGTCTGTGTTGTTAAGGCTCTTCTGGCCTTTAAATACGTCAGAAAAATGACGATCCCTTTGTAAGGGCTTATCGATATTAGGTAAGAATCGGCGGGATGAATACTATGATTTAGATATTATGTTAATAATATGTTGAAAGTGAGTGTCATATCACTCATACAGCGCGAAACAGCTCACAAAAATACACGCAACAGTTTCGTTTGCAAGATAAAATATTGATTACATCGTAACTATAGGTTTTAACACTATTTTCCCCTCCCCAACCGGGGAGAGGAAATAAGAAAAGTCGATTACAGAATTTCCAGCAGCTCGACTTCAAAGACCAGCGTGCTGAATGGCGGGATGGATGCACCAGCACCACGCTCGCCGTAAGCCAGGTTGTGCGGAATAGTCAGTTCCCATTTGGATCCGACTGGCATCAGGGTCAACGCTTCGATCCAGCCCGCGATAACACCATTCACCGGGAATTCAGCCGGTTCGCCGCGCGCAACAGAACTGTCGAACACAGTACCGTCGATCAGTTTACCGGTGTAATGCACACGAACGTGGTCAGTGCGAGCCGGGATTGCGCCATCGCCCTGGTTGATCACGCGGAACTGCAGGCCTGACTCCGTGCTGTTCACACCTTCACGCTCGCGGTTCTCTTCCAGGAATTTAACACCTTCTGCTGCCATCTCTTCGAAACGTGCGCGACGTACAGCGTCAGCACGTTCGTGGATTTCACGCAGCGCACGGTGCACAACATCAACCGGAACGGCAGGCTGTTTGCCTTCCAGCGCATCAGCGATACCCGCCACCAGCGCTTCAGGTAACAGACCTTCCAGGCCGGATTCGCTCAGCTGCTGTCCTACCTGCAAGCCGATACCGTAACTTGCCTGCGCTTCGATAGTGTCAAAAGTCGGGGTGGTCATGGGATTTCCTTCCATCACATTTAAAGTAGCGGGCAGCATATCAGCCATGCCCTTATGGGTAAAACTTTGTCTGAAGTTAAGGTGACAAACCGCGACGAAACAGAAACAATAGAGATAACCAGGATTAATCCCGAACTGATGTCACGGATGTCGGGTTTGCTACGTCGTTCAGGCAGTTAGCAAACTATACTTCGGAGCACAGGATAAAAAATACGCGGAGCAGGAGGAGAGCCATGCCCGGGCGATTTGAACTGAAACCTACCCTGGCGAAAATCTGGCAGGCGCCGGACAATTTTCGCATCATGGACCCGCTGCCTCCCCTGCATCGCAGAGGGATCATCATCGGCGCGCTGATGGTGATCGTGGGCTTCCTGCTTCCTTCCGGCGGCGATGATGTCAATACCGCGCCCGTCGCCCGCAATGCACAGCTGGACATTCAGTCGCAGACGCGGCCTCAGCCTGATGCACAACCCATGCAGACGCAGCTGGTCACGCCGTCTAACGATCCGGGTCAGGTCGCGCCAGTTGAGCCAGAACCGGTCCAGGATGAACAGCCGCAGGAACAGGCCGCTGCTGAGCCACAGACGCAGCAGCCCACCGGTATCCAGCAGCAGTGGCGCTCTTATCGCGTAGAACCAGGCAAAACCCTGGCGCAGCTGTTCCGCGATCATAACCTGCCGCCAACGGATGTGTATGCCATGGCGCAGGTGGAGGGTTCAGGTAAGCCGCTCAGCAACCTGCAAAATGGTCAGATGGTGCAGATTCGTCAGAATGCCAGCGGTGTGGTCACCGGGCTAACGATTGATACGGGAAATGGTCAGCAGGTGCTGTTTACCCGTCAGCCAGATGGCAGTTTTATCAGGGCACGTTAAGAACCCGGTTCTTTAAAAAGCAAAACGCCGGCACAAGGCCGGCGTCTCGACGTGAGCAGAGTAAAAAATTACTCAGCTACAACGTTAACAACCAGTTTAGCGAACACTTCGCTGTGAACCTGGAAGTCAACTTCGTGCTCACCAGTGGTACGCAGAACGCCGTTCGGCAGACGAACTTCGCTCTTAGCCACTTTAACGCCTGCTGCAGAAACTGCATCAGCGATATCGCGGGTACCGATGGAACCGAACAGTTTACCTTCGTCGCCAGATTTGGAAGCGATGGTAACGGTGCCCAGTGCGTTGATTGACTCAGCGCGAGCGTTAGCAGCCGCCAGAACGTCAGCCAGTTTGGCTTCCAGTTCAGCGCGACGTGCTTCGAAAAACTCTACGTTTTTCTTGGTAGCTGGAACAGCTTTACCCTGTGGAACCAGGAAGTTACGAGCGTAGCCCGCTTTAACGTTTACCTGATCACCCAGGCTGCCCAGGTTTGCTACTTTATCAAGCAGAATAACTTGCATTACCTTATCCTCTTAAAGTCGTATTAATGGACCGTGCCCGATTACTGATGACGATCAGTGTACGGCAGCAGGGACAGGTAGCGAGCGCGTTTGATAGCGCGAGCCAGCTGACGCTGGTATTTTGCACGAGTACCGGTGATACGGCTTGGGACAATCTTACCGCTTTCGGTGATGTAGTTTTTCAGCGTTGCGATATCTTTATAGTCGATCTCTTGAACGCCTTCCGCGGTGAAACGGCAGAACTTGCGACGACGGAAATAACGTGCCATATGGCTAGTCTCCAGAATCTATCAAATCAATCTGCTCGGCATGCAGAACCATTTTGCTCAGACCGTTCTTTGCCTTGTGGCAAGAGATGAACCCCTGAACGATTACTGCACTACCGACCGTTAAACTGTGAGTAATGGCCTGGTTTTCGTGTCCGCTAATAATAACGGGCATTTGGCACCATGCCTGCCGGTGAAACCCGGCTTCCTCTTGCACAGAACGATGCTCAAGCACGAACTGGCAATGCGGAATTCCTGATGGACTGACCTTTCGAAGGGGAGCCCTGCATACGATGCCGGACAACGCCAGACGGTTGGTCATCAGAAATTACTCTTCAGAATCCCCAGCATCAGAATCATCTGCGGTTTCGTTTGCGAAATCATCGCGACGCTCGCGGCGCTCGTCTTTCGCTTTAACCATCGGAGATGCTTCGGTAACTGCGTGTTTAGTACGCATAACCATGCTGCGGATAACGGCATCGTTGAAGCGGAAGTTAGTTTCCAGCTCATCGATCACTTCCTGCGGCGCTTCAACGTTCAGCAGAACGTAGTGAGCTTTGTGCAGTTTGTTGATCGGGTAAGCCAGCTGACGGCGGCCCCAGTCTTCCAGACGGTGGATCGTGCCCGCTGCTGCAGTGATTGCACCAGTGTAGCGCTCGATCATACCCGGAACCTGTTCGCTCTGGTCAGGATGGACCATAAAAACGATTTCGTAATGACGCATCGAATTGCTCCTTACGGATTATTCAGCCTCCTGTCTGGGTCAGCCGAGGCCCGGGGAGGCAAGGAACGTGTTAAAGGTCGGCTGAAAAATTGACGCGTCATAATACTTGCACCCCCCTGGAAACTCAAGCTGATTGCACAAATAATTCGCACAAAGCGCAAAGCTGGTCTAAGTGGATGATTTAAAATTACTCACATCCGAAAGCGTTGTTTTTTTGAACAACAGCATCAGAAATGGTCACGCTTTCCCGCCGAATGAGTGATTACACTTTAATCAGAGGTCATCTGAATTAAAGAAGGAGTATCACACCACTCTCTCACAGCACGCAGTCGTGGAGCGCATATCATGAAAAAAATCGTATTAGCCATAATGGCTGCGCTTTTGCTCAGTGCAAACGCGATGGCAGCCATCAAAATAGACAGCCGACAGGCCAGAAACATGGATGATGTGCAAAGCTTGGGCGTAATCTACATCAATCATAATTTCGCCACTGAAAGTGAAGCAGATCAGGCTCTTAACAAAGAAACCGATGCTCAGGGTGCTACATACTATCACGTCATTCTGATGCGTGAACCCGGTAGCAACGGCAACATGCACGCCAGTGCAGATATATACAGATAACGTTTTAACGCTAGCACCAGGAAGCCCAACAACGAGAACATAGCCATAGTTTAACTTGCCCCCAGCCCGGGGGCTTTTTTTTATGAATGGCTCTGAAATACCACCGGTTACAACTGTTTTTTGGTATTCCAGAGCACTTATTCACTTTTGCCCGTAATATGCGTTTGGGCCGTGCTTACGCTTGAAGTGCTTGTCCATCAGGTAATCATCAATGCCCTGAAGCTGTGGGTTAATGTCGCGGGCAATCCACGCCATTCGTGCCACCTCCTCCATGACCACCGCATTATGGACAGCGTCGTGGGCATCTTTACCCCACGAGAACGGACCGTGCTGGTACACCACAATGCCCGGTGTATGCAGCGGCTCACTGTCTCCCAAGGTCTCAATAATCACCTTACCGGTGTTGAGTTCGTACTCACCTTCCACTTCATCCTGCGTAAGTGCCCGTGTACAGGGGATGTCGCCAAAGAAGTAATCTGCATGCGTAGTTCCCAGAGCGGGTATTGCCAGACCCGCCTGTGCCCAGGCCGTAGCATGCGTTGAGTGCGTATGCACAACACCACCCAGTGAAGGATAACGCCGGTAAAGCGCCAGGTGAGTGGCCGTATCGGAAGAAGGTCGCCATTTGCCATCGACAACATTTCCTTCGAGATCCACGAGCACCATATCGTCCACTTTCATGGTTTCATACGCCACACCGCTCGGCTTAATTGCGATCACCCCACGATCGCGATCGATAGCACTGACGTTACCCCAGGTGAAGGTCACCAGGCCGTAACGCGGCAGATCCATATTGGCCTCAAAGACCTGCTGTTTGAGCTTAAGCATGTTCAGCCTCCAGCATACCCGCACGCGCCATTCGCTCACGCACCCAGTCGCGCGCTTTCGCCACTTCCGCGGCCGGGTCATCCGACGTTTCACTCCACATCTCAATCAGGTAAGGCCCGCAATACCCTGTCTGCTTGAGCGTCTGGAAGCACCGTTCGAAATCCACCACCCCGGTGCCGAACGGAACATTTTTGAACACACCAGGCCGCGTATCTTTGACGTGAACCGCCACGATATGACCTATACCTGCCTGCAGTTCCATCTGCACGTCATTATCCCATGCCGACAAGTTGCCAATATCAGGATAGAGCTGGAACCACGGATTATTCAGATAGTGCGCGTAGCCCAGCGCTTTGCTGATCGAGTTCATTAACGGATAATCCATGATCTCCATCGCCAGCGTCACCTGCGCACGGCTTGCCATCTCGACGCTCTCTTTCAGGCCGTCACGGAAACGACGGCGCGTTTCATCGTTGGCTTCCTGATAGTAAACGTCATAACCTGCCAGTTGGATCACCCGGATGCCGACGTCCTGAGCAAAGCGAATGGCTTTCCGCATGATCTCCAGACCCTGAGCACGCACGGCATCATCTTCACTCCCAAGCGGGAATCGCCGATGGGCACTGAGACACATGGAGGGCACGCGCACACCCGTTTCAGCGATAGCGCCCACCAGCGCCAGGCGTTGTTCACGACTCCAGTCGAGGCGAGAGAGGCGATCGTCTGTCTCATCCACTGACATTTCGACAAAATCGAAACCCAGCTCTTTTGCCAACCGTAACCGCGCCAGCCAGCACTCCCCCGCGGGGAGTGCCTTTTCATAGATGCCAAGCGGGACTTGTTTTGACAACATACCCGCTCCTTAGCCCCAAAGCTGAGCGATGGAGCGTTTGAACTGACGCGCCGCTTCTACCGGGGAGGCAGCATCGCGGATGCTACGACCCGCAATGAAGACGTGAATTGGAATACCCTTGAATAACGGCAGATCTTCCAGCGCCAGGCCGCCCGTAACGGTCACTTTAAAGCCCATATCAGCCAGACGTTTAATCGCACTGATATCTGCGTCACCCCACGCCACGCCTGCAGCCTGTGCATCACGGCTACGGTGGTAAACCACCTGCTGAATGCCCGCGTCGCGCCACTCCTGCGCCTGCTCCCAGGTCCAGAAGCCGGTCAATTCAATCTGCACGTCGCCGTTAAACTCTTTTGCCACGTCCAGCGCGCCTTTGGCGGTGTTGATATCCGCACAGCAGATCACGGTGACCCAGTCGGCGTTGGCTTCAAAACACATACGAGAGAGAATTTTGCCTGCGTCCGCAATCTTGGCATCCGCCAGCACGATTTTGTGCGGATAGAGCGCCTTCAGGTCGCGAACAGCACGGACACCTTCGCCCACGCACAAAATGGTTCCAACTTCGATGATGTCCACTTCTTCTGCAATCAGACGGGTCGTTTCGTAAGCGTGGGACAGCGTTTGGTTATCCAGCGCAACCTGCAACATTGGTAATGACATGTTCAATTCCTCTTAAACTGCCGCCGCGGTGGCGATATCAATCAAATCCAGCACTTCCTGCTCGGTGCGGCAGGCACGTAAACGGTCGAAATTGGCCTCGTCATCAAACAGATTCACGATCTGCATGATGCCCACCTCCTGGTGGGTATTGGCATCAACAGCGGCCATGGTGATAAGAATGTCTACCGGGTCGTTATCTTCATGGTTAAACACCAACGGCGTTTTCAGCGTCACCAGGGCAAAGCCGGTTTTCTTCACCCCCTCTTCCGGCCGGCCATGCGGCATGGCCAGGCCCGGTGCAATGACAAAGTAAGGGCCGTGCTGAGCAACGCCATCCAGAATGGCCTGGTAATAACGTGGCTCGACAACATCAGCTTTAACCAGTAAATCCACGCTCAGCTTCACCGCTTCCTGCCAGGTGCTGGCCTCAGCCTGTAAAAGAATGGAATTATTCTCTGCCAGAGAATCACGTAGTTTCATGTGGCGTCCTTACTTCACGTCTTGTGGGAAATGTTCTTTGATCACTTCCAACAGCTTTGGTCCGAAATCCGCAGGTGAAAGCATGTTGCGTACACCCACGACATATTTATTGCCTGACACACTAATTTCGCCGGCGATGTGGGTAGAGGCGATGATGATGTCCGCGCCGTTCAGCTCACTTTTGTATTCACCCACTGCACAGCTGTTCACCGTGTGATCGATGTTTGACTGGGTTAAAAACTGGTCCACTTTCATCTTCATGATCATGGAGCTACCTTGCCCATTGCCACACACAGCCAGGATACGTACGGTCATAATCGAAACTCCTTAATGAGCAGACACTTCTGCTGTTTGTTTTTCCGCATCTTCTTCAGCGCGCAGAGCGCGGCCCGCGAAGAACATATAAGCCAGAGCAATCAGAATGATGACGGCCATAAAGACCAGTCCGACGGATGCAAAGCCCTGCATCATTGGTGGCGCCAGAATTGACCAGTCCGCCATGCCCATCCAGGCGCTCATGCCGGTGAGCTTGACCGCCCACACACAACCGAAAATTTCCACCATGCCCATCACCAGGCAGATCTTGAGCGCCGCGCGCCAGCCGCCAAAGTGGTTTGCAAAGACGCCGATGGTGGCGTTGGAGAAGAACATCGGGATAAAACCAGGGATAATCAGGATTGAGGAGCCGCAGCCTACCAGGATGCCCACAGCAATCAGCTGGCCGATAGTGCCCCACATAAAGCCCCAGACCACCGCGTTCGGTGCGAAGCTGTAGATAGCCGCACAGTCAATCGCCAGTACTGCGCCAGGAATCAGGCGCTGGGAAATCCCGTTGAAGGCTTCAGACAGCTCGGCAACGAACATACGCACGCCCTGAGTGATGATGAAAATTGCCACTGCGAAGGAGAAGCCGGTCTGCAGGATATAGACCGTCCAGTGGGTTTTCCCTGCCATCGCCTGCACTACATCAATGCCGAAGGAGAGCAGAATGGCGCCGAAGAAAAGGGTCATCACAATCGCCGTAGAAACGATGTTGTCGTGGAAGATATTCAGCCAGCCAGGCAGCTTGAGGTCTTCAACGCTCTCTTCTTTTTTACCCAGGTACGGTGCAACTTTGTAAGCAATCCAGGAGGCAAACTGCTGCTGATGGCCGATTGAAAAACCGCAACCATCAGTCACTTCCTGTGTTGGCTTGTACATCATGTTGGAGGTGATACCCCAGTAGAGCGATACCAGCACTGCGGTGCAGATAATCGTGGTCCACATTGGGTAGCCGAAAATATAGAGAGAAACCGCAATGAGCCCCGCCTGCTGGAACATGATGTGTCCCGTCAGCATGATGGTGCGAATGCCTGTAATGCGGCGCAGAAGAACATAAATAATGTTCAGCGCCAGCGCGAGCAGCACCGCATAACCGACCCAACTATAGGCATCCCCCATGCGATCGATAGTGGCCATCATTGATGCATATGTGTCAGAGATCGCACCATTGATGCCATACACTTCCGACATTTTGGCCACGACAGGCTTAAACGTGCTGGTCAGAATGCCTGACCCTGCCTGCAACAGCATGAAACCAATGATGGTCTTAATCGTGCCTTTAATAATAACGCTGACGCTCTTGCGCAGCAGGATATAGCCCAGGCACGTCACGATACCCAGCAGCAGCGGGGCGTTAGTCATTACCTGATTAAAGAACACGGTAAAGACGTTGTAGAGGATCTCCATAACTCTCTCCAGAAATGAGAACACGAGGGGCAATCCCTGTGTGGTTGGTGCCATCACTCTAGTAATCACAAATAATCACCACAAGATTGAATTTGATTATTTGTGACGTATCACGCAAATTATTTCCATGCTGTGAGTAATGATTTTCACCGCCCTCTGAGATAAATAATTTAATCTTTATAATTCATGAAATTAATCATTAATAAGAGATAGTCTAACAAGGTAAAAGCGGATAATCCGTGAAGTCGAACAGATAAAATTCCTCATTTTTACCGTTGCAAAGTACGTCAAATGGTGCCAGCATTAATCACAACAAATCACATTGTGATTACTTTTGATTAAAACCAGGAGTCAAACGATGAGTAAAGTAAACACCATCACCCGCGAATCATGGATTCTGAGCACCTTTCCGGAATGGGGTAGCTGGCTGAACGAAGAGATCGAGCAGGAACGGGTTGCTCCCGGTACCTTTGCAATGTGGTGGCTGGGTTGTACCGGTATCTGGTTGAAATCAGAGGGTGGTGCGAACATTTGCGTCGATTTCTGGTGCGGTACGGGCAAACAGAGCCACGGCAACCCGTTGATGAAAAAAGGCCATCAGATGCAGCGTATGGCGGGTGTGGAAAAACTGCAGCCAAACCTGCGTACGACACCTTTTGTGCTTGATCCATTTGCTATTCGGCAGATCGATGCTGTTCTCTCAACGCACGATCACAACGACCATATCGACGTAAATGTAGCGGCAGCGGTCATGCAAAACTGTGCCGATGACGTCCCGTTTATCGGACCGCAGACCTGCGTGGATCTCTGGATTGGCTGGGGTGTACCGAAAGAGCGCTGCATTGTCATGAAGCCGGGCGATGTGGTGAAAATTAAAGACATTGAAATCCACGCGCTTGATGCCTTTGACCGTACCGCATTGATTACTCTGCCTGCCGATCAGAAAGCCGCTGGGGTACTACCAGATGGCATGGACGAGCGCGCGGTTAACTATCTGTTTAAAACCCCTGGCGGCTCTCTGTACCACAGCGGTGACTCTCACTACTCCAACTACTATGCGAAGCACGGTAATGAACATCAGATTGACGTGGCGCTGGGCTCCTACGGCGAGAACCCACGAGGCATCACTGACAAGATGACCAGCGCTGATATGCTGCGCATGGCGGAAGCATTGAACACCAAAGTGGTGATCCCGTTCCACCATGATATCTGGTCCAATTTCCAGGCCGACCCACAGGAAATCCGCGTACTGTGGGAGATGAAAAAAGATCGTCTGAAATATGGCTTCAAGCCATTCATCTGGCAGGTTGGAGGCAAGTTCACCTGGCCACTGGACAAAGACAACCTCGAGTATCACTACCCGCGTGGCTTTGATGATTGCTTCACCATCGAACCCGACCTGCCGTTCAAGTCCTTCCTCTGATTGTGAAGCCAAATCGCCAGACTTCTGTCTGGCGATTCCATAATTATTTTAGTAATTTCATGCTATTTCAAATATCATCTTTTCAAATCAATTCTTATCGGAATAGCTCATGACGGAAGCGCAACGGCATCAAATTCTCCTGGAACTCCTGGCGCAAACAGGTTTCATCACCGTCGAGAAAGTCATCGAGCATTTAGGGATTTCCCCGGCGACAGCACGGCGGGATATCAACAAGCTGGATGAGAGCGGGAAACTGAAAAAAGTCCGCAACGGCGCAGAAGCGATCAGCCAACAACGCCCGCGCTGGACGCCAATGAACATTCATCAGGCACAAAATCATGATGAAAAAGTGCGTATTGCCAGAGCCGCATCGCAGCTGGTGAATCCCGGCGAGAGCGTAGTCATCAACTGCGGCTCCACGGCGTTTCTTCTGGGCCGGGAGATGTGCGGAAAACCGGTACAAATCATCACCAACTACTTACCGCTCGCCAACTATCTCATCGACCAGGAGCATGAGAGCGTGGTGATCATGGGCGGGCAGTACAACAAAAGCCAGTCCATCACCCTTAGCCCTCAGGACAGCGAAAACAGTCTCTATGCCGGGCACTGGATGTTTACCAGCGGCAAAGGCCTGACGGCAGATGGCCTGTATAAAACCGATATGCTGACCGCGATGGCGGAGCAAAACATGCTTAACGTTGTGGGCAAGCTCGTTGTGCTGGTCGACAGCAGCAAAGTGGGCGAGCGCGCAGGGATGTTATTCAGCCGCGCCGAACAGATCGACATGGTGATCACCGGCAAAGGGGCCAACCCAGAGATCCTCCAGAAGCTGGAAGATCAGGGCGTAAAAGTGCTGCGCGTTTAAAAATGCTGGCGGAAGAATGCCACCGTGGCGTCCAGTGCCGTGGGCGTGATGCGGTGGCGGACGCCCGCTTCCCACAGGCAGGTCAGGTTGCTATCCAGTCCCTCGCGCTGCAACGACTGTTGAAGACGGAAGGTTCCATCGGGTGGGACCACGTCATCCGCGTCACCGTGCCACAACAGCAGCGGGCGATCGGCCAGACGCGGCAATGCCCGGGTCACTTCCCACTCTGCCAGCGTCGCGGTCATTTCCGTTAAATCCTGAGGGGGAAAAAGCGTCTTCGCCAGTGAGGTAAAATAGCCCGAGCCCATCAGGCAGGCGACGGATTTCACCTCTGGGTGATGCGTCATAATCCCCAGCGCCGTCATGCCCCCCATTGACGCCCCGGCCACGGCCAGACGATCATCAGCCACCAGCCCTGCCTCATAGAGCGCATCACGCAACCCGGCAAACTCGGTCAGACTGCCGTGCAGAATGTGCCAGAACCGTCCAAGCCGAGCCTGTTCATTCCCCGTAAAGCGTGCGCCGTGGTCAGGTGCATCCGGCATTACCACTCGAAAGCCGGCCTGAGCCAGCGCCACCGCAAAATAACTGTAAACCAGCTTCGAAGACGTAAATCCATGATAAAAAACGATAACAGGCAGCGGCACATCACGTTTTCCCGCTGGTATCGCGTGTAAAATTTCATGGTCGCCGAGATGGCGTATTTCAATTTCAATCATTGTCGACCCTGTCCGAATGTATGATTCATAATGTTGAGAACTGGGTTACGCTTTCACGTCATTTTCATTCGAAATATACGTCCCAGATAACACTTCGGGAACATTCCCCCAAAACTAAATTCACAGACAACTACACTATGGCTATCAGGAAACGAGATATGGTTATGCGCAGGTTTGCTGCTTTATTGCTGGTGTCTCTGCTCAGTGGCTGTAACGCACTGCAGGGAACGCCGCAGCCCGCTCCGCCGGTCGCCGATCATCCACAGGAGATTCGTCGTAATCAGACGGAAGGATTACAGCGAATGGGCACGGTCTCCGCGCTGGTTCGCGGCTCTCCGGATGACGCTGAAGAGGCAATAAAAGCACAAGCCGTCGCCGCCAAAGCAGATTATTACGTCATCATTATGATCGATGAAACCATCATAACGGGACAGTGGTACTCACAGGCAATTTTGTACCATAAGTAATGGTCTTCCTTTGAACGACATTTACACTGCTTTGCGTCCATAGACATTTTCCTGTCCACAATAAACTCCATGCCCGCGACAATGGAAGTGAGTTTATTTGCGAAGGATTGCCCGGCGGATACCGGAAATATGTGAAATGGAGCTGACGATGAAACGAACTCTTGCTTTGACCTCTCTGTTGCTCTCAGCTGGCCTTGTGAGCACAACCGCACAGTCAGCAGAATTCGCCAGTGCTGATTGTGTAACGGGTCTGAATGAAATAGGCCAGATCTCCGTGAATAATATTTCAGGGAGCCCGCAAGACGTTGAACGTGTAGTTGCATTGAAAGCCGATGAGCAGGGCGCTTCCTGGTATCGAATCATCCAGATGCAGGAAGATAACCATGTTGATCATTGGCGCGTACAGGCCATTCTTTATGTTTAACCCTTCCCGATAAAAGCCACTTATTTTTAGTGGCTTTTCGTTTTTGCAAATTTTTCACCTTGCAACAAACATATCAAAAACAATTAAATAACATTTTGTTACATTAAAGGGATAAACGTCATCCCCGCTCTGCCGTTGAAGAACCATACCTTTTCAATGATGAGCAATATATGATCAATTTTTTTCGCCGTGCAGGACTTGGTACGAAGCTGTCACTGCTTACGGGTGTCAGTGTCGCCATACTGTTTTTGCTTTTCACTTTTCTGCTCAGCCAAAAAGCCAGCCAGCAGCTTGAAGAGCTTGCGGTCGAGGATCTGCATAACCAGTCCACTGGCATGGTCGATATGGTGCAGATGTTTAACACCAGCCTGAGTGAAGAGGTCGAGAGTTATACCCGCCTGTTTTCCACCTTTTTACCGCAGCCTCTGAATATTGATCGTTCCCAACCCCAGACGATAAACGGGCTTAGCGTTCCGCTTCTGAAAGGCGGAGAAACCGGGCTGCATGAAAATAACACCCTTTCGGACGAGTTCCTGAATCGTACGGGAGCCATTTCGACGCTGTTTGTACGCAGCGGTAACGACTTTGTTCGCGTGGCCACTTCCCTGCGCAAAGAGAATGGCGAGCGTGCAATGGGTACTGTTCTGGATGTCTCCAGCCCGGCCTTCGCTGCCGTAAGCAAAGGCGAAGTCTACCGTGGACTGGCGCTGCTGTTTGGCAAGCGTTACATCACCCAGTACCAGCCCGTTAAAAACGCCGAAGGACAGATCATTGCGATCGTCTTTGTCGGCGTGGACATCACCCGCTCCTGGAACGTCATGCGCGAGAAAATCCTCAACCGCCGTCTGGGTGAGAGCGGCCACTTCTTTGTGCTGGATCGCAGCAACGGCAAAACGCGCGGCCAGTATCTGTTCCATTCCAGCGAGGAGGGTCAGTTACCGAAATGGGACAGTGCAACACAACAGCAGCTGCTGAGTGACAAACCCGGCACACTGGAACGCATCACTGAAGATGGCCGCACGGTGAAAATGGCCTATACCCCGCTGCCAGGCTGGAACTGGACCATCGTCGGCGAAGTGGATAAATCCGTACTGCTCTCAAGCGTGACCACTCTGCGTGACCGTTTCCTGCTGGCTGGTGTGGTGTTGTCTGTACTCTTCGCGGGCCTCTTTGTGATGATTATTCGTAGGATGCTTACCCAACCGCTGAGAAATGTGATTCATCTGGCTCGTCAGTATGCTGCGGGCGATCTGCGTTCCAGCCTTCCCGTAACGCGCCAGGACGAGGTTGGTCAGTTGGTTGATGCCATCAATGGTATCGGTGGCGGACTGCAAAAAATGGTTCTGCAGGTTCGCGAAGCGGCAGGTGAAATCCATATGGGGACAAACGCCCTGGCCTCCGATACCGGCGAGATTTCAGAGCAGATCAACAAACAGGCCAGCAGCGTGGAAGAGACCTCCGCCAGCATGGAGCAACTGGCCGCAACCGTACAGCAAAACGCGGCCAATATGGAGCAAACACAGCAGTTGGTAAGTGAAACCTCGCTCGCGGTACATCAGGGTGGCGAGACGGTAACCCATGCGGTTGCCACCATGGATGACATCCGGGAAGCGTCAAAACGCATCGAAGACATCACGCGCGTGATTGAGTCAATCGCTTTCCAGACCAATATCCTGGCGCTCAATGCGGCAGTAGAGGCGGCTCGTGCTGGTGAACACGGAAAAGGTTTTGCGGTGGTCGCGCAGGAAGTTCGCGCTCTGGCTGGACGTAGCGCTAACGCAGTGAAGGAGATTGAACAGCTGATTGGCGATACGCTCAGGAAAGTCAGTGAAGGACACGCGCTGTCCGAACAGACGCGTCTGGCGATGGACTCCATCATTCTTCATATTGATAACATCAGCCAGCTGGTCATGGAGATTAACCACGCGTCACGCGAGCAATCCGCAGGAATCGGTCAGGTTAATCTTGCTATGACCCATATTGGCGAAGCATCACACATCAACGCCGATCGCGTCTCACGCAGCGAACAAACGGCACAAACGCTGCGTGAGAAAGGTTCGCATCTCACCCAACTGGTGAGCTTGTTCCAGCTGAAAAACTAGCCAACCCTGCCGGTGGCACGCAGCAGCAGGTCACTTTGCACCTGCTCGTTCATCAGCGTCCCACCGCGGGTATCAAGCATCATGCGGCACCACGCCTGCGCCACGGGTGGCGATGCGTGCTGCAGCATTTGGCTCCCGGCACCCAGTAAGAAAAGCTGCTGCGCGATCTCCCGCCCCTGTGCCTCCTGAGGTTTACGCAGTTTTTGCTGTAGTTGCCGCCAGCTACGATCGAAGTGTCTGTCCTGCCCTTTCACCTGCGCAAAATCGTCGGTCAGCAGGTCGAAGACACCGGGCTGCTTAGTCAGTACGCGCAACACATCCAGGCACATAATATTGCCCGATCCTTCCCAGATGCTGTTTACCGGCATCTCACGGTAGAGTCGTGGTAGTTCGCTCTCCTCGCAGTAGCCCATACCGCCGAGGACTTCCATTGCTTCTGCCACAAAGGGGATTCCGGTTTTGCACACGCTAAATTTCGCCGCAGGGGTGAACAACCGAGCCCAGGCGGCTTCTTGCGGATCCGCGCGTTTATCCCACGCCCGCGCCAGACGAAATAACAGTGCAGTTTGCCCCTCCAGCACCAGGGCCATACGGCTCAGCACATCGCGCATCAAGGGTTGATCGATAAGGTTTTTCCCGAACGTCTGCCGCTGATGGGCGTGGTAAAGCGCCACAGATAACGCCCGGCGCATCAACCCGTGGCTGCCTAGTGCGCAGTCAAAACGCGTCAGCCCGCCCATTCTCAGGATCTGCCGCACGCCTTCGCCCTCTTCCCCAAGCAGCCAGCCGGAGGCATCAAGAAACTCCACCTCGCTGCTGGCGTTGGATCGGTTACCGAGCTTGTCTTTCAGCCGCTCCAGACGCACGGCATTCCGTTGTCCGTCAGGCAAAAAACGGGGAACAAAAAAGCAGGAGAGTCCGCCTTTCGCCTGGGCCAGCACCAGGTGCGCATCGCTTTGAGGCACCGAGAAAAACCATTTGTGTCCCACCAGCCGGTAGCTACCATCGCTGCATTTTTCTGCTTTGGTGGTGTTGCTGAGAACGTCGGATCCGCCCTGCTTTTCCGTCATCCCCATGCCGATCAGCAGACCACGCTTTTGCGATCCTGGAGCAAGATGAGGATCGTAGCGATCGCTGAGTAGCGGCGTCAGCCAGTCATGAAATATTTTGGGGAGCGTCTGCTGTAGCAAGGGTGTCGCAGCAAAAGTCATGGTTATGGGACAAAGCGTGCCGGCTTCGACCTGCGCATGCAGAACAAACCGTGCGGCTCTGGCGACAAAAGAGCCCTTTCGCGCCTCCTCTTCCCACGCCAGGTTGTGTACACGGTTGGCACAGAGTCCTTGCATCAGCAAGTGCCATGCGGGATGAAAGCGGACATCATCCAGCCGCTCCCCGGTGGCATCATAGCGTAATAGCTCAGGTGGATTCACGTTCGCCAGCCTGCCCAGCTCCAGTGACTCAGCGGTGCCTAACTGCTGCCCGATGCTGGCGAGCAACTCACTATCCCACTCGGCACCCTCGCGGGAAACTGCGTCACGCAGGGCGCAGTCAGAGAGGAAAAGGTTACTGTTTGAGAGTGGGGCTGGTTGATTAAAAACGGTATGGGTCTGCCAGTGCATGCTGTCTCCCTCCTTCAGTGGCTCGGTGGCAATGAAGGTAAGTATGGACAGACCGCATACACGCTGCATGGGAGTGAAGTCACACAGTGGCGATCCTGCTGATATCATTCGTGAAATAGCTCACAGAACATAAGAATAAACTATTTCATCACTTCTCTTTTGTTGAATAATTTATTCTTACCCCCTTCAGTGAGGATCGTTATGCAACCGGATGCGCACAAGCGAGCATTAATTGCAGGCTCCATTGGTAACTTTATCGAGTGGTATGAGTTTGCGGTCTACGGTTTTCTGGCGACCGTTATTGCGAAAAACTTCTTCCAGCTTGAGGGGGAAGCGGGGCTAACCAGCCTGATCCTGACCTACGCCTCGTTTGCCATCGCTTTCTTTTTCCGTCCCCTGGGCGCGGTGGTGTTTGGCCGCATTGGCGACAGGATTGGCCGTAAGCCAACGCTAATCATTGTGCTGGTATTGATGACGCTCGCTACCGCCGCTATCGGCGTGGTGCCGGTCTACGCCAGCATCGGGATTGCCGCACCGCTCATTATTACACTGCTTCGCATCCTGCAGGGGCTGTTCGCGGGCGGCGAGTACGGCGGTGCGGTCTCGCTGATGACGGAGTTTGCCCCGCGCGGCAAGCGCGGCCTGTACGGCGCGTGGCAATCCTTCACCGTGGCGCTGGGATTGCTGGCAGGCGCAGGCATTGTCGCGCTACTCTCCGCCCTCCTCACCCCTGAAGCTTTGCATGACTGGGGCTGGCGCATTCCGTTCTTCCTGGCGCTGCCCATGGGCGTCGTCGCACTATGGCTTCGGGTAAGCATGGAAGAGACACCCAGCTTTGTGCAGCAGCAGGACAAACCGGTCACCGCTCGGGCGGATACCGCTGCGACCCTCAGAGCTATCATAATGGGGATTGGCAGGGTGATGGTCTGGTCAGCGGCGGGGTATACCTATCTGGTGATTATGCCAACCTACCTGCAGTCAGCGCTGCACACCGGCTTTAACCAGGCGTTATTAATAGCGGTGATTTCGAATATTGGTTTTGCACTCACCATCATTCCCTCTGGGATCCTGAGCGACCGGATCGGGCGTCGCACGGTGATGGTTATCGCCACCACGCTGCTGCTGATCCTCGCCCTGCCACTCCTGAAAATCCTGCAGGCCGAATCCAGTACGCTGGCAGTGAAAGCGCTGGTGGTATTGATTGCAGGTGGTCTGGTGGGAATGCTGGCAGGGCCTGGCCCGGCGATGCTCTCTGAGATGTTCCCGACGCGTGTGCGCTATACCGGGCTTGGGTTGGCTTACTCCCTGTCGAACGCTATTTTTTCAGGCTGCGCAGGGTTGATTATTACCGGGCTGATTAAAGAGACGGGCAATCTGGATATTCCAGCGTACTACGTCATGACGACAGCAGTGGTGAGCATTGCGGCGCTGATGACGCTCAGGAAGGATGACCATTTGCGGTCGTTAGAGGAGTGAGGTCAATGCCCGGTGGCGTTGTGCTTACCGGGCACAAAAGGCTAGCCCCGCTGACGCACCGCTTCAAACAGGCAGATGCCCGTCGCAACAGAAACGTTCAGAGACGACACGCTGCCCGCCATCGGAATGCTGATTAGCTCATCGCAGTGCTCGCGCGTCAGACGACGCATCCCTTCACCTTCGGCTCCCATCACCAGCGCCAGACGGCCAGTCATTTTGCTCTGATAGAGGGTATGATCGGCTTCACCGGCGGTACCGACAATCCAGATATTCTCTTCCTGCAGCAGACGCATGGTGCGCGCCAGGTTGGTAACACGGATCAACGGAACGTTCTCTGCCGCGCCGCAGGCCACTTTTTTGGCCGTGGCGTTCAGCTGTGCAGAGCGATCTTTTGGCACGATGACCGCGTGTACACCGGCAGCATCAGCACTACGCAGACATGCACCGAGGTTGTGCGGATCGGTAACGCCATCGAGGATCAGGAAAAATGGGTTATCCAGCTCGGCAATCAGATCCGGCAGATCGTTTTCCTGATACTGACGACCCGGCTTCACGCGGGCAATGATCCCCTGGTGAACCGCGCCGTCACTTTTCTCATCCAGGAACTGGCGGTTTGCCAGTTGGATCACCACACCCTGTGCCTCCAGGGCGTGGATCAGCGGCATCAGACGCTTGTCTTCACGCCCTTTCAGAATGAACACTTCCTGAAAACGCTCCGGTGCGCGCTCCAGCAGGGCTTGCACCGCGTGGATGCCGTAAATCATTTCACTCATTGATGGTTCTCATTATGACGATACTTTTCCCTCTCCCCGATGGGGAGAGGGTCAGGGTAAGGGGCGGAATTACTCCGCCTGCTTTTTCTTCGCCGCGCGCTTCGCTTTGGTAGCGGCGGCAATTTTTTGGGTCTTAGCGGAAGGCTTTTTCGCGGAGCGAGCTTCTTTCTTCGCTGCCTTCGGTTTCTTTTTCTTCTCGCCGCGGAAGGCGCTATCTGGCTCGAAGTTCACTTTCTTACCCGCCTGACGACGTTTGCCGCTGGTATTACCGTTGCCACCCTTTTTCGCCTTCTCACGCGCCGTTTTACCCACATTACGCGGGCCACGCTCGCTGGAGATCAGGCTGAAGTCGATCTTGCGCTCGTCCATATTGACCGCTTCGACCTTCACTTCCACACGATCGCCCAGACGATAGGTCTGACCGCCGGATTCACCAATGAGACGCTGCCCGACCTGGTCAAAACGGTAGTAGTCGTTATCCAGGCTGGAGACATGCACCAGACCGTCGATAAACAGCTCATCGAGACGAACAAAGAAACCAAAACCGGTCACGCTGGCGATCACACCTTTGAACACGTTACCGACCTGATCCAGCATAAAGTCGCACTTCAGCCAGTCTGAGACTTCACGGGTCGCTTCATCCGCGCGGCGTTCGGTCATGGAACAATGCTGACCCAGTTGCAGCATCTCTTCCATTGAATAGTGGTAGCCTCCGGTTTCAGTCGTGTTCCCTTTATGGCCCTGCTCCTGCGCCAGCAAATACTTGATTGCACGGTGCAGGGAAAGATCCGGGTAACGACGAATTGGCGACGTAAAGTGCGCGTAGGACTGCAACGCCAGACCGAAGTGCCCACGGTTTTCCGGATCGTAAATCGCCTGCTTCATGGAGCGCAGCAGCATGGTCTGCAGCATTTCTGCATCCGGACGGTCGCCAATGGATTCCAGCAGCTCGGCATAATCACGCGGGTCTGGCTTGTTACCACCAGGCAGCTCCAGACCCAGTTCAGCCAGTACTGAACGGAACGCGGTGATGGCTTCCGTCGACGGTTTATCGTGAATACGGAACAGCGCAGGTTCTTTGGCTTTCTCAACAAAACGTGCCGCCGAGATGTTCGCCAGGATCATACACTCTTCAATCAGCTTATGCGCGTCGTTACGCTGGGTCTGTTCGATACGTTCAATGCGACGTTCCGCGTTGAAGATAAACTTCGCCTCCTCGCTCTCAAAGGAGATCCCGCCGCGCTCTTCACGAGCCTGATCCAGCGTTTTGTAGAGGTTATGTAGCTCTTCAATGTGCTTCACCAGCGGCGCATATTGTTCGCGCAGATCCTGGTCGCCCTGCAGCATATGCCAGACTTTGGTATAGGTCAGGCGCGCATGTGAGCTCATGACTGCTTCGTAGAATTTGTAACCTGTTAAGCGCCCTTTGGTGGAGATGGTCATCTCACAAACCATACAGAGGCGATCAACCTGCGGGTTCAGGGAGCACAGGCCGTTAGAGAGCACTTCCGGCAGCATCGGCACAACCTGTGACGGGAAGTAAACCGAGGTACCGCGGTTGCGCGCTTCGTTATCCAGCGGGGTGTGCGGGCGAACATAGTAGCTCACATCCGCGATGGCAACCCACAGGCGCCAGCCGCCGCCGCGTTTTTTCTCGCAGTACACCGCATCATCGAAGTCGCGGGCGTCTTCGCCATCAATCGTCACCAGTGGCAGATCGCGGAGGTCCACGCGGCCAGCTTTAGACTCTTCAGGCACTTCTTCACGAAGGCCTTCAATTTGTTCTTCAACCGCTTTCGGCCAGATGTACGGGATCTCATGGGTACGCAGCGCCATATCAACAGCCATGCCGGTGCCCATGTTATCGCCCAATACTTCCACGATTTTCCCGACCGCTTTAGTGCGACGGGTAGGACGCTGGGTGAGCTCAACCACCACCACAAAGCCCATGCGCGCGCCCATAACCTCTTCAGGTGGGATCAGGATATCAAAACTCAGACGGCTGTCGTCCGGTACCACAAAGCCGACGCCCGCATCGGTAAAGTAGCGGCCAACAATCTGGCTGGTTTTTGGCACCAGCACACGCACCACGCGAGCTTCGCGGCGACCTTTACGGTCAGCGCCCAGCGGCTGGGCCAGGATCTGGTCACCGTGGATACACATTTTCATCTGTTCAGATGAAAGGTACAGATCGTCTTTACGACCTTCCACGCGCAGGAAGCCATAGCCGTCGCGGTGACCAATGACGGTTCCTTTCAGCAGATCAAGGCGTTCTGGTAGCGCATAGCACTGACGGCGAGTAAAGACCAGTTGCCCGTCACGCTCCATGGCGCGCAGGCGACGACGAAGGGCTTCAATTTGCTCTTCACCTTCAATATTTAATTGAACGGCAAGTTCTTCACGATTGGCGGGTTTTTCGCGTTTTGTTAAGTGTTCAATGATGAACTCGCGGCTGGGAATAGGGTTCGCGTATTTTTCGGCTTCGCGTTCCTGGAATGGATCTTGTGACATGTCGGTTCCTCCGTTGTCAGCTCCGGTGGAAATTTTCTTCATTCCACCAGCAATAATTTATAAAGCGGTTGATTCTCTTCAACCAAATCGGCCAGCGTGTAGTTATCCAGTTCCTTGAGAAAACTTTGCACGGCCTTAGAAAGCGCCTTTTTCAGACGGCAGGCGGGCGTAATGTGGCAGAACTCGCTGCTGCAGTTCACCAGAGACAATGGCTCCAGCTCACGTACCACATCGCCAACACGAATACTCTGCGCCGGTTTACCGAGACGGATCCCCCCATTCTTCCCGCGAACGGCAGCAACATATCCGGCACGACTAAGTTGATTGATTATTTTGACCATATGATTACGAGACACGCCGTAGACCTCTGTCACTTCAGAGATACTGGTCATTTTCCCATCGGGTAACGACGCCATGTAGATCAGCGCGCGTAAGCCGTAATCGGTGAAACTTGTTAACTGCACATCAACCTCAGGAAAAAGGGAAATCGCGGACAAACCGCTGAGATATTCATTAATGATGATAAACCAGCCAGATAGTTAGCGGCTAATTTATTTGACTGACGGGGCGAAAAAGCAGAGATCGAGGAGTGGTCGCCGGATGGCGCTACGCTTATCCGGCCTACGGGTCACCCCCGCAGGCCAGCAGTCACGAAGATTATGCGTCGAACGGGTCGCGCAGGATCATCGTTTCAGTACGATCCGGGCCGGTAGAAATAATATCGATCGGCACTTCGGTCAGTTCTTCAATACGCTTGATGTAATCCAGCGCCGCCTGTGGCAGGCCGCTACGCTCTTTCACACCGAAAGTGGTCTCAGACCAGCCCGGCATGGTTTCGTAGATTGGCTCGATGCCTTCCCAGTCGTCAGCCGCCAGCGGAGTGGTGGTCACTTCGCGGCCATCTGGCATACGGTAGCCTACGCAGATTTTCACTTCTTTCAGGCCGTCCAGTACGTCCAGCTTGGTCAGGCAGAAGCCAGACAGGGAGTTGATCTGCACTGCGCGACGCACTGCAACCGCATCCAGCCAGCCGGTACGACGACGACGACCGGTGGTCGCGCCAAACTCGTTACCCTGCTTGCACAGGAACTCGCCGGTTTCATCAAACAGTTCGGTCGGGAATGGACCTGCACCCACGCGAGTGGAGTAAGCTTTGATGATACCCAGAACGTAATCCACATAACGCGGGCCCAGGCCAGAGCCGGTCGCCACGCCACCTGCGGTGGTGTTAGAAGAGGTCACATACGGATAGGTACCGTGGTCGATGTCCAGCAGCGTACCCTGCGCACCTTCAAACATGACGAAATCGCCACGTTTGCGCGCCTGGTCCAGCAGATCGGATACATCAACAACCATACCGGTCAGAATGTCAGCAATCGCCATGACGTCATCCAGTACTTTCTGGTAGTCAACAGCGTCAGCTTTGTAGAAGTTCACCAGCTGGAAGTTGTGATATTCCATCACTTCTTTCAGTTTTTCAGCGAAGGTTGCTTTGTCGAAGAGGTCGCCCACGCGCAGACCGCGACGAGCTACTTTGTCTTCGTAAGCCGGGCCGATACCACGGCCGGTGGTACCGATCGCTTTCGCGCCACGCGCTTTCTCACGCGCAACGTCCAGTGCCACGTGATAATCCAGGATCAGCGGGCAAGCTTCGGAGAGCAGCAGACGCTCACGAACAGGGATACCACGGTCTTCCAGACCTTTCATCTCTTTCATCAGCGCAGCAGGAGACAGCACAACGCCGTTACCGATGATGCTGGTGACGTTATCACGAAGAATGCCTGATGGAATAAGATGGAGGACGGTTTTTTCACCGTTGATTACGAGAGTATGGCCTGCGTTGTGACCGCCCTGGTAGCGTACAACATATTTAGCCCGTTCAGTCAGAAGATCAACAATCTTCCCTTTACCTTCGTCACCCCATTGGGTGCCCAGTACGACGACGTTGTTACCCATTTTTTTCAAAATCACCGTTTGCTTAAAAATGGATTCTACCATCGCTTTTTCAGATATACAGCACTTTTTGACCTCAAAATACGCCAAATCCGACCACTTTTTGATCAGCCAATCGTTTTCTTCAACATGTAGTAGATCACGATGCCAGCAACCACAAGACCGCCACCAAAACGACGCAAAATATTATCAGGGAGCTGACTCATCGTCGCAATCATACGACGCCATGCGCTCGGATAAAGCATCGGGCCAAGACCTTCCAGAACTAACACCAGCGCCAGCGCCAGCCAAATGGTTGAATTCATTTTTATTCCTTATAAAAGAAAACCACCGCTCCGTGAAGAGCGGTGGTTTGAATACTCAAACGAGCCTGAGTTTATCGCGTCGCGTTGGTTGGCGTCTTCATATAACGGAAGAAATCGCTGTCCGGGCTGAGGACCATCACATCCTGGTTGCTCTGGAAGCTATTCTCGTAAGCTCGCAGGCTACGGATAAAGGCGTAGAAGTCCGGATCCTGGCTGAAGGCATCTGCAAACAGCTTCGCGGCTTCTGCATCACCTTCACCGCGCAGAATACGTCCCTGACGCTCAGATTCCGCCAGTGTCTTGGTGACTTCGTAGTCCGCTGCCGCGCGCAGCTTCTCAGCCTCTTCCTGACCCTGTGAACGGTGACGACGGGCGACCGCTTCACGCTCGGCGCGCATACGGTTGTAGATCGCCTCGGACACTTCCACAGGAAGGTTGATCTGCTTAATACGCACGTCAACGACTTCAATACCCAGGGCCGCCATACTGTTCGGGTTGATCACCGGCACTTTGCCGTTGGTTTCAGCCTGAACGCGTTCCGCCGCTTTAGCAATCGCATCATCCGCTGCCGGTGTTGAGACTTCGTCTTCGGTGCCTGCGGTACCGGAGTTCAGCGCATCACGCACTTCCAGCGTCAGACGACCGCGGGAATCGGTCACGATATCTTTCACATCCAGACGTCCAATCTCAGAACGCAGACGGTCAGAGAACTTACGTTTCAGCAGCACTTCTGCCTGAGAAACGTCGCCGCCGCCTGTCGCCAGGAAGTAACGGCTGAAATCACTGATACGCCACTTGATGTAAGAGTCAACGATCAGGTCTTTCTTCTCTTTGGTCACGAAACGGTCAGCCTGGTTATCCATGGTCTGGATACGGGCATCAAGCGTTTTCACCGACTGAATGAACGGCACTTTGAAGTGCAGGCCCGGCTCATAGATCACCGGACGCTTGTCGCTGTCACGGACGACGCTGCTGAACTGGAATTTGATCCCGCGTTCACCCTCTTTCACAACGAAAATCGAGGTGTAAAGCACGACCAGCACGATGATGATGATCGCAATAACTGACTTACGCATCCTTATTCCCCCTGACGCTGGTAGTCGTTACGCTGCGCATTAGCACGGCGTTGGTCCATGATGTCACCATCGTTCGAAGAAGGCGTGGTTGTGGCGCTTGAGCTACTGGACGACGCAGGCGGCAGACGCAGCAGGCTGCTGGAACCGCTGGTGTCAGCTTTCGCCGCCGGAGCCGAACCGCCTTTCAGCATCTGGTCCAGTGGCAGTACCATCAGGTTTCCGCCTTTGTTGTCGTTAACCAGCACTTTACGCGTGTGGCTCAGCACTTTTTCCATGGTCTCGATATAGAGACGTTCACGGGTAATTTCCGGAGCCGCTTTATATTCCGGCAGAATTTTCGCGAAACGCGCCACTTCACCCTGTGCTTCCAGGATGGTCTGGGTTTTATATGCGCGAGCTTCTTCAAGAATACGCTGCGCCTGACCGTTAGCACGTGGCTGCACTTCGTTGGTGTACGCTTCCGCTTCACGGATGTACTGCTGTTCGTTTTCACGGGCAGCAATCGCGTCATCAAACGCCGCTTTCACCTCTTCCGGCGGACGAGCGGCCTGGAAGTTGACGTCCAGCAGGGTAATACCCATGTTGTACGGGCGAATGGTCTCTTCCAGCTCACGCTGGGTATCGCTACGAATAACGGTACGACCTTCGGTCAGGATGCGATCCATAGTGTATTTACCGATAACACCACGCAGGGCGCTGTCGGTTGCCTGACGCAGGCTGTCATCAGCGCTGGTCACGCTAAACAGATAACGTTCAGGATCGGTTACGCGGTACTGTACGTTCATCTCAACGCGCACCACGTTCTCATCAGAGGTCAGCATCACACCAGATGCCGCCAGTTCACGAACAGACTCCACGTTGACCGCGGTAACGTCGTCAATGAAGGTCGGTTTCCAGTTAAGACCTGGCTCCACCAGATGGCTGAACTTACCGAAACGGGTGACGACACCGCGTTCCGCTTCTTTAATGGTGTAGAACCCGGTGGCAGCCCAGATGATCACCGCCGCAGCGGCAACAATGCCTACCACGCGGCCACCCATTTGCGGGCGCGGCCCCTGGGTAGAATTTCCACCCGAACCAGAACCTTTACCTCCGCCAAGGCCACCAAGCTTTTTGCTCAGCTTGCGGAAGATATCATCCAGATCCGGCGGCCCCTGCTCGCGACCACCTTTGTTGCCATTTCCCCCAGAGTTGCCGCCTTGATTATTGCTGCTTCCCCACGGGTCGCGGTCTTGTCCGTTGTTACCGGGCTGATTCCACGCCATGTATATGCTCCATATTTGTTATGCAAGGGCGAATTATTCAGGCATCCCCTTTCTGATCAGACGATATAGTCGACCAGCGCAGGTTCTTGTTTACAGAGGCGACGCCAGTCAACGATCGGCATACGCACCTGCATCCCCACGCTGCCGTCATCCTCCATCCACTCTTTTTCTATCGCCTGAAGCTGATAAAACCGGCTGCGCAGCCTGCCTTCCTGTGGCGGCAATCGCAGCGTGTGCTGAGCTACCTCACCGGAAAGACGTTCTGTCAAAGCCTGGAAAAGCAGTGGCACACCAATACCGGACTGGGCAGAAAGCCAGACCCGAATCGGTTTGTTCTCTTCATCTCGATCAATACGCGGCTCGAAATCCTCCAGCATATCGATCTTGTTCATCACCAACAGCGTTGGGATCTCGTGGGCGTCGATCTCTTCGAGCACCACGTTTACCGCGTCTATGTTCTCCTGCACACGAACATCCGCCGCGTCAATCACGTGCACCAGCAGGGTCGCCTGTCGCGTCTCCTGCAGGGTAGCTTTAAACGCCGCCACCAGGTCGTGAGGCAAATGACGGATAAACCCTACGGTATCCGCCAGCACTGTTTCACCCACATCGGCGACGTCAATACGACGTAACGTTGGGTCCAGGGTCGCAAACAACTGGTCTGCGGCATAAACCTGGGCCTCAGTAATCTGGTTAAACAGGGTGGATTTACCAGCGTTGGTATACCCCACCAGCGACACCGTTGGGATGTCGGCTTTTGAGCGTGCACGACGACCTTGCTCACGCTGTTTCTCAACGCGTTCCAGACGTGAGAGGATCTGGGTAATACGGCCACGCAGCAAACGACGGTCGGTTTCGAGCTGGGTTTCACCCGGACCGCGTAAACCAATCCCGCCTTTCTGTCTCTCAAGGTGGGTCCAGCCACGCACAAGCCGCGTTGCCAGATGGCGCAACTGCGCCAGCTCAACCTGCAACTTACCTTCATGGGTACGCGCACGTTGAGCAAAAATATCTAAAATCAAACCCGTGCGATCGATAACACGGCATTCGCAAAGCGCTTCCAGGTTACGTTCCTGGGCCGGAGACAGCGCATGATCAAACAACACAACTGAAGCGCCAGTTGCTTTTACGGCATCCGCAATTTCAACTGCTTTACCTTCACCAACAAAATACTTTGGGTGCGGCGCTTTACGGCTACCGGTAATCACCTGCATTGCTTCGACACCGGCGGAAGAGACCAGAGATTCAAACTCCTGGAGGTCTTCCATATCTTTGTCTTGCGAAAAATAGATGTGTACCAGCACCGCCTGCTCACCGGCATCATAACGGTCAAACAAGCGTAAACCTCTCTAAAAAGATCAGCGGGGAACGCAGGATCCCTGGCTCCCCGTGTGGATAACAGCAGAGACCTTATTCGGTCTCGTCGCTGTCCTGCGCTGGCGTTGAAGAACCCTGCGCGTTGCTGCCGTGATGGTAGTTACTGCCAGTGCCGCCGCCAGCGTTATTGCTGTGATGAGATACCGGACGAGACGGAACAACAGTAGAAATCGCGTGCTTGTAGACCATCTGACTGACCGTGTTTTTCAACAGGATCACGAACTGATCGAAAGACTCAATCTGACCTTGCAGCTTAATACCATTCACCAAATAAATAGAAACTGGAACACGTTCCCGACGCAATGCGTTCAGGAACGGATCTTGTAAAGATTGCCCCTTAGCCATTCTATCTTTTCCTTATATGCTTGTTTTGTACTTAGAACCTTGCGATTCTGAAAAATTGCGCACGATACGTCTCAATTGTACACATTCAGTGAGCGATATCACCAACAACCTCAATCACTTCGTTTAACGCCTGTTGCGGTTTTTCACTGTCTAACCAGTGAACCCCCTCCCAACCGCGCAACCAGGTGATCTGGCGCTTCGCTAACTGTCTCGTGGCGCAAACACCTCGATAAACCATTTCATCGTATGAAATCTCACCTTCAAGATAAGACCACATCTGGCGGTATCCCACACAACGAATGGAAGGCATATCCGTATGCAAATCTCCACGGGCAAATAGCGCCCGCACTTCTGCTTCAAAATCTGAAGCTAACATCTGATGAAAACGCTGCTCAATTCGCTGATGGAGCAGTTCACGGCTCGCCGGGGCGATGGCGAACTGATGCACCTGATACGGCAGAGCCTCTCCTGACGTTTGCGTCAGTTCCGTTAAAGTTTTACCCGAAATGAAAAAAACTTCCAGTGCCCGGGAAAGCCTTTGCGGATCATTTGGATGGATCCGTGCTGCAGCAACCGGATCAATCTCTGCCAGTTGCTTGTGCAAAACGTCCCAGCCCTGCTCTGCCGCCTGCTGCTCAATTTTCGCTCTTACCTCAGGATCCGCTGATGGCAGAGGTGATAGCCCCTCCAGCAACGCCTTGAAATAGAGCATGGTTCCGCCAACCAACAGCGGTATACGTCCCGCCGCTGTTATCTCGGCCATCTCAGCTAAGGCATCCCGGCGGAAATCCGCTGCGGAGTAAGCCTGAGCAGGGTCGAGAATATCCAGCAAACGGTGCGGTGCCGCACGCAACTCTTCTGCGTCAGGCTTCGCCGTGCCGATGTCCATCCCCCGATAGATGAGGGCGGAATCAACGCTAATCAACTCTACGGGCAAAACTTTACGCAACTCAATGGCAAGTGCCGTTTTGCCGGAGGCCGTTGGGCCCATCAAAAAAATCGCCTTAGGCAGGCTCGCCTTGCTTACGTCAATCATGTTTCAGGGCGTTCATCGCCGTTTGTAAATCAACAGGTTGTAATAGACCCCCTGGCGGCGATTTCACCAGTTGCGGACAAAGACGTTCAACCTCTGCCAGCACGCTAATGGCCTGCGCCAGACTCCACGGCGTGTGTTCGCTTGCCAGATGACGGGCGATCCACTGCGCGGTGTTGGCGGCATCAAACGATGTTTGCTGCGCCAGGTAGCCTATCAGTTCAGGAATCAAGTTTTGTAAATTTTGTTGGCGTAAGGGTAAAGGCACTGCACGAATTGTCACATGTTGTGGTTCGAGCACAATTTCAATGCCCATCTGCGCCAGTTGGGCCTCTGCACGTTGCAATACCCTTGTTTCTTCAGCGGATATTTTCAGACGAACCGGGATCAGCAGCGGCTGCGCGCAGGCCAAATTTTCTCCCGGAGTGAGCTGCACCTGTTTGAGCCAGCGTTCGGCTACCGGCAAAGCCAGAAGCATCAATTTGCCGTCACGCTCAAGCAGTGCCATATCCGGTACGACAATCGTCAACACCCGGCCAAAGCTCTGGCTATGAGCGTCCAGGGAAGACGACGCTACCGGGATGTGTTCTTTACGCTCCGCGGCTGGGGTTTCCAGCAGTTTGCGATACAACGCCCCCTGCTGCTTTTGATAGCCAGGCTGGGCGTTCGGGTAGTTTGCTCCCGTTGGGCGCGGAGCGCTCCCTGCAGAGGAGAAACGCGGCGCTTCCGGCTCACGTACCGCAGCGGGTTCCGCAAAATGGTTCCGGCCCGCAGCAACACGGTTTTCCGGGAACGAACGTGGGGCAGGCTCTTCATTTTCCAGTGGCAACACCGGTTCAACCTGCTGTTGCAATACGCTCAGCACGCCCTGATAGATAAAATCGTGTACCAGTCGTGACTGGTGGAACCTTACTTCATGCTTGGCTGGATGGACGTTCACGTCGACCTGATGCGGGTCGATCTCCAGATAAAGCACAAAAGCAGGTTGCTGGTCAGCTCCGAGCTTATCTTCGCAGGCCTGACGAATGGCGTGATTAATGAGACGGTCCCGCATCATGCGGCCATTCACGTAGCAATACTGGATCTCCGCGAACGCCGCGCTGCTGGCGTTTGGGTCAGCCACCCAGCCGCGTAAAGCCAGATCGCCATGCTGCCACTCAATGGCCAGCGCCTGTTCCAGAAACGGTGTTCCACAGATAGTTCCCAGTCGACGCTCTTTCTGCCCCCCTTCGGCCACCGCTCTGTACTGGCGCATCACTTTGCCATTATGACTGAGGTTAATGGTGACATCGAAACGGGCCAGCGCGATACGACGGATGATTTCGTCGATATGGCCAAACTCGGTTTTTTCGGTACGCATGAACTTGCGTCGGGCGGGAGTGTTGTAGAACAGATCCAGGACTTCCAGCGTCGTACCGACAGGATGCGCCGCAGGTTTGACCGTCACATCCATATCGCGCCCTTCAGCATAGGCCTGCCAGGCTTCTGCCTGGTCAGCCGTGCGGGAGGTCAGCGTCAAACGGGAAACCGAGCTGATACTGGCCAGCGCTTCACCGCGAAAACCGAGGCTTATGATGGCTTCCAGGTCATCCAGAGAAGCAATTTTACTGGTAGCGTGACGAGCCAGCGCTAACGCCAGCTCGTCTTTTTTGATACCACAGCCGTTATCACGAATGCGGATTAGCTTCGCGCCACCGCGTTCAATATCAATATCAATGCGGGTCGCGCCCGCATCGAGGCTGTTTTCCACCAGCTCCTTCACCACCGACGCAGGGCGTTCTACCACCTCACCGGCGGCGATTTGGTTCGCAAGCTGCGGCGGTAGAACCTGAATCGGCATGAATTCTCCTTAGTTGGTCGCAGTTATCTCGCCAGGCTGCGCGGCACTGGCCGTCTGAGCTGCCCCGCCCTGTGGCGCGGACTGCAGAGGATGCGCCTCAAAATATTTACGCAAACCGTTATAAATGGCTTCGGCAAGTTGCTGCTGGTAGCTGTCGCTGCCCAGCAGGCGCTCTTCACTGTTATTGCTGATAAAGCCTGTCTCCACCAGAATGGATGGAATATCCGGCGAACGCAGAACCCCCAGGCTCGCATGCTCCGGACGACGCTTATGCAATGCTCCGATGCCCTGCAACTGATTCAATACGTTAGTGGCGACATCATAACCTACGCGCTGGGAATGACCGAACTGTAAATCCAGCACTGCCTGGCTGAGATATGGATCTGACTGGCTGTTTGCCAGCACATCACCCGCACCGCCTAACAGTTCAGACTGTTTCTCGTGCTCTTCCAGCCAGTTTGCCATTTCGCTGTTCGCCCTGCGGTTCGAAAGCACCCATACCGATGCGCCAGTCGCGCTACGGTTTGGCGCTGCATCCGCATGAATGGAGACCAGGAAGTTGGCATTTTGTTTACGCGCCACATCTGAGCGGCCCATTACAGAGATAAAATAGTCGCCGTCGCGAGTCAGCACGCCTTTGAACATCGGATCATCGTTTAACAACGTCCGCAGCTTACGGGCTACCGCAATCGTGACGTTTTTCTCCCGCGTGCCGCCTGGACCAATCGCGCCGGGATCCTGACCTCCATGGCCCGCATCAATCGCGATAATCACTTTATCACCGCTGACCGCACGACGTGCGCTGGCCGCAGGGCGTGTAACGCTATTACTGCTGGTGACGCTGGTAATGCGGTCGCTGTCCGATTTAAACGGATTACGTGCAGGTTCAGAAGGACGCGGTGTGTAAACCGGTTCTTCGACGCGTTTTGCCACCACTGGCGGAGGCGGTGGTGGTGGAGGTGCGTCAGCATTGATGGTAAAAACCACCGTATAGTTCGCGCCGTTTTGTTGCTTGACCGCCTTCGTTTTGCCCTTTTCGGTGAGATCAACCACCAGGCGCAATGACTGGCTATCTTGTGGTGTGCCTGAGCGAATGCTCTTCACCAGATTGTTACCGCTGAACTGCAGCGGTAATCCCTGAATCACTCCGGTTTGTTTGATATCCAGCGCCACGCTGTGGCTGTCTGGCTGTGAAAAAGCGTATTCAGGGTCACCCATAAAACTGAATGTGATCCGGGCCTGGTTTTCACCGTTCGATACCTGAATATCTGAGAGGTTAGCCGCCCCGGCCTGCGCGCACAGCAGCACAGTGGCAGCCAATAACCAACTTTTAACGCGATTAATCATCCCGTTATCCCTAAGCTTAACCGGCTAAACGAGCCAGTAAGGAACACCCTGATGAGGAAACCGCACTGATGCGTGCCTCACGCCCTTGTGCCTGGTAATCTAAGTGAATTTCGACATCCGGGTCAGGCAACACACCCGCACCTTGTTGCGGCCACTCCACCAGGCAAATGGCATCATTGGCAAAATAATCACGGATCCCCATAAATTCCAGCTCCTCAGGATCCGCAAGGCGGTATAAATCGAAGTGGTACACCATGAGATTTTCAAGGGTGTACGGTTCTACCAGCGTGTAGGTTGGGCTTTTCACATTCCCGCTATGCCCTAACGCCTGTAAAAAGCCCCGGCTGAAGGTGGTTTTACCCGCACCTAAATCACCATACAGATAAATGACGGTTGCCCCCTGACAGGCCTGCGCCACGCGCTTGCCGAGATCTAAAGTGGCTTGTTCATCAGGTAAAGGAATCGCTCGATTAGTCATTTTCTACGTCAATCACATCCGGGTTAACAACACGCCGCAGCGTGCAAAAAAGATCGGTGGCCAGCATACCGCGTGTACCGTAACGTGCAGCCAGTTGATCTGCCGCTGCACCATGAGCCACGCAGCCCGCACAGGCTGCATCATAAAGGGGAAGTTTCTGTCCAAGCAATGCGCCAATGATGCCTGAAAGCACATCACCCATTCCGCCACTCGCCATGCCCGCATTTCCGGCATCAATAATGCCCAGCGTCTCGTCACTGGCGACGACGGTTCCTGCCCCTTTCAAAACGGCAACACCTCCGTAACGTTTTACCAGACACTGAGCAGAAAGTAAGCGATCGCTTTCAATTTCTGCCACGCTGCAGTTAAGCAGACGCGCGGCTTCGCCGGGGTGTGGCGTCAGAATGCGATTGTGACGCTTATCCGGGTTGATTGCCAGAAGGTTCAGCGCGTCAGCATCCCACAGCATCGGTTTACGAAAATTCTCGACCTTTTGCAGGGCCTGTTTACCCCACGCCTGCTGCCCAAGCCCGGGGCCGATAACGACCACATCTGCCCACTCGAGGCTTTCCTCAAGCATCGGGAGCGTAAGCTCATGCACCATCAACTCGGGTCTGGCAGTAACGATCGGCACAATATTCTCGATGCGCGTGAGGACTCGCACCAGACCAGCACCGCTTCGCAATGCCGCTTCACCCGCCATACGGATAGCCCCCGCCGTACCGTAGTCCCCCCCGACAATCACCAGTTTGCCATGATCGCCTTTATGGGATGTGGGACGTCTCGGGGGCAGCCACTCTGCAAGCTGCGAAGCATCAATGCGCGAAAGGTGCGTTTCCTGACCGGCTAACCAGCTGTCCAGACCCAGCGCATTGTGGTGCAGTACGCCGACCATATCCCGCGCTTTGCCGGTCAGTAAACCCGGCTTCAGGGCGATGAATGTCACCGTATGCGCCGCCTGAATTACTGCCCCCGGCGTCGCGCCAGTTTGTGCTATCAGGCCTGAGGGAATATCCAGCGCCACCACCGGCGCGGAATGGCAATTGGCATGTGTAATCAACGCGGTAATGTTCTCACGCGGCGCACTGCGTAGACCGGTCCCGAGCAGACCATCAATAATCAGATCCATATCCTCCGGCCAGAGGATATCAGGAGCATGAATCACACCGCCGGCATTCAGCCAGGCATCTCGGGCCGCGCAGGCCTCCTCCGGCAGCGGTTTATCACTCTCCAGCGCCAGCAACGTCACGCGGATACCCGCAGCAACGGCAAGACGGGCGACAACATAACCGTCACCGCCGTTATTGCCGTGCCCGCACAAAACCAGCCAGTGTCTGGATTGCGGATATGCATTGTGGGCAACGTTGAACGCGGCTTCGCCTGCGCGCTGCATGAGTTCATATAGGGTGATACCGAGGCTGTCTGCTGCCTCTTTTTCGGCGCGCCGGAGGTCGTCCGCACGCCAGATGGAATGTGGTATACTTGCGGGGTTTTTCTTCACTGTATGGTCCGTCATGTCACAGCCCCTCGATCTCAATCAGTTAGCGCAAAAAATTAAACAGTGGGGTGCTGAGCTTGGCTTCCAGAAGGTAGGCATTACCGATACCGACCTCTCCGCCAGCGAGCCGAAACTACAGGCCTGGCTGGACAAACAATACCACGGCGAAATGGAGTGGATGGCGCGTCATGGCATGATGCGCGCCCGTCCGCACGAGCTTTTGCCGGGCACATTACGTGTCATCAGCGTGCGCATGAACTACCTGCCCGCCAACGCGGCTTTTGCGCGCACGCTAAAAAACCCCTCGCTGGGTTACGTCAGCCGGTACGCCCTGGGACGTGATTACCATAAGCTTCTGCGTAACCGTTTAAAAAAACTCGGGGAAACTATTCAGCAGCACTGTGTTTCGCTGAATTTTAGACCCTTTGTCGATTCTGCGCCTATTCTTGAGCGCCCGATCGCCGAAAAAGCCGGGCTTGGCTGGACAGGTAAGCACTCACTTATCCTTAGCCGCGACGCCGGATCGTTCTTCTTCCTCGGGGAACTGCTGATTGATTTACCGCTGCCGGTAGACGGTCCGGTAGAGGAAGGCTGTGGCCGCTGCGTGGCCTGTATGACCATCTGCCCCACCGGCGCTATCGTTGAACCCTATACTGTTGATGCTCGCCGCTGCATCTCCTACCTCACTATCGAACTGGAAGGTGCGATCCCTGAGGAGTTTCGGCCGCTTATCGGCAACCGAATCTACGGCTGCGATGACTGTCAGCTGATCTGCCCATGGAACCGCTATTCACAACTCACGGATGAAGAAGATTTCAGTCCGCGTAAAGCTCTGCACGCACCGCAACTCGTTGAGCTGTTTGCCTGGAGCGAAGCCTGGTTCCTGAAAGTGACAGAAGGGTCTGCCATTCGTCGCATTGGCCATCTGCGCTGGCTACGTAATGTTGCCGTTGCACTGGGGAATGCGCCCTGGGATGAAGCCAATATTCAGGCGCTCGAAAGCCGCAGAGGTGAGCACCCACTTCTCGATGAACACATAGAATGGGCGGTTGCACAGCAAATCGAGAAGCGAAATGCCTGCGTAGTAGAGGTGCAATCACCGAAGAAACAACGCCTGGTGAGGGTGATTGAGAAAGGGCTTACGCGCGACGCATAATATATTCACAGCCTGTGTATAAAAATACAAACTCAAGCAGCATCGGGACTGGAGAAGAGGTCAAGTGATCTCAATAACATTTTGAAATCAAATTTTATTCATATAATACAGCTAATTACACGAATACTATTCACCCTGCTAAGTTTTTAGCCGATTCCGGTTAAACGTAGTTTCTGTGGATAACTCTGTTCACAAGAGTATTTCAGAGACAACAGAAAACGTCCCCAACGAATTTTTTCGCTGTGGATATTTTAAAGATGAAGATGAATTTGGAGCGGGAAACGAGACTCGAACTCGCGACCCCGACCTTGGCAAGGTCGTGCTCTACCAACTGAGCTATTCCCGCTTGGGTGGTGCGTGCTGTGGAAGCACTTTCAAATTTTGGAGCGGGAAACGAGACTCGAACTCGCGACCCCGACCTTGGCAAGGTCGTGCTCTACCAACTGAGCTATTCCCGCTTGGGTGGTGCATGCTTTAAAAGCACTTTCAAATTTTGGAGCGGGAAACGAGACTCGAACTCGCGACCCCGACCTTGGCAAGGTCGTGCTCTACCAACTGAGCTATTCCCGCAAATCTGTACTGCTTTTGTTGCTGTCGTAACGTGTAATTCTCTGTCGTTACGGGAGGCGCATTATACGAGAAATCCTTTTAGCTGCAACCCCCCTGAAAGCGATTTTTTCGAAATTCAGTTCAAATGCTTATTTAATCGGCAAGCTGCACAATTTAACGGCAAAAACCCGGCCACGCAAGGCGCCGGATCTCAAAATCACAGCTTAATGAAGTTTTCGCGGTAATACGCCAGCTCCGCAACAGACTCACGAATATCGTCCATTGCCTGATGCGTCCCCTGTTTTTTAAAGCCATCCAGGATTTCAGGTTTCCAGCGACGAGCCAGCTCTTTCAGGGTGCTCACATCCAGATAGCGGTAGTGGAAGTAAGACTCGAGCTCCGGCATGTACTTAAACAGAAAGCGGCGATCCTGGCCGATGCTATTACCACAGATTGGCGATTTGCCTGCCGGAACCCACTGTTTCAGGAATTCAAGCGTCGCCAGCTCCGCCTCACGGTCACCCTGAGTACTGGCCTTCACGCGATCCACCAGACCGCTGCCGGTATGGGTACGCACGTTCCAGTCATCCATCAATGCAAGCTGTTCATCAGATTGATGAACCGCAATCGTCGGCCCTTCCGCCAGAATATTCAGGTTGGCATCGGTCACCAGGGTTGCAATCTCAATGATGCGATCGCGCTCGGGATCCAGCCCGGTCATTTCAAGATCGATCCAAATCAGGTTGTTTTCATCCGCGCTCATGTTATTTTCCACCCTTCTCGCATAACCGGCAGTAGCAGGTTAACTAGTATTAATTAGAGTGTATCATAGAGGTTTTGCCCCTTACGGGCGACCAGGAGCCAGCGCGATTGAGTAAAAATAAACTCTCCAAAGGGCAGCAGCGCCGCGTGAATGCCAATCACCAGCGCCGTCTTAAAACCACTTCGGAGAAGGTCGATTACGACGACAACCTGTTTGGCGAACCAACGGAAGGCGTAGTCATCAGCCGTTTCGGTATGCATGCCGACGTGGAATCCGCCGATGGTGAGATCCACCGCTGCAACATCCGCCGGACCATTCGTTCTCTGGTGACCGGTGACCGCGTCGTCTGGCGTCCGGGTAAAGAGGCGGCGGAAGGTGTTACGGTAAAAGGTATCGTTGAAGCGGTCCATGAGCGCACGTCTGTGTTAACCCGTCCCGATTTCTACGACGGCGTGAAACCGATTGCCGCCAACATTAACCAAATCGTTATCGTCTCGGCGATTTTGCCTGAACTTTCACTCAATATTATCGACCGATACCTCGTCGCCTGCGAAACACTGCAGGTTGAACCGATTATCGTGCTGAACAAAATCGATCTGCTGGATGACGAAGGAATGGCTTTCGTCAATGAACAGATGGATATCTATCGCAAGATTGGATACCGCGTTCTGATGGTCTCCAGCTACACCAAAGATGGCCTGAAACCGCTGGAAGAGGCGCTCACCGATCGTATCAGCATCTTCGCGGGTCAATCCGGCGTGGGTAAATCGAGCCTGCTGAATAACCTGCTTGGTCTCCAGCAGGAGATCCTCACCAACGATGTGTCTGATGTCTCGGGTCTGGGCCAGCACACGACCACCGCATCACGCCTGTATCACTTCCCACATGGCGGCGATGTGATCGACTCTCCGGGGGTGCGCGAATTCGGTTTATGGCATCTCGAGCCGGAACAAATCTTCAACGGATTTGTCGAATTCCATGATTATTTAGGCGCTTGCAAATACCGCGACTGTAAACACGATAACGACCCAGGTTGCGCTATCCGTGAAGCGGTCGAGAATGGTGAAATCGCGGAGACTCGCTTCGAGAATTACCACCGTATTCTTGAGAGCATGGATCAAGTAAAAACGCGTAAAAACTTTTCTGATTCTGATAACTGACAACTAAGCTAAGCATCGCTAAAATCGTCCCCTTTTTTCAGGTTCCGGTGCTCTGCCACCGGATCAGGAACGACAAAACAATGGCCTGGAGGCTACCTTGTTAAACGCATTTAAACTTTCGCTTCAATACATTCTGCCAAAACTGTGGCTCACTCGCCTGGCGGGCTGGGGCGCAAGCAAACGAGCAGGCTGGCTGACCAAACTGGTCATCGACCTTTTCGTAAAATATTACAAGGTCGACATGAAAGAGGCGCAGAAGCCGGATACCGCCAGCTATCGCACCTTCAACGAATTCTTCGTGCGCCCACTGCGCGACGAGGTTCGTCCGGTTGATACCGATCCTAACGTGCTGGTGATGCCGGCAGACGGCGTGATCAGCCAGTTGGGCAACATCGAAGACGACAAAATCCTGCAGGCGAAGGGCCACAACTACAGCCTGGAGGCCTTACTGGCAGGTAACTACCTGATGGCAGACCTGTTCCGTAACGGTACGTTTGCCACCACGTATCTGTCACCGCGCGACTACCACCGCGTGCACATGCCGTGCAACGGTATTCTGCGTGAAATGATCTACGTTCCAGGCGATCTGTTCTCCGTGAACCATCTGACTGCGCAAAACGTACCAAACCTGTTTGCCCGTAACGAACGCGTCATCTGCCTGTTTGATACTGAATTTGGCCCAATGGCGCAGATTCTGGTGGGTGCCACCATCGTCGGCAGCATCGAAACCGTCTGGGCAGGCACCATCACTCCGCCACGTGAAGGCGTGATCAAGCGCTGGACCTGGCCTGCCGGTGAAGCGGAAGGCTCTGTCGCCCTGCTGAAAGGTCAGGAAATGGGTCGCTTCAAGCTGGGCTCTACCGTGATCAACCTTTTTGCGCCGGGTAAAGTGAAGCTGGCTGAACAGCTCGAAAGCCTGTCGGTCACCAAACTGGGCCAGCCGCTGGCGGTCTCTGCCGAAACCTTCGTGACGCCAGATGCAGAATCTGCTCCGCTGTCACAGGAAGAGATTAACGCCGAGCACGACGCCAGCCCGCTGGTTGACGACAAAAAAGACGAAGGCTAACAACAGAAGGATCGCTGACGTGCGCCCGATTATCGTTCTACTGATGGCCTGGTGCCTCAGCATGGGGGCGTACGCAGCGACAGCCCCCGACGCCAAACAGATAACGCAGGAACTGGAGCAGGCAAAAGCGGCCAAACCCGCTCAGCCAGAGACCGTCGAGTCGCTCCAGTCTGCCCTGAACGCGCTTGAGGAGCGGAAAGGCTCCCTTGAGCGCGCTCAGCAGTATCAGCAGGTTATCGACAACTTCCCCAAACTCTCGCAGACGCTGCGCGCGCAGCTCAATAATTTGCGTGACGAACCGCGCGACGTGCCCGCAGGCATGACCTCGGACGCCCTGAACCAGGAGATCCTGCAGGTCAGCAGCCAGCTTCTGGAAAAGAGCCGCCTTGCTCAGCAGGAGCAGGAGCGAGCGCGTGAAATTGCCGACTCCCTCAGCCAGCTTCCGCAACAGCAAACCGATGCCCGCCGTCAGCTCAACGAGGTTGAACGCCGTGTCGGCACACAAACCGGCAACACGCCGCAAAACCAGGCACAAAACCTTGGGCTGCAGGCAGAGTCTGCCCGCCTGAAAGCGCTGGTCGATGAACTGGAGCTGGCGCAGCTCTCCGCCAATAACCGCCAGGAGCTATCGCGGATGCGTTCAGAACTGGCGCAAAAACAGAGCGAACAGCTTGATGCTTATCTCCAGGCGCTACGTAACCAGCTTAATAGCCAGCGCCAGCGCGAGGCCGAACGCGCGCTGGAAAGTACCGAGCTACTGGCGGAAAACAGCGCTAACCTGCCCGTCGGCATCGTCGATCAGTTCAAGATCAACCGTGAGCTTTCAGCGGCACTGAACCAGCAGGCACAGCGTATGGACCTGGTCGCTTCACAACAGCGGCAGGCGACGAACCAAACCCTGCAGGTCCGCCAGGCGCTCAACACTCTGCGCGAACAGTCGCAGTGGCTTGGGTCATCAAACCTGCTGGGCGAGGCGTTACGAGCTCAGGTTGCACGCCTGCCGGAAATGCCGAAGCCGCAGCAGTTGGATACCGAGATGGCTCAGCTACGCGTTCAGCGACTGCACTTTGAAGATCTTCTCAACAAACAACCGCAAATTCGCCAGATCCGTCAGGCTGACGGGCAACCTCTGAGCAGTGAGCAAAACCGGATCCTTGAAGCCCAGTTGCGCACCCAGCGTGAACTCCTGAACTCACTGCTCCAGGGCGGTGATACGCTGATCCTCGAGCTTACCAAGCTGAAGGTGTCAAACAGTCAGCTGGAAGATGCGCTGAAAGAGGTAAACGAGGCAACGCACCGTTACCTCTTCTGGACCTCCGACGTGCGTCCAATGACCTTCTCGTGGCCAATTGAGATTGTTCAGGATCTGCGCCGCCTGATTTCACTGGACACCTTCAGCCAGCTGGGACAGGCCAGCGTGATGATGCTCACCAGCAAAGAGACCATTTTCCCACTGCTGGGCGCATTGATTCTGGTGGGCTTTAGCATTTACTCGCGCAGACATTTCACCCGTTTTCTGGAGCGTTCCAGTTCGCGCGTGGGGAAAGTCACCCAGGATCACTTCTGGCTGACGCTCCGCACGGTGTTCTGGTCGATTCTCGTGGCCTCTCCTTTACCGGTATTGTGGATGACGCTGGGGTACGGCCTGCGGGAAGCCTGGCCCTATCCGCTCGCCGTGGCGATAGGCGATGGCGTCACCGCGACGGTTCCACTGCTGTGGGTCGTGATGATTTGTGCCACATTCGCGCGGCCAAATGGCCTGTTCATCGCCCACTTTGGCTGGCCGCGTAATCGTGTTGCACGCGCCATGCGTTACTATCTGATGAGCATCGGACTGATTGTGCCACTCATTATGGCGCTGATTATGTTCGATAATCTTAACGACCGGGAGTTCTCAGGCTCACTGGGTCGCCTCTGCTTTATGCTGATATGCGGGGCGCTGGCCATCGTCACGCTCAGCCTGAAACGCGCCGGTATACCGCTCTATCTTGATAAATCCGGTAGCGGCGACAACATGTTCAACCGCCTGCTCTGGAACCTGCTGCTGAGCGCTCCGCTGATTGCGATGCTGGCAGCGGCGGTGGGTTACCTGGCGACCTCGAAGGCGCTGCTGGCGCGGCTGGAAACCTCGGTGGCGATCTGGTTCCTGCTTCTGGTGGTGTATCACGTCATCCGTCGCTGGATGTTGATTCAGCGCCGCCGTCTGGCCTTCGACCGTGCCAAGCATCGCCGGGCAGAAATCCTCGCTCAGCGTGCGCGGGGTGAGGATGAGCCAAACCACGTCAACAGCACGGAAGGGACGACGGAGGCGGACGATGTCGAACTGGATCTGGATGCCATCAGTACCCAGTCCCTGCGCCTGGTGCGCTCCATCCTGATGCTGATTGCTCTCCTGTCGGTGATCGTGCTGTGGTCGGAAATTCACTCCGCGTTTGGCTTCCTGGAGAACATCTCTCTCTGGGACGTGACATCTACAGTTCAGGGTGTGGAAAGTCTGGAGCCTATAACCTTAGGTTCAGTACTGATTGCCATTCTGGTGTTGATCATTACTACCCAACTGGTACGTAACTTCCCGGCGCTGCTGGAGCTGGCTCTGCTGCAACACCTGGATTTAACCCCCGGCACGGGCTACGCCATTACCACCATCACTAAATACCTGATCCTGCTCTTTGGCGGGATGGTGGGTTTCTCAATGATTGGCATTGAGTGGTCTAAATTACAGTGGCTGGTCGCTGCGCTGACATTTGGACTTGGCTTTGGCATGCAGGAAATTTTCGCTAACTTTGTTTCCGGCCTGATCATCCTGTTTGAAAAACCGATACGTATAGGCGATACGGTGACGATCCGCGATCTGACCGGTAGCGTAACGAAGATCAATACCCGCGCCACAACGATCAGCGACTGGGACCGTAAAGAGATCATCGTGCCGAACAAGGCATTCATCACCGAACAGTTCATCAACTGGTCGCTGTCAGACTCGGTCACGCGTGTTGTGCTGACACTACCGGCACCGTCGGATGCCAACAGTGAAGAGGTGACACAAATTCTCTACACCGCAGCCGAGCGCTGCACGCTGGTGCTCGATAACCCGGCACCGGAAGTGTTCCTGGTCGATTTGCAGCAGGGGATTCAGATTTTCGAGCTGCGTATTTACGCTGCAGAAATGGGACACCGTATGCCGCTGCGCCACGAGATCCACCAGCTGATTCTGGCTGGCTTCCGCGAGCATGGTATTGATATGCCATTCCCACCGTTCCAGATGCGTCTGGAAAGTCTGGACGGACGTAAAACGGGAAGAACATTGACGTCGGCGGCACGTAAGCGCCCGGCGGGAAGCCTGTAAATCTTCGCCCCTCTCTTTCGGGAGGGGCGTTTTAACCGCTACACCGCTTCCGTGACGTACGCCACTGAGCGTCGGCGGTAATTCTCATAAATCCCCATCGCCAGCAGCGAGAAGAAGATCGGGCCGCCAACCATCCACATCGCGCTGTTCCAGTCATTCGCTTCAATCACCGGCTGAATGACAGTGAAGATATTCGCGAACGCCACCACCAGCACGACCACAGTCGTCGCCAGTAGCGTTGACGTGCGGGTTTTAAAAATCACAAACGGACGTTCAAGACCCTGCTTCGCTTTGAAGAACGGGAACGCCAGCGTCAGGAACAGATACGGCAGCGTCATTGACACGTTCGCCATCAGGGTCAGCTTGTTATAAAACGCTGACGCGGTATCACCGCCAAACGATACCAGCAGAATGAATACGCACACCAACAGACATTGCATCCACATCGCGTTGGCAGGCATTCCCGCCGTATTCAGTTGCGTCATACGCGCTGGCCACAGCGCTTTTGGCGTGCCCTGGATTATCGCTTTCAACGGCGAGTAGATAAGCGTAAAGAACGCGCCGGTATAGGCGAGGAACATTGACAGGCCGGTAATGCGCGCAAACCAGATGCCCATTGTCACCGCCGCTTCCGGCGTCAGGTTCATCGCCTGTCCCAGCGTCATTCCCAGGCTTTTCATCAACACATAAGTAATGTTGCCAAGGTTAGTGGTGTTGTTGCTCAACACCTGCTGCCAGTTGGTACTGACCCCCCAGAGGAAGATTGCCAGCGAATAGCCAATGGAAATGACGATGGCGGCAAATATAATCCCTTTCGCGAAGTTCTTTTCCGGGTTCTCCGTTTTGTCGACCAGACCACCTACCGCCTCGATACCACCGTAGGCGAAAATGGCGAATACCACAAAAGAGAGCATCGCAAGGCCGGACTGATAACTTGGGTTAGGCGAAGCAACAAAGTTCACCTCCTGCGCAAAGTGACCGCCGTTCAGGCACAGAATAGCGATACTGACCAGGAGCAGCACCAGATTCAAACACATCACTGCGATCCCGCCCACGGCGGTAATCCGGGCAATCTTATTGATGCCTTTAGACGCGACCAGCGTCACAACCACCATCCAGCAAACAGCCAGAATCCCGACCACCTGTGTAGAACTGAGGCCCGCCAGAGACCAGACCTGGGTTTTATCGCTACCGAAAACAAACGTCGAGAACGGTACCCAAACTTTGGCCGCTGTACTGACCATCCAGACAACGTAAGAGGAGAACCACATAAACGTGCCAATAAACGCGTAGCGCGGGCCGATACTGTTATTCATCCACGAGTAGATCCCTCCCTCTTCTTTCCGGTATGCCGACCCCATTTCCGCCATCATCAGCGCGAATGGGATGAAGAAGAACAGGGCTGAAACGATATAGAACGGCGTCGCACTGTAACCCATCAGGTAAAAGGCCGACGGACTATTAGCGAAGCCAAAGACGGAGGTAAAAATCATCAGGATGAGCCCGGTGAGGGTCATCTTTTTGAGTGAGTGGGACATAGAACCATCCAAAGGAAATTAATCTGCGCGGATGGTAGCAGAAGACCAGACAAAAATTGTGCCTATAGGGAGCAAATTAAGAAAAAGACCCGTGTATAGAGAATGTGGCAGTTTTTAATATTGTTATGCGAAATGGAAAGGAAAATTGCCACCGGGGGAGTAGGCCGGGCAAGCGCAGCGCCACCCGGCATTTTTTCAGGCACGATCGACCGTAAACGCAATCACATCGCCCAACTGTTCTGCACCCAGCGCCAGCATCACCAGGCGGTCAACACCCAGCGCCACGCCGGAGCAATCCGGCAAACCTGCTTTTAATGCCTCAAGCAGATTAACATCAATAGGCTGCTGCGGCAGACCGCGTGCGGCACGCTTACGGTTATCCTGCTCGAAGCGCTGCTGCTGTTCACGCGCGTCCGTCAATTCGTGGAAACCGTTCGCCAGCTCGATGCCTTTGTAATAGACCTCAAAACGCTCTGCCACACGATGATCTTCCGTGCTGATCTGCGCCAGAGACGCCTGGCTTGCCGGGAAGTGATAGACAAACGTCGGGCGGTCTTTGCCAATCTGCGGTTCAACGCCAAACGTGAACAGCAACTGCAGAAGCGTATCGCGATCTTCTTCAGTATCTGCCACATTGCTGAGATCCAGTTTTGCCGCCACTTCGCGCAATTGAGTCTTGTCTGCTGACAATGGATCGATTTCCAGATAGCGCTGGAAAGCCTGCTGATAGGAGAGAGTTTCCGCTTCTGAGCAATCCAGCACCTGCTGCAGCAGGTCATCCACCTCATTCATCAGACGGTACATATCATAGTGCGGACGATACCACTCCAGCATGGTGAATTCCGGATTGTGGTGACGCCCCATCTCTTCATTACGGAAGCTTCTGCACAGCTGATACACCGGACCGCATCCTGCCGCCAGCAGGCGTTTCATGTGGTATTCCGGGCTGGTCATCAGATACAAATTCATGCCCTGAGAGTGCCCCGGGCCAACAAAACGGGTTTCAAACGGGACCAGATGAATATCGGTTACCGTTGCCTGACTCATGCACGGCGTTTCCACCTCCAGGACTCCGCGGTCGGCAAAGAAACGGCGGATCGCCGTCATAATTGCAGCGCGTTTTAACAGATTTGGGATGGATGCGCTCGGCTGCCAGGTGGCCGTTTCGCTCATGGGTAATTCTCCGATTTCAGACAAGGGCACGAAGTCTACTCGTTAGCGGGGACAGAGACAAATTTTGCGCAGTAAAAACGCGCATTTCATTTAGGTGCGTAATTACGTGACGCAATTCATCAATCACGATGATAAATCACCGTACAGAACAGCAAAAAAATCGAACACGTCAAATTTCCCTGACATCTACACGGTTATACTGTTTTACCCATAAAGGAGCAGTGGAAACGCTTTCGCAATTGTCCCTTTGGGCAGGTGAACTACCTTTAGTTTGTCGCGTTGCGAAATAACAAAAATCTGGAGGAATGTCGTGCAAACTTTTCAAGCCGATCTTGCCGTAATTGGCGCTGGCGGTGCTGGATTACGTGCTGCGATTGCTGCAGCACAAGCTAATCCCAACGCTAAAATCGCATTGATTTCAAAAGTCTATCCAATGCGCAGCCACACGGTTGCAGCTGAAGGAGGGTCCGCCGCCGTCGCGCAGGATCATGACAGCTTTGAATACCATTTCCACGACACGGTTGCAGGGGGCGACTGGCTTTGCGAACAGGATGTGGTCGACTACTTTGTGCACCATTGTCCTACGGAGATGACCCAGCTTGAACAGTGGGGATGTCCGTGGAGCCGCCGTCCGGACGGCAGCGTCAACGTTCGCCGCTTCGGTGGGATGAAAATCGAACGTACCTGGTTCGCCGCCGATAAGACCGGCTTCCACATGCTGCATACTCTGTTCCAGACCTCTCTTCAGTTCCCACAAATTCAGCGCTTTGATGAACATTTCGTCCTCGACATTCTGGTTGATGACGGACAGGCTCGTGGCCTGGTGGCGATGAACATGATGGAAGGCACGCTCGTCCAGATCCGCGCTAATGCGGTGGTGATGGCAACGGGCGGTGCGGGCCGCGTGTATCGCTACAATACTAACGGCGGCATCGTCACCGGTGACGGTATGGGCATGGCGCTCAGCCACGGCGTACCGCTGCGCGATATGGAGTTCGTACAGTATCACCCGACCGGTCTGCCAGGCTCCGGCATTCTGATGACAGAAGGCTGCCGTGGTGAAGGCGGTATTCTGGTCAACAAAAATGGCTACCGCTATCTGCAGGATTACGGCATGGGCCCGGAAACCCCGCTTGGCGAGCCGAAAAACAAATACATGGAACTCGGTCCGCGCGACAAAGTCTCCCAGGCCTTCTGGCACGAGTGGCGCAAAGGCAACACCATCTCCACGCCACGCGGCGATGTGGTCTATCTCGACCTGCGTCACCTGGGTGAGAAGAAGCTGCTGGAACGCCTGCCGTTCATCTGCGAACTGGCAAAAGCATATGTCGGTGTTGATCCGGTGAAAGAACCGATTCCGGTACGTCCAACCGCGCACTACACCATGGGCGGGATCGAAACCGACCAACAGTGCGAAACCCGTATCAAAGGTCTGTTCGCCGTGGGTGAATGCTCCTCTGTGGGCCTGCACGGCGCCAACCGTCTGGGGTCTAACTCGCTGGCAGAACTGGTCGTCTTTGGCCGCATGGCGGGCGAGCGCGCAATGGAACGCGCGGCTACAGCGGGTGAAGCTAACGGTGCCGCGCTCGATGCTCAGGTTACTGACGTTGAAAAACGCCTGAAAGACCTGGTGAACCAGGAAGGTAACGAGAACTGGTCTAAGATCCGCGATGAAATGGGCCTGTCGATGGAAGAAGGCTGTGGTATCTACCGTACCCCTGAGCTGATGCAAAAAACTGTCGATAAGCTGGCGGAATTGCAGGAGCGTTTCAAACGTGTGCGCATTACTGATACCTCCAGCGTCTTCAACACCGACCTGCTCTATACCATCGAGCTGGGTCACGGCCTGAACGTGGCAGAATGTATGGCGCACTCTGCGCTGGCGCGCAAAGAGTCACGCGGGGCGCATCAGCGTCTTGATGAAGGCTGTACCGAACGTGACGACGTCAATTTCCTGAAACACACTCTCGCCTGGCGCGATGCAGATGGCACTACGCGTCTGGACTACAGCGACGTGAAAATCACCACGCTGCCACCAGCTAAACGCGTGTACGGCGCAGAAGCAGAAGCCGCCGAGAAGAAGGAGAAGGCGAATGGCTGAGATGCAAAAACTGAAAGTTGAAGTGGTGCGCTACAATCCGGAAGTGGACACCGCACCACATAGCGCTTTCTATGAAGTCCCCTATGACGAGCAAACCTCTCTGCTGGATGCGCTTGGCTATATCAAAGATAACCTCGCACCTGACCTGAGCTACCGCTGGTCCTGCCGCATGGCAATTTGCGGCTCCTGCGGCATGATGGTCAACAAGGTGCCGAAGCTGGCCTGTAAGACCTTCCTGCGGGATTACACCAAAGGCATCAAGGTTGAAGCGCTGGGCAACTTCCCGATCGAGCGCGATCTGGTGGTCGATATGACCCACTTTATCGAAAGCCTGGAAGCGATTAAGCCGTACATCATCGGCAACCCGCGCACGCCGGATCAGGGGCCAAACACCCAGACCCCGGCGCAGATGGCGAAATACCATCAGTTCTCCGGCTGCATCAACTGTGGTCTGTGCTACGCCGCCTGCCCGCAGTTCGGTCTGAATAAAGAGTTCATCGGCCCGGCGGCCATTACCCTGGCGCATCGCTATAACGAAGACAGCCGCGACCACGGTAAAAAAGAACGTATGGCGCAGCTTAACAGCCAGAACGGCGTCTGGAGCTGTACTTTTGTCGGCTACTGCTCTGAAGTCTGTCCGAAGCATGTCGATCCGGCCGCCGCCATTCAGCAGGGTAAAGTGGAAAGCTCGAAAGACTTTCTTATCGCTACCCTGAAACCACGCTAAGGAGTGCATGATGACGACTAAACGCAAAGCCTATGTACGGCCTGTGCCGTCCACCTGGTGGAAAAATCTGCCGTTTTATCGCTTCTATATGCTGCGTGAAGGCACAGCGGTGCCGGCGGTCTGGTTCAGTCTTGAACTGATGTACGGTGTTTTCGCCCTCAAGCATGGTCCGGAAACCTGGGCAAGCTTTGTTGGTTTTCTACAAAACCCGATCATTGTTGTCCTGAACCTGATTGTGCTCGCGGCTGCGTTGCTTCATACCAAGACCTGGTTTGAACTGGCGCCAAAAGCGGCGAACATTATCGTAAAAGGCGAGAAAATGGGGCCAGAGCCGGTGATTAAAGGGCTCTGGGCAGTGACGATTCTGGTCACTGTGGTCATTCTGTTTGTCGCACTGTTCTGGTAAGGAGACTACTGTGATCAATCCAAATCCAAAACGTTCTGACGAGCCGGTCTTCTGGGGGCTGTTTGGCGCTGGCGGCATGTGGAGTGCCATCATCGCACCGGTGATCATCCTGCTGGTCGGCATTATGCTGCCGCTGGGGCTGTTCCCGGGCGATGCACTGAGCTACGAACGCGTACTGGCGTTTGCGGGCAGCTTTATCGGCCGCGTATTTATCTTCCTGATGATCGTCCTGCCGCTGTGGTGTGGCCTGCACCGTATTCACCATGCGATGCATGACCTGAAAATCCATGTTCCGAGTGGTAAATGGGTGTTCTACGGCCTGGCAACCATTCTGACCGTGGTAACGCTGATTGCCGTGGTCACCATCTGACCCTTCTGGCCCGCCCTCCGGCGGGCCTTTTTATTTCTGCATTTTGCCCACCAGCCACTGCGCAAACTCACGCATTGCCGGGGTTTCGGCTCTCGACTGTAGTCTTGTTAACCAGTAACTGCCCAGATCAATCTGTGTGGCAAACGGCTGCACAATACGCTCGCTGTTGAGCAAATGCGTAAACATATCGACCGGAGCGATCGCAATTCCCACACCGGCCTGCGCAGCTTCCAGCATGGTGACAGACGAATCAAACACCATCACCCGATGCGTGGGTGACGGGGGATTCTCCCCCGCCGCCTGCATCCACGCCGACCACTCATCACGTCGGTAGGAGCGCAGCAGGGTAAATTTCAGAATGTCGGCCGGAGTATGTAAACCGGCGGCGATATCAGGTGAGCAAAGCGGGGCCAGCGGCGCATGACAAAGAAACTGCGCTTCGGTACCGTGCCATGCTCCGCCACCATAGCGGATCGTGTAATCAAGCCCCTCAGCCGCCGGATCAACGCGATTGTTATGGGTTGAAAGGTGAAGATCGATATGCGGAGAGCAGCGGCGGAAATCAGACAACCGCGAGAATAAAAAACCGGTCGCGAAGGTTCCTACCACACCAATTTTGAGTTTCTCCTGCGCACGATGGCTGGCAAAGCGATCCAGCATTCCGGCGATACGATCGAACGAATCGTTAAGCACTGGCAGCAAATTCTCACCTTCCGTCGTCAGCATCAACCCGCGCGAAACGCGAACAAAAAGCTGGCAGTTCAGATGCTGTTCCAGCGTCTTAACATGCTGGCTGATAGCAGAATGGGTAACATTCAGCTCTATCGCGGCATGAGTAAAACTGAGATGCCTTGCGGCTGCTTCGAAAGCACGAAGCGAATTAAGCGGGAGATAGCTGCGAGTCATCGGCCCATCCGTTAGAAAAATTAACAGCTAATGCTAAATTTAACCGTTTGTCAGCGACAGTCAAATCCCACAGACTACAGCTGTCTGACGGGCCCGGACACTCCTTTGACCTGCTATTACGGAAGATAACTGATGATGAAAAAATCCCTTTGCTGCGCCCTGTTACTCAGCACCTCCTGCTCCGTCTTTGCTGCACCGATGTCAGAAAAACAGCTGGCTGCAGTGGTCGAACGTACCGTTACCCCGCTGATGAAAGCGCAGACCATCCCGGGGATGGCGGTCGCCGTAATTTATCAGGGTCAGCCGTACTACTTTACCTTCGGCAAAGCCGATATCGCGGCGAACAAACCTGTTACCCCGCAAACGTTGTTCGAGCTGGGTTCTATAAGTAAAACCTTCACCGGCGTCCTGGGTGGCGATGCCATTGCTCGCGGTGAAATTTCGCTGAGCGATCCGGTAACAAAATACTGGCCTGAGCTGACAGGCAAGCAGTGGCAGGGAATTCGCATGCTGGATCTGGCTACCTATACTGCGGGTGGTCTGCCATTACAGGTACCGGATGAGGTGACCGATAACGCCTCTCTGCTGCGCTTCTATCAGGACTGGCAGCCAGAGTGGAAGCCGGGAACCACGCGTCTTTATGCGAACGCCAGTATTGGTCTTTTTGGCGCCCTTGCGGTCAAACCTTCCGGCATGAACTATGAGCAGGCCATAACGACGCGGGTCTTTAAGCCGCTCAAGCTGGACCATACGTGGATTAACGTTCCGGAATCTGAACAAGAGCATTACGCCTGGGGATACCGTGACGGTAAAGCCGTCCACGTTTCTCCGGGCATGCTGGATGCCGAAGCCTATGGTGTGAAAACCAACGTCAAAGATATGGCGAGCTGGGTGATGGCGAACATGTCTCCCGATACTCTGCAGGATACCTCTCTGAAGCAAGGTATCGCCCTTGCGCAATCCCGATACTGGCGCGTAGGTGCCATGTATCAAGGGTTAGGCTGGGAGATGCTGAACTGGCCGGTAGAGGCCAAAACCGTGGTCGAGGGTAGCGATAATAAGGTTGCCCTGGCACCGTTGCCTGCGGTAGAAGTGAATCCCACGGCCACTCCGGTAAAAGCGTCCTGGGTGCATAAAACGGGCTCTACTGGCGGGTTTGGCAGCTATGTGGCGTTTATTCCAGAAAAGCAGCTTGGCATTGTGATGCTGGCGAATAAAAGCTACCCGAACCCGGCACGAGTTGAGGCGGCATATCATATCCTCGACGCGCTGAAGTAAAACATTGCCGGGTGGCGACTCTGCTTACCCGGCAAAACACCCCGCATTTTCCTTGCCGTCATCTACACTTAACAAAAAACAGTAAGGAAACTCCTATGCGCATTCTGCCTGTTATCGCCGCGGTGACAGCCGCGTTTTTAGTGGTTGCCTGTAGTTCCCCTACCCCACCTTCTGGCGTTACCGTTGTCACGCCTTTCGATGCACAACGCTTCCTCGGAACATGGTATGAAATCGCCCGCCTGGACCATCGGTTTGAACGGGGCTTAGAGAAAGTCACTGCGAATTACAGTCCGATGGATGATGGCGGTATTCAGGTGATCAACAGGGGCTATAATCCCGACCGGGAGATGTGGCAGCAGTCGACAGGAAAAGCATACTTCACTGGCGATCCACGGAGGGCCGCGCTCAAAGTCTCCTTCTTTGGCCCCTTCTATGGCGGCTACAACGTAATAGCACTCGACAAAGAGTACCGCCATGCGCTGGTTTGCGGGCCGGATCGCAACTACCTGTGGATACTCTCCCGCACGCCAACCATCTCGTCTGAGATGAAACAGCAGATGCTGGATGTTGCGACCCGGCAGGGGTTTGATGTGTCAAAACTCATCTGGGTAGAACAACCCCATTAATGCGTGCTGAGTTTCAACCCAATGATACCGGCCACGATCAGAGCGAGGCTGGCGATACGTGCCAGGCTCGCTGACTCTCCCAGCAGCAGAATGCCCGTGATGGCAGCGCCTACGGCACCAATGCCAGTCCAGACAGCATAAGCCGTTCCCACAGGCAAAGAACGCATCGCCCACGACAACAGGACGATACTGACTATCATCGCGGTAACGGTAATGACGCTGGGCGTCAGACGGGTAAATCCATGGGTGTACTTGAGACCAATCGCCCATACCACTTCGAGCAGGCCGGCAATTAAAAGAACGATCCAGGACATTTAAGGCTCCTTAACTTACAGGTAAGTTGGGGCCGTCCCCGGTGAAAGATACGCTTACGGGTCGTCCCGTAAGGCAAAGATTACGCCCTTTATTTTGCTTAGCGTGCGATTTTTTTTCAATCCCTTTCTGCTGAACACGTTAAGGCAAGAAATAGCCGCAGTATGGCGCGGAGTTCAGGCATTTACCACTCATCTGACTTCTCTATGATGATGTGCTTTCTGATGGCAGGAAGCCAAACCACTAGCCGACTGCGAATAAAATATGTTCAAAATTCTATTGATTGACCGTTGTCACTTCACCCGCGCAGGGTTTGAAGCATGGCTCAATCACTCCGGTTTGTTCCCTGGGCACTACGTTGTGACCGGGCTGAATAATCTATTTCTTGCCAGAGAGCACATTCTGCAATGGAAACCCAATCTGGTTATCGCTGACCTGTACGGCTTCAGGCAGGATATTCACCATTTCCAACAGCTCTCTACCCTACTTAACGCCAGTGAAAAATTGCCTTTTATCTTGCTGCAATCGGGAGAAGACAACAGCATGACGGACTGGCTCGGGCAGTTCCCGGTTTGGTCGTCATTGTTGAAAAACGCCAGCCTCGAAGAAGTCGCAACGGTTATCAACGACGCATTAGTCTCGCGCGCAAGCGCTGACAGGCCGACGACGGCGGCCCCCTTGCTGACCCGGCAGGAAGAGAAAGTGCTGACATTGTGGATGGACGGTGCGAGCAATCAGAAAATTGCCGCTCACCTGAGTATCAACGGGAAAACGGTCTATACCTATAAACGAAATATCCGCATGAAACTGCATATGGATACGCGTTTTTCACCGTTTTTATCCTTGCAGGAATCAGAAAGCTGACGGTACGAAACCCATCAGGTCCCGTACCGTTTGTTAATTACTGCTGGGCTTTTGTTGCCGCACCAGAGATTGCGCTACCACCTTCAGAAATATCCTGACCGACGCCACGCGTGGTATTACAGGCCGTTAACACCGAAGAAAGTACCAGGACTGAAAAGATCGCTGCAATTGTCTTCTTAACCATAATATCTTCCTTTTATAGCCAAAGTTGTTTTGTGTATAGCAACTTAAGAATAGACAAGATCCCGTCGGCTGACGGAAAAGGAAGCATTTTTAGGAAAATTAGACGAACTTAGCTGGCGGCGTGAGAAATGATATGACCGAGATCCTGGATATCTTGTCCCATTCCACGCGTGGTGTTACAGCCGGAGAGTAATGCGCTGGAAAGCGCTAACAGAAGCAGAATTTTAACGGTACGTTTCATCATCCCTGCCTGTAAAAATCAGGCGCAGCGGGCGCTGCGCCTTCAATCATCACGTAAATTACTTCACGCGGGATACGTATTCGCCGGAGCGGGTATCCACTTTGATCACTTCGCCAGTCTGAACGAACAGTGGAACTTTAACCACTGCGCCGGTAGACAGTTTGGCTGGCTTACCACCGGTACCTGCGGTGTCGCCTTTCAGACCTGGATCGGTTTCAACGATTTCCAGCTCAACGAAGTTAGGTGGGGTCACAGCGATAGGCTGGCCATTCCACAGGGTCACGATGCACTCGGCCTGATCCAGCAGCCATTTCGCGCTGTCACCTACCGCTTTCTCATCAGCAGACAGCTGTTCGAAAGTAGAGTTGTTCATGAAATGATAGAACTCACCGTCGTTGTACAGATAGGTCAGGTTCATATCAACAACATCAGCGCCTTCAGCGGAGTCAGTAGACTTGAAGGTTTTCTCAACACGGGTACCGGTCAGCAGACGGCGCAGCTTAACGCGTGCGAATGCCTGGCCTTTACCTGGTTTAACGAATTCGCTGGCTTCAACCGCGTACGGTTCGCCGTCCATCATGATTTTAAGACCAGCACGAAAATCGTTGCTATAGTACGTTGCCATAAGGCCCTCTAAATTTGTTAACTGGTAGCTAAGCCACAAAATGGCGCATATTGTAACCCTAAACACCCCGTCCAGAGAAGATTGGTTATCGCAACTTGCCGATGTAATCACCAGTCCTGATGAATTGCTGCGTCTTTTAGACCTCGATCAGCACCCAGAGTTGCTTGCAGGACGCGAGGCAAAGCGCCTTTTCGCCCTGCGCGTTCCCCGTGCGTTTGTGGCACGGATGGAGAAAGGCAACCCCGACGATCCACTTTTAAAACAAACACTTACTTCGCAGAATGAATTTGTCACCGCGCCGGGTTATAGCACCGATCCTCTGGAAGAGCAGAACAGTGTGGTGCCAGGTTTACTGCATAAGTATCTCAACCGAGCCCTGCTGCTGGTAAAAGGTGGCTGCGCGGTAAATTGTCGTTATTGCTTCCGTCGGCACTTCCCGTATGCGGAAAATCAGGGCAATAAACGCAACTGGCAGGTCGCGCTGGACTATATTGCCGCCCATCCGGAGCTGGACGAGATTATTTTTTCCGGTGGCGATCCGCTGATGGCGAAAGATCACGAGCTGGACTGGCTGCTGACTCAGCTTGAAGCCATCCCGCACATTAAGCGTCTGCGCATTCACAGCCGTTTACCGATTGTCATTCCGGCGCGTATCACTGACGGCCTGGTGTCGCGCCTGGAGCAGTCTCGACTGCAGGTGCTGCTGGTGAACCACATTAACCACGCGAACGAAATTGGCGATGATTTTCGCGCGGCGATGGCGCGTCTGCGTAAAGCGGGCGTGACGCTGCTAAACCAGAGCGTGCTGCTGCGTGGCGTGAATGATAGCGCCCACGTGCTGGCTGACCTGAGCAATGCCCTGTTTGATGCCGGAGTAATGCCCTATTACCTGCACGTGCTGGATCGCGTTCAGGGTGCGGCACATTTCATGGTAACGGATGAAGAAGCCCGGCAGATTATGCGCGAACTGTTAACGCTGGTTTCAGGCTATATGGTGCCGAAACTGGCACGTGAGATTGGCGGTGAGCCAAGCAAGACGCCGCTGGATTTACAGTTGCGGCAGCACTAATTTCCCCTCACCCTAACCCTCTCCCAACGGGAGAGGGAAAAAGGCAATCAGTTCGGGCACTTGTAGACCTGGCCATTCATCTGGCTGGCGGTCGGCACGAAGCTGGACAGCATACTCTGCGTTGGGCTGCTTACGCCGTAAATCACGTTCCCACCCATGGCCGCAGCCTGGTTACGCAGGGCATTCGCCGCACCGCGCATAGAACCACCTTCCTCGCCATGCTGACCTGACATCCAGTTGCTTTGCTCACCGGTTGCGGTGCCTAACAGCTGACATTCACTGCCAGGCTTATCTTCCACAAAGCGAACGCCCTGGCCCGCTGCCGACAGTTCATTGCTGGAGCTACAACCCGCCAGCAGCAATGCTGCTCCTACGATCCCTGCACAGACTTTTACGCGCATGTTATTCCTCGTTTTCAATAAGCTGGACAGTAGTTGTCCGTGTGTAAACCTTATACCTAAAAGATGACCAAAAGAAAAACCCCCGAGCATTTCTGCCCGGGGGTTTTTCACATTCTACGACGTAGAACGCACGATTACATCATGCCGCCCATACCGCCCATGCCGCCCATACCAGCAGCACCTAAGTCAGGTGCGTCGCCTTTAGGCATGTCGGTCACCATGCACTCGGTAGTGATCATCAGGCCAGCAACAGATGCCGCGTACTGCAGAGCAGAACGGGTCACTTTAGTTGGGTCCAGGATACCGAAGTCGATCATGTTGCCGTATTCTTCAGTCGCTGCGTTGTAACCGTAGTTACCTTCGCCCGCTTTCACGTTGTTCGCAACCACAGATGGCTCTTCACCGGCGTTGGATACGATCTGACGCAGAGGTGCTTCCATTGCACGCAGTGCAACTTTGATACCCACGTTCTGATCTTCGTTCTGCGCAGTCAGGCCAGCCAGTTTAGCGGCAACGCGCACCAGCGCAACACCACCACCAGCAACCACGCCTTCTTCTACCGCAGCACGGGTCGCGTGCAGGGCATCGTCAACGCGTGCTTTCTTCTCTTTCATTTCAACTTCGGTCGCTGCGCCCACTTTGATTACGGCAACACCGCCTGCCAGTTTCGCTACGCGCTCCTGCAGTTTTTCACGGTCGTAATCAGAGGTGGCTTCTTCGATCTGCTTACGGATCTGACCAACGCGGCCCTGAATAGCGGCTTCTTCACCTACGCCATCAATGATGGTGGTGGTGTCTTTGTTGATCACAACACGTTTAGCCTGGCCGAGGTCTTCCAGGGTCGCTTTTTCCAGCTCCATACCGATCTCTTCAGAGATAACGGTACCGCCAGTCAGAGTAGCGATATCCTGAAGCATCGCTTTACGGCGATCGCCGAAGCCAGGTGCTTTCACCGCAGCCACTTTCACGATACCACGCATGGTGTTAACCACCAGGGTCGCCAGCGCTTCGCCTTCAACGTCTTCAGCGATGATAACCAGCGGTTTGCCTGCTTTCGCAACGGCTTCCAGCACTGGCAGCATTTCGCGGATGTTGGAGATTTTCTTGTCAGCCAGCAGGATGAACGGGCTTTCCAGTTCAACAGCACCAGTCTCTGGCTTGTTGATGAAGTATGGGGACAGGTAACCGCGGTCGAACTGCATACCTTCAACCACGTCCAGTTCGTCTTCCAGACCGGTACCGTCTTCAACGGTGATGACGCCTTCTTTACCGACTTTGTCCATCGCTTCCGCGATCAGTTTACCTACGGTTTCGTCGGAGTTAGCGGAGATGGTACCTACCTGAGCAATCGCTTTAGAGTCAGAGCATGGTACAGACAGCGTTTTCAGTTCTTCAACCGCAGCAGCGACAGCTTTGTCGATACCACGTTTCAGATCCATTGGGTTCATGCCCGCAGCAACGGCTTTCAGACCTTCGGTGATGATAGCCTGCGCCAGTACGGTCGCGGTGGTGGTACCGTCGCCAGCAGCGTCGTTCGCTTTAGAGGCAACTTCTTTCACCATCTGCGCACCCATGTTTTCAAACTTGTCTTCCAGCTCGATTTCACGTGCAACGGAAACACCATCTTTGGTGATGGTTGGCGCGCCGAAGGATTTATCCAGCACTACGTTACGGCCTTTCGGGCCCAGAGTTACTTTAACTGCATCTGCCAGTACGTTTACGCCGCGGAGCATTTTTACACGAGCGTCGTTACCGAATTTTACGTCTTTAGCTGCCATGTTCTTATTTCCTCAAATTCTCGTGCGTAAATTACGCTTCAACAATTGCCAGAATGTCGCTCTCGGACATGATCAACACTTCTTCATTGTCGATCTTCTCGGATTTCACGCCGTAGCCATCGTTGAAAATTACGATGTCACCAACTTTAACGTCCAGTGGCTGCACAGTTCCGTTTTCCAGGATGCGGCCCTTACCGACAGCGATGATTTCGCCACGCGTTGATTTGGCTGCTGCAGAACCGGTCAGAACGATACCGCCAGCAGACTTGGTTTCAACTTCTTTACGTTTGACGATCACACGATCATGTAACGGACGAATACTCATTGATAGCTCTCCTTTGAGAAAGTCATTATCAGTTATGGATGACGCCGGCCCGCATGCGGTTTTCCGACTAGTGCCCTGAGAGATGGGGATAGCTTTTTACCCCTTCAAGGGGGAGTTGAAAAAAAAATTTGCGAAAGTGTTACCATCGCCTCTCTTTTAGTACTGGCAGGGCGATGTCAATGAGTGGACTCAAGCAGGAGTTGGGGCTGGCGCAAGGCGTTGGCCTGCTCTCAACCTCCTTGTTAGGGACGGGCGTGTTTGCCGTACCCGCACTGGCGGCGATGGTTGCCGGAAATAACAGCCTGTGGGCGTGGCCGGTACTGATTGCGCTGGTTTTCCCAATAGCCATTGTGTTTGCCATCCTGGGGCGACATTTTCCCAGCGCGGGCGGCGTGGCGCATTTTGTCGGGCTGGCCTTTGGCCCGCGGTTGCAGCGTGTTACCGGCTGGCTGTTTCTCTCCGTCATTCCGGTTGGCCTGCCTGCGGCGCTTCATATTGCGACCGGCTTTGGCCAGGCGTTGTTTGGTTGGCATAACGAGCAACTGCTGTTGGCCGAACTGGGTACGCTGGCGATTGTCTGGTGGGTCGGTTCGCGCGGAGCCAGTTCCAGTGCCAATCTGCAAACGCTGGTCGCAATCCTTATCGTCGCACTGATTGTCGCTATCTGGTGGGCAGGAAATCTCACCGTAGCGGAAATTCCCTTCCCGGCACTCAAGGATGTCGACCATTCGCAGCTTTTCGCTGCGCTCTCCGTCATGTTCTGGTGCTTTGTTGGACTTGAAGCGTTCGCTCATCTGGCTTCTGAGTTTACGCAACCTGAACGCGATTTCCCGCGCGCGCTGATGATTGGTCTGTTGTTGGCGGGAACGGTCTATTGGGCGTGTACCGTGCTTGTGTTGCACTTTAACGCATTCGGGGCGGATAAAGCGGCTGCCGCCTCGCTACCAGGCATTGTGGTGCAATTGTTTGGGGTGAAAGCCCTTTGGGTGGCCTGCGTGATTGGTTATCTCGCCTGTTTTGCCAGCCTCAATATCTACATTCAGAGTTTTGCCCGCCTGGTGTGGTCGCAAGCGTTGTATAAGCCTGAAAGCCGGCTCGCGCGTCTGTCAAAACGCCAGCTTCCATTAACTGCTCTGAATGCCGTGCTGGGTTGTTGCGTGCTGAGTACGCTGTGTATTTACGCCCTGAATATCAATCTGGATGCGCTGATCGTCTACGCCAACGGCATTTTCATTATGATCTATCTGCTGTGCATGCTGTCGGGTTGTCGGCTGCTGAAAGGTCGCTACAAAGTACTGGCGGTCATCGGAGGCGTGCTTTGCCTGTTACTACTGGCGATGGTGGGATGGAAGAGCGTGTACGCTATTGTCATGCTGGTAGGGCTGTGGCTGTTTTTACCAAAACGGCAGAATCCGTAGGCCCGGTAAGCGAAGCGCCACCGGGCAAAAAAATCACCGATCGTCTTTATGGTCTAAACGGTCGTGCTGTTCATCCTTACGCTGATACTCCCCTTCAAACGTATCACCCGGGCCGGTGCTGAACCCACCGCCCGGCATACGGCTAAAGCGCAGATGCGGCAGCAGCTTCATGGTCAGGTGCTTTTGCACCGGTGGCAGAAGCAATAAAAGGCCGAGGAAGTCGGTGAAGAACCCCGGCAGAATCAGCAGCAGACCCGCAATAATCAGAGACACGCTTTTGATCATCTCCGCGGCCGGGCTTTCACCAGCAGCCATCTTCTGCTGCATTATCAGGAAATTTTTGAAACCCTGATTACGCACCAGCGACATGCCGATGACAGAGGTGAAAATCACCAGAATCAGCGTCAGCAGGACGCCCAGCACATGGGCAACCTGGATGAAAATGGAAATCTCAATGTAAACATAGAGAAAGAAAGCAATAAACGGTATCCAGCGCACTGGCATCTCCTGTGTGGCAGGTGCCGTTGGGCCCCTGTCTGAATGTGTTCGCGACGCGCGTTTGTATGAGATGGTGACGGTTAGCGAAATTTCAATCAGTTTGCACGGATATTTTTTTTGGAAATATTAAAGCGGTGACTCATTTCACAGATTAATAATTATCATGGAATCGGCTCGATAATAAGTGATCCAGCTTACGGCAATTCGCTATCATCAGCATATGATCTCGAGCATCTGGCTGATTGAGGGAATAATCGTCGGTCAGAAAATATTCAAAACCACATTAATACTGTGTGTTTAGTACAATCCATCGGCAGCTTGAAAAGAAGGTTCACATGTTAAACAACATTCGTATCGAAGAAGACTTGTTGGGTACCAGGGAAGTTCCAGCGGATGCCTACTACGGTGTCCACACTCTGAGAGCGATTGAAAACTTCTACATCAGCAACAGCAAAATCAGCGACATCCCTGAATTTGTCCGTGGCATGGTGATGGTGAAAAAAGCCGCAGCACTGGCCAACAAAGAGCTGCAAACCATTCCTAAAAGCGCGGCAAATGCGATTATCGCGGCCTGCGATGAAGTGCTGAACAACGGCAAATGCATGGACCAGTTCCCGGTTGACGTCTATCAGGGCGGCGCGGGCACTTCTGTCAACATGAATACCAACGAAGTACTGGCAAACATTGGCCTGGAGCTGATGGGTCACCAGAAAGGTGAATACCAGTACCTGAACCCGAACGACCACGTTAATAAATGCCAGTCCACCAACGACGCCTACCCTACCGGTTTCCGTATCGCGGTGTATGCCTCCGTGGTGAAACTGGTGGACGCGATTAACCAGCTGGGCGATGGCTTCCAGCGTAAAGCGGTTGAGTTCCAGGATATCCTGAAAATGGGTCGTACCCAATTACAGGACGCAGTGCCAATGACCCTCGGCCAGGAATTCCACGCGTTTAACGTGCTGCTCAACGAAGAAACGAAAAACCTGCTGCGCACCTCCGAGTTGCTGCTTGAAGTGAACCTGGGCGCAACTGCCATCGGTACACGTCTGAACACTCCAGATGGCTATCAGCAACTGGCGGTACAGAAACTGGCTGAAGTCTCTAACCTGCCGGTTGTCCCTGCAGAAGACCTGATTGAAGCGACCTCCGACTGCGGCGCTTACGTGATGGTACACAGCGCCCTGAAACGTCTGGCGGTGAAACTGTCCAAAATCTGTAACGACCTGCGCCTGCTCTCCTCTGGTCCGCGTGCGGGTCTGAACGAAATCAACCTGCCAGAACTGCAGGCGGGTTCGTCCATCATGCCAGCCAAAGTGAACCCGGTTGTGCCTGAAGTGGTGAACCAGGTCTGCTTCAAAGTCATCGGTAACGACACGACCGTGACCATGGCCTCTGAAGCGGGTCAGTTGCAGCTGAACGTGATGGAACCAGTGATTGGCCAGGCGATGTTTGAATCCATCCACATCCTGACCAACGCCTGCTACAACCTGCTGGAAAAATGCATTAACGGCATCACAGCGAATAAAGAAGTCTGTGAAGGTTATGTCTACAACTCCATCGGGATCGTCACCTACCTCAACCCGTTCATCGGCCACCACAACGGTGACATCGTCGGTAAGATTTGCGCCGAAACCGGTAAGAGCGTACGTGAAGTGGTGCTGGAACGCGGACTGTTGACCGAAGCCGAGCTGGACGATATTTTCTCGGCCCAAAACCTGATGCACCCGGCATATAAAGCGAAACGATATACCGATGAAAGCGAACAGTAACCGTTCAGGCTAGGCTTCTTAAGGCACGTCACTTGTGACGTGCCTTTTTTCTTTATAAGCGTTACCAAAATACAACAATTCAATATCAACTTGTTAATAAGCAAGGCAGGTCCTTATGTTTGGAGCAGAACTCGTCATCGTCTTGTTGGCGATTTATTTGGGAGCAAGACTCGGGGGTATCGGCATCGGTTTTGCCGGCGGTCTCGGGGTGCTCGTTCTTACCCTTATCTTTCAGATCAAACCCGGTGCAATACCTTTTGACGTTATCGAAATCATCATGGCAGTTATTGCCGCTATCGCAGCGATGCAGGTGGCAGGCGGTATGGACTACCTGGTGAGTCTGGCGGAGCGTATGCTGCGCCGCCATCCAAAATACATCACCTTCCTTGCCCCACTGGTGACCTGGTTTATGACCATTCTCGCGGGAACCGGACACACCGCATTCTCCACGTTGCCGGTGATTACCGAAGTGGCGAAAGAGCAAGGTATTCGTCCTTCTCGTCCGCTCTCCATTGCGGTAGTTGCGTCGCAGATTGCAATCACCGCGTCGCCAATTTCCGCTGCCGTAGTCTTCTTCGCCGGTATTCTTGAACCGATGGGCGTGAGTTACCTGACGCTGCTGGCGATCTGTATTCCAGTGACGCTGATTGCGGTGATGATTACTGCCGTACTGTGTAACTTCCTTGGCGCCGAACTGAAAGACGATCCGGTGTATCAGGAACGTCTGGCTAAGGGTGAAGTGAAACTGCGTGGTAGCCAGGTCTTCGAACTGAAACCGCATGCAAAACGCTCCGTATTGCTGTTCCTGATCGGTATCGTCGCAGTCATGTTCTACGCGACCGCCATCAGTGACACGGTGGGCTTGATCCAGAACCCGGTGCTGCCGCGTAACGAAGCGATTGTGGTGTTCATGTTGACCATCGCTACGCTGATTAGCATCACCTGCAAAATTGACACCAGCGAAGTGCTGAACGCCAGCACCTTTAAATCCGGTATGAGCGCCTGTGTCTGCGTACTGGGCGTTGCATGGCTCGGTGATACCTTCGTGAAAGCACACATCAGCGACATTCAGACCGTTGCGGGTGACCTGCTGCACAACTACCCATGGCTGTTGGCGGTAGTCCTGTTCTTCGCCGCTACCCTGCTTTACTCTCAGGCGGCGACCACCAAAGCACTGATGCCTGCAGCACTGATGCTGGGCGTAACGCCACTGACGGCAATCGCTTCGTTTGCGGCGGTTTCTGCTCTGTTTGTTCTTCCAACCTATCCAACTCTGCTGGCCGCAGTGGAGATGGACGACACCGGCTCAACCCGTATCGGTAAATACGTGTTTAACCATGCGTTCCTGATCCCGGGTGTGGTCGCCATTACGTTGTGCGTGATCCTCGGATTTATCATCGGCGGCATCGTGCTGTAAACCATACGTTGTTGTAAAAATAATTAAAATCGGGCCGCTCTGCGGCCCGATTCATTAATGACCAATCGCCTCGCGTGATATAGTGAAGACTTTCGTGATGAGGAGGTCGACTTGTGAACACGCCTGATGCTGTTGTCGTATTGTGCACCGCCCCTGATGAAGCCTCTGCCCAGGATCTCGCCGCCAAAGTGCTGGCCGAAAAACTGGCTGCCTGCGTGACGCTCCTCCCCGGAGCCACCTCCCTTTACTGCTGGGAAGGTAAACTGGAGCAGGAGTACGAAGTCCAGATGCTGTTAAAAACGAATCAGGCGAACCAGCAGGCACTCCTGGACTGCCTCAAATCTCATCATCCTTACCAAACCCCAGAGCTGCTGGTGTTGCCAGTAGTCCACGGCGATAACGACTATCTCTCATGGCTCAACGCTTCCTTACGCTGATCCTGCTGCTGTGCAGCACGTCAGTATTTGCCGGGTTGTTTGACGCACCCGGCCGTTCGAATTTTATCCCTGCCGACCAGGCGTTCATTTTCGATTTTCAGCAAAATCAGCACGACCTGAATCTCAACTGGCAGGTCAAAGAGGGGTATTACCTCTACCGCAAGCAGGTAAGCATCACGCCAGCTCAGGCAAACGTGGGCGCTTTACAGATGCCCCCAGGCGAGTGGCATGAGGATGAGTTTTACGGCAAAAGTGAAATCTATCGCCAGCGCCTGAGCGTGCCTGTTACGGTGAATCAGGCCGATAAAGGCGCCACGCTGACGGTGACCTATCAGGGGTGTGCGGATGCCGGGTTCTGTTATCCCCCTGAAACGAAGGTGGTTCCACTCAGTGAAGTGAAAGCGTCAACCACGGTTACCCCTCTTCCTTCGGGCGAGAAGCGTGAAGCTCCCGCTGACCTTCCGTTCTCCGCACTGTGGGCCTTACTGATTGGAATTGGCATTGCTTTTACCCCCTGCGTGCTACCGATGTATCCGCTCATCTCTGGCATCGTGCTGGGCGGTAAGCAACGCCTTTCCACCGCCCGCGCGCTGCTGCTGGCCTTTATTTACGTGCAGGGTATGGCGCTTACCTATACGGCGCTCGGCCTTGTGGTCGCCGCTGCCGGGTTACAGTTCCAGGCAGCACTGCAGCATCCTTACGTTCTTATTGGCTTGTCGGCGATCTTCATCCTGCTGGCACTGTCGATTTTCGGCCTGTTTACCCTGCAGTTACCGTCGGCTTTGCAAACCCGCTTAACGCTGATGAGTAACCGTCAGCAGGGGGGCTCTGCAGGCGGCGTGTTTGCGATGGGGGCGATTGCCGGTCTGATTTGTTCCCCGTGTACTACGGCCCCACTGAGCGCCATCCTGCTCTACATCGCCCAGAGCGGCAATATGTGGCTCGGCGGGGGTACGTTGTACCTTTATGCTTTAGGGATGGGTCTACCGCTCATTCTGGTAACAGTATTTGGTAATCGTCTGCTGCCTAAGAGTGGTCCGTGGATGGAAACGGTGAAAACCGCGTTTGGCTTTGTCATCCTCGCGCTGCCGGTATTCCTCCTTGAGCGTATCATTGGCGACGTCTGGGGCTTGCGCCTGTGGGCGATGCTCGGCGTAGCATTCTTTGCCTGGGCATTTCTCGTCAGCCTGGGGGCGAAACAGCCATGGATGCGCCTGGTGCAAATCCTGCTGCTGGCTGCCGCGCTGGTGAGCATACGCCCTCTGCAGGACTGGGCGTTCGGCACACCGGTGGGTCAGACACAAGCGCATCTGAACTTCACCCAAATTAAAAACGTGGATGAACTCAACAGCGCCCTGGCAGAGGCAAAAGGTAAACCGGTGATGCTCGATCTCTATGCTGACTGGTGTGTCGCCTGTAAAGAGTTCGAAAAATACACCTTTAGCGATCCACAGGTGCAAAGTGCCCTGAAAGAGACTGTTCTCCTCCAGGTGAACGTTACAGCCAACAGTGCACAGGACAAGGTCCTGCTGAAACAACTTAATGTTCTCGGTCTGCCAACCATTTTGTTCTTCAATGAACAGGGGAAAGAGCAGCCGGAACAGCGCGTAACCGGGTTTATGGATGCGGCGGCTTTCAGCACACATTTGCGCGATCGCCAACCGTAAACAACACTTTAGACGGGACAAACCGTTGGGAATAGCGGAGGAGAAAACCGTGCAACGTGAAGACGTACTGGGACAAGCCCTGCAATTACTTGAGATTCAAGGGATCGCCAGCACCACGCTTGAGATGGTAGCCGACCGTATCGATTACCCTCTGGATGAGCTTAAGCGCTTCTGGCCGGATAAAGAGGCTCTGCTTTATGATGCTCTGCGCTATCTCAGCCAGCAGGTTGATGTCTGGCGCAGGCAACTGATGCTGAACGAAGAACTGACAGCGGAACAAAAGCTGCTGGCGCGCTATACCGCCCTGACCGAATGTGTCAGTAACAACCGTTATCCGGGCTGCCTGTTTATTGCAGCCTGTACGTTCTATCCTGACCCTGGCCATCCTATCCATCAGTTGGCGGATCAGCAAAAACGGGCGGCGCATGACTTCACCCACGAACTGCTGACCACACTGGAAGTGGATGACCCGGCAATGGTGGCTAAGCAGATGGAGCTCGTGCTGGAGGGTTGTCTGAGCCGCATGCTGGTAAACCGTAGCCAGGCTGATGTCGATACGGCACATCGCCTGGCTGAAGACATTCTGCGCTTTGCTCAATGCCGTATGGGCGGAGCATTGACGTAAACGAATCGGCTAAATTGGGCTGATTCGGCGCGTAAACCGTCAGATTGCCGCAAACTTAAGCAGTTGAACAGCTTTTCCTGAAATAAGGTTGACGATAAGGCCTGATTGCGGTTTAATGCGCTCCGTTGCCCGGATAGCTCAGTCGGTAGAGCAGGGGATTGAAAATCCCCGTGTCCTTGGTTCGATTCCGAGTCCGGGCACCACTTCTTCAGAGCCTGTTCGTTAAGAGATGAGATCCTTAACGGGCAAGACAGCAGTCCCCAGACGGCATGATGATGGTACTTGTGTTACCGCATCAGTTGAACACGGGACTTAAATCCAGAGGATGTTGGTACCATCCTCTGGATTTCTCACGTCCACAATTTACTTCACGAACGTATTTACCCTCAGATCTTCCCTGTGTCAATCTTTTGTAAAGCAAACATCCCTTTTTTTTCCATTTTTAATTTCATCAACTTAGATTTAACTTAAGATTAGTCTTATGCAGCATCCAGCTCCTCCAGCATGTCCCGTACCTTATCCAGGTCACTTTCAACATACTCCAGCGTGACCGCCGGTGTTGAATGACCCAGCAGGTCCTGTGCCATCTTCAGGTTACGATCCGGCAAACGCATCAGGTTAGTCGCGATGGTGTGTCGGAACCTGTGCGGACTGACTGTAAAACCGCATTCTCGTGAAAGCCGTCTGAAAAACGCACGCAACGGCGGATAATCCATGTTGCTGCTGATTTCATTCTTCCGGCCATCAAAGCGAGAAAGATTAAACAACTGGTCCTGCATCTTCGCGCCACGCTCAAGGGAGAGGTTATAGAGCCTTTCAAGTCTGGGACGGAGGTTTTCAGTAATCGGAACCCGGTGCTCCTTATGGTTCTTGGAACCCTCAGGCCGGAGATTAATCCAGCGGTGCTCAAAATTTACATCCTCCAGGCGAATGTGCAGCAACTGGTTCTGGCGCATTCCTGTCCTCCGCAATGCATCCAGTACCGTTAGCCAGAACCATGCTGGCCGTAAGGCGCTTTTTCTTAACTCCATCATACCAGTCCGTTCATCCTCTTCCCTTGCCAGCATGTGCAGATAAATTTTATTCATCTGCACATCAGTCAGTGTTTTTTTGCGTTTGACACCGGGTCTGAAGAACTGCTGTTATTGATGTCCATGACTATGATGACCTGTGTTGATGGATCCACACCGGAGGCTTAATGACCCGGCTTATCGTCGCTGGAGGCGCTTTTGCTGTAGGTCAGCAGAAGGCTGTCAAAAATGGGACAGGCCGCATTCAGCAGTTGCTCATCGTCGGTAAAGGTTTCACGTAATCCCGCCAGAATACTTTCCACCCCGGCAGCCTCCGGGGGCTGGGCACCGCCGACATCAAGGTAATGCACGAGTATCCCGGTGCGTGAAAGCCCCTCCTGTTCCAGAGAAAAACCAGCCAGCAGCACTTCAAAAGTTACCCTGTTATCCACATGACTGAATGTGGCCCCATCGAAGTCAAACCCGATAGCTCCGGCCGGACATTCCGCCGGATTGCTCATCCAGAGAAATTTTGCCCGGGGATCAATAAAGCGCCGGATTAACCACGCACAGGCCAGTCTGTCCACCCAGGGACGCCGTCGTGTTGCCCAGACTCGCTGTTGATAGTCACTTATGCGTAACTTCGGGATGGTACCGATCACCATATGAGGTTCATCAGGTGACAATATCCGCGAGCAGGCCATCTCCAGTTCCTGTAGTGCATTGTCCGCCTGGCGCTGCGCCTCTCCCGGAAAGAAGTCGATGTCAGCAAGACCGGTAAACGATTTTCGCAGTTTGCGAACCAGCCTGAGTGTTTCCTGGACATTCCCCCCGGTCAGGGCTCCCTGTGCACGTGAGATCTCTACAAGCAGTACCGCAAAATCTTCACCACGATCGAAAAGATTGGCGAAACAGGAACCTTCAGGCTCTTCAGTATTGAGTACCAAAGCCATCCCTCCAGCATCACAGACATCCTTTGCCTGAGCATCCAGAGTCATCCTGCATAATTCTGTTTCAGGCATCAGATAGACACCATCCCGCAATACTGCCGCTCCGGACGCTTTGAGTGCACGCCAGATCCGCATCCGGACGGCGGCGTTTTCTGTCGGAAGCGACAGGATGAGAAGGAGATATTTCATTTTCACTCACCACTCTCTGTTTATTGTCTCCCCTCCTTCGAGGGATTTTGTTAATGATATAACAGAATGAAGAATATGCTACATATTTACAATGAATGCGAATAGAGTGGACTCGCTGATGAAGACTTAATGAGCTTAAAAACTGAAGTTAATTACTGACGAATGTCTCTTTAATCCTCCCCACCAGGATAAAGCTTGTCATTTTTTTCAGCTCCCTCTATGCTTTCAACATCCCCCTGGGGGGGATGTAAATTCAAGCCAAGAGATTTCCTGATGCTCAATATTCTTTCTAATCGTACCTACCGCCACCTGTTTATGGCACAGGTTATCGCCCTTATCGGCACCGGTCTGGCGACCGTTGCCCTGGGGCTGTTAGCCTACGATCTTGCCGGAGACAGGGCCGGGGCGGTTCTGGGTACCGCACTGGCTATCAAGATGAGCGCCTACATTCTGGTTGCGCCTGTGGCAGCGGCCTTTGCCGACAAATTCCCGCGTCGAACCATGCTGGTGACGCTGGATCTGGTTCGCGCCCTCGTGGCTGTCGCGTTGCCTTTTGTCACCCAGATTTGGGAAATCTATATCCTGATCTTCATTCTTCAGTCTGCCTCGGCGGCGTTTACGCCAACCTTCCAGGCGACAATCCCGGATATTCTTCCTGACGAACGCGAATATACCCGGGCGCTGTCTCTGTCACGTCTGGCCTACGATCTGGAAAGTGTAATCAGCCCCATGCTGGCGGCGGCGCTGCTGACGGTCATGAACTTCCACAACCTGTTTGCCGGTACGGCGGTCGGGTTCCTCGCCTCAGCGACTCTGGTTGTTTCCGTGACGTTGCCAAAGATGAAAGCGTTAACGGTCAACCGCAGCATCTATGACAAAACCACACGGGGCATGCGCATCTTCCTGAAAACCCCAAGACTGCGCGGCCTGCTGGCACTCAACATGGCCGTGGCCGCAGCAAGTGCGATGGTTATCGTCAACACCGTGGTTCTGGTTCAGGCGGACTTTGGTCTCTCGCAGCGCTCCACCGCCATTGCGCTGACCTTCTTCGGTGTCGGATCCATGATATCGGCTCTGATTCTCCCCAGACTTCTCGACAAAATGAGTGACCGCATGCCGATGCTTGTGGGCACCGTACTCTTAGTCGTTGGCCTGGGGCTGGGCATTTTCCTCAAGGATTACATCACGCTGGTTGTGCTCTGGACGCTGCTGGGCGTGGGCTATTCGCTTTCTCAGACGCCGAGTGGTCGCCTGCTGCGCCGTTCTTCTACGGCTGAAGACAGACCGGCACTGTTCGCCGCCCAGTTTGCACTGTCGCATTCATGCTGGCTGGTGACTTATCCGCTGGCCGGGTGGGTCGGTGCAACATGGGGGACACAGGCTTCGTTCATCGCCCTGACCATTGTGGCCGCACTGTCACTGATTACTGCCGTTCTTATCTGGCGGCCTGAGCATGAAGTTTACGCCCAGGTTCACAGCCACACCGATCCAGAAACAAACAACGAATCGACCCATGAGCATGATTTCGTCATTGATGATGAACACCCTTCATGGCCGAAGAAAGAGAAGTAATTTCCGTAAAACAGACAAACGGGCAGGAGAGGATAAGCCGATAAAACGTGTGACCATGGCGTTGATACACATTATCTTATCCCCTCCACCTGGAGAGGATAAATCATGACCGTTCACGCATCACACCCTGACATTATTAAAAGACTTAAGCGTGCCGCAGGGCACCTGAAAAGTACCATCCAGATGCTCGAAGATGAAAAAGCGTGTCTGGATATCGCCCAGCAGCTGCACGCTGTGGAAAAGGCGATAACGAATGCGAAGCGTACCTTAATTCATGACCATCTGGATCACTGCCTGGAGGACGCCCTTCATGCCGACTACACTGAGTCTGATAACACGCTTAGCGAATTTAAAGAGATAACCAAGTATCTTTAAGGCAAGCGAAATATGACTGATTTTTCTGCTCTTTTACAGCAAGGCGTGGCGAATGCCTGGCTGTTCATCCCCAGCGCGATCCTGCTGGGTGCGCTTCACGGCCTGGAGCCCGGGCACTCCAAAACAATGATGGCCGCCTTTATTGTGGCTATCCGGGGAACGGTCAAACAAGCCGTATTATTAGGGCTTGCCGCGACCATTTCGCACACGTCAGTTGTCTGGCTGATTGCCATGGGCGGAATGTATGTCAGTCAGAAATTCACCGCCGAATCGGCTGAACCCTGGTTCCAGCTGATTTCAGCGATCATCATTCTTGCCACGGCGGCATGGATGTTCTGGCGCACCTGGCGCGGCGAAAAACTGTGGAAGATGGAGCAGGAAGAGGAACACGGCCACGGTCATCACGATCACGACGAAACCCGCATCATCGATACCGGTCATGGCAGCATTGAACTCTCAATTTTCGAGGAAGGCCAGCCGCCTCACTGGCGTTTACGCACGCTCAGCGGCAAGAAATGGGAAGCCCGCGATATCTCGCTGGTCACTAACCGGGGCACAGGAACATTTTCACAGGCCTTTGATTTCATCGAAAAAGACGGGTTTATGGAATCGGCCCTGGCGATCCCGGAGCCGCACAGTTTTGATGTTCGTCTCTCTTTGGGTCATCGCGGCCATGTACACGATTATGATGTGGAATTCCGCGAGCATGAACACGGTCACGATCATGACCACGATCACTCCGCGCTGGAGGGACTGGATGTTAATTCCCCCGAGTATCAGGACGCCCATGAGAAAGCGCACGCGAACGACATCAAAAAACGCTTTGCCAATCGCAGCGTAACCACCGGGCAAATTATCCTGTTCGGCCTGACCGGAGGACTCATTCCTTGCCCGGCAGCCATTACCGTTTTGCTGCTCTGCATCCAGGTGAAAGAATTTACGCTCGGTGCCGCGCTGGTACTGTGTTTCAGCATTGGGTTAGCGATTACGCTGGTTTCAGTGGGCGCAGCAGCGGCTTTCAGCGTTCGTCAGGCAACAAAACGCTGGAGCGGCCTGGATACGCTGGCACGTCGGGCCCCGTACTTCTCAAGCGTACTGATTGCCCTTGTTGGCATCTACATGGGTTATCACGGCTGGATCGGCGTGACCCGCTGATTTCGCCTTACATGACTCTTCTCTGAACCCACCCCCCGGTGGGTTTTTTATCTCTGAAGCCCATCACATTTTTATCCCCCTACCGGGGATAGCAATTGAGCTTTTACAGGCGCTCATTTATCATCAAATCATCCCCCCTGGGAGGATGTAAAATCATAAATGGAACCTGCTATGCAAAAACAATATTTCAGTCAGATTCGTCGTCAGTTCTTCAACGTCACCGGTATGTTACTCACTTCATTCATCGCCATTCCTGCCCTGGCAGCGCAGGGCGGCTTCTCCGCTGAGAAAGAGCCTGTCGTCACTGAGCGCATGTACGCCGGTCATAAAGTTCAGCAGGAGAATGGTCAAAGTCGTATTCAGGCCGTTCCTTCAATGCGCGAAGGGGCGTGGGTAACGCTGGAAGGCAATGTTATCAGTCAGCAACAGGAGGAATGGTACACATTCCGTGATCCTACCGGCACCATCAAAGTGCGCATTCAGCAGAAGGTCTGGAACGGGCAACATTTCGACGCTCAGGATCTGGTGCGTGTTAGTGGCCAGGTAAGCCATGAAAATGGTAGTACAATTTTAGACGTTGCAGTTATCAGCAAACCCTAAAACACAATTCTGGCGAACGGCACTTTTCTGGGCATGTGAAGTTCGTCAGTTGAATTCACAGCTCAAAGCAGACTGTCAGATTTGATTGTGTGCTGCCAGATAAAACTGTCAGGTCAAGTCTGAGCTAATACACATCAGTACGGGTGAATTTGTCGCCGTAATACGCATGTGCCTCCTGTGAACAGGCAATCTCATAATGCCCCCTGTCTATAATACAATACGTAAAACCCGTTCCACCCATCCCAAAAACACACGCCCAATAACCGAATCGTCACCAGAAACAAAAACTCTTTTACTCATTACCCTCTACCATATTATAAACACGAGCCACGTAATGTCCCCTGCCATCGCCATGTCCCAGATCCATTGATGTCAGAGCCTGTGCCTCTTCTTTAGTGAAACCTCTTTTCATATGATAATTCATGACATCAACAGAGTAGGCATAGCGTAAACTATGAGGCGCATATTTTCCTGTTAATCCGGACTCACGGACAACATTGCGATAACGTTCAATCGCTGTATGTAATGATGGCTTATCAATCAACTTTCCATTATTTTCATTCAAATGTTTAAGGGACGCATTGATTGCAGCCAGAGTTGACTCGCGATCTAATACCGTTGTATCTCTTGGTCGTCCTCCTTTTGTCCCAAATACAACACGTATTTTTTCGTTACCATTGAGTAAAGCTTTTTGCCAGGTACGCAACGATTTAGCAGACTGTACTGTTTCTTCTGTTCTTAACCCGAGTAATCTGGATAATCTCATTGCACATGCAACGCCATCATCCTTTTGCTCTACACACGTCAATACCTGCCGAAAATAAGCATCGGGAATAGCAACCTTAGTTCCATCCCGGCTCGTTTCCGAAATACCCAGAGCCTGATTGCTCAGTTTTTCATGAGAAGGATTTGCCATGAATGTTTTCCCCGCAACACGTAACAAAGCCCGGATAGCTGCCATTTCGTTCTGAAGTGTGCGTCTGGAAATATCTTCGGAAAGGCGGCTCTTCATATACAACTCGATATGCCCCGTCTTGATATTTTTAATATCTCTGATTTGAACATTAAGTTTTAATAAACGTTCGGCAAACCTGTCCGCAATTTTCATTCGGTCAGAAACGGTTTTAAAACTTCCCCCTGCCTGCCTGGCAAGTGTTTTAAGATTTTTATTCAGTTTTGCCATAAACAACCCTCCATTTAAACAGGTGTCAGTGCTTTTCCGTCTGCGTGAACGGAAAAGCACTGACACCGGCTGCGCCACAGCTACAGACGATGAATTTCACCCCGACGGCACGGTTTATGGTTGCCCTTCCTGCGTCTCGACAGATATCTGTGCATCGGGGCGGCGAAATGTTGAGTTATTGCGAAGCTCCCCAGGTCTCTGACCTGTTCGCGGTTTACACCGGGCTGAAATTAATCAGTCTGCTTCCACACACCAGTATGTTGACTGGTGTCGCCATCGATATCGTGTCGATTTTCTCCTTTCAGAATGAAGTCCTTACCCGTTTTTACGGGAAAGACGTTTGGTTGATAAATGAACAAACAGTGAATGAAGTACGTTTTTAAGGCCCTTTAACCTTTAAATACGTGTTGGTCAGTTGGTAAAAAAGTTGTCGAAATGGCAGTGCGTCAGCTCTGCCAGTTATGCGCTGCGCGCGTCACTTGGTACTCGTTTCACTCGTGCACAAGTGACGCCGCGCTCCTCTGCTCTCAATGCAGTCGTGGAAGATGCCCAAATGTTCCAAATGGTCATATCCACGCTGCAAAGTTCGCAACGGCCAGCAGCGTCATAAAGAGTGAAAACGATAAGAAAATTGCGACCAGACAACGGCTGCAAGACGTACCTAAAAAACAGATACAGAAGTGAAAGGGACCTTCATCGCCAGATTCAAACTGTATGCGATCTTCGTTTTCAAAGGGTAAACGAAGTTACCGCCCGAAGGCGCCACCTCTCAGGTCACGGTGGCATTGGCATGGCGATCACCCGAAGGCGCCTCTCTCAGATCGCCGAGGCATTGGCATGTTGCATACAACGCAACGGTACAACAGAGTCATATTAGATCAGAGCTCGATCCATTTTCAATGGTTACGACAATAAAAAGCGGAGCTGGTATGCTCCGCATTTAAATCATGAAATAACGGTATATATTCAATTTTGACTTTCTGAAACTATTTTCTCTTGCATATACTCTGTGAAAGACATTATCTCAGGATATATGAATTCTTTAGTGAATCCATATAAATCCAGTTCCTTCCTGATTTCAATAATTTTCTCTTTTGGAATGACTATCTTCAAAAGCCCCGAGTTTGATTGTAAACCGGAAAGACTTTCCTCATCTATTTTCGACACCGTATTACTTGCACCAAACATGGAGGCCGCATAAACTTCTTCATTTATTTTATTTGAAAAAAGCAATACGCCCTGCTGGTTTTTTACCCGTTGATTTATCGGTAGTGGTTTTATTATAGTCTGATGCTTATTAAAAATATCAACGTTATCGTGACTCCTACTGTAATTGTAGTCTAGATCCCCTAAGAATTGTGTCAAACTCCCAAACAAACGGGTGACAAGATTTTGACCAGTAAAACTGAAATTCAGAGTCATTAAATCAAAAAGATGAAGGCTTTGATTCAAATATAATTTAATCCCTGTCCCTGGTTCATAATGAATTAAGAGTGAACTTACATCATCCAGATAATCTTTTATATTTTTCAATAAAACTGGATCAGAAGGGTTCGAAATATAAAGAGCATGGTTAGATTTATAAAACTGAGAACTTCGACGGTAAATTTCCTTGTAAGCATCTTTCTCTGATTTTATTGCAGCGAGAAATTTCGAGCTTTGCACTACATCTAATTTACTATCTGGAGTATCCCAAATCATAAAAACAGAAGCATCAGTTAGCTCATCTGAATTTTTTCTTTTTTCTGTAGCAAAATACAGAGCAACTAATGGGCTTTTTGTCCAGTCGATAACCCTTGTCGATAAACCATAGTGTTGAGCTGTCACATGAAGATCAATTTCGTTCATAGTGTATCCGCTGATTATATTCACATCAGGATACACAACATGATTATCTTTAAAATTCTCATAAAGCTTATGTGCCAACACATACTCTGAAATGTCATCAGTCTGCATTTGTTGAGTAATAAAATTATACTGTGTTATATTAAACGGTTTTAATTTCGTATTATCTAACAAGCGATAAAGGCTGGAATTCACTCCATGAATAGCATTTCCCTGCCCACGATAAAAAACTTTTTCATTTCCCGGTGAGAATCTTTTCACCACCTTAAGAAAATCACCTACGGAGCTTATTACCTCTTCTGCACACATATTTTTTCCTTTTTTCAATGCGTTAGTGCACTAATATTTGTCTAATTATCATTATCTGCTGTTTTACGTAATGATAAGACAATAACATCAAACGATGCTTTATCAACAAGTTAAAAAACAGTACTTGATTCTTTCACCCCCTCAATTAATACTGTATATGCATACAGTTAATCAATGGGTGAGATCATGCGTGTTTTATCCTTCCTTAGTCCAACATCAGAGCCGCCAGAAGTATCGATTCCATTGTTTATCGAGAGCTGTTCCGCAGGTTTTCCCAGCCCGGCACAAGACTATGTAGAAGCCGAACTAGATCTGAACGAATACTGCATTCAGCGACGTGGCTCTACTTACTTTGTACGAGCTATTGGTAATTCAATGACAGACATCGGTCTTCATTCAGGTGATTTAATGGTTGTTGATAAGGCCGAACCAGCACGGCATGGCGATATCATTATCGCGGAGATCGATGGTGAATTTACCGTTAAACGACTGCTGCTCACCCCACGTCCGGGGCTGCAACCAATGAATCCTGCGTATCCAACGCTATGGCCAGAGCCAGAACAGCTACAGATTTTTGGAGTTGTTACCGCTTTTGTTCATAAAACTCGCGGAGCACAGTGATGTTCGCCTTAGCCGACGTGAACAGCTTTTATGCGAGCTGTGAGAAAGTCTTTCGTCCTGACCTGCGTGGCAAACCAGTAGTAGTGCTTAGCAACAATGATGGCTGTGTGATCGCACGCTCAAAGGAAGCCAAGATTCTGGGTATAAAAATGGGCGTACCATGGTTTCAGCTCAAAGCGATGTCATTTCCAGAACCCATCGTCACGTTCTCCAGTAATTATGAGCTCTATGCCAGCATGAGCACCCGTGTAATGTCCCACCTGGAAGAACTGGCACCGCGCGTGGAACAGTACAGCATTGATGAAATGTTCCTCGACATCCGTGGCATCGATAGCTGCATGAATTTTGAGGATTTCGGCCGGCAACTACGCGAGTATGTCCAGAACGGGACCGGGTTAACAATCGGTGTGGGGATGGGGCCAACCAAAACCCTCGCTAAATCTGCGCAGTGGGCATCAAAAGAATGGGCCCAGTTCGGGGGCGAACTGGCCCTGACACCAGGAAACCTGAAGCGAACGGAGAAACTGCTGTCCCTGCAGCCAGTCGAAGAAATCTGGGGTGTTGGCAGTCGCATCGGCAAAAAACTGAATACCTACGGGATCACCACTGCTCTGCAGTTGGCCCGCATGAACCCGACCTTTGTGCGCAAGAATTTCACGGTAGTACTGGAACGCACGGTACGCGAACTGAATGGGGAAGCATGCATATCGCTTGAAGAGGCTCCTCCGTCGAAACAGCAGATTGTCTGTAGCCGCTCCTTTGGGGAAAGGATCACAACCTATGAGGCGCTGCGTCAGGCTGTTTGTCAGTACGCCGAACGGGCAGCTGAGAAATTACGGGGAGAACGACAGTATTGCCGGCACATCTCGGTTTTCGTCAAAACCTCACCATTTGCAGTCAAGGAGACTTATTACGGCAACGTGGCCAGTGAAAAGCTGCTCCTTCCCACACTCGATACACGGGACATCATCACCGCCGCAGTAAAAGCTCTGGATCGTATTTTTATAGATGGCCATCGTTATGCAAAGGCCGGTGTGATGCTGAATGACTTTACACCCACCGGAGTTTCTCAGCTAAACCTGTTTGACGAGATACAGCCGCGCGCAAACAGCGATGAGCTGATGAAAGTGCTGGACGGGATCAACCATTCCGGACTGGGAAAAATATGGTTTGCCGGACGAGGGATAGCGCCGGAGTGGCAAATGAAACGTGAAATGCTCTCACCTTCTTATACAACGAAATGGTCAGATCTCCCTTGCGCTTCGATTAGATAATTCTAGTAGCTCTGTATATGCACCGGTTTACCGCGCATGTTGAGTAATCTGCTTCATCAAACTTACTGCTTCATCTGCAGGCATCTGAAACTGAACCCGGTGCCTGGCAGCGACATCAAGGGCAAACACCTTCGTGTACACCTCCGTCGAGCTTACTGACTTATGGCCCATCAGGCTCTGCAGCACCTTCAGCGGAATACCGGCGTAAAGCATGTGCATGGCATAGGAGTGACGGAACGTGTGCGGCGTCACTGGTACGGAGAATGTAATGTCATCGGCCGCAGCGGCTTCGACCGCTTCATTCAGCCAGGTCCTGACCGTCCGATCGGTGATCTCCCAGATGCGTGCCTTTTCCATTCTGCCGGTATGTTTATTTTTACGTTCCAGCGGAATTTTCAGGGTGGCCACCATCATCTCCAGCTGGCTGACGTACTGGCTGTCGGACAGCGGAACCAGACGGTGCGCCTGACTGCCGGCGGGCGCACGGCCTGCCGTTCTGGCGGCTTTTTCCGCGCGCTGCTTCAGCGTGGCCAGCTGCACGAACGGGTACGGCGGCGCCAGCGAAAAATCCCCCCGCGTCAGCGCCAGTGCCTCGTTAATCCGTGCGCCGGTGTTCCAGAGGGTGGCCAGCAGCATCCTGCGGTGCAGATCCGGCACGTAATGGAGCAGGGCGCTGACTTCCGGTGCCAGCAGGTATTTCGGCAGTTCGTCGTGCACCAGAGCCATCTGGCGCAGCGCAAGCGCGGCCGGGTAGTCGATGGCTACCGGTAACAGCGCTGAAGGTGCCGGATGCTGCCCAGGGGTAACGAGTCCGGTCATCAGGATTCTTCTCCGGCTGGAGGGATGTACAGTGCTGATGAAATGATTTCCCGGTTTTCCTCGGTGCGCCAGTTACCGAAATAATCCAGTTCCAGACGCAGGGACAGATGAGCGGCCTCTATCAGGTCAGATACTTTCTGCAGGGCATTCTGCAGTTGCTGCGCTGATATGACTCGTGGCACATCGTATTCATCCACGCCGTTGCGGTGTACCAGATCGTTTCGCCAGTCTGCAATGATGCCCAGCGGCTTAACAGGCCAGACGGGCGGGATGTGGAGTACGGCACCGAAATAGCGCTCAATAGTTTTAACGTTATGAAACGTCATTCGGGAAACATAATTGCGCGCAGCAGGTCTGAACATATGAAGTTCCATCTCACGAGCTGACTGCTTTTCGTTTTTTTTGACACGTTCGGACTTCAGGTAATACTCCACAAGAAAACGACAAAGTGGCCAGTCATGCTCAAGCAGCGCCCTGGCGCAGTACATCAGGTATGCCTCCATCACTGTAACTGTATGCACGAAAGACATCCTGTACACCAGTTCAGACTGCTCCTTATCGAGCAGGGCATCTAGCTTCTTCAGTTCCTGTTTTGCATGCTGGTAGCGCTCCTGAATATTATTCAGGGAAGCCACAAACAGCCCGTGTTCATGATCCCATTGTGCTTGGTCTGCAAGCGCCTCCTGTTCCCAGTAGTACAGGTTCGCGGCCTGCTCCCATTCTTCAGAATTGGGGACTACATCCGGGTAATTATCCTCAAGCCATTCATCAAATCGTTCAGCTTCAATATCCATCAACTGGTCTTTGAGGCTTCCCATAACGCCATCCTCCTGTGTGTTTTTGTAAATGTGAAATCCCGCCCGCCATTACTCAGCGCCCCTGCACTGTTGTGAAATCCCGTCAATCGTCAGAATCACCACCGTACATCCGATTTATATAATTAACTGCTCCCATATCCAGCTGCATAACTGACTGGCGATTGAGGGGTGGCCAGACTTTATCGCTTTCTTTAATGCACCGGTCGGCAGCATTAAAACGCCATGTTTTGCTCTGGGCATCAAATCCAGCAAGTGAACGCCCACCCGTTATAAGTTCTGGTGTACCGGTGCCAAAATTCAGGATCCACAGCCACTCCAGTTTATAGTGCATGAGTCTCAGTACACTGATTAACTCTTTAAATGTCATCACGCCTCTCACTCATTCCACATAAAATGTTCCCGCCATGAAAACATATCTTCCTGACGCCATCCCTGCCTTTTGTATTATCGCGCTTTGTGATAATCACTCACCTGATAATAACCAGGCATATAACCACGCCATTAAATTACCGGATGCCGGTTCCGGCGGGATCCGATTTTCTTACGTATAACGACTTTCCGGAAGGGTACCACGGTCAGTGAAGAAGCAGGGCGGCCTTTTTCCGCCCTGCTCGCCGGGTCACGAAAGATGGCGAAAATACAGCATATAGCGTGACGGTGGCGGCATTCCCCCCACATGTCGGGTTAAATAGCCGCAGCGCCCCGGAGGGGGGAAGCAGATCCGGGTCAACCTTTTTTCGGATCTCAGGAGCGGGGAAAAGGGATTATTGTATGAATAGCACTAAAAGAGAAGGATTGTTGCGAATTGGTGATTATTCCCTGAGGAGCAAAATTTGTATTGATTGATAACTCTAATTCAATTAAACAGCGACCCCATCAGGGGTCACCGTAATTTTGATCAGCGATGTTCAAACCGCGCCACTGGTGTATCAGTGATTTCCATCTCCATCTCCCAGAGCGTTTTCATTACACCTTCAAGTGGATCGTCGCTGCTGCGGTAGAAGGTGTTGAAAAGGGTTCCATCCGGATACCTGAACAGCCTGAGTTCACCAAAGGATTCCGTGCTGACCATAAGTGAATACTCCTGTTCGGAATTGTGGACAAGGTAAATAATACAGTTATTTACCCTGAAGGGCAGAGAGTGGATACCCCTGGCTGACGCATCAGCATGTATGTCAAAAGCTGCATGTCTTTCCCGCTGATAGGCCAGATCTCTCAATTCTTCACTGAAGCAAGAACCATAGATCACCAGAATGTAATTCTTTTGATCAGCGGACCGTCGCGCGACTTGTTTTAGAAGAACATCCAGGCTTTTAACTTTCATCGTTAGTTTGGCCTGTGATTTCCACAGTAAATAATGCAGTTCGTTGAGAATATTTGACCTTACATCTGATACAGACGGAAAATCTCCGTAGAAATTACGATTTATCTCTCTGGAAACATACTCTTTGGAAACATTGCCTGAGATAAATCTGACCTGCCAGTGGCGATTACACTCTGTATCTTGAGAAAAGCTGAAATGTTTAAGTAGAGCATGTTCAGTCAATATTTCTGGGGATTCTTTTGTAAGACGAATATCGGTATTCCGCAGTCGTTCCTGGTCTACTTCAGCAGCAAGGATATCTGCCATTTTACTACGACTGAAAACATCAATGTATTTATCCAGAACATCATTAAAAAAAACCACATTCGTTACATAATCTGCTTCTGAAATGATATAGCCTTCATAAGGGACTGAAGGGTCTCGCTTCAGTCGTTCAAGAATAGAAATTATTCTGTGTTTACTGAAGTAGGAAAACAACCCTCCCGCCAGGGCTTCATTAACACGCTGTGTAACCTGTTCCGCAGGCCTTGCGAGCTTTATAGCCAGCAAGGCAAACGCCCCGTAGAGACTCCCTAAATCTTCATATACTCCTGTATACATACGCCCAGGAATGTAAGGCCTTTCATTATATGAGTTCATAACCTCAATGGTTTCGGATAACCCACTGTACCAGCTTGTATTCGTATGCAGATTACAGTGCTCAATTCTCAGTATCATGTCAATGATATCGACAGAACATCTGAATGCAGGCGTCAGCGTGTCATGTGTATCTCTATCTTCATATAATTCAGACATAATGAGATGATTCACAAGATCGGCTAAGTCTATATTTTTTTGCGGTTCAAAATGCGCAATAAGATACCCTGCCATTAACAACCGCAAATCAGATAAGGCATTTGAAAATATAATGGACAAGGCCGCATCTTTTTTATACAGGCTGCCCCTGAGTAACATATCCCACTGCGGATCAGTCTCCTTCTGGGACAGATAATCCGGAGTCAGGAAGAAACTGTGCCAGCGGTACTCTTCCTCCCAGTACCGTGTAAACCGGCTCTGATTAAACCAGAGGCAGAGAACGTCGTGAGCATATCGCACGGAAGAGGCATTATCGGCAACCACTGACGGAATAAGAAGCCTGGCGGTATTATGCAGATGATACATCAGGCGGCCAGAAGAATCTTCACTCCCGGGTTTGCCAGTGATCGTGGTCATACTCCAGCCTTCCCACAGTCCGATATACTCGCGGATAAGGGCCTGGTGAGTCAGCTCCTGGCTGGCCGAGAGGGGGCCCCCCAGTCCCGCTTTCCACTCGTTTAACACATGCCACACCCTGAAAAGCGAAAGTAAAAACTGTCTGAAATCGGTAAAACACGTGCTCTGTGTTTTTCTGTACACTTGCAATGGAATGGCCATCGATTCACGGAAATATTCGCCTGAATATTCCGTTGATTTTACGGATTCACGAAAAAACTTTCTCAATTCATAATGGAATGAATCACTGAAAGTATGGCTAAAACCTGATTCTTTTACTTCATCCAGATAATTTTTATCGACCCCGTAATTGTAACTTCTTTTGATAGAGGTATAGGTATCTGTTAATCGTTCAATCCCTGTTCTGAAGACGCTAATATTTTTATCGTTAAGTGCATCGTAAGCCTCACCAAAGAAATCAAAAGTAATATCATCCAGATCCCTTTTGTTCTCAGGGCGCCCTGTTACAATACAACGGCTAAATAACCACCGCCACAATCCTGAAACAGGCTTGATATTTCTCGATGACAATAAAGTCAGTTCACCAGAACGAACACCAAAGGAGGGCAAAATGATAATTTCCGCATCCTGCCCATCTACCGCCTCTAGGGAAGGTGCGAATAAGCAGGTCATTTCTTCCCAAGCTGACTCGCTGATTAAAATTTCGCGGATCTGGGCCGATTTTTTTCCCGCAAACACATCGAATCAGCCTATTTAGGCTATTTTTTCCACCATTTCTGGCGTTATTTCCGGTTTTTACTGAGATCTCTCCCACTGACGTATCATTTGGTCCACCCGAAACAGGTTGGCCAGGGTGAATAACATCGCCAGTTGGTTATCGTTTTTCAGCAGCCCTTTGTATCTGGCTTTCACGAAGCCGAACTGCCGCTTGATGATGCGAAACGGGTGCTCCACCCTGGCACGGATGCTGGCTTTCATGTATTCGATGTTGATGGCCGTTTTGTTCTTGCGCGGATGCTGCTTCAAGGTTTTTACCCTGCCGGGACGCTCGGCGATCAGCCAGTCCACATCCACCTCGGCCAGCTCCTCGCGCTGTGGCGCTCCTTGGTAGCCGGCATCGGCTGAGACAAATTGCTCCTCTCCATGAAGCAGATTACCCAGCTGATTGAGGTCATGCTCGTTGGCCGCGGTGGTGACTAGGCTGTGGGTCAGGCCACTCTTGGCATCGACACCAATGTGGGCCTTCATGCCAAAGTGCCACTGATTGCCTTTCTTGGTCTGATGCATCTCCGGATCGCGTTGCTGCTCTTTGTTCTTGGTAGAGCTGGGTGCCTCAATGATGGTGGCATCCACCAAAGTGCCTTGGGTCATCATGACGCCTGCTTCGGCCAGCCAGCGATTGATGGTCTTGAACAATTGACGGGCCAGTTGATGCTGCTCGAGCAGGTGGCGGAAATTCATGATGGTGGTGCGATCCGGCAGGGCGCTATCCAGGGATAATCGGGCAAACAGGCGCATGGAGGCGATTTCGTACAGGGCATCTTCCATGGCACCGTCGCTCAGGTTGTACCAATGCTGCATGCAGTGAATACGCAGCATGGTCTCCAGCGGATAGGGCCGTCGGCCATTGCCCGCCTCGGGATAAAACGGCTCGATGACAGCGGTCATATTCTGCCATGGCAGAATCTGCTCCATGCGGGAGAGGAAAATCTCTTTTCGGGTCTGACGGCGCTTAGTGCTGAATTCACTATCGGCGAAGGTGAGTTGATGGCTCATGATGTCCCTCTGGGATGCGCTCCGGATGAATATGATGATCTCATATCAGGAACTTGTTCGCACCTTCCCTAGCCTTCTCAGCAGAAATAAAAATGGCCTAACATAAATATCTGTAACAACATCACCTTTACTGATATTAGATTTAACATGAAGCATGTCGTCTTTCTCAGAGATTGAGTAAGGCAGTGTTTTAATATTACCGAGGTAATTTTCACCTACGTTAGCCCCCGGGTAGCGCAGCCACGCCAGAATATATGCTTTTTGAATGTAGTCATCCACTATCTGAGACAAAAAAAACTTATTCATTAGTCGATCGCGCTTGCTCTCATCCAGGACATTCAGACTGGAGACGAAGAACCAGATAGACAGAATAATATTGAAAAGCATCCACACAAAAGCAGTAACGGCGAAAGCTGTATTAAGGTATCTGTCACCAACAGATAACGTCATACCGCCCAACACAATAAATGCGGCAAGTGACAGTCCACTCAGACCAGCAAACAAATATCCGGAATGAAGTTGATATGCTGATTGGATATGGATCCTTGCTGATTTTTTTTGAAACAGAACACTTATAAGGCCCACGACAAGTGGAAAAACGATACCGATAATAGTCAACTGGCTACCCAGTAAATTAGACATCCAACCTGAAAGCGTGGTAATACCCTTGAAATGCTGCAGAGCGAAAGGTAGTAGTACAGGGCGAAAATATTCGACCACGCCAACAGCCGCGAAGGCTGCGGACCAGAGAACCAGCATAGCCCGGATGTAATGGGTGGTGCAGGCAATAAGTATTCTCTCCACCGGGTTCCAGCGTAGTTTTTTGTAATCCCGGTTCGACTTCAGGCTCCGTCGGAGCTCAGCTCTGACCTGCCATGAGACACTTTTTAGAAGTTTTCCAAACATAGATATCCTGCGTTTTCCATAAGAAATTTCATGAATAATAAGCGGTAGGGAGCTTTTTTTCTCTGGAAAATGTCACCTGATGCCCTTCATGCAAAGTTCGTCACCCTATTATCCGATTTATGCTTTTTTCGGATCGAAGGGAAACAGAACATTGCATAATCAGAGACAAAATCGGAATACAATGCAATTTTAGCAATGATGTAATACTGTGAGCTTTACAACCTGCAATTTCTAGGAGTGCCAAGGTGAAACAAGGATCCCGGACTGCTGAAAAAAAAGCCACCAGTAAGGGTGGCTTTCTGAAGATGAGGCCCTGAGCCTTCCCGGGACTGAGCCACTGACAGAAGGGAGAGCCGTTTTTTTCGGTGACATCCCCCGCATGGCGGCAGATGATTTAAATATGGTATGAATGAATCATAACTCACCGTACAAGAGATTTCCAGACCTATGCGTATCGACCGACGTCTGAACAGGGACGTGCTTACCGAGCGTCAGCTCTATTTTACTGAATGCTGGTCCAACTTCTGCCATAAAAACAGCCCGGATACGGACCGTGTCGGATACAGCAATCCACTCAACACAATCCGCGAACTGCTGTTTCTTTACGAAATGGAAGATCGTTTCAGTGCCGATAAAAAAAGACTCCGGGTGGCCACAGAACTGCTCGAGTTACTCGAGACCGATCAAGTTCTCAGGAGAGAGGCATTTGAGGACATCCCCGCTCAACTGGTGAGTCTTCTGGACAGAGATCTGCTGGTTGACCCCACTCGCAGCCCGGTGGAAAAGCGTCCTCGTCTTATCTGTAGCCTCTGCGTACAACTGGCGGATATCACCGAGGCCAGTTATATCACTGAGGCTCTTGAGATGCTTGAACAGGAGCTGTTTACAGAGCACCCTCTGGATGAAAACTGTGCGCGGGATATTTACGCACTGACGAACGGGGTCATGAGTGTGCTCCTCACCCGGGGAATGACGCTTACGGAATGTTACTTGCTGTACATCAATATTTTCAGAAATGTGAGTACTGAACCGGACGCTTTCCGGACCGCCTTTCACTCGTTCCGGCAGAAACTGGTAACACCTACCCGGGACGTAACAGTCCGGATGTTTATTATCAGTGAGAAACTGCACACCCTGCTTAACACGCAAGGACCCACACTGCAGTTCAACGGATGTGTGTTCCGGCCACTTGATGAAGCCCGACAACGCTTCTCCCTCTCTGTCGATATACCAGTTTGCTCAATGTCTGACACATCTGCCCGTAACATGGCCGGTCAGATGCTTCGTGAATCCCTGGATGTCATTGCCTACATGGTGGGTAAGGGAGATATCACCGTCCAGAAACAGTTCATGATAATCAGGGATGAAGACGAAGCCGAAGTGCCGCGCTTCGATAATGAAATCGAGGCAAACTCGGACCGGTTAACGGACGAGGAGTTTGCGCGCTTTATGGTGGCGATGAACCGGCTATTCACAGATACACCGGATGTGTCCCGTAAAAAAATCAGCTCCGTATTTCGGTTTTTCCGTAACGGTATTGAAAGCCAGGTTCAGGAGAGTCGTTTCACCGCTTACTGGTCGGCACTTGAATCATTAACGCTAGGGGTTGCCCCTGGCACACCATCACATGAACAGCATGTCATCAGCGTTGTGGCTCCCTGCATGGTGCTGGATTATATTGTTAAACAGCTTTTTTCACTAAGAAAAGTGCTTCGCTTCATCCTGCGAGAACCGGGACACCCCTTACGCACACCAGACATTGCCTCACTTCCACTGGGGCAGCTCTATGCCCTTCTTAAAGATGCAGACCGGGCCCGGGAGCTTCAGGCAGATTTACAGCACTTTCCGTATGTCATGTACCGAGTGCGTAAGCTTGCCGGGATCTGTGCGTCACCCGAGAAAATGGCGGATAAACTGCAGCAGCATGCAGAGAAAGTCACCCGGCATCTTCACCGCCTGTATCTGCTGAGAAACACCATCGTGCACAATGCAGGCACCAGCCCGCACATTGACCTGCTGACGGTGAACCTTGAACACTATCTGCGGGCAACCATCAGCGCGTTGTTTAATATTGTGGTGATCCACCCAACCGTCAGTACCGCTGAGGAAGCATTTACCCGGTGCCAGTTTACCAGTGAGTCAGTTTTCAGGGAACTGAACCCCCTTCACGGAATCACTGAAAAAAAACTGTACACAGCCATTGATAATCAGCTGAAAAATGGGACGCTTTCCCGTAGCGATGCACTTCTGATTGCATGGCTCAATGCTCACCACTGACACTCTGGTGACGGCTGTCAGGGGAAAGGGTAACTCACAGGCCTCATCGGCCCCCATCATGCTGCCTCCAACAGCATGATGGGGGCCAATGTTCGGGTTTTCAAACACTCAATGGCACGCAGGTGCTACTCTTCTGACACGTCTGTCTGCCCTAGGGATGGTACAGTTTCTCAGCTTAGTATCCGCTCATAACGGGAACGGAATGCTTTTTCCCCTCCCTCCATTTGTCGGCAAATCAGCGCCTTCACCGGCGTCTCCTGAAGCGCTCCACAAAGCCCCGGGTACAGGCCAGAGCGGTCGTGTTGCATACTGATAACGTATTCCGCATCACCATTGACGACTATTGGGGCAGAATGCGACACGATAATCAGCTGCCGGCGTTTCTTGTTTGCCATGATGGCAGGGATAACGCTCATGCTTAGCATCAGGCAGTCCAGGTCGTCTTCTGGTTGATCCAGCAGAAGTGGATCGGTGCCATACGACAACAGGAACTGCAACATGCTCGCCCCTTTTTGTCCTGGTGAGGCAGAGGAAATGTCTTCCATTCCTCCCCCGGGCGTCTGGTAACGAATGTGGATCCCGTCATCCGGATACCAGCATTGCAGGGCATCCAGTTGCGCTTCATTCAGACCTTTAAGGCGATTTCTGAAAGCACCGTGAAGCTCTGCCCCGGCGCCCGGCTCCTCGCGATTGATAGCAAGATGCAGCGCTTTAAGCTTATCCAGCTCAAGATATTTGCTTTCCGTAGCCGCTGGCATCGGACTGTACGGACGCAGACTGATAAAGCCGTGAAGCAGCCCGCTTCCGTCACCATTATCATAGATACGTTCGGCAAAGTTGCCTATGCCGGTTACCGCCTGATAGCCAGATACAGTGTCTTCATACGGGGCACAGAGCGGCAGAATTTTTATTTCCAGCGCGCTGAGAGACAGGGAGGACAGAAACGCCTTCCGCTTTTCGGTCAGTACCATACGGTGGTTACGCATTTCAGCCAGCAATTCTGCGGACTTCGCTGCGGAGGCAGCAATCGTCCCGTCAAGATCGGCGTAATTTCTCAGCTCCGATTTCAGCGACTCGCAACGTGTCATCAGCTCATCGAGGACATTCGGATTGAGCCCCTGCTCCCGTAACGCAATAGCCTCACGTTGTACGGTTTCCTCCTGGTTGCGGACCACCTCTTCCAGTGCGAGAAGAGAGGGCTCCTGCCTGATGGCATCGAGTTCCGCGGCATAGTCTGACAACAGCGTGTCAAGACGCTGTTCATATTGTTGCTGTACGTCCGAAAGACGCGTCATAAATGCTGTCAGTGGTGCAGACGCCTCCACCTGGAGAACCGGGACTTGTACTGACTCTTCCGCCTGCGCCCTCAGGCCAGCGACACGCTGTTCATGATGCTCCAGAGGAAGAGTCGCCGCAGACAGTTCAGCCCGGGCCGTGGCCAGACGGGTGCAAACTGGATAGTACGCACTGGACCGCAACTGACTGACGGCCCGTTCAGCATCAGACAGCTCCCCCTGCAGTGTGCCCGCGATCGTCTGGCTGGCCAAGTGACCACGCAGCGTGATTTGCTCATTCAGATATTCTCTTTCCAGTTGATCCCAGCGCTCTTTCCAGGCACGTTTGTTGACCACCGGACTCTCGTCACAGACGCGCAGGAATGCCCCTGTGTCCGACGCCAGCTCGTAGAGCATTTTCTGGCTGTATATCGAGAGGGGAAAACGGTCTGCTGACCAGTGATTGTCCTGCACCCACTGACCTTCGCTGAAGATATGCAATTCATGACGACCACCGGGCCGCCAGCTGAGCCTGAAATCGGTGCCTTCTTTGCGGAATACACATTCGATGAAAGAATCCGCCTCCATGCCCATCCCCGTCTGACTGAACTGGCTCAACTTGTTGCTTTGAGACACAGTCAGTCCTTCGGTTTTTCGCATGGCCAGACGGATACTTTCGATAAGCGTGGACTTACCACTGCCCCGGGAGCCGATCACCGCGTTGTAAAACGGACTGAACTCGACGGAGGCCCCATTCTGGTCCGCCGGCCGGCAAAGTCGAGTCCTGAATGTCAGGCTTCGCAAATGTGAAGCTGGTGCCTCCGGAGGGTTATCATCGAACAACACGCAGTTTTCCGGATCGAGTAATGCATGCCTGAGACCGTCAAAATCAGGCGCGGACATCTTCAGCCAGCAAGTGCGCACTCCCGCTTGTTCAGGGTGGTGCGCATCTGATCCCCGGAGCCATGGCAAATCCGCAATCAGACGCCGGTGAGTCCCGTTCGTAATATCCTCCTCCCTGTGTCTGATCTCCACAGCATGAGGGTTTGCCTGAAAAGCGGCAGCCAATTCCCCCTGATTAGTAAGGCTTGTCAGAACGCCTTTCGCTGCATCAATGTGTGCGAGGATACAAATCGCTTCCGGGTTACGACGGATATTACTGATGATGCCCGCAGGTCCCAGCTGGAGCACAAGCTGATGATTGGGGGTTTCACGCGGAATAGGGAAGTTGTTGTTGCACTGGGCCAGGAGCCGTTCCACCTCGGCACTGGTGCTCTGGGTGTGCAACACTGCGAGGATATGGACGTTGCCGGTGGCCGTGAGCTCCACCCCCGGAAACAGAGTCAACGGCCGGAAGTCTGCCAGTTCACCGGAACTGGCGTCCCGGGACATGTTCGCCAGTTCCGCTTTCAAAACGTCAATCCAGGCCCCACTGTTATGGTCACTAATGACAACACAGTCGACCTGCTGTCGCATGTAAGCCAGCAGCCATTCCCGGGGCTGGAGATCCGGTACTCTGTAGTCATCTGAGGCCGGGGTATGGTTATGAAAATCAAATTTAAACCAGCGTGATCCTACCGTCATTGTTTCTTTTCCATGTGATGCCAGAAGTCATCCCACTATAGAAGCATTCACCTAGTAATCCAGAAACATTTCGTCATATATTCTTAGGTTGCGGGCTGGAGCTCGCCGCCAAAGAACGCGCAGGTGAGCCGATACCCTCCCCCAATAGCGCTTTATAATTTGCGTGTAAAGGGGATTTTTAGTAGCTTATTTATTAGACAAAAAGACAAAATGAGGAGTCGTTGCCATGAGCGAAGACGGTTTCAATAAAGATGACCTAAGCAGCACCTTTGCGCGCTTCACCACAAAACGCCGCAATATCGTTTGTGATGAGTCCAAGTTAAAGCGGAAAAAACCTGAGCCAATTGCACTAACCAGTGCAACCAATGCATGTGGAACCTCCGTACTCGATGGTATAGCAAATATTCTGACCATAACTCCCGAACGTAAAAAACGAAATGACGAATGGAGAGCACGTTGGGAAGAAGAAAGGGCTGAATGGGCAGATCAAGATAGGAAATGGACTGATAATAGATGAACTGCGCGTTTCAAATATCGCGCAGTCCTCTATGGGCAGTCCTCTATGGAATGAATACTACTATTTGAAGCTTCCTTTTATAGCTCCCCCGACTTTATCTGTAACAATCTGCTGAGCTCCTCTTCCAGCCTCGGCTCCCGCCTGCTGTGGTTGAGAACCACCTTTTTCTAATCCAGTAGTTATTGCTGTTCCCAAATTAACGCCAATCCAGCTAAGCATTCCTACCCAAAACGCGGGAAATACCAAGTACATCATCCCCAGAACCAGGTTCATAATCCATCCATCAGCCGTTGAACTAAAGAAAGCCGCGAAAGGCACCGAGCTGTTTGCAATCCCCTGCTCAGCCATATTGTCATAGAGGATGGTGATCAATCTGTCATCAAGCCAGCCTGCCAGCTCCCACCAAAACGTGATGAACTGAAGAGCGAATAACGCGAAGGAGATAGTAAAAATAGTTTTCGGATCGTAGGCGCTGAACATCAGTAATGCCGGTATGACCGTGATTACCATCATCAACAATAATGCCTGAATCATTGGCAATGCCTGTTTCAATGCATCAAAACCAGGTAACGCTTCGGCCTGTTTCAGTCCAAGACCAATAGACGAGGTAAGGCGTGTAAGATTACCAACTACTCCGGTGGTTGTATCGCTACTGCCAACAGCATAAGTGGTACCGCCCCCGGACAGATCTGCGTTACGTGGGCTGACAAGCCAGCGTAGGGCGATTTCTTCCCACTGCTGTCCGGGGAACTGGCGTTGCATCTCCTTACGTGTGTTATCACTAAAGCTGGCCAGAACTCTTTTGCGAAGCCCGGAAGTACCATCGGACCACCACGTCTTACATGTTGGATATCCACCTGCGCCAGTATCTGGATAGCCACTGTCCCGGCTGCTGTTGTAAGGCCACTGGCTACGTGGCGTCATAGCCGTGTAGTAGTCATAATATCCGGTAGTATTCAGAAAGTAGCTGCTACCTATCCAGCCCACAGAGTTGATGGTGGCATCACTGAGCTGGCTGTTGCTGTTTTTCAACCTGAAATATGCTCTCGAGTAACATTGATCTGCAAATTCCTGGACCTCCTGCAGCAACACAGGATCACGCAGCTTCGTGTTCTGAACGTCAAAACGCATCTGCCGCAAATTCGTACCGCATGGGATTGATGCAATCATTGCCTGCGTTGTACCCTTCGACATCATATGCAGGAGATACCACCATACTGGAACCTCGGCCGTACGACCGTCAAAATCATTAACGAGTCCCTTGTAGCCGGAATTCTGTGGCGTCGGCACACTGACGCCACACTGTTTAGCGCGCGAGCTGTCGAACTTGATTGTGCTGATATCAACCGGCAACAGCGGAATACAGCAAAAGAGCATCACAAGATAAGACACATACAGTGCATGTTCGATTCGCGGAAGGGCAAGGAGCCCTTTGTTCCCCTCGTCAGCCCCCTCCTCCCTCACTTTCAGCCAGACGCCAAGAACCCTGACCACCAGTGGCAATGCAAAAAGTCCCGTATTGCTGAGAATGCTCCACATGGCATTGTTCATTACCCAGCCAAAGAGAACGAGAAAATATTCCAGAAAACTGTTTGCTGTCATCGTCCTCTCCTTACACAGCGCTTGTCCAGGCCACATATTCTGTGGCTACCAGGAACAACACCCCCATCAGTTCCATACGCACAAGACGTGGACGTCCGTCCGGCCAACGGATTAATGCCTGTGGGCGTACCTTCAGTATCCAGGCGGTAATAAGGCAGCCATAAAGAACCAGTCGCCAGGCAAACAGTCCCCATCGGCTGTCATGCAACCAGCGCCGTGTGATGTGGCCATCAGGGTCGTAAGCCATAAATACCGCTGCGATAGCAAACATGCTGGCCGTCATCAACAGAATGAGCAGCACCATAAGGAGAATGCGGCCAATATGGCCGCTGAGCGGGTTAAGTCTCATATCAGTTTGCTCCGGAAGACTGAGACTGGCCCATCTGGCTGAAGCCCTGGTCCTCGTTTTCTCATGCACGTCGCTGAGGTGCACTGCAACGCAGCTGCGCCGGCCAACCCGGTGAGGATAGACCGACAGCAATACAGGCTGCTCCAGTCTCTTAACGATCTCCCCTTGCAGATGCTTAATCGACTCACTGTCAGCCACACCGACTGAGGCAGAACCCTGTGGCGGAACGGTAAAAATAACAGAGGCAATAAAAGCCTTGTCCGGTACAACGATCGGCGTCGCCATAATCAGTTTTTTCATATTGTCCCCTGAATAGTACCAATGCCACGTTTCTCATCGAGGCGGCGCGCAACGTGAAATGCGGCCTCAAGCTCCGGGCAATTTAATTCATTCATAATGGCCCGTCTTTCGGCTTTTTCCTCTTTTTCAGTCATTCCCAGCGCCAGGTACAAACTGGGGGGGACCGCACGAAACAACGCCTGTACCTTACGGGACAAAATAACTCCCTCTGTGTATTTTCTCGGAAGTTTTGTCGCGGACAACAGCATCGCCTTCTGCTCTTCTGTGAGCGTCTTAAATCGCGCTATTTGTTCAACTTCATCAGGTGGCATAACGAGGCAGATCCACCACTCCGCCATATTGAGCATTTTTTTCGCAGTGTCAGGGAAATCCTCCAGGTTCTGTGTGAACAACCACAGCCATGATCCGAGCTTACGCCACATTTTGACAATTTTGGTTGCATACGGGCCCAACAGCGGGTTAGCAGTTACAATATGCGCTTCGTCGATTGGCACAATGATATCCCGATCGCTGAACTGTTCCCTTTCTGCGATGTTGTTAATCGTATTAAGCAGCGAGATGACAGCAACGGCCATCTGAGCTTCATAGCCTTCACGCGCCAGCGTACCTAAATCAACAATAGTCACGTCTGCCTCTGGCCATTGCGCGCCCGGACGGTTAAACAACTCCCCTTCAAAACCTTCGGTAAACATGCGTAATGCTTCTGCCATCTCTTCAGCTCGCGCACGTCGCGCTGGCGTGCGTTTCTCGCGGCCGTCTTCTCCCATGCTGACATCGCGGGCAATGTTCTCAAGCGAGAACATTAAATCTTCCGGTAGCATCTGGCGGTTTTCGTCAAACGCTTTACGAGCCGCAATGAGTATCGCCTCACGAATCATACCGCGGTCGGCGCGTGTCATTCGCTCCTCTTCTGCTGCTTCACCACCGGTGATCATCAACCGCGCTGCAATCTCCATTTCACCCAGAATGTCACGTTCTTCGTCCTTGTCCTCATCATCTTCATCAATGTCAGGGAGGGCCTCTTCGCTTGTCACTAGCGTCTCAGGTTTCGCCTGCATGAGCAGATGTGAATCGCCAAACGGAGCAAGTGAAATAACCTTACCAGGCTTGATACTGACACGGTGCACTGAGAGCCCCAGCGAATTACAGTAATCTCCAAACAGACCGAAGCTGTTACCCGCTTCCAGCAAAAATATACGGGGGCGGTAGATTGCCACCATCTGAGCCAGTTTATCGAGCGCAGTGGCAGATTTACCGGCACCTGTCGGCCCGAAAAGCAGCAGGTGCGCATTCTGGGTACGGTCATTTTTATTAAGTGGATCTACGGACAGGGGGCCACCACCACGATTCCAGAACGTAAGCCCCGGGTGACCAGTACCGGTGTCACGACCATAAATAGGGGCGAGACATGCAAAATGCTGTACAAACATAAGGCGCGTGTACCAGTTGTGTTTATCCATTTGAGGGTTAAAGCACATGGGTAACGCACGCATATAACTGCTGAGAGGGCCAATATCGTGTTCTGGATTTATCGGTTCCATCCCACAGTTCAGTAATTTACTGCTGAGATCAAGATACCGTTTATCGAGTGTTTCCTTGTCCTGAGCCTTGATAAGCAGTGTGATGGCCGCACGGTAAAGTTTGTGTTTGTTTCCCAGGAAATTACGCGCTGTAGCAGCGTCTTCACGAGCACGCAGGGAATCAACATTCTCCCCCATTGAATTGCGGCTCAGGCTCGCAAAACTTTCTTCAAGTTTGTCCTGAGGCTGAACCACCAGGGTCATGGCCAGAACTGTCCCTTCCGGAAGCAGATCCATAATGGCATTCACATTATCACCACGTTTTACCTCCCCCGTCAGATGACCAGTGGAAGGTGCAGTACGCAGGCGGGCAACCGGAACAGCTTTATGTGCCACATCATCAAACCACCACACACCGCTTTCGGCATCACTTCGCGGGCGGGTAAACCAGAGGCTTTCGCTGAAATCATTCAGAAGAGGCAGATCGCCCGGTGCATGATCGGAGTGTTTTGCGCAACGATACAATGTTTTCTTATCGACCCACGCCGGCGCCGGGTTGAACCAGCGCAACAGCCAACTATGGATTTGCTCGCCGTTCTGCTTTTCGCACCGGATACCGGCACCGCTCAGAGCTGCTGTCAGGCGATCGCAGACCTGTTTCAGCAGCACCTCCGGTGGCATGGGGTCACGATACGGTGTCTCAACCCAACGGTAAACCACCATGCGCGTTCTGCGAATTTGCCCTCTCCAGGCGGCCCCTGTGACAGCCTCGTCTACAAAAAGCCCCTGTTCCACCGCCACATTTTCAAGGTGGCGCTCCTGTTCAGCCAGCCAGGCTTTAGTGAATGCGGTTCCCTGAGCTCTTGGCCTGACATAGCCTCTGATAGTATCCATATAAGTAGAGAGATCAGAGTCATCCTGGCAGAAAAACTGTACCACCCATTGATGATCATCCAGTTCAGGGAGACTGTCCTGTAGGGCGTTCTCAGCGATATTGCAGATCTCGTCCAGACGTGTTTCCGGGCGCCCTTCAGTGCCCACCGGGATAATCTCATATACGGCCCCAACGGATACACCATCGTCAAGCAGAATGCATTCATGCTCTGGCAAATACTCGCCCCATGGAACATGATCGATAATGGAAGGTGCAGTGGAATACAGACGCGCTTCATCTGAATGAGTCAGTTGCCCTTCCCGGGTAAGCGGTTCATACCCACTGACGGAAAACGGACCGTTACCGTACTGATGAGCATCCTGAGACGCTCGACGTCGGCCAAATAGGGGGAAAGCCATCAGAGATCCTCCGTTCGCTCACCAGGCAACGCATACTGTACCTGGCTGTAGAAAGGAAAGACGGTGCTGTAGCCTGGAACCGGCGTGTTCCCGCCAGCCAGATGCGGGAAAACATACATGACCATGTCAGGATTTGGCAGACGCGGGAACGTCTGCTGAATTTCATTTTCCTGGGTGCGGCTGTAGCTGTTACTGACCTGCTGATTGATCTCACGTTCGCTGTCTGTAACTGGCCGGCGAAGTGTTGTTCTGCTCTCGTTGGTAGCATGAGTTGCCGATGCACCATCGTTCCATAATTCAAGCATGGTGCTGTCGCCAGGCGGCAACATTTCCTCTTTTGACGTACTGCAACCCGAGAGGGCAAGCGGTACAACGACCAACATAATGGTGGCCAGATGATTAAAACTGAGCAACATGCACCTCCGCTTCATCCGAATCACTGATGACAGCTGACAGACGAAACACTCGCCCATCAGGCAGTTGCATCTGCATTCCATTACCCTCGCTCAGAAGCTTCTTTCCGACAGCGAGCAGGGCCTGTTCGGTGACTTCATGCCTGCTACCTTCCCATTTGCCATTATCACACCTGACAAAACCGGCAAAGAGACGGCCACCCAGTGGTATATAGTCCACCCGATATTCGAGGTTTTTATTGTTCTGCATCTTTATCCCCATCAGTCCATGCCCGTGCTGCTACCAGCGAGGCTGAAATTGTCATATTTCACCTTGCGGCCTTTTTCTTCATAATCAATCGCCAGCTGACGAGTGATATGTAAAGCCACTTTTTGTCCAGGCGGTACATAGATCGCGTCAAACGTCTGACCATATCGCGCTTTAACCCAGTCAACGGTCTCACGCATACCGCCGGATAACGCCTTACCCAACACTGCCTGACCGGCATCCCCCGTCAGCGTTGACGTCACACCACCATAGCCATTGGTCTGGCTGGTATTCTGGTTTTCGGCCACGGCATCACCAGCTGCGCTGGCAGCTGCAAGTACGGCAATGGTTGGCAGATAAGTAGAAGCGTTTGATTTTCGGGTAGCTGATGACCTTATCCTGCGACACACTGACGTCACGGTTACTTAGATCCGCCTCGCTCACACCCTGGTTAAGCCCACGGCCCTGACGTTCTGCCACTTCACGCCGCCGGTTCAGTTCGCTGAGTGTAACAAACTCAGTTTTTGCATCAGCCCATGTCCGGGTGACATCCATAACCCAGCGCTGTATGTCAGGGTCTTTTCGCCGGTTGCCGTCGATGAGTAGCGTAACCCCTCCAGACGGATGCTGCTCGGCAAAGACAAAATCCATGATTTCTTTATCAGGAGACATCATCACCTCAGAATGAAAGTTCAGAATTGTCGCTGAGGCGTACGATCGTGGACGTAACCTCCGTGACCCGCTTTGAGGTTCCGGGAAGCTGATCGCCTTTTGCTACTTCTGTGACTCCGCCATCAGGCAGAACAATGCGTGCACGCAACTGCGAGCCACGGCCGTAAATCTCCTGAAGGCGCACACCACCGGTCCGCTTTTCACCGACTGCACTGGCAGTCTGTTGTGAAGGAGCTGGCTGCGCCATAAGCGGCATGGCAGGCTGGGCGGCAGTAGACAGATAATTCCTGTCAGTACTCTGTCCGGACTGGCTTTCACGCAGCTGCTGCTCCAGACGCGCCGTCTGCACTTTCTGCTCCAGAATGAGGTTGCGCGCCTGAGCTGCTTCAAGTTCGCCAAGCGTAACGTTCGGCGGAAGCGCATCACTGGTTACGGTTGCCACTGCCTGCCCGCAGAACAGAGCGGACAGCAGCAGGCCCGTTCCCGCGGGATTAATTCTGCGCATAAATGCTCCCCTTCATGGTGTAGTCGAACTGCCCCTGCGGGCTCATGGTGATTGACACGCTGTTCAGGCGGAGCCCGGTCGCATCAAAATCCTGCAGCAGACGTTCAGGCTGCAAACGCGAGCTGACAGTAAAAGTGAATTCGCGCCAGTCCTGTACGGGCATGGTTTTCTCTTGTCCTGGCGCGACCGCTGGCGGTTTCACTTCACTGAACTTGACTTCCAGGTTGCGGCGCTGCAGGTGCGAAATGAAACGCATCAGTTGGGCATCCGCGCCAGGCAAGGCCTCGTCGGTATACTCACTTACGCTGTATTTCCGGAAGGGAATGAATACGTCGCCGTTTTTACCTCCCTCCTGAAGGTTGAAAACAGCAGAATGCCCAAGAAGCACCCTCGCGCGGTGGGAGAAATCCTCCACCGTAGCACCAGGTGTGGCGAGGTAACGCAAGCGCAGGCCTTCAGGGACACATTCACCGTCCGTAAAGCGCCAGCCAGCCACCGAGGCGAAAAGTGGTTCGCGTGTCAGCCAGCAATTACCAAGTAAAAGCGAAACTGGTGGCTGAGAGGCCCATGGATGTGGCGCTCGGGCTGGCGCAGCTGGCTTATCAGCAGACATCGCCATTCGGGCGCGAAACTCTGCCATTGCAGCAGCCTGTTCCGCTTTTTGCTGAACGTCGTCGTACCAGTAAATTCCTGCTGCTGCCACGAGTGTAATAAGCGCAGCAGGCATAATAAGCGACATCGTCGTCAGGCGCTTACCCAGGCGGCAACGCTTCAGTTGCGAACGGTTCAGCCTGTCAGTGAGCGAGGTTGCATCACAATTATCATCTGCGGTTATCGTGCAGCTGTTTAGGTTATATCGCCCTGCAGAAAAACCCCTCTATGCAGCACCAAATCGTCTTCAGTGCCTGGTATTCGTGGACGATAAGCCGATTCAGGACGGGAAATGATATGGGATATGCGCTGCCAGTTTTCGCGCTTTGTCTTGTCATCATCTTGATAGCCGGTGATGCACAGCACCACTCATCAGAGCATGTACGGCTTGCGCTGCAGCAGACTCAGCCTGAACAGCTTGCAGCAGACATGCTTCGGACTGCTGATGTCGTAAATAACTGGCGTCACGGGCGGTCCATAACAGATGGCCCCGTATCAACCGCACTGACTGGAATGGTGCCGTTACCAGACAGTCGTATCAAAAGCATTATTCAGAACGGTCGCCTGTGGATCTGGGTACCTGAAACAGACGGTGTTTATGCCGCGTTGCGCGCCCGCTCAGTGACTTCTGCGCTTGCCCTGACCGTCAGAGGCGGTCGTCTGCGGATGGCGGATGGCACTGATATGAACCTGTCTCTGCCGTCCGGTGTGACGGAAGGCAGCATTGTTTATCTTAACTAACAGAATCAGGGAGCTGCGGATGCCGCGTATACCTTTCTGCCTGACAGTACTTACCGCTGCGTTTGTGCTGTCATCATGTTCGCTGAATGAAATCAGCAAAATAGACAAGGAAGCCGTTGGGCAGGCCGATACGGCTCAGCGAGTGTTGCAGAGTCGTCAGTCCATATCACAACCAACTGTTGTCTGGATGGATAAGCCCTGGGTAAACCTGCAGCCAGTCACGCCGGTGGTCTCCACTCCGGACGAAAAGAATCTGCCTCCCTGTCAGATAACGATTAATCGTCCTGACGGCATTTCACTGCCTGAGCTGGGACAGCGCATCACTGCGCTATGTGGTATCCTGGGCGGTGGCCAGAACGGTACGCGCGGTCGTAACACGCTCGTGATTATGATCACCCCTGTTCTGCTGAGGTAATCCATGTCATCAAAGAAAAAATCTTCACTCCGTAGCGGCATTCGCGTCACCCACAACCGTCGCGACTGGATGGCAGGACTTCATTGGGAGCAGCAGCGGAGCGCACTGTTAACGCGATTCCGGGGAAAAGCCTCACCTGACACGCATGTAGTAGTTGCCGGCAGGCGTAACGCATCAATGATGGGGGTCGTTTCCCCCGGGCGTGTGCGACGTAGCCCTTACTCTCTTGCAGTAGCATTCCTGCTGTCTGAAGGGGGAAATACATGGGGGATATACCGCCTCAGCCGCAACGAAGATCTCTGGGTTTTCTTTGCAGCCAGCGGTGGGCAGCTTTCTGTCATGGGTGATGTGACCGGTTCACGCGCGAAGATAGAATCAGCAGCAGAAAACTTCCTGCGTTTTAACGATGCTGATACACCGGGTCTGCGCTGTGCTGCAAGACGCGTTTGAAACGCGCGCCCATTCCTCATCATCCATCTGGCCATTTTTTAAATGTGTTAGATCTACACTGCCAAGTGAAGCGACCATACGCATGAGGATCTGCTCGGTGGGCTGCTCAAGGCTGTAAAACTGCGCATGTGTATCGGCTTTTTTCAGAAGTGAATTCAAAATCAGGCTGATCAGAAAGGCAGTTTTCCCCATTGAAGGCCTTGCTGCTATAAGTATCAGGTCAGCTGCCTGCAGCCCGCTGGTCATGGCATCAAAATCTTCAAATCCCGTAGGCGTACCAGTAATACCATCAGGCACATTGCAACGACGTTCCAGCTCTGTAAGGAGTTTTTCCATGCCGTCAAGCAGCGTCACGGCCTGCTGTGGTTCTGAACGTTCTGCCAGCCGGGTAATTTTTTGCTCTGCGGTTTCCATCACCGCCCCGATATCAGCACCGGATGCCTTAACAGTTTCGGTTATCTCAGCACCAATGGCGACCAACGGTCGCCCCTGGCTGTACCTGGCAACAATGTCACAGTAAGCGACGATATTGGCCGCACTCGGAGTATTTTTTGAAAGTTCGGCCAGATAGGCGAATCCGCCAAGTTGCTCAAGCGCATCCTTACCACGGTTTTCAATGCTCTCAGCAAGTGTGATCAGGTCAATCGGACGCCCTGCTGCAACCAGACGCGTCATTTCATGAAAGATGACCTGGTGAACCTTGAAATAAAAATCATCGGAATCGAGACGGAGCGCCACTTCATCCCAGCAGTCGTTATCCAGCATCAGGCCACCAATGACGCTCTGCTCAGCATCCTGAGAAAACAGCCCCGAAACATTTCTGCGGTTATTAGAGGTCATTCCTCGCCCCCCGCATTAGCTAACGCATCAAAATTCGTTTTCCACTCTGGGAAAAGTTCACAAGCCAATTGATACATTGACGTAAACGCTGAGTCGCTTTTACGCCGGGTATTTTTTTCAAGACGATGTACCGGTACGCCCTTAACATGCCCAAGGACATAGACAGTCAGGTCATAGATACATGTCTCCAGCAGGTCGATATGAATTTTGTCTGCATGGGCGCTGTAGCGTTTATCTTCAACGATCGCTTTGACTTCAGCGAGGGTCTCAACAGACAGATTGTCGTATTCCATACAGTTGATGAGCAATTTTGTGACTGGAAGCTGAATGCCAAACGCACAATAAGGCAGCAATTCTTCCATCAGCGCGACTGTTCCGCGCATGAACTCCCTGACATCAGGAAGAATCGGTTTGGCAATACCCACCATGGTTCCGGTGGAGGCCAGGATAATTAACTCAGACATCACTGACCGTGAGCCTTGTGAATCGACAATAATCACGCCATATGAATTAAAAAGGGGATGTGAAAGAGCATTTCGGAGGCGAACTCGCCCATCAGGCGCATTCAGCATTGCAGTTGGGAGAAAATTACGAGGATCGTTGGAAACGATAATGTCCAGATTATTGATCGACGTACGGGAGATCAGATTATCGGGATTTGAGAGATCAACTGTCTGCATCAACAGTTCGTACAAACCACCAGGGGCTTCATATTCAAGCGGGAATATACTGCTGGCCGTTGGCTGAGCATGGTCGCCATCAATCAGAAGTGTTTTGATACCTGCATCGGCCAGAAATCCTGCAAGATTAGCTGACTGAGTAGACTTACCCTCGCCACCCTTAGTGGAAACAACAGGTATAATACGAGGCTTAACACCCAACGTTGGATAATCGATTGATTGTAAATGCATTTTAGCACCTGAAAATTAATCAGGATGCGATTCAACAAATACCGATCATTCTTCTATGGAATTTAACATTTTGTCACAGGGATTGAAAATCCCCGTGTCCTTGGTTCGATTCCGAGTCCGGGCACCACTATTTAAAGAACCCAGCCTATGGCTGGGTTTTTGCTTTTCTGCGTTTATCAAACCTCAAATGTTGTTTCCACCGCTTAAATCATCTTTCAAAGAAACCAAGTGGCTGGCCTTACCATGTTCTATGGGCGCTACTGAAGGCAAGGCAAAGTCACTACCTGACATTTTTCACGCACAAAGCAAAAAACCCCGCACCTTACGGTACGGGGTTCTTCCTGATTGATGCCTGGCAGTTCCCTACTCTCACATGGGGAGACCCCACACTACCATCGGCGCTACGGCGTTTCACTTCTGAGTTCGGCATGGGGTCAGGTGGGACCACCGCGCTAAAGCCGCCAGGCAAATTCTGTTAAATCTGTATCAGGCTGAAATTTGATTGTCTGTCTCTTCGCCGAAACACCTTCGGCGTTGTAAGGTTAAGCCTCACGGTTCATTAGTATCGGTTAGCTCAACGCATCGCTGCGCTTACACACCCGACCTATCAACGTCGTAGTCTTCAACGTTCCTTCAGGACTCTCAAGGAGTCAGGGAGAACTCATCTCGGGGCAAGTTTCGTGCTTAGATGCTTTCAGCACTTATCTCTTCCGCATTTAGCTACCGGGCAATGCCATTGGCATGACAACCCGAACACCAGTGATGCGTCCACTCCGGTCCTCTCGTACTAGGAGCAGCCCCCCTCAATTCTCCAGCGCCCACGGCAGATAGGGACCGAACTGTCTCACGACGTTCTAAACCCAGCTCGCGTACCACTTTAAATGGCGAACAGCCATACCCTTGGGACCTACTTCAGCCCCAGGATGTGATGAGCCGACATCGAGGTGCCAAACACCGCCGTCGATATGAACTCTTGGGCGGTATCAGCCTGTTATCCCCGGAGTACCTTTTATCCGTTGAGCGATGGCCCTTCCATTCAGAACCACCGGATCACTATGACCTGCTTTCGCACCTGCTCGAGCCGTCACTCTCGCAGTCAAGCTAGCTTATGCCATTGCACTAACCTCCTGATGTCCGACCAGGATTAGCTAACCTTCGTGCTCCTCCGTTACTCTTTGGGAGGAGACCGCCCCAGTCAAACTACCCACCAGACACTGTCCGCAACCCGGATTACGGGTCTACGTTAGAACACCAGCCATTAAAGGGTGGTATTTCAAGGGCGGCTCCACGCAGACTGGCGTCCACGCTTCAAAGCCTCCCACCTATCCTACACATCAAGGACCAGTGTTCAGTGTCAAGCTATAGTAAAGGTTCACGGGGTCTTTCCGTCTTGCCGCGGGTACACTGCATCTTCACAGCGAGTTCAATTTCACTGAGTCTCGGGTGGAGACAGCCTGGCCATCATTACGCCATTCGTGCAGGTCGGAACTTACCCGACAAGGAATTTCGCTACCTTAGGACCGTTATAGTTACGGCCGCCGTTTACCGGGGCTTCGATCAAGAGCTTCGCGTTACCGCTAACCCCATCAATTAACCTTCCGGCACCGGGCAGGCGTCACACCGTATACGTCCACTTTCGTGTTTGCACAGTGCTGTGTTTTTAATAAACAGTTGCAGCCAGCTGGTATCTTCGACTGATTTCAGCTCCACCCGCAGGGGCTTCACCTACATATCAGCGTGCCTTCTCCCGAAGTTACGGCACCATTTTGCCTAGTTCCTTCACCCGAGTTCTCTCAAGCGCCTTGGTATTCTCTACCTGACCACCTGTGTCGGTTTGGGGTACGATTTGATGTTACCTGATGCTTAGAGGCTTTTCCTGGAAGCAGGGCATTTGTTACTTCAGCACCGTAGTGCCTCGTCATCACACCTCAGCGTTAATAAGGTACCGGATTTACCTGGAACCTCCGCCTACATGCTTAAACCGGGACAACCGTCGCCCGGCTAACATAGCCTTCTCCGTCCCCCCTTCGCAGTAACACCAAGTACAGGAATATTAACCTGTTTCCCATCGACTACGCCTTTCGGCCTCGCCTTAGGGGTCGACTCACCCTGCCCCGATTAACGTTGGACAGGAACCCTTGGTCTTCCGGCGTGCGGGCTTTTCACCCGCATTATCGTTACTTATGTCAGCATTCGCACTTCTGATACCTCCAGCATCCCTCACAGGACACCTTCAACGGCTTACAGAACGCTCCCCTACCCAACAACGCATAAGCGTCGCTGCCGCAGCTTCGGTGCATGGTTTAGCCCCGTTACATCTTCCGCGCAGGCCGACTCGACCAGTGAGCTATTACGCTTTCTTTAAATGATGGCTGCTTCTAAGCCAACATCCTGGCTGTCTGTGCCTTCCCACATCGTTTCCCACTTAACCATGACTTTGGGACCTTAGCTGGCGGTCTGGGTTGTTTCCCTCTTCACGACGGACGTTAGCACCCGCCGTGTGTCTCCCGTGATAACATTCTTCGGTATTCGTAGTTTGCATCGGGTTGGTAAGCCGGGATGGCCCCCTAGCCGAAACAGTGCTCTACCCCCGAAGATGAGTTCACGAGGCGCTACCTAAATAGCTTTCGGGGAGAACCAGCTATCTCCCGGTTTGATTGGCCTTTCACCCCCAGCCACAAGTCATCCGCTAATTTTTCAACATTAGTCGGTTCGGTCCTCCAGTTAGTGTTACCCAACCTTCAACCTGCCCATGGCTAGATCACCGGGTTTCGGGTCTATACCCTGCAACTTAACGCCCAGTTAAGACTCGGTTTCCCTTCGGCTCCCCTATACGGTTAACCTTGCTACAGAATATAAGTCGCTGACCCATTATACAAAAGGTACGCAGTCACACCACGAAGGTGCTCCCACTGCTTGTACGTACACGGTTTCAGGTTCTTTTTCACTCCCCTCGCCGGGGTTCTTTTCGCCTTTCCCTCACGGTACTGGTTCACTATCGGTCAGTCAGGAGTATTTAGCCTTGGAGGATGGTCCCCCCATATTCAGACAGGATACCACGTGTCCCGCCCTACTCTTCGAGTTCACAGCCTGTGCATTTTCGTGTACGGGACTATCACCCTGTACCGTCGGACTTTCCAGACCGTTCCACTAACACACAAGCTGATTCAGACTCTGGGCTGCTCCCCGTTCGCTCGCCGCTACTGGGGGAATCTCGGTTGATTTCTTTTCCTCGGGGTACTTAGATGTTTCAGTTCCCCCGGTTCGCCTCGTTAACCTATGTATTCAGTTAACGATAGTGTGACGAATCACACTGGGTTTCCCCATTCGGACATCGCCGGGTCAAAGGTTCATATCACCTCGCCGGCGCTTTTCGCAGATTAGCACGTCCTTCATCGCCTCTGACTGCCAGGGCATCCACCGTGTACGCTTAGTCGCTTAACCTCACAACCCGAAGATGTTTCTTTCGATTCATCATCGATTTGCGAAAATTTGAGAGACTCGAACACACATTAACTGTGTGTCGTTTCAATTTTCAGCTTGATCCAGATTTTTAAAGAGCAAAATTTCACAATGCACTTCGCAGTACATTTTGAAATTTATCATTCATCAGACAATCTGTGTGAGCACTACAAAGGCAGGTTCTTTAAGGTAAGGAGGTGATCCAACCGCAGGTTCCCCTACGGTTACCTTGTTACGACTTCACCCCAGTCATGAATCACAAAGTGGTAAGCGCCCTCCCGAAGGTTAAGCTACCTACTTCTTTTGCAACCCACTCCCATGGTGTGACGGGCGGTGTGTACAAGGCCCGGGAACGTATTCACCGTAGCATTCTGATCTACGATTACTAGCGATTCCGACTTCATGGAGTCGAGTTGCAGACTCCAATCCGGACTACGACGCACTTTATGAGGTCCGCTTGCTCTCGCGAGGTCGCTTCTCTTTGTATGCGCCATTGTAGCACGTGTGTAGCCCTACTCGTAAGGGCCATGATGACTTGACGTCATCCCCACCTTCCTCCAGTTTATCACTGGCAGTCTCCTTTGAGTTCCCGGCCGGACCGCTGGCAACAAAGGATAAGGGTTGCGCTCGTTGCGGGACTTAACCCAACATTTCACAACACGAGCTGACGACAGCCATGCAGCACCTGTCTCAGAGTTCCCGAAGGCACCAATCCATCTCTGGAAAGTTCTCTGGATGTCAAGAGTAGGTAAGGTTCTTCGCGTTGCATCGAATTAAACCACATGCTCCACCGCTTGTGCGGGCCCCCGTCAATTCATTTGAGTTTTAACCTTGCGGCCGTACTCCCCAGGCGGTCGACTTAACGCGTTAGCTCCGGAAGCCACGCCTCAAGGGCACAACCTCCAAGTCGACATCGTTTACGGCGTGGACTACCAGGGTATCTAATCCTGTTTGCTCCCCACGCTTTCGCACCTGAGCGTCAGTCTTTGTCCAGGGGGCCGCCTTCGCCACCGGTATTCCTCCAGATCTCTACGCATTTCACCGCTACACCTGGAATTCTACCCCCCTCTACAAGACTCTAGCCTGCCAGTTTCGAATGCAGTTCCCAGGTTGAGCCCGGGGATTTCACATCCGACTTGACAGACCGCCTGCGTGCGCTTTACGCCCAGTAATTCCGATTAACGCTTGCACCCTCCGTATTACCGCGGCTGCTGGCACGGAGTTAGCCGGTGCTTCTTCTGCGGGTAACGTCAATTGCTGAGGTTATTAACCTCAGCACCTTCCTCCCCGCTGAAAGTACTTTACAACCCGAAGGCCTTCTTCATACACGCGGCATGGCTGCATCAGGCTTGCGCCCATTGTGCAATATTCCCCACTGCTGCCTCCCGTAGGAGTCTGGACCGTGTCTCAGTTCCAGTGTGGCTGGTCATCCTCTCAGACCAGCTAGGGATCGTCGCCTAGGTGAGCCGTTACCCCACCTACTAGCTAATCCCATCTGGGCACATCTGATGGCAAGAGGCCCGAAGGTCCCCCTCTTTGGTCTTGCGACGTTATGCGGTATTAGCTACCGTTTCCAGTAGTTATCCCCCTCCATCAGGCAGTTTCCCAGACATTACTCACCCGTCCGCCGCTCGTCACCCGAGAGCAAGCCCTCTGTGCTACCGCTCGACTTGCATGTGTTAGGCCTGCCGCCAGCGTTCAATCTGAGCCATGATCAAACTCTTCAATTTAAAAGTTTGATGCTCAATGAATTAAACTTCGTAATGAATTACGTGTTCACTCGTTGAGACTTGGTATTCATTTTTCGTCCGGGGACGTTAAGAATCCATGTCACTTTGAGTGCCCACACAGATTGTCTGATAAATTGTTAAAGAGCAGTTGCAACGCGGCTTTCAGCTCATCGTTGCGAGGTGGCGTATATTACGCTTTCCTCTTTCAGAGTCAACCCGTTATTTCAGGATTTTTTCTCTTCAACCGACCGGGTTGTTTGTGAAGTGATTCACATCCGCCGTGTCGATGGAGGCGCATTATAGGGAGTTCTCCGCAGGCCGCAACCGAAAAGTTGCAAAAAAATGACTGACTGCTGCATTCCCCAGCAAAACCCCGCTTTATACCCATTTACACACAGACTTATCCACATTTGTTCATGGATCCTGGCGTGATCCTGCGAACCGAGGAGGAAGATCAACTATACTAGCGGCAAATATTCTCCTCCGCAGGCCACCTTCATGACCACACAACGCCTCACCCGTGACTGGCGTATCCCCACAGCAGGGCTAATGTTGCTGGCGATCCTCTTTGCCGGTTTTACCCTGCATACGCACTGGAATGCCTTTATCCAGTGGTGCCTGGCCACGCAAATTACGCTGCACCGTTATCTGGTGATGTATTTGCTGCAGCTTAATAACCACCAGTACAGCGGCGGATTATGGCTATTAACGGGGGCTTTCCTTTATGGCGTTCTCCACGCCATTGGCCCCGGGCACGGAAAGTTCATCGTGACGACCTACCTGACTACAAATAAGGAAAGCGAGCTGGCCGCCCGGGTTGTCCCTTTCCTTGGCAGCCTGATGCAAGGCGTCAGCGCCATTCTTTTTGTCTTTATTCTGGCAGTCGGGTTTAACCTCGCATCAGGGGATATCAGTACCAGCCGCTGGTATGTTGAGAAGATAAGCGCAGTACTCATTGGCGCATTTGGTGCATTTATCATTTACCAGTCGCTTAAGAGCCTGCGTCCGCACAGGATGACTATTTCAGCCATCAAGCCCCTCCATCAGCATGACGAACACTGTGGCTGTAGCCACCATGGTGTGGGAGCGAATCTGACACAAGGTGACTGGAAAACCCGCCTGGGTGTGATTCTGGCAATTGGCGCGCGCCCGTGTAGCGGGGCAATCATGATCCTGATGTTCTCGAACGCGCTGGGCATAGTCACCTGGGGGATGGCAGCAGTAATGACCATGTCTCTGGGAACGGCACTTTCTATTATGGGACTTTCACTGGCAGTACGTTACGCCCGTGAGCGTACCGTGGCCTGGTTTGGAGGAAGCTCCTCACTAAGATGGCTGGTACCGGTAGTCAAAATAGCCGGAGGGATAGTTCTTATCCTGTTCGCGACGATCCTGTTCCTGACAGTGATCCCCATCAGCGCCAATGGCGACTACATCGCTGCCGGATGCTAATAAAAGAAAACCCGCCGTTGGCGGGTTTCATTTATTACTCGTTGATGCGTGGATGCTGATCCACGAGTCGGGAGCGTTTTTTCTGCAGTTCTTCAATCTCTGCGTCAATATCCTCAATCTTCTGCTCTACATTATCGTAGTGCTCACGCAGGATCTCTTTCGCTTCCTGAATATCGGATGCGGCAGGCGTCGCCCCTTTCAATGGACGATTTGCCGTCTCCTTCATAGCAATACCGGTAATCAAACCAATCACCGCAATCACCATCAGGTAATAAGCAGGCATCATCAGGTTCTGCGTACTCTCCACCAGCGAGGCGGCAAGGGTCGGGGTCAGACCGGCAATCAGCACCGAAATGTTAAAAGCTGCGGCCAGCGCACTATAACGAATGTGTGTCGGGAACATCGCGGGTAATGTGGAGGCCATCACCCCAATAAAGCAGTTGAGGATCACTGCCAGCATCAGCAGACCCGCGAAAATCAGCCCCAGTACATTACTGTTAATCAGAATAAATGCCGGGATTGCCAGGGCAAACAGACCAACACTCCCCAGGATAATAAACGGTCGACGGCCAAAGCGGTCACTTAACAGACCCATAATCGGTTGCACAAACAGCATACCGACCATAATGGCGATAATAATCAGCACACCGTGATCTTCCGAGTAATGCAAGTTATGCGACAAATAGCTCGGCATGTAAGTCAACAGCATGTAGTAGGTGACGTTGGTAGAAATAACCAGACCAATACAGGTCAGCAGGCTGCGCCAGTGCTTAGTGGCAATCTCTTTGAACGACACCTTCGGACCTTCCTGCAGCCCTTCACGGTCACCCTGTTCCAGTTTTTCGACGTGCTGCTGGAATGCTGGGGTCTCTTCAAGCGCATGACGCAGGTACAGACCAATGATCCCCAGCGGCAAGGCCAGGAAGAACGGGATACGCCAGCCCCAGTCGAGGAAATTATCTTCCCCTACCACAGTTGAAATCAGTACTACTACGCCCGCGCCCATGACAAACCCGGCAATCGAGCCAAAGTCCAGCCAGCTCCCCATAAAGCCACGCTTACGGTCCGGGGAATACTCTGCGACGAAGATCGAAGCACCGGTATACTCCCCACCCACGGAGAAGCCCTGGGCCATCTTACATATCAGCAGCAGAATCGGCGCCCAGATCCCGATCGTGGCATACGACGGGATCAGGCCGATACAAAACGTACTGATCGACATAATGACGATGGTGATGGCAAGGATCTTCTGGCGACCATATTTATCGCCGAGCATACCGAAGAACAGGCCGCCCAGCGGGCGAATCAGGAAGGGAACGGAAAACGTACCCAGTGCGGCAATCATCTGCAGGCTGGGGTCAGCCCCGGGGAAGAACACTTTACCTAACGCATAGGCCACAAAGCCGTAGACACCAAAATCGAACCACTCCATCGCATTACCGAGCGAAGCTGCGGTAATGGCTTTACGCAATTTTGCGTCATCAATGATGGTGACGTCGCGAAGTGTGATGGGTTTAATCTTTTTCCTTCTCAGCATAACTATCCTCGTAGACTCGGCCCTGTCTGTTTCACAGTCCAGTTTGCGTTCTGTGAACCATGGGATCCGCTCCATGCGAATCGCCTTATTCAAGCGTAGCAGGTTTACTTACATTGACGTTTTACGTCGATACAACCGAACCTGTTGACGCCTGTCTGGGCAGTTAATGACCTTTTTACCCTACCAGCGTTTATATTTGTGATCAACTTCACGCTAATTTGCGCATAAGGTCAACTGAGTTAAGTTTTTGTCAATTAGCGCCAATAAGACCTTCCTCATTCCCCCTACAAGAATATCCTCACGTGCGTCATTATTTCTTTTGTAACGGAAAAACAAACCGCATTAATTCACATCAGATTTACATAACTCCGCCCATCAAGAACCCATCCGAAAATTTACATTGAATATGTGACAAAGATAACTAAAACATCGTTTTGTTTTTGTTGAATCAACATTCCATTGATCGCATGATAAATTCAAATACGACGTTACATGTGTTTTCAAACATGGCTAAACGAGAGCACACGTTTATTTTTTGCTGCATGGCTATCGAAATAAATTCACGAAAAAAAATTCAATTGATTGAATTTATTGAATTATTTTTAGCGATTATCACCCGTTTCGCGGGATCAGATGTGAGGGTTATATATGAAGATTAAGGCCACGATAGAACGCATACCTGGCGGCATGATGCTGGTTCCGCTGGTACTGGGTGCCATCCTGAATACCCTGGCTCCTGATACCGGAGCCTATTTTGGTGGTTTCACAAAAGGAATGATAACCGGCACCGTTCCCATTCTGGCAGTCTGGTTCTTTTGTATTGGAGCATCCATTAATTTGCGGGCAACGGGTACCGTATTACGTAAATCCGGTACGCTGGTGATAACCAAAATAGCAGTCGCCTGGGCTGTGGCAATGATATGTGCAATGTTCATTCCGGAGAATGGAATTCAGACCGGGTTCTTCGCTGGTTTATCAGTTCTGGCAATTGTCTCTGCGATGGATATGACCAACGGTGGATTGTATGCCAGCCTGATGAACCAGTATGGAACGAAAGAAGAGTCCGGGGCATTTGTACTGATGTCTCTGGAATCCGGCCCGCTGATGACGATGCTGATTCTGGGGTCTGCTGGCCTGGCATCATTTGAACCCCACCACTTTGTCGGCGCGATCCTGCCATTCCTGATCGGTTTCGCCCTGGGTAACCTGGATCACGACTTGCGTGACTTCTTTAGCAAAGCCACTCCAGTACTGATCCCGTTCTTTGGTTTCGCATTGGGTAACACCATCAATCTGAATGTCATTCTCGATACAGGCCTGCTGGGTATTGTGCTGGGCGTGGCTGTCATCATCATCACCGGTATTCCGCTGATTATTGCCGACCGCGTGATTGGAGGAGGAAACGGAACGGCGGGTGTCGCCGCCTCTTCAGCCGCAGGTGCGGCGGTAGCAAACCCGGTGATCATTGCCCAAATAAATCCGGCCTTCGAACCGGTGGCCGCGTCAGCGACGGCACTGGTTGCTGCCAGCGTGATTGTTACCGCGATCCTGGTGCCCATCATCACGGCGCTGTATGCAAAACGTTACGGAAATAGGCAAGAGTCCCAGCCTGAACCGAAACCAATAGAAATGAATCATTAACACATCACATCTGCCCCCCTTTTCCCTGTGGGGAAAGGGGGGCAGATGTGTAAGGGATTCACCCAAAAATCTCTTCCATCATCCCATCCACCAACCGTTTTGCCGAACAGAGCCTCGGCATACCCAGCGCGACGGTTTGCCAGTTTTGCGTCACTGACCAGCTCACAGGATGCTTATCCGCCTGGCACCAGTCACCCAACCAGCCCAGCATATCTTTATGATCGATCAATCCTGGAGAAGCAGGCGTCGTTAACCACTGGTGATAAAAATGGCGGGTAGAGGGAGACGCATTGATACCTTGCGCCAGATAGTTCGCCGCCATGCTGCGTAAGTTATCCTTGAGCATTGCCGACACATCTTCATTGGCCAGGCGACATGCGTCGCCAAATGCCCCCCAGCGCAGTTCTTCCAGGACGACAAAGCAGCGCCCGGCCAGAGACCAGCCATCATAGAGCCCGGCTCGCCAGCGGGTAAAAATTTGCTCACTGTGCTCACCCGCCTGCACCGTTAATCCGCGTTGGGTCAGCGCCTTTTCTTTATAAGCTGCACGCTGGGTAAAATGAGAGGAGAGTTCAGCGTACTGCTGCATCAGGCCCGGTGATTGCGGAGCCCGCGGGTGAGTCTGCTGACGCAGCGCCATCAGTTTATCGGCCATCAGCGTCAGCGCGAGATGACCGGGGTCAAGCATACCGGCCAGTTTTTCTGCCAGCCCAAGGCGTAACGCCGCATTTTCATTGAGCATTCCAGCCATTGCCCAGGGCCGTAGCCGGGTATGCGTCATGATCTCCTGAGTCAAACGCTCACGAAACTGCAGCTGTTGTGGTCCCTGGTGGGGATGACGCGGCGCATCGACACCCTGCACCAGATCGACCATAAATTTTGGATTAATGCACTCCAGCGTTCTCCCGGGACCGTCCAGTAGTTGTGTTGTCATGGTTGCTCTGCCGCGAATAGAGTTTGAATGTCATCGCGTAACAGTCGGGTATCTTCCTGAATCCACGTCGCAGTAGTAATACTTTGCTTCAACAACTGGCAGAGCGCTCGGGTTGAATGCTCATTTTGTTGACGCACTGCGAGGCTATCACGCAAGCTTTCCTGTAACCCGGTCAGGCATAACGAAAATTCTGCAAAGAACGTTGCCATTCCTGCCGTAACAGAGACATCGACCTGCGCGGATAAAGCTTTACGGATTTGTTCACAAAACTGCTCAATATGTTGCTTAAATTTGTCATGTAGCTGTGCAATATCGATAACAAAACGCGTGCGCGTTTCGACGTAATCATCCCAACCCCAGCCGGGGTTATTGAGCCAGCGAGAGACCGTTTCACGCATGCTACTCCCGCCAGATGATTGGCCTGCCGGAGTGTTATCCTGCGCAATGGCATCGTTAAACAGCGCCCGCGTGTTGAAGTTAAGCTGGTTAGCCTGAAACGCCGGGAAGCTAATCCGTGCGCGAAAACCGGCATGGCTCAGATGTTCTTTAATACGCGTTTCAATAGGCCGCATCGCTTCATTCAGTGAACGCGCAAGCGTAGACTCCAGCTGATCAAAACGTAACGCCAACTCCCGACAGATCTTCGTCTGCGCATCCAGCATGACCAGCTCGCAGGAGGAACGGATTTTACTCAGCACAATCTGCGCCTGTCCCTCATCTTCCAGCGTAAGCTGTTTAAGCGCTTCCGGTTCATCGCGACGAAGATTCAGCGGATCATTCCCGGCCAAATCAAGAATATTGGGACGGCTAAAAACATGACCAATCGCCTGCTGAAGCGCACTTTTCTGCAACGCCATAAAGTCATCCGTTGCATTCAGCGCCTCCTCGACTTCATGTTTCACTTCATCGCTGACCACCTGCTGACGCGTCTGCAGCTGCGCCATATCCTCTTCAATTCGCGTAATGTTAAGTTCGAGTTCCTCAAAGGCCACAGTCAGCCCCTGATAACGAAAATCGAGATACTCCCGGGCATTTTGCGCGTAGTTTAGAAGCTTATGCGACGCCGAACGCAGCGCAAATAACGACGCATTGGCATAGGCGGCGTAAATCAGTTTGCGTATCGGTTGTTCAAATAACGAGTCTTCCCACAACAGATCGGCGGCATGACGAATATGGTCGATATCATCCAAATCCGCTGTACGCCAACGACGCCCAAGGGCAGCTTCGGCAAAATCCTGAACCCAGGGCTGCTCCTGGTGATCCGGCAGTTGTCCGTGGGTAATCATCTCGTAGCGGGCGCGGTTCGCCAGATACGCCCACATTGATGAAACAGGATAGATCTGCCCGGGCGAAATATTGCCTTTCATGAGCGTGCCAGAGATCATCGCCCTGATCTGTTCTTCATCGTCGCTATTACGATCTTTCTGATCGAATTTATTGACCAGGGCATACAACGGCACTGATTTTCCCGCGACCGAAATAGCCTGGCGGACCTCTTCATCAGAAATAGATTTAAGCTGGGTGTAATCCATCACTGCCAGCACTGCCGATGCACGGGACAACTGCTCGCTAAGCATTTTTTGCAGATGCGGTTGCCCGGCCTCATTAGGCCCTGGGGTATCGAGCAGCGTCAGCTGACCGAGGTGGGCATCCAGACCCGCAAGATGTACGAACTCTACTTCGATCACCGGAATGTGTTCGATAGCCGCGTACTCAGAGAAGGGAAATTCGACACCCAGCGCCAGGGAGAGTCTGACGAGGTCATTGAGGCTTTTCAGACAATGAAATATCGGCTGTGCGCCCAGGTGATGCTTCTCAAAAGCTTCCCCTTTTTCAATTCGCTCCAGCAGCATATTCATGTCTTTATCAATTTCCAGACGCTGAGCCAGTTTCCCACGATCGTTATCGCAGAGCTTTTTCTGTAGCAGTCGGATCAAATCATCAATCGGCGAGACATGAGAGAAATGCAGTACAGGCTCCTTCTGACCCGGTGTATGACGGATCAATGTCGGTAGCGCTGTCATCGGACGATTGCGGTTCGGCAACACTTCCGTGCCCACAATCGCATTAATAGTGGTCGATTTCCCCGCTTTCATGGTACCAACAATAGCCAGAACCATTTCCAGACGCGTTATTTTCCGTAATTCATTATTCAACATTGCCTGCTGTGCTTCGACACCGCGCGCACTAAAATGCAAAGGCAAGACGTTGTTCTTTTCACCCGTAATCGCCGCCGTGGTGCTATCCAGCATCGCCGTCGGCACTGATTTCAGCGTATCGAGATTTTGCAGGGCAAGCTGTAACAAACGCTCTGCTTCCTGGCTTAATTCAAAAATGGTCTGTGTGTGCATGATAAAAGCCTTTCCTTAACGCAAATTTATTACTTTTATTAAGCCACTGGTTTTTATTATGTTGTTCAGGCTTATATGATCACGTGTGGAAAACATGTTCGCCGAAATATAACTGATTGATGCTAATCAGAAATAATTCACTATCCTTGCATGGCGTGTGAAGCTCTCCTCCTGGCCTGACGGCCAAAAGAAAAAAGCGTAGCCCATTTTTAAGAAGCTTCAGGATATATCATCGTTATTTACCCACCTAAAAAGAGAGGTAATGCGTCACCACCATAAGATATGAATGGCGGGGAAGTCCGGAGATAAATAACAATGTGTTGCTTCACCTTATCCGAAATGAAGGAGCGTAGCAATTTGCTGCAATAAAATATTCGATATATTTAACGCCATTTCTTCCCACCGTGTTAATGGCATAAGCATCGCTTAACTGACTGACAGGAAATGTCACTCGCTATACACTTTTTGCATTTTTTTAATCAACAATGTCACCGACAACCGTGTGGATTTGCGCTATACTTGCCGCCTTTTTCGGCACACTGCCGTCATTTAGCTGGCACTTTCCAGCGCGTTAACACTTTTTGAGGATACCGATATGCAACTCCCACACTGCCCAAAATGCAATTCTGAATACACCTATGAAGATAATGGCATGTTTATCTGCCCGGAATGCGCCCATGAATGGAATGATGCCGAGCCATCACACGATGCAGATGCACTTGTCGTAAAAGATGCGAACGGCAATCTGCTGGCGGATGGCGACAGCGTCACCGTGATTAAAGATCTGAAAGTGAAAGGCAGCTCTTCCATGCTGAAGATTGGTACCAAAGTGAAAAATATCCGTCTGGTTGAAGGCGATCATAATATCGACTGCAAAATTGACGGCTTTGGTCCGATGAAACTGAAATCTGAATTCGTGAAAAAGAACTGATTGACCTGCCCGGTGGCGCTTCGCATACCGGGCATTCAGGAACTACACTTAACGAGCTTTTCTTACGTGAGGTAAAGATTATGCCGTTAAGTCCCTACATCTCATTCGCCGGTAACTGCGCAGAGGCCACCGCCTTCTATCAGCAAGCCGTCGGTGCCGAGCTCCTCTATAAAATCACCTTCGGCGAAATGCCAAAAAGCGATAACAGCGAAGAAGGCTGTCCGTCCGGTATGCAATTTCCGGATTCGGCGATCGCTCACTCTAACGTCCGCATTGCGGGCAGCGATATCATGATGAGCGACGGGATGCCGCCGGGCAGCAACGCACAGTACGCGGGTTTCACGCTGGTACTCGATACCCAGGACGTCAATGAAGGCAAGCGCTGGTTCGACAACCTCGCCGCGGGCGGGAATATCGAAATGGCCTGGCAGGAAACCTTCTGGGCACACGGTTTCGGTAAAGTCACCGATAAATACGGCGTGCCGTGGATGATTAACGTCGTTAAGCAGCAGCACTAATTTTCGGGCGGTGGGCGGTCTGCCTCCGCCTGTCATCAAACTCCGCTCAACTCTTCAAACTCCCGCAACCCAGACTTAACCCAAATGTCACATTGATGCGCCAGCATGAGGCCACATTTATCGTGAGGCCCAGCATATGCAAACTGTCATCCGCGTCGAGAAACTGAGCAAGACCTTTCATCATAACAAGGCTCTGCATGCCGTTGATCTGACCGTTAAGCAGGGTGAAATGGTGGCACTGCTGGGGCCATCCGGTTCAGGTAAGTCCACCCTTCTGCGCCACCTGAGCGGCCTTATTACCTGCGATAAAGCACCGGAAAGTCACGTCGAACTGCTGGGTAACACCGTCCAGCGCGCGGGCCGTCTGGCGAGTGATATCCGTAAAAGCCGCGCGCAAACAGGCTATATCTTCCAGCAGTTCAACCTGGTGAACCGCCTGACGGTGCTGGAGAACGTCCTGATTGGCGCACTCGGCAGCACGCCGTTCTGGCGCACCTGTCTGCGCTGGTTTTCCCCTTCTCAGAAACAACAGGCGTTGCAGGCGCTGACACGCGTTGGCATGGCGCATTTCGCCCACCAGCGTGTCTCCACCCTGTCCGGTGGTCAGCAGCAGCGCGTGGCGATTGCCCGTGCGCTGATGCAAAAAGCCAAAGTGATCCTGGCCGATGAGCCGATTGCCTCGCTCGACCCGGAATCCGCGCGCATCGTGATGGAAACCCTGAGAGACATTAACCAGAACGACGGCATCACCGTGGTGGTGACGCTGCATCAGGTGGATTACGCCCTGCGCTACTGCGAGCGCATCGTCGCGCTGCGTCAGGGACATGTGTTCTTTGATGGTGCAAGCCATCAGTTTGATAACGAACGTTTTGACCATCTCTACCGCAGCATTAACCGCGTCGACGAGAACGCGCAGGCTGCATAACCCAACCCGATCCGAGGAAAGTACATGAGCTACAAAGCCGTTGCCGCACTGGCCTTTACCAGTATGTTCAGCATCAGCACCCTGTTAAGCCCTGCGTACGCGGAAGAACAGGAAAAAGCGCTGAACTTCGGCATTATTTCGACGGAATCACAGCAGAATCTCAAACCTCAGTGGGAACCGTTCCTGAAAGATATGGAAACCAAACTGGGGATCAAGGTGAACGCCTTCTTCGCGCCGGATTACGCCGGCATCATCCAGGGGATGCGCTTTAACAAAGTGGACATCGCCTGGTACGGCAACCTCTCTGCGATGGAAGCAGTCGATCGCGCGAACGGTCAGGTCTTTGCCCAGACCGTTGCGGCAGATGGCTCCCCGGGTTACTGGAGTGTGCTGATCGTTAATAAAGACAGCCCAATCAATAACCTCAACGACATGCTCGCCAAACGCAAAGATCTGACCTTTGGTAACGGCGACCCGAATTCCACCTCTGGCTTCCTGGTCCCTGGCTACTACGTCTTCGCTAAGAACAACGCGTCTGCCAGCGACTTCAAGCGCACCGTCAACGCCAGCCACGAAACCAACGCGCTGGCCGTGGCCAACAAGCAGGTGGATGTTGCCACCAACAACACCGAAAACCTCGACAAGCTGAAGACCTCCGCACCGGACAAACTCAAAGAGCTGAAGGTCATCTGGAAATCACCGCTGATCCCGGGCGACCCGATTGTATGGCGCAAAAATCTCTCTGAGAGCACCAAGGACAAGGTCTACGACTTCTTTATGAACTACGGCAAAACGCCGGAAGAGAAGGCAGTTCTGGCGAAACTTGGCTGGGCGCCGTTCCGCGCATCCAGCGACCTGCAGCTGGTGCCGATTCGCCAGCTGGCGCTGTTTAAAGAGATGCAGGGCGTGAAGGACAACAAAGGGCTGAAGGACGAAGAGAAGACCAGCAAAGTGTCTGAAATTCAGGCCAAGCTGGAAGACCTGGACCGCCTGACTGCGGCGCTGAGCGCGATGACCAGCGTGAATAAAGCGGTTCAGTAACTCAAGTCCCCTCTCCCTTGAGGGAGAGGGTTAGGGTGAGGGGGAAATGCGCACGCTGATGCCCTCACCCCGGCCCTCTCCCACAGGGAGAGGGAGAACAGATAAAGGAGCCAACATGCAAACCATCACCCTCCCGCCGCCGAAGCGCAGCTGGTTCTCGCTGATAAGCTGGGCCATCCTGCTGGCGGTGCTGGTTATCTCCTGGAAGGGCGCGGAGATGGATCCGCTCCTGCTCTTCAAAGACGCGGGCAACATGGCGACCTTCGCCGCCGACTTCTTCCCGCCGGATTTCAGCCAGTGGCAGGATTATCTCGGCGAAATGGCGATCACCCTGCAAATCGCCGTCTGGGGTACCGCCCTGGCCGTCATTCTCTCCATTCCGTTTGGCCTGATGAGTGCCGAAAACATCGTGCCGTGGTGGGTGTACCAGCCGATGCGTCGCCTGATGGACGCCTGCCGCGCCATCAACGAAATGGTCTTCGCGATGCTGTTCGTGGTCGCCGTGGGACTTGGCCCGTTTGCCGGGGTAATGGCGTTGTTCATTCACACCACCGGCGTGCTTTCCAAACTGCTTTCAGAAGCGGTTGAAGCCATCGAGCCCGGCCCGGTTGAAGGCATCCGCGCGACTGGCGCCAACAAAATCGAAGAGATTCTGTACGGCGTGCTGCCGCAGGTGATGCCGCTGCTGATCTCCTACTCCCTGTACCGCTTCGAGTCCAACGTCCGCTCCGCCACCGTGGTGGGCATGGTGGGCGCAGGCGGCATTGGCGTGACGCTATGGGAAGCCATTCGCGGTTTCCAGTTCCAGCAAACCTGCGCCCTGATGGTGCTCATTATCATCACCGTCAGCCTGCTGGACTTCCTCTCTCAACGTTTGCGTAAGCACTTCATCTGAGAAGCGAGGCTTTGATTTCTATGCACTTATCCAGACGTCCGACCAGTTACCCTACCCGCTGGCAAGAGATTGCGGCAAAGCTTGAAGTGGAACTGCGCACGCACTATCGCTGCGGGGATTACTTGCCTGCCGAGCAACAGCTTGCCGACCGTTATGAAGTGAATCGTCATACCTTGCGCCGCGCCATCGATCAGCTGGTCGAGCGCGGATGGGTTCAGCGCCGTCAGGGCGTGGGCGTGCTGGTGCTGATGCGCCCGTTCGACTACCCGCTCAACGCGCAGGCCCGCTTTAGCCAGAACCTGCTCGATCAGGGCAGCCACCCCACCAGCGAAAAGCTGCTGTCGGTGCTGCGCCCGGCCTCCAGCCACGTGGCTGACGCGCTGGGCATTCAGGAGGGCGACAACGTGGTGCACCTGCGCACGCTGCGCCGGGTTAACGGCGTGGCGGTTTGCCAGATAGATCACTACTTCAGTGACATGAGCCTCTGGCCTGTGCTGCAACATTTCACCAGCGGTTCACTGCATGACTTCCTGCGTGATGCCACCGGTATTGCGCTTAAGCGCACCCAGACGCGCATCAGCGCCCGCCGCGCGCAGGCCAAAGAGAGCAAAGTGCTGGAAATCCCCAACATGGCCCCGCTGCTCTGCGTGCGCACCCTTAACCACCGTGACGGTGAAGTCGACGCGACGGAATACTCCGTCAGTCTGACCCGCGCCGACATGATCGAATTCACCATGGAGCACTGAATGCACTTCGATACCGCCACCCGTCAGCGCTGGATGCGCGTGCTGGCCCACTGTCAGCCTGCTGCGCTGCACAGCCGTATGAACGCGCTCGGCCTGACGCCGGACTACGACACTATTCGCCCGCCGGAAATCAGCCTGGTACAGATCCAGGCGCGCATGGGAGGTACCGGTGAGCGCTTCTTCGCGGGTGATGCCACCCTTACCCGTGCCGTGATCCGCCTGAACAGCGGCACGCTGGGCTACGGCTACGTGCTCGGTCGCGATAAACAGCATGCCGAACATTGCGCAGTGATAGACGCGCTTTTGCAGGAACAACCTTATTTCCAGACGTTAATGGAAACCCTTATCGCCCCTCTGGAAGCCGACCGCGCCGCACGCCTTGCCGCACGTCAGGCCGAAGTGAACACCAGCCGGGTCGACTTCTTTACGCTCGTTCGCGGAGATAACGCATGACGCTTCTACCCGCTTTTATCCTTGCTGTCCAGGATGCCCAACAGAGTTTTCGTCGCCTGCTGAAAGCCATGAGCGAGCCGGGCGTGATTGTCTCGCTGCACCAGCTTTCACAAAGCTGGCTGCCGCTAAACCTGGCGACCACCAGCGTACTGCTGACCCTAGCCGACAACGATACTCCGGTGTGGCTCTCAGGCGCGCTTTCGAATGATATTGCCAGCCAGAACCTGCGTTTTCACACCAACGCTCAGCTGGTTGAACAGCCCCGACAGGCCGTGTTTGCCGTGGCCGATGAGCAAATCAGCCACGAACAGCTCAACGCCCTGAGCGAAGGCAGTGCCGTCGCTCCGGAAACCAGCGCCACGCTGATTTTGCAGGTCTCGAGCCTGAGCGGCGGTCGCATGCTGCGCCTGACCGGTGCTGGCATCGCTGACGAACGGATGGTCGCGCCACAGCTGCCGGATTGCATCATTCATGAGCTGACCGAACGTCCCCACCCGTTCCCGCTGGGTATCGACCTGATCCTGACCTGCGGTGAACGCCTGCTGGCAATACCGCGAACCACTCACGTGGAGGTATGCTGATGTACGTTGCCGTCAAAGGGGGCGAAAAAGCCATCGCCGCCGCCCATGCGCTGCAGGCGCACAGACGACGGGGTGATGAGCAGCTTCCTGAGCTGAGCGTTGCCCAGTTAGAGCAGCAGTTAAACCTCGCCGTCGACCGTGTCATGACCGAAGGCGGCATCGCTGACCGCGAGCTGGCGGCGCTGGCGTTAAAACAGGCCAGCGGTGACAACGTCGAAGCCATCTTTCTGTTACGCGCGTATCGCACCACGCTTGCCAGACTGGCGGTGAGTGAGCCCGTTAACACCGCTGAGATGCGCCTGGAACGCCGCATTTCGGCCGTTTATAAAGACATCCCTGGCGGTCAACTGCTCGGCCCCACCTACGACTACACCCATCGCCTGCTGGATTTCACGCTGCTGGCAAACGGTGAAACGCCTTCCCTGAGCACGGCCGAGCCGCAGCAAGATGCCTCCCCGCACGTCTTTAGCCTGCTGGCGCATCAGGGGCTGGCAAAAGCCGAAGAAGACACCGGCAGCACGCCAGACGACATTACCCGCACACCGCCGGTTTATCCGTGCTCACGCTCGTCGCGCCTTCAGCAGTTGATGCGCGGCGACGAAGGTTATCTGCTGGCGCTGGCCTACTCGACACAGCGCGGTTACGGGCGTAACCACCCGTTTGCAGCAGAAATTCGTAGCGGCTTCATTGACGTTGAAATTGTGCCTGAAGAGCTGGGTTTTGCCGTGAACATCGGGGAACTGCTGCTCACGGAATGCGAAATGGTCAACGGCTTTGTCGCTCCGGAAGACGAAGCGCCACACTTTACCCGGGGTTACGGGCTGGCGTTCGGTATGAGTGAACGTAAAGCGATGGCAATGGCGCTGGTCGACCGCGCGCTGCAGGCCCCGGACTACGGTGAACACATCTCCGGCCCGGCACAGGACGAAGAGTTCGTGCTGGCCCACGCGGATAACGTTGAGGCCGCAGGCTTTGTCTCGCACCTCAAGCTGCCGCACTACGTTGATTTCCAGGCCGAACTGGAACTACTGAAACGCCTGCAACGGGAGCGCGAAAATGGCTAACTTAAGCGGCTACAATTTTGCTTATCTGGATGAGCAAACCAAACGTATGATCCGCCGCGCTATCCTGAAAGCGGTGGCAATCCCGGGCTATCAGGTACCGTTCGGCGGCCGCGAAATGCCGATGCCCTACGGCTGGGGCACCGGCGGTATTCAGCTTACCGCCAGCGTGATTGGGGAAGCGGATGTGCTGAAGGTCATCGACCAGGGGGCGGACGACACCACCAACGCCGTGTCGATTCGTAACTTCTTCAGGCGCGTGACGGGTGTTAACACCACCGAAAAAACCGAAGATGCCACGCTGATCCAGACCCGTCACCGCATTCCAGAAACGCCACTCACCGAAGATCAAATCCTGATTTTTCAGGTCCCTATCCCTGAGCCGCTGCGCTTTATTGAGCCGCGTGAAACCGAAACCCGCACCATGCACGCCCTGGAAGAGTACGGCATCATGCAGGTGAAACTGTATGAAGATATCGCCCGCTTCGGCCATATCGCCACCACCTACGCCTACCCGGTGAAGGTGAACGGTCGCTACGTGATGGACCCGTCGCCAATCCCGAAATTCGATAACCCGAAGATGGACATGATGCCTGCGCTGCAGCTATTCGGTGCCGGGCGTGAAAAGCGCATCTACGCCGTGCCGCCCTACACCCGTGTGGAGAGTCTCGACTTCGATGACCACCCGTTTACGGTGCAAGAGTGGGATGAGCCGTGCGCCATCTGCGGTTCGAAACACAGCTATCTGGATGAAGTGGTGCTGGATGACACGGGCAAACGGATGTTTGTCTGCTCCGACACCGATTACTGCCGCCAACAGAGCGAGGCGAACAGCCTATGAAACCGCTGCTTTCGGTTAACAACCTGACCCACCTTTATGCGCCGGGCAAAGGCTTCAGCGACGTCTCGTTTGAGCTGTGGCCGGGGGAAGTGCTGGGGATCGTCGGGGAGTCCGGCTCAGGCAAAACGACGCTGCTTAAATCCATCTCTGCGCGCCTGACGCCGCAGAATGGCGACATTTTGTATGAAGGAGCATCCCTGTACGGCATGAGTGAAGCCGAGCGCCGCCGCCTGCTGCGCACCGAGTGGGGTGTGGTGCATCAGCACCCGATGGACGGTCTGCGCCGTCAGGTCTCTGCGGGAGGCAACATCGGCGAACGCTTGATGGCCACCGGCGCGCGCCATTACGGCAATATCCGCACCACGGCGCAACACTGGCTGGAAGAAGTTGAAATCCCTGCCTCGCGTATCGACGACCTGCCGACTACTTTCTCGGGCGGCATGCAGCAACGTCTGCAAATCGCCCGCAACCTGGTCACCCATCCGAAGCTGGTGTTTATGGATGAACCCACCGGCGGGCTGGACGTTTCCGTTCAGGCGCGACTGCTCGATCTGCTGCGCGGCCTGGTGGTAGAGCTGAACCTCGCAGTGGTGATTGTCACCCACGATTTGGGCGTGGCGCGCCTGCTGGCAGACCGTTTGCTGGTAATGAAACAAGGTCAGGTGGTGGAAAGTGGGTTAACCGACCGGGTACTCGACGATCCCCATCATCCGTACACCCAGCTGCTGGTGTCGTCGGTATTGCAGAATTAAGAGGCCAACATGATCCGCGTGCAAAACGTAAGTAAAACCTTTGTGCTCCATCAGCAAAACGGCGTGCGCCTGCCGGTGCTGCAAAATGCTTCACTTGAGGTCAGCAAGGGCGAATGTGTGGTCCTGCACGGCCATTCCGGCAGCGGAAAATCCACCCTGCTGCGCTCCCTGTATGCCAACTATCTGCCGGACGAAGGCCATATTCACATCCGCCACGGCGATGAGTGGGTCGATCTGGTTCAGGCACCCGCACGGAAAGTGCTGGAAGTCCGCCGCTCAACGATCGGCTGGGTGAGCCAGTTTCTGCGGGTGATCCCGCGGATCTCCGCCCTGGACGTGGTGATGCAGCCGCTTCTGGATCTTGGCATGCCGCGCGAAACTTGCGCCGCCAAAGCCGCCAGCCTGCTGACGCGCCTGAACGTCCCTGAGCGCTTGTGGCACCTTGCGCCATCGACCTTTTCCGGCGGCGAGCAACAGCGCGTGAACATTGCGCGCGGGTTTATCGTCGATTACCCGATTTTACTGCTCGATGAACCCACCGCCTCGCTCGACAGCAAAAACAGCGCGGCGGTGGTGGAGCTGATCGAACAGGCTAAAGAACGCGGCGCGGCGATCGTCGGGATCTTCCACGACGATACTGTTCGCACCCATGTCGCAGACAGGCTACATCCAATGGGGACCCACGCATGATTATCAATAACGTCAAGCTGGTGTTGGAAAATGAAGTGGTTGGCGGCTCCATTGAGATCCAGGACGGGGTGATCCGCGCGTTCGCCGAAACCCTGAGTCGCTCCCCAGAAGCCATGGACGGCGAAGGCGGCTGGCTGCTGCCAGGGCTGATCGAGCTGCATACCGATAATCTGGATAAGTTCTTCACCCCGCGCCCGAAAGTGGACTGGCCCGCCCATTCGGCGATGAGCAGCCACGACGCGCTGATGGTCGCCAGCGGCATCACCACCGTACTGGATGCGGTAGCGATTGGTGACGTGCGCGACGGAGGCGATCGTCTGGAAAATCTGGAGAAGATGATTAACGCCGTGGAAGAGACGCAAAAACGTGGTCTCAACCGCGCCGAGCACCGCCTGCATCTACGCTGCGAACTGCCGCATCACACCACCCTGCCGCTGTTTGAAAAGCTGGTCGGTCGTGAGCCGGTCTCGCTGGTGTCACTGATGGACCACTCCCCAGGGCAGCGCCAGTTCGCCAATATTGAGAAATATCGCGAATACTACCAGGGCAAGTACTCTCTCACCGATGCTGAGATGGCCCGCTACGAAGATGAGCAGCTGGCGCTGGCAGCACAGTGGTCGCAGCCGAATCGCCTCTCCATTGCTGCGATGTGCCGGGACCGCAACATCGCGCTGGCCAGCCATGATGACGCCACCCATGAACATGTACTCGAATCTCATCAGCTTGGTAGCGTGATCGCCGAATTTCCCACCACATTTGAAGCAGCTGAAGCCTCCCGTAAGCACGGCATGAACGTGCTAATGGGCGCGCCAAACATTGTGCGCGGCGGCTCGCATTCCGGCAACGTGGCGGCAAGCAAGCTCGCCTCACTTGATCTACTCGATATCCTCTCCTCCGATTACTACCCCGCCAGCCTGCTGGATGCGGCATTCCGGGTGGCGGACGACGAGGGCAACAGATTCACGCTGCCGCAGGCCATTCGTCTGGTGACGAAAAACCCGGCATCGGCGCTGAATCTTCAGGATCGTGGAGAGATCGCCGAAGGTAAACGGGCGGATCTGGTGCTGGCCCACCGTAAAGGTGAGCATATCCATATCGACCACGTCTGGCGTCAGGGAAAACGGGTATTCTGATGGGAAGACTAATCTGGCTAATGGGGCCGTCCGGCTCCGGTAAGGACAGCCTGCTGTCCGCGTTAAGACAGCGGGAACACCCGCAACTGCTGGTCGCACACCGCTATATTACCCGCGCGGCGAATGCCGGAAGTGAAAATCATATTGCCCTGAGCGAGCAGGAGTTTTTCACCCGCGCGGGGCAAAACCTGCTGGCGCTCAGCTGGCACGCCAACGGTTATTACTACGGGGTGGGTATCGAGATAGACCTTTGGCTACACGCGGGTTTCGACGTGCTGGTCAACGGTTCGCGTGCACACCTTCAACAAGCGCGCGCCCGATATGAAGCCGCCCTGCTGCCGGTCTGTCTGCAGGTTTCACCCGATGTCCTGCGCAGCCGGTTGCAGAGCCGGGGGCGCGAATCAGCCCGTGAGATAGACCAGCGGCTTGAGCGCGCGGCGCGTTATACCCCGTCTGAATGTCATATCCTCAATAATGACGGAAGTTTGCTACAGTCTGTCGATACCTTTTTATCGCTGATCCGTCAGAAGGAGAAACAGCATGCCTGACTGCCAGCTTCGCCCCGCCACCGCCGACGATGCGGCGATGGTTTACGCTCTCATCTGCGAGTTAAAGCAGGCCGAGTTCGATCATATGGCCTTTCACACCGGTTATCTTGCCAATCTACAGGACCACAATATGCGTTATCAGCTTGCCGAGCTGGACGGGCAGATCGTCGGCATGATTGGCCTACATATGCAGTTTCACCTGCATCACGCACGCTGGATTGGCGAAATCCAGGAGCTGGTGGTGATGCCGCAGGCGCGTGGTCACAAAGTGGGGAGCCAACTCCTGGCGTGGGCAGAAGACGTCGCACGTCAGGCGGGAGCGGAGTTAACCGAGCTTTCCACCAGCGTAAAACGCGTGGATGCCCACCGTTTTTATGTCCGTGAAGGTTACACACAGAGTCATTTTCGATTCACCAAACCGCTGTAGAGGTATGCGATGAGTCTGACGATCACGTTAACCGGCACCGGCGGTGCCCAGCTGGTTCCGGTATTTGGCTGCGACTGTGCGGCGTGTCGCCGGGCGCGTTTGCAGGATAGCTATCGCCGTCGTCCGTGCAGCGCGGTGGTCAAATTCAATGAAGCCATTACCTTGCTGGATGCCGGTATTCCGCATCTGATGGACGACTGGCCGGCAGGCAGCTTCCAGCAGTTTTTGCTCACGCATTACCATATGGATCACGTTCAGGGGTTATTCCCGCTGCGCTGGGGAGTGGGGGCGACCATTCCTGTCTATGGTCCGCCGGACGACGTGGGCTGTGACGACCTGTTCAGGCACCCGGGGCTCCTGGACTTCAGCCATACAGTGGAACCGTTTGTGATGTTTGAGCTACAGGGGCTGCGGGTCACACCGTTGCCGCTCAACCACTCGAAACTGACCTTCGGGTATTTGCTGGAATCGGCCCACAGCCGCGTGGCCTGGCTATCGGATACCGCCGGATTGTCGGAAAAAACGGTGAAGTTCCTGCTTAACAACCGGCCGCAGGCGATGATTATCGACTGCAGCCACGAACCGCGCGATGAAACGCCGCGAAACCATTGCGACTTAAATACCGTAATTGCATTAAACGAGACGATTGGCTGCCCGCAAGTGATCCTGACGCACATCAGCCATCAGTTTGACGTGTGGATGATGAATAATCCGCTTCCGGAAGGGTTTGAAGCGGGGTATGACGGCATGGTGTTGGCGCTGGATTAGTTTTTCACCCTCTCGCGTGGAGAGGGTGAGGGCAACAGGCCGCACTTACCCTCGGTCGTAATCGTCTTCTAACCTGCGCTCATCCTCTTCTAACCGCCGGCGATCGTCATCCAACTGACGCTGACGCTCGTCTAAACGGCGGCGTCTGTCTTCAAGCTGCCGACGACGGTCGTCGTACTGTCGACTGTCGATTTGACGGCTGCGGTCATAACGATCGTCGTCATCGCTGCTTCGGCTACTGCTGGGGTTATAGGCGTCATTGATCGCCTGCTGAATATTGCCAATGGCATCATCAACAATATCGGCGTGAGCCAGTTGGCTGGTGAGTGACAGCAGACCAAATAACAGAGCAGTTGAGTAACGTTTCATAAGGCCAGACTCGCAGGTTAACTGGCTTTACAGTAATAAACGGCAAACGAGAGAGGTAGCGGAGGAATCTCAATTCTTCTCGCGTTCAATCGCTCCTATCGCCTCCACCCGCATCTGGTGCCGTCCCCCTTCAAACGCCGCATCCAGCCACGCATCAACGATCATTTTTGCCAGTTCCAGACCAACCACGCGCGAGCCAAAGGCCAGTACGTTGGTGTCATTGTGCTGACGCGAAAGCTGCGCGGAGTAAGGTTCGCTGCAGACTACCGCGCGAATGCCGGGAAATTTGTTGGCGGTGATGGAGATCCCCACCCCTGTGCCGCAGATCAAAATGCCGCTCTCCGCTTCTCTCGCGATAACAGCCTGCGCCACCGCGCTGGCGAAATGCGGGTAATCGGTTCGCTCTGGCGACCAGGTGCCTTTATCCAACACCTCAATTCCCCGAGCGCGCAGGTGCGCCAGAATGTCCTCTTTCAGGATAAAACCAACGTGGTCGCAACCAAACGCAATCCTTCTCATATATGCCTCTCAGTGGGTTAACTTTACGAACTCGATGATAGTTGTGATTTAAGACCGGTTTGTTGTGCAATAAAACCACAAAACCATCGAGTTCTGTGCGTGTTCTACACCGGTGTTTTTCCCTTTTCAAGCGCATAATAAGTGAAAACGTCCCTCTCCACGCAAAACCACAAAAAGAAGATACGGGTAATTAATTGATTTATAGCGATATTCTCAATCACTTATAACTCAAAACTTCACAATACTAAAAACTTTATGAATTTATAATTATTGTGAAGTTGTCAGCATATTTCCCAGGGTGAATGTGGTGATATAGTGTCGTCTTCATTTTTAAGGACAAAAGAGAGCGATGAGCCAGTCAGAATTTGAAAAAGAGCAGCCTAATGGCATCGGCCTGGCACCGTACCTGCGCATGAAGCAGGAGGGGATGACCGACAACGAAAGCCGTATCGTTGACTGGCTGCTTCAGCCAGGCAATCTGCGCGGCACCCCGGCGATCAAAGATGTGGCCGAGGCGCTGACGGTTTCAGAGGCGATGATTGTCAAAGTTGCGAAACTGCTGGGGTTCAGCGGCTTTCGCAATCTGCGCGCCGCGCTGGTGAACTATTTTTCCCAGTCTGAACAGGTACTGCCTGCCGAACTTGCTTTCGATGAAGCGCCACAGGACGTGGTCAATAAGGTGTTTAACATTACGCTGCGCACCATTATGGAAGGCCAGTCGATTGTGAACGTCGATGAAATTCACCGCGCGGCGCGTTTTTTCGCCCAGGCGAATCAGCGCGACCTGTACGGCGTGGGGGGATCGAACGCCATTTGTGCCGATATCCAGCACAAGTTTTTGCGCATCGGCGTGCGCTGCCAGTCCTACCAGGACGCGCACATTATGATGATGTCTGCATCGCTGCTGAAAGAGGGCGATGTGGTGCTGGTGGTCTCGCACTCCGGGCGCACCAGCGATGTAAAATCGGCCGTTGAGCTGGCAAAAAAGAACGGTGCAAAAATTATCTGTATTACCCACAGCTACCATTCGCCTATTGCCAAATTGGCTGATTATATTATTTGTTCGCCAGCACCAGAGACTCCCTTATTAGGGAGAAACGCCTCCGCGCGTATATTACAATTAACATTATTAGATGCTTTATTTGTTTCCGTGGCCCAACAGAATATTGAACAGGCCACATTAAATATGCAAAAAACCGGCGCTATTGTGGATTTCTTCTCCCCTGGCGCACTAAAGTAAAAATAAAAGGTTGATCCCACATTCGTGGGATCAACAAAAATGTACCCTACATTGAGAACACTGCTATGAATAAATATCTGAAATATTTCAGCGGCGCCGCTATGGGCTTAATGTTATCCACCAGTGCGTTTGCTGCAGCAGAATATGCCGTCGTATTAAAAACGCTCTCGAATCCATTTTGGGTGGATATGAAGAAAGGGATTGAAGATGAAGCGAAAACGCTCGGCGTGAGCGTAGATATTTTTGCCTCGCCTTCCGAAGGGGATTTCCAGTCGCAATTACAGCTTTTCGAAGATTTGAGTAATAAAAAATATAAAGGTATCGCGTTTGCCCCACTTTCTTCCGTCAACCTGGTCATGCCCGTAGCGCGCGCCTGGCATAAGGGGATTTACCTCGTCAACCTCGATGAAAAAATCGATATGGATAACCTGAAAAAAGCGGGCGGCAACGTGGAAGGATTTGTGACTACGGATAACGTCGCCGTGGGCGCTAAAGGGGCGGATTTTATTATCGATAAGCTCGGTGCCGAAGGCGGTGAAGTGGCGATCATCGAAGGTAAAGCCGGGAACGCATCCGGTGAAGCCCGCCGTAACGGTGCGACGGAAGCCTTCAAAAAGGCCAGCCACATAAAGCTGGTTGCCAGCCAGCCGGCTGACTGGGATCGCATTAAGGCGCTGGATGTGGCAACGAACGTATTGCAACGTAACCCGAACCTGAAAGCCTTCTACTGCGCCAACGATACGATGGCGATGGGCGTGGCGCAGGCGGTGGCCAATGCGGGCAAGCTCGGCAAAGTGCTGGTAGTGGGGACCGACGGTATTCCGGAGGCGCGCAAGATGGTCGAAGCCGGGCAGATGACCGCCACGGTAGCGCAGAACCCGGCGGATATTGGCGCTACGGGCCTAAAGCTGATGGTTGATGCGGCGAAAACCGGTAAGGTGATCCCGCTGGAAAAAGCACCGGAATTCAAGCTGGTGGATTCGATTCTGGTGACGAAATAATACCGACTCGGTGCGGCCTGGTGCCCTCACCCCAACCCTCTCCCAAAGGGAGAGGGAGTATTAATAAGGAGTTAACATGGTCACGCCATATATATCAATGGCGGGGATCGGCAAATCCTTTGGTCCGGTTCACGCATTAAAATCGGTTGATTTAACTATATATCCCCACGAGATTCACGCCTTATTAGGGGAGAATGGTGCCGGTAAATCAACCTTAATGAAAGTATTGTCGGGAATACATGAACCGACCAAAGGCACCATTACTATTAAAGAAACAAAATACGACAAACTCGATCATAAACTGGCGGCTCAGCTCGGTATTGGTATTATTTATCAGGAACTCAGCGTAATTGATGAATTAACGGTACTGGAGAATCTCTATATTGGCCGCCACCTGACGAAAAAAGCGTTTGGCGTCAGTATTATCGACTGGAAAGAGATGCGTATTCGCGCAGCGATGATGTTATTGCGCATCGGGCTAAAAGTGGATTTAGATGAAAAAGTGGCAAATTTATCTATCAGCCACAAACAGATGCTGGAAATAGCCAAAACCCTGATGCTCGACGCCAAAGTAATCATCATGGATGAACCCACCTCCTCGCTCACCAATAAAGAGGTGGATTATCTGTTCCTGATCATGAACCAGCTGCGCAAAGAGGGAACGGCGATTGTTTATATCTCTCATAAGCTTGCGGAGATTCGCCGCATCTGCGACCGCTACACGGTCATGAAAGACGGCAGCAGCGTGTGCAGTGGCATGGTGAGTGACGTGTCGAACGACGACATTGTACGCCTGATGGTGGGCCGCGAGCTGCAAAACCGCTTTAACGCCATGAAAGAGAGCACCGGTAACGTTGAGCGCGACACGGTGTTCGAGGTGAAAAACGTCACCAGCCGGGACAAGAAAAAGGTCCGCGATATTTCATTCAGCGTGAACCGAGGTGAAATCCTCGGCTTCGCAGGGCTGGTGGGCTCTGGCCGCACCGAGCTGATGGACTGCCTGTTCGGCGTGGATAAACGCAGCAGTGGTGAAATCCGTCTTAACGGCAAAACCATCTCCCCGCGCTCGCCGCTGGATGCGCTGAAAAAGGGCATGGCCTACATCACCGAGAGCCGCCGGGAAAACGGTTTTTTCCCGAACTTCTCTATCGCCCAGAACATGGCGGTCAGCCATAGCCTGAAAAACGGCGGCTACAAAGGGGCGATGGGGCTGTTCCGGGAAAGCGAGGAGCGCAAAACTGCCGAAGCGCAGCGACAGCTGTTGGCGCTGAAATGCCATAGCATCGAGCAAAACATCACCGAGCTTTCCGGTGGAAATCAGCAAAAGGTGCTGATTTCCAAATGGCTGTGCTGCAACCCGGAAGTCATTATTTTTGATGAGCCCACCCGCGGCATCGACGTCGGTGCGAAAGCCGAAATCTACAAGGTGATGCGCGGTCTTGCCGACGAGGGCAAGGTCATCATGATGGTGTCATCCGAACTTCCTGAAATTATCGCCGTCTGCGACCGCATCGCCGTGTTCTGCGAAGGGCGACTCACGCAAATCCTGACCAATCGCGACAACATGAGCGAAGAGGAGATCATGGTATGGGCATTACCACAAGAGTGAAAGGCGATATGGCCGAGAAGAAGCCGTTTAACTTCGCGCTGTTCTGGGACAAGTACGGCACCTTTTTCATCCTCGCGATCATCGTGGCCATCTTCGGCACGCTGTCGTCGGAGTACTTCCTGACCACCAACAACATCACCCAGATTTTTGTTCAAAGCTCGGTGACGGTATTAATCGGGATGGGCGAGTTTTTTGCCATTCTGGTGGCGGGCATTGACCTCTCCGTCGGCGCAATCCTTGCCCTCTCCGGCATGGTCACCGCCAAGCTGATGCTGGCGGGCGTCGACCCTTTCCTCGCGGCGCTGATTGGCGGCGTGCTGGTCGGCGGTGTGCTCGGGGCCATCAACGGCTGTCTGGTGAACTGGACTGGGCTGCATCCGTTCATTATCACCCTCGGCACCAACGCTATTTTCCGCGGTATTACGCTGGTGATCTCCGACGCCAACTCGGTGTACGGCTTTTCGTTCGAGTTTGTGAACTTCTTTGCCGCCAGCGTGTTAGGCATCCCCGTTCCGGTGATTTTCTCGCTGATTGTGGCGGTGATCCTGTGGTTCCTCACCACCCGGATGCGGCTCGGACGCAATATCTACGCCCTCGGCGGCAACAAGAACTCGGCTTTCTACTCCGGCATCGACGTGAAGTTTCACATTCTGGTCGTGTTTATCATCTCCGGCGTGTGCGCAGGGCTGGCAGGCGTGGTCTCTACCGCGCGTCTGGGGGCGGCGGAGCCGCTGGCCGGAATGGGCTTTGAAACCTACGCTATCGCCAGCGCCATTATCGGCGGCACCAGCTTCTTCGGCGGCAAAGGCCGCATCTTCTCGGTCGTCATTGGCGGGTTAATTATCGGCACCATCAATAACGGACTTAACATTCTCCAGGTTCAGACCTATTACCAGCTGGTGGTGATGGGCGGGTTGATTATCGCCGCTGTCGCCCTCGATAGACTGATCAGTAAGTAAGGAATCCACCATGAAAATCTCTCCCTCTTTGATGTGTATGGATCTGCTGAAATTCAAAGAACAGATCGAATTCATTGATCGGCACGCGGACTACTTCCATATCGACATCATGGATGGTCACTTTGTCCCGAACCTGACACTGTCGCCGTTTTTTGTCGGCCAGGTGAAAAAGCTGGCGACCAAGCCGCTGGACTGCCACTTGATGGTGACCCGCCCGCAGGATTACATCAGCCAGCTGGCGCAGGCAGGGGCCGATTTCATCACCCTGCACCCGGAAACCATCAACGGTCAGGCGTTCCGGCTGATTGAAGAAATCCGCCGCCACGGCATGAAGGTCGGCCTGATCCTCAACCCGGAAACCCCGGTCGAAGCGATGAAATACTATATTCACAAAGCCGAAAAAATTACCGTGATGACCGTTGATCCGGGCTTTGCCGGGCAGCCGTTCATTCCGGAAATGCTGGATAAAATTGCTGAACTGAAGGCCTGGCGTGAGCGCGAAGGGCTGAGTTATGAAATTGAGATCGACGGCTCCTGCAATCAGGCCACCTATCGCAAGCTGATGGCCGCCGGGGCAGACGTGTTTATCGTCGGCACCTCTGGCCTGTTCAATAACGCAGAGAATATCGACGAGGCGTGGCAGCAGATGGCGCGTCAGATCCTGTCGGCCAGAAACGAGGTAATACCCCATGCAAAAACAGCCTGACGTGGTCGCCGGAGTGGATATGGGGGCGACCCATATTCGCTTCTGCCTACAGCGCGAAGACGGCACCGTGCTTCACTGCGAAAAACAGCGTACGGCGGATGTGATTGCGCCCGGCGTGGTGGAGGGCGTGGCGGCACTGATTAACGCCCAGCTTCGACGCTATCAGGTGCGTTGTCGTGGGCTGGTGATGGGCTTTCCGGCCCTGGTGGGTAAAGACAAGCGCACCATTATATCGACGCCCAACCTGCCGCTTCAGGCCAATACGCTGCACGGTCTGGCAGATCATCTGGAGGCCACCCTGTGCTGCCCGGTGGAGTTTTCCCGCGACGTTAACCTGCAGCTCTCGTTTGACGTGGTGCAGCATCATCTTCAGCAGCAGCAGGTGCTGGCGGTCTATCTTGGTACGGGGATGGGCTTTGCCATCTGGCTGAACGGCGCGCCATGGACCGGGGCGCACGGCGTAGCGGGAGAGCTGGGGCATATTCCACAGGGGAAGATGTCCCTTCGCTGCGGGTGCGGCAACGCCGGATGTCTGGAAACCGTCTGCTCCGGCATCGCCCTCAAGCAGTGGTACGAACAGCGGCCGCGGGATTACGCAATGGGCGAAATCTTTACCGCCGCCCGCAACGAACCCTTTGTGCAGCAGTTGCTCGCCCATGCCGCGTGCGCCATTGCCACCAGCGTCAACCTCTTCGATCCGGATGCGGTCATTCTCGGCGGCGGCGTCATGGATATGCCCGATTTTCCGCGCGACGCACTGATTGCACAGATTAAACAGCATCTTCGCCGTCCGCTGCCCTATGACGCGGTGCGTTTTATCGCGGCATCGTCGTCGTCCTTTAACGGGGCGCAGGGCGCAGCGGCGCTGGCCCGCCGGCAGTTTATGCTATCACCTTGCGCAATGCCTGCGCCAACTGTACACGGCTGAACGGCTTGCGCAGGAGCGGGACGTCCGGCAGCTGCGGGTTATGCGCCGGACGTAGATCCTGTCCGCTCACCAGCAGGACCGGAAGCTGCGGGTAGCGGGTGCGTACGTGGTTAATCACCTCCGCGCCGCTTAAGCTGCCGGGAAGCATTAAGTCGCTGATGAACATGCCAATATCCGGTGAGACCTCCAGCATTCTCAACGCCTGCTCACCGTTCTCCGCCTCCAGCGTCAGATAGCCAAGCTGGTGCAGTTGCTCGCACAGGGTCTGACGAACATCCGCCTCATCTTCCAGCACCAGCACCAGCCGCTCGCTATCACCGGCGGCGGTGGCAGAGAGCACTTCATCCTCAGACATAACGGGCAGCATCGAGCGCGGGAGGTGAAGCCGAACGGTCGTCCCCTGCCCCGGCGCGCTTTCAATCTCCACGCGACCACCTGACTGGCGGACAAAGCCGTAGACCATCGACAGACCTAACCCACTCCCGCTTCCGGTCTGCTTAGTGGTGAAGAACGGTTCAAAGACCCTGGATTTCACCTCCTGCGACATACCGCTGCCGCGGTCAATCACCTCCAGCGCCACCATATCCTGCCTGCGCCCGTCGCTACGGGTGACGCGCTGATTCCAGGTACGGATCTTAATCACCCCGCTTTGCCCTTCCATCGCATCGCGGGCATTCATCACCAGATTGATGATGGCGTTCTCCAGCTGGCTGACGTCTATCCATGCGGGCCAGGCGGGGGATTGCGCTTCAATCTCCAGCGTCAGGGTCGCAGGCAAGGAGTGGAGCATGAGTTCCCTGAGATTTTCCAGCAGCGGTTTCATCTCGACCGCGTGCGGCGTCAGGGATTGCTTACGGGAAAACGCCAGCAGACGCTGGGTGAGGAGTGCACCGCGTTCGGCAGCCTTCAGCGCCCGGGTGATACGCGACGCATCTTTTGATTCCGGATCGGTAAGCTCAAGACTGCCGATGATCACCGCCAGCAGGTTATTAAAATCATGCGCCAGCCCACCCGTCAGTTGTCCAACGGCTTTCATCTTCTGGCTGTGCAGCAGTGCCTCTTCCAGCCCCTGACGCTCAATGCGGTCGATCTCCATCTGCGTGGTTTTCTCTTTAAGCAGACGGGTGGTGTGCTCAAGCGAGGCGGTGTTGCGGGCAAAAACGTTAAACGCACGCGCCAGCTCACCCAGCTCATCACGCCGCTGGAGGGCGGGAACGGACACATCCTGTTCGCCGTGAGCAAGACGCGACATCGCCCGGGAAATGGCCGTCAGGTTTGAGGCCAGATTGCGATAGATATACCAGCAGGCGCATCCGGTGATGATCAGCGCCAGCACGGCGAAAATGCTGATAAATACGCTGATAGATTGCAATTCGTGATGGCTCTGGGCCGTGCGAAGCCGGGAGGCTTGCGCCACCTGTTCGACGTACTGATTAATATCACTGTTGAGGATCGCTACCAGCGCCTTGATGTGGAACATATACCAGCTTATCGCCAGATCGCTTTCTTCCAGTTGCTTCGACAGCGGCGCGAGCTTACGCAGTTCGTCGTTAAAATCGGGCAGGACGCCATTAACCACCGGCTGCGCCGCACTCCGCGGCAGCGTTGCCGTCACCGCATCCAGCTGCTGCACCGTGGCGCGCGGCGAGGGGGTGTCGATAGCGGCGATAATCAGCCTGTCCATCTCCATTAGCTGCTGTGCATCCGGGATATTACTGTCGTAACGACGATTGATATCCTGCAAATGCCGTAAGTAGCTCTGACTCTGATACAGCGAGCTCAGCAGCGCATTACGTTCCAGATGGCGTCGCTGCCCGCGTTCAAGCATCTCCGTCACGCTCTGCTGTAATTCATTGCTTCTCTGAATAATTCGCGCCACCAGCGCCGGTTCCTGCTGCGCCAGTGGCGCATCAGCAAGCTGTTCCAGCGAGTGACGCAGTGCCATTTGCGTCTGCTTCAACCGGTCAGCTTCGCCTTTATATTCCAGCGCCCCTACGACTTGCGAAAGCCTCACCGCCGCCGTTGCCACGCTGGCGGTATCCCGTGCGAGATTCATACTGCCGGTCATGTCATCCAGCGTTTGCTGTTGAACCTGCTCCTGGATCTGGCTGGCGTGACGGAAGCCGAGCACCGCCACACCGCTGACCATGAGCGTCACGGCGACCACCAGCAGATTGAAAATCAGCAGGCGACCACGGGCGCTGGCAAAAAACGGGGGGCGGTGTGATGACATGTTAGCTCCGTAACTGTGATCGACATTAGCTATTCATAACTATGACAAATATGAACGGCTTCTGACATTTTGCATTTACGCACCTGTGATGAAGTGCAGATATCGACATTCACAGGAGATCCGCCATGAGCAGAACCCCGGTATTAGAGATGCGTCACATTGCCAAGACGTTTGGCAATTTCCGCGCGCTCAAGGGTGTGGATTTGACGGTCTTCCCCGGTGAGATCCACGCGCTGATGGGTGAAAACGGTGCGGGGAAAAGCACGCTGATGAAGATCCTCGCGGGAGCCTATACCGCCACCAGCGGTGAGATCCTGATCGACGGTCAGCCGTTTCACATCAAGGGGCCAAAAGATGCGCTGGCCGCAGGCATTACCCTGATTTATCAGGAGATGCAGCTAGCGCCCAATCTGACCGTCGCCGAAAACATCTTTCTTGGCAGCGAGTTGTCGCGGGGCGGGCTGGTACAGCGCAAAGAGATGGCTGCTCAGGCGCAGGCTGTGATTGAGCGCCTTGGCGCACATTTTAACGCCACCGACCTGGTGATGAAGCTGACCATTGCCGAGCAGCAGCAGGTGGAAATAGCCCGCGCACTGCACCGCAACAGCCGCATTCTGGTGATGGATGAACCCACCGCGGCCCTCTCCTCACGAGAAACCCATCGCCTGTTTGAGCTGATTTTGCGCCTGCGCGATGAAGGAATGGCCATCATCTATATCAGCCATCGGATGGCGGAAGTGTACGAACTCTCCGACCGCGTCAGCGTTCTGCGTGACGGGCAGTACGTCGGCAGCCTGACCCGCGACAAACTGAACGCCTCTGAGCTGGTGAAGATGATGGTCGGTCGTCCCTTAAGCGATCTGTTTAACAAAGAACGGGATATTCCACTCGGCAGCCCGCGTCTCAACGTTCACCACCTCACCGACGGTAAAAAAGTACAGCCTTGCAGCCTGCAGGTACGTTCAGGGGAGATTGTCGGTCTGGCGGGCCTGGTGGGGGCTGGCCGCTCCGAACTGGCACAACTGATCTTCGGCGCGCGCAAAGCCACAGGCGGCATGATTGAAGTTGATGGCGAGCCGGTAGTGATCCACTCCCCGCGTGCGGCAATTGAAAACGGGATCGGTTTTCTCACTGAAAACCGCAAGGAACAGGGGTTGTTCCTGGAGCTGGCGGCGCAGGAGAACATCACCATGGCCACGCTGGAGCGCGACGCAACCTTCGGCATGCTTAACCGCAAAAAAGCACAGTCCATTTCCGATGACGCCATCGCCCTGCTTAACATCCGCGTGCCCCATTCTCAGGTGCGCGCTGGTGGGCTATCAGGCGGTAACCAGCAAAAACTGCTGATCTCCCGCTGGGTAGCAATCGGCCCGCGCATTCTGATTCTGGACGAACCAACACGCGGCGTGGACGTCGGCGCGAAAAGCGAGATCTACCGCATCATGAACCAGATGGCGCGCAAGGGCGTGGCGATTTTGATGATCTCCAGCGAACTGCCGGAAGTGGTGGGCATGAGTGACCGGGTGTACGTCATGCGTGAAGGCAGCATTGCGGGTGAACTCCACGGGCGCGACATCTCTCAGGAAAACATTATGACGCTGGCAACCGGCGTGAACGACACTCATCATCAGGCGGTGCAATCATGACAACTCCTACCCATCCGCAGCAGGTGGCGAAATCCGCCTCCGCCAAAAAAATGCTGATGAGCGATCTGATGCAAACGGTCGGTATTTTGCCGATTTTAATCCTGATTGTGGCGGTATTTGGTTTTATCGCCCCTAACTTCTTCACCGAGAGCAACCTGCTCAACATTACCCGTCAGGCCTCAATCAACATCGTGCTGGCGGCAGGGATGACATTCATCATCTTAACCGGCGGGATTGACCTCTCCGTGGGCTCGATTCTGGGCACCACGGCGGTAGCGGCGATGGTGGTCTCGCTTATCCCGGAATTTGCCATGCTCTCTATTCCGGCGGCCCTGATGCTCGGCATGGTGCTGGGGCTGTTCAACGGCGCGCTGGTGGCCTTTGCCGGGTTACCGCCCTTTATCGTCACGCTCGGGACCTATACCGCGCTGCGCGGCGCGGCCTATCTGCTGGCCGACGGCACAACGGTCATTAACTCAAACATCAATTTTGAGTGGATCGGTAATAACTATCTCGGCCCCATTCCCTGGCTGGTGGTGATCGCCCTGGCAGTGATTGCGGTGTGCTGGTTTATCCTGCGCCGCACCACGCTTGGGGTTCACATCTACGCGGTCGGCGGCAACATGCAGGCAGCACGACTGACCGGTATTAAGGTCTGGATGGTACTGCTGTTTGTGTACGGCATGAGCGGTCTGCTCTCGGGCCTGGGCGGGGTAATGAGCGCATCGCGACTTTACAGCGCCAACGGCAATCTGGGCATGGGTTATGAGCTGGATGCAATTGCGGCAGTGATCCTCGGTGGTACCAGCTTTGTCGGCGGGATCGGCACGATCACCGGCACGCTGGTAGGTGCGCTGATCATCGCCACCCTCAACAACGGCATGACGCTAATGGGCGTCTCCTACTTCTGGCAACTGGTGATCAAAGGGGCGGTGATCATCATTGCGGTGCTGATCGACAAATACCGTACCCGACACCATCAAAGTGCATAACAACAATACCCTACAAGCGAGGAAGAAAAGATGCGTTTGAAACCGTTAGTGACCGCGCTCTGTGCTGGCGCACTGCTTGCCGCAACGCCGTTTGCGCAGGCGAAAGATTTGAAGTCCATCGGTGTGACGGTGGGTGACCTGGCTAACCCGTTCTTCGTGCAGATCACCAAAGGTGCCGAGCTGGAAGCGCGCAAACTGGCGGGGGATAACGTTAAAGTCACGCTGGTCTCCAGCGGTTACGATCTGGGTCAGCAGGTGGCGCAGATCGACAACTTTATTGCCGCCAAAGTGGACATGATCATCCTTAACGCGGCGGACTCCAAAGGTATCGGCCCGGCGGTAAAACGCGCGAAGGACGCCGGGATCGTGGTGGTCGCGGTTGACGTGGCAGCGGAAGGGGCAGATGCCACCATCACCTCCGATAACACCCAGGCAGGCGAAATGGCCTGTAAGTACATAACCGACCGCCTGAAAGGTAAAGGCAATGTGGTGATCATCAACGGGCCACCGGTGTCAGCGGTACAGAACCGCGTGGAAGGTTGTCAGACAGAATTCAAAAAACATCCGGATATCAAGGTGCTCTCAGATAACCAGAACGCCAAAGGCAGCCGTGAGGGTGGGCTGGAAGTGATGACCTCCTTACTGGCCGCCAATCCGAAGATCGACGGCGTGTTCGCGATTAACGATCCCACCGCGATCGGTGCCGATCTGGCAGCCAAACAGGCACAACGCAGCGAGTTCTTTATCGTTGGCGTGGATGGTAGCCCGGACGGTGAAGAAGCGCTGAAGCGGGAAAACTCCCTGTTTGTGGCGACCCCAGCGCAAGATCCGCAGGTGATGGCGGCAAAAGCGGTGGAGATCGGCTATGACATATTACAGGGCAAGCCTGCACCGAAAGCGCCTGTGCTGATCCCGGTGACGATGATCGATAAAAAGAATGTCGGAACCTATAAGGGATGGACGGTTAAGTAACCCTTTTCCCTCTCCCATTGGGAGAGGGAACTGTTTTCAAGGAGTCCCCATGAAACGCTCCGACATCAACGAAATCCTCGGCCACACGCGGCAGTTTTTCTCCATGCACGATGTGCACCTCCCCCCTTTTGCCAGCTTTCCGCCAACAAAATGGCAGCAGCTTGACCAGACCGCATGGCAGGAAGTGTTCGACCTCAGGCTCGGCTGGGACGTGACGGCATTCGGTGGCAACAATTTTGCCGCCCAGGGCCTGACGCTGTTTACTCTGCGCAATGGCTCCCCCAACGGGGTGCCGTATGAAAAATGCTACGCAGAAAAAATCATGCACGTGCGAGACGGCCAGGTCACGCCGATGCATTTCCACTGGCGCAAGCGGGAAGACATCATCAACCGGGGCGGCGGAAATCTGATCATAGAGTTGTGGAATGCCGGAGGGCATGAAGAGACCGAAAATACCGATGTGACGGTCACCGTCGACGGCTGTCGACAGACCCACGCGCCCGGTAGCCAGTTGCGCCTCACACCAGGGGAAAGCATCTGTCTCACGCCCGGTCTGTACCACAGTTTCTGGGGCGAACGCGGGTTTGGCGACGTTCTGGTGGGCGAAGTGTCATCCGTGAACGATGACGAACACGATAACCATTTTCTGCAGCCCATTGCGCGCTACAACAGTATTGAAGAAGACGAACCGGCGGTACTGGTGTTGTGCAACGAGTACAGCCTGTTTCGAATTTAAGGAGTGAATGATGCCATTGATTTCTCTTGCCGACGGTCTTGAGCACGCCAGAGAGCACCGCTACGCACTGGGTGCGTTTAACGTACTCGACTCCCATTTCCTGCGTGCGTTGTTTGCCGCCGCCAGGCAGGAACGATCGCCGTTTATCATCAACATCGCCGAAGTGCATTTTAAGTATGTGTCGCTGGATTCGCTTGTCGAAGCGGTTAAGTTCGAGGCCGCTCGCCACGATATTCCCGTGGTCCTTAACCTCGACCACGGTCTGCACTTCGAGGCAGTGGTGCGCGCCCTGCGTTTAGGGTTCAGTTCGGTGATGTTCGACGGCTCCGCGTTGAGTTACGAGGAAAACATTCGCCAGACGCGGGAAGTCGTGAAGATGTGCCACGCGGTGGGGGTGTCGGTGGAGGCTGAGTTGGGCGCGGTTGGCGGTGACGAAGGCGGCGCGTTGTATGGGCATGCGGATGAAGCCTTTTTTACTGATCCGCAACTGGCACGCGAATTTGTCGATCTGACGGGTATTGATGCCCTGGCCGTCGCCATTGGTAATGCACATGGCAAATACAAAGGCGAGCCGAAACTCGACTTCCCACGCCTGGATGCGATTCGCCAGCAGACGGGTCTGCCGCTGGTGCTGCATGGAGGTTCCGGGATTAGCGATGCCGATTTTCGTCGCGCCATCGAACTGGGCATTCATAAAATCAATTTCTACACCGGGATGTCGCAAGCGGCTCTGTCCGCCGTTGAGCAGCGTATGGCAAAACGCCAGCCACTTTATGACGAGTTTGCCGAACTGTTGCTGAGTATAGAAGAGGCGATTTCCGATACGGTCGCAGAACAGATGCGCATCTTTGGCAGCGCGGGGCAGGCATAATGGAACGCAAAGGGATTATCGCTGCGGGCAATATGCTGGTGGATCACGTCCATCAGATCGTGCAGTGGCCAGAACGCGGCTGGCTGGCAGAAATTACCCACAGCGAACGTTCCACCGGCGGCGCGCCGCTCAACGTCCTTCTGACACTGGCGAAAATGCACGTTGGCCTGCCGCTGCAGGCCGTGGGACTGATTGGTGAAGATAGCGACGGGGACTACATTCTGGCAATGCTCGACCAGTACCACGTCAACCGTCAGCGCGTACAGCGCACCACCTTTGCACCGACCTCCATGTCGCAGGTCATGACCGATCCCAGCGGACAGCGCACCTTTTTCCACTCGCCAGGGGCAAACCGTCTGCTGGATCTTCCCGCCTTCGATCGTTTAGACGGATCGATGAAGATCTTCCATCTCGGTTATTTGCTGTTGCTCGACAGCCTGGACATGCCGGATGACGAGTTTGGCACCCGTAGCGCGCGGCTGCTGGCGCAAATGCGCGACCAGGGGTATGAAACGTCGCTCGATCTGGTGTCCCGCAAGGGCGACCCGCGCTACCAGCCGCTGGTGCTCCCTGCCCTTCGCCATCTCGATTATCTGGTGATTAACGAGCTGGAAGCCGGAGAGTTTAGCGGGCTGGAGATGCGTGACGAGCATGATGCACTGCACATTACCCATATTGCCCAGGCCGCTTCTCAACTGCTGGCATCTGGCGTTCGTCAGCGCGTGGTGATCCACTGCCCGGAAGGCGCATGGGGTGAAGCGCCGGGTGAGCAAGGCCGCTGGATCCCGTCATGGTTGCTGGAACAGGAACAGATCATCGGCAGCGTTGGCGCGGGAGATGCCTTTTGTGCGGGCTTTTTATACGGCTGCCATGAATCGTTGTCGCTAACGGACAGTATTTATCTGGCACACGCCTGCGCGCGGGCAAGCCTGCTGGCCGCCAATGCGATTGACGGCGCGAAAACGCTGGCCGAGTTGCAGCTGTTTATTAAAGAGAATACCTAGGCCGCTTTTTCGCTGTGAGAGACGTCGGTGGCAAAAACGTAGCCCAGTCCACGGATGGTTTTAATGAGTGCAGGCTGGTGCGGATTGGCCTCGATTTTCCGTCGCAGGCGCATGATTAACACATCAATAGTGCGGTCAAAGACCTCGGCGCTTTCGCTGTGGGTCAACTCAAGCAATTGATCACGGCTCAGTACCCGGCGAGCATTTTGCGTAAGTGCCAGCAGCAAGCCGTACTCGCCCTGCGTTAAGGGCACGGTGTTACGGTTAGGATCGCTCAGTTCACAGCGCGCGGTATCCAGCGTCCAGCCGTTAAAGGTAATCCCCTCTACACTCGGCACGGGAACGTCTGCGGCCAGCACGCCCGTTCGACGCAGCACGGCTTTAACGCGGGCGACCACAACACGCGGGTTAAACGGCTTGCCAATATAATCGTCGGCCCCCATCTCCAGCCCCACCACCACGTCTGACTCACTGCCCAGCCCGGTTAACATGACCACCGGTAGCGCCGGACGCTGCTTTTGCAGCTGCAGCAAAACCTGCAGACCGTTGATATCCGGCAGCATCATATCCAGCAGAACCAGGGCAATATTCGGCTCCTGATGAACACGGTTCAGGGCATCCTGGCCGTTATGGCAGACCAGCACACTAAAGACGTGCTCACTCAGCACATCCTGAAGCAGTTCGCAGACTGCAATATCGTCATCAACCACCAGAATCGCCGGTTTCATCGCATGCTTCCGTCAGGGGATTATTTTAAGTCTGAACCATTCTGCCGTCGGCTCCAGTCAAATAGTTTTTTCAGTCACGAAAATTCAACCCATGTCACATCCGCTGCCCTGTCGACACGTCAATTTTGACGATTGGCTGCTTTTCGTCAGGGTTTTCACTGCAAATGGGCCGTAAAGTCTGGGTATACCCATATAAAAAACATGGCATAGAAGCTGCATAGTGGGTGCGAAAGATTCGATTAACTGGAGCAGACTGATGAAAAAAGTCGTCACGGTTTGCCCTTATTGTGCCTCAGGTTGCAAAATTCACCTGGTGGTCGATAACGGCAAAATCGTCCGGGCGGAGGCCGCGCAGGGGAAAACCAATCAGGGCACGCTGTGCCTGAAAGGTTACTACGGCTGGGATTTTATTAACGATACTCAAATCCTCACCCCGCGCCTGAAAACCCCTATGATCCGCCGCGAGCGCGGTGGCAAGCTGGAATCCGTCTCCTGGAATGAGGCGCTGGATTACGTCGCCTCACGCCTGAGTGCCATTAAGGCCAAATACGGCCCTGATGCCATTCAGACCACCGGTTCCTCACGTGGGACGGGAAATGAAACGAACTATGTAATGCAGAAATTCGCGCGCGCCGTTATTGGTACCAATAACGTCGACTGCTGCGCTCGCGTCTGACACGGCCCATCGGTTGCAGGTCTGCACCAGTCGGTCGGTAACGGCGCAATGAGTAATGCGATCAACGAGATAGATAATACCGATCTCGTGTTTATTTTCGGCTATAACCCGGCGGATTCTCACCCTATCGTCGCGAACCATGTTATTCGCGCCAAACAGAATGGGGCGAAGATCATCGTCTGCGATCCGCGCAAAATTGAAACCGCGCGCATTGCCGATATGCACATTGCATTGAAAAACGGTTCGAACATCGCGCTGTTGAACGCAATGGGGCACGTCATTATTGAGGAGAACCTGTACGACCAGGCGTTTGTCGCCACCCGTACGGAAGGCTTTGACGAGTACCGGAAAATTGTCGAAGTCTATACGCCAGAGTCGGTAGAAGCGATAACCGGCGTCAGCGCGCAGGAGATCCGCCAGGCGGCACGGATGTATGCCGGGGCGAAAACCGCCGCGATCCTGTGGGGCATGGGCGTGACCCAGTTCTACCAGGGGGTGGAAACCGTGCGTTCTCTGACCAGCCTCGCCATGCTGACGGGGAATCTCGGTAAGGCGCACGTTGGCGTCAACCCGGTGCGTGGGCAGAATAACGTGCAGGGCGCGTGTGATATGGGTGCACTGCCGGATACCTATCCGGGCTATCAGTACGTGAAATTCCCGGAGAACCGCGCCAAGTTCGCGAAGGCCTGGGGCGTGGAAAGCCTGCCGGAACACACCGGGTATCGCATCAGCGAGCTGCCGCACCGCGCGGCGCACGGCGAAGTGCGTGCGGCCTACATCATGGGCGAAGATCCGCTCCAGACCGACGCCGAGCTGTCTGCGGTGCGCAAAGGGTTTGAGGACCTGGAGCTGGTGATTGTCCAGGATATCTTTATGACCAAAACCGCGGCAGCGGCGGATGTGATTCTACCGTCAACGTCCTGGGGTGAGCATGAAGGTGTCTATACGGCAGCAGACCGTGGCTTCCAGCGCTTCTTTAAAGCGGTAGAGCCGAAGTGGGATCTGAAAACGGACTGGCAGATCATCAGCGAAATCGCCACCCGCATGGGCTACCCAATGCACTACAACAACACTCAGGAGATCTGGGACGAGCTGCGTCATCTGTGCCCGGATTTCTTTGGTGCCACTTACGAAAAAATGGGTGAACTGGGGTATATCCAGTGGCCATGCCGGGATGAGTCAGAGGCTGATCAGGGCACGTCGTATCTCTTCAAAGAGAAATTCGACACCCCGAACGGACTGGCACAATTCTTCACGTGTGACTGGGTCGCCCCTATCGACAAACTCACCGATGAGTATCCGATGGTGCTTTCCACCGTGCGTGAAGTTGGCCACTACTCCTGTCGTTCCATGACGGGCAACTGTGCCGCGCTGGCGGCACTGGCGGATGAACCAGGCTATGCGCAGATCAACACCGCCGACGCTGACCGTCTCGGTATTGAGGATGAAGCGCTGGTGTGGGTGAACTCTCGTAAAGGCCGAATCATTACTCGTGCGCAGGTCAGCGACCGTCCTAACAAAGGTGCGGTCTATATGACCTACCAGTGGTGGATTGGCGCCTGTAACGAGCTGGTGACGGAGAACTTAAGCCCGATAACTAAAACGCCGGAGTATAAATACTGCGCCGTCAACGTGGAGCCAATTGCGGATCAGCACGCTGCGGAACAGTATGTCATCGACGAATATAACAAGCTGAAAGCCCGACTGCGCGAAAGCGCAATGGGTTGAAGCTGTTAATTCATCAGTGAATAAAGGGAGTGAGATATTCACTCCCTTTTTATTTCCGCTTAAAGCATTCGAAATATCAATTATTATTCTGGAAAGCCGCTCGCAGAAATAATGTAATTTACGCAAACAAGAATTACATCTTTGCATTTTAATTCAGAGGGATAAGATGTGCGGCGGGTGCTTAAGACTTTCTGTCTTGAGCATTGTTGAGGGACAGAAAGTGGAAAGCCCCGGGAAATCGTCATTTACCCGAGGCTACCCCTCAACACCAACAGGTTGAGAGTAGCCTCTTATTCTAGTTTTCACAAGGAGTAAAAGGCATGACGCCATTAAAAACTGCGTTAGGCATTGTCTTTATTATTTGCCTGACGATAGTGATATTTACCTTTATTAATCGCGGTAAGTTATGCGAACTCACAATAAAGAGTGAACATCAGGAGGTGGCGGCGAAATTAGCCTGCAACGCAGGCTAACCTCTTCGGGCGGAGCGACGGTTCCGCCCGGCTTGTCGGATGCTGAGGTCTTAATGCACCCATTTTTTTCTTCTGTCACCGCGATTATACTGCGCGGCATGTACCAAGATGATAAGAATCCATGAAACACATTTTCCTGTTGTTGTTAGTTTTTACGTCGCTTGCCCGTGCCGATGAGATTGGCAGCCAGTATAAAAAGCAAGCTGAAGCGGGTGATGCCCGCGCCCAGTATTATCTTGCCGATACGTACTTCAGCTCTGGCGACAGCAAACAGGCGGCGCTGTGGGCAGAGAAAGCGGCAAAAGGGGGCGACGTTGATGCGATGGCGCTGCTGTCACAAATCCAGTTTACGCAGGGCGATTACGCGCAGGCTAAAGCGCTGGCGCAGCAGGCGAACATCGCAGGCAGTAAACGGGGTGCGATCATGCTGGCACGCGTGCTGGTCAACACCCAGGCAGGCAAAACCGACTATCCACAGGCCATCAAACTGCTGCAAACGGCAACCGAAGATATCGACAATGACTCGGCGGTAGATGCGCAACTGCTGCTGGGTTTGATTTATGCCAACGGTGTAGAAGTGGCTCAGGACGATGTTCAGGCGGCATCATGGTTTAAACGCAGTTCAGCACTTTCACGTACGGGCTACGCCGAGTACTGGGCTGGAATGTTGTTCAGACAGGGTGAGAAAGGCTTTATCATCCCCAATAAACAGAAAGCGCTGTACTGGTTGAACCTGAGTTGTACTGAAGGGTTTGATACGGGATGCGAAGAGTTTGACGCGTTGAGCGGGGAGTAAACATTGCCGGGTGGCGCAGGCCACCCGGCTTTTTACATTATTGGTCAGCCGTCTTATCAAAACGACCCAGCACCTCGCGTTCATACGCCAGCGCTTTTTTACGGTCGAATTTGTGTTCCCACTTGGCAATCACCAGCACCGCCAGGGCGTTACCCACCACATTCAGCGCCGTACGCGCCATGTCGAGGATACGGTCAACACCGGCGATGAATGCCAGGCCTTCCAGCGGGATCCCGACGCTACCCAGCGTTGCCAGCAACACCACGAACGAAACGCCCGGTACGCCTGCGATACCTTTTGAAGTCACCATCAGGGTCAGCACCAGCACGATCTCCTGCCACAGCGACAGGTCAATCCCGTACAGCTGAGCGATGAAGATCGCCGCAATACTCTGGTACAGCGTTGAGCCATCCAGGTTAAAGGAGTAGCCGGTTGGCACCACGAAGCTGGTGATCGACGCTGGCGCGCCGTAGGCTTCCATCTTCTCAATAATACGCGGCAGCACGCTCTCAGAGCTTGCCGTGGAGTAGGCCAGAATCAGCTCATCTTTCAGGATACGAATCAGGATCCAGATGCTCAGCCCGCACAGACGCGCCACGATGCCCAGCACCACCAGCGCAAAGAACAGGATGGCGAAGTGCACCAGAATCACCAGCTTCGCCAGCGGCCACAGGGAGGCGAAACCGAAATTCGCTACGGTCACAGCAATAAGTGCAAACACCCCAACCGGCGCATAGCGCATCACCATGTGAGTCACTTTGAACATGGTTTCAGAGATTGAGCGGAACACCGTCACCAATGGTTCACGGTGTGTCGCAGGCAGGGAAGAGAGACCCAGACCAAACAGCACCGAGAAGAAGATGATAGGCAGCATCTCACCCTTCGCCATAGACGCCACGATGTTGGTCGGAACCAGCGACAGGATTGTGCCCATCAGGCCATGCGCATGGCTCTGCACATCAGCAGTTGTGCTTTGGTATTTCGAAATATCCACCGTCGCGAGTTGCGACATATCAATCCCGGAGCCTGGCTGGAACACATTCGCCATCGTAATGCCCAGGATAATGGCAATCGTCGTGATCACTTCGAAATAGATAATGGTTTTCGCCCCGATACGGCCTAACTGTTTCGCATCGCCGACGCCCGCAATACCGACCACCAGCGTCGAAATCACAATCGGTACCACAATCATCTTGATCAGATGAATAAAGATATCACCTGCTGGCGAGAGCAGGTTCGCAATCAGCCATTCGCGACTGTCACTGTGATAATGGAGGTAACTGCCCAGCAAGATGCCCAGCACAAGGGCTAGCAAAATTTGCCAGGCCAGGCTGACTTTAACGTTTTTCATAGAAACTGACTTCCTCAATGAAGCTCCCTGATCACTCAAACTGCATGAATATGGAGCCATACTGAAAGGGTATGAATTGTGTTGCGTTGGTTTATGGGATTTTTTAACGCGGCGTATGAGTATCATTTGCACGGTATGTTGCGCAAGCCTTAAAGAACGATGCGTTTCACTACAAAAAGTTGCTATGACGCGAGTTTGTGACAATCCCGATAAATAACCTTTTGTTATAAAAACGCTTTTTTATGTTAATTTGTGAATAATCGGCTCGCTAAATTATTTTTCTTCAAAGTTTCATTCGCTCATTTTTCATACTATTCAAACAATGCGTGATCTGCCGCCCAAATAATAAACAAAGCTTGTAAAGCCCCTACAATTAACGTTTTTGCGACATATTATTAACATCTTACAAGGAGAAAAAAAGCCATGAGCCAAATACACAAACATGACATTCCCGCAAACATTGCGGACCGTTGCCTGATCACCCCGGAGCAGTACCACGAGAAATATCAGCAATCTATCAACAGCCCGGACATCTTCTGGGGTGAACAGGGTCATATCCTTGACTGGATCAAACCTTATCAGAAGGTGAAAAACACCTCCTTTGCGCCAGGCAACGTCTCCATAAAATGGTATGAAGATGGCACGCTGAACCTGGCGGCGAACTGCCTTGACCGTCACCTTGCCGAGCGCGGGAACGAGACGGCCATCATCTGGGAAGGCGATGATGCCTCACAGAGCAAACACATTACGTACAAAGAACTGCACCGCGACGTGTGCCGTTTCGCCAACGTCCTGCTGGAAAAGGGCATTAAAAAAGGCGATGTCGTGGCTATTTATATGCCGATGGTACCCGAAGCGGCGGTTGCCATGCTGGCATGCGCGCGCATCGGTGCGATCCACTCCGTCATCTTCGGCGGCTTCTCGCCAGAAGCGGTTGCCGGTCGTATTGTCGATTCAAATTCTAAACTGGTGATCACCGCCGATGAAGGCGTGCGCGCTGGTCGCAGTATTCCGCTGAAGAAAAACGTCGACGAAGCGTTGAAAAACCCGAACGTGAAAAGCGTCAGCAACGTTGTGGTGCTCAAGCGTACCGGCGGTAAGATCGACTGGAAAGAAGGTCGCGACCTGTGGTGGAGCGATTTGATTGAAAAAGCGAGCGACCAGCATCAGCCGCAAGAGATGAATGCGGAAGATCCGCTGTTCATTCTTTACACCTCCGGGTCGACCGGCAAGCCGAAAGGCGTGCTGCACACCACCGGCGGCTATCTGGTCTATGCGGCCACCACTTTCAAATACGTCTTCGACTATCACCCGGGTGACATTTACTGGTGTACCGCCGACGTGGGCTGGGTCACCGGACACAGCTACCTGCTGTACGGCCCGCTGGCCTGCGGTGCCACCACGCTGATGTTTGAAGGTGTCCCAAACTGGCCGACGCCAGCGCGTATGTGTCAGGTGGTCGACAAACACAAGGTCAACATTCTCTATACTGCGCCAACGGCGATCCGTGCGCTGATGGCAGAAGGCGATAAAGCCATCGAAGGTACTGACCGCTCTTCCCTGCGTATTCTTGGTTCCGTGGGTGAGCCAATTAACCCGGAAGCCTGGGAGTGGTACTGGAAGAAAATCGGTAACGAGAAATGCCCGGTGATGGACACCTGGTGGCAGACCGAGACCGGCGGCTTTATGATCACCCCAATGCCGGGAGCGACCCAACTGAAAGCAGGTTCTGCAACGAACCCATTCTTCGGCGTACAGCCTGCACTGGTGGATAACGAAGGTCATCCGCTTGAAGGGGCAACCGAAGGCAACCTGGTGATCACTGACTCCTGGCCAGGTCAGGCGCGCACGTTATTCGGCGATCACGAACGCTTCGAGCAGACCTATTTCTCCACCTTTAAAAATATGTATTTCAGTGGCGATGGCGCGCGTCGCGATGAAGATGGTTACTACTGGATAACCGGGCGCGTGGACGATGTGCTGAACGTCTCCGGCCACCGTCTGGGCACCGCCGAGATTGAATCTGCACTGGTGTCTCATCCGAAGATTGCTGAAGCCGCCGTGGTAGGTATCCCGCATAACATCAAAGGCCAGGCGATTTACGCCTATGTCACCCTGAACCACGGTGAAGAGCCATCGCCAGAGCTGTATGCCGAGGTGCGCAACTGGGTACGTAAAGAGATTGGCCCGCTTGCCACACCGGATGTTCTGCACTGGACCGACTCGCTGCCGAAAACCCGTTCAGGCAAAATTATGCGCCGTATTCTGCGCAAAATCGCGGCAGGTGACACCAGCAACCTCGGTGACACCTCAACGCTCGCGGATCCTGGCGTGGTGGACAAACTGCTCGAAGAAAAGCAGGCCATCGCAATGCCGTCGTAACCCCCTCACCCTAACCCTCTCCCGCAAGGGAGAGGGAACAATAAAACCTCCCCTACCAATACTTCTGGAGACTCTGTGATGAATAACGATATTTGTCAGCAGATAGAGAATAGTGCGCACTACAGGGAGCTCGTCGATAAACGGCAACGGTTTGCCTTCATCCTTTCCATCATCATGCTGATTATCTACGTCGGCTTTATTCTGCTTATCGCCTTTGCCCCACACTGGCTCGGCACCCCGCTGCACGAGGGGACCAGCGTCACGCGCGGGATCCCCATTGGCATTGGCGTGATTGTGATTTCATTTGTGCTGACCGGCGTGTACGTCTGGCGCGCGAACGGTGAATTCGATCGTCTTAATAAAGCGGTACTGCAAGAGGTAAAAGCATCATGAAGCGAGTCCTGACGGCGCTAGCCGCCACACTTCCCATTGCCGCCCACGCGGCGGATGCCATTACCGGTGAGGTACAGCGCCAGCCAACCAACTGGCAGGCGATTGTGATGTTCCTGATTTTCGTCCTGCTGACGCTGTACATCACGTACTGGGCATCGAAACGCGTGCGCTCCCGTAACGATTACTACACTGCGGGCGGCAACATTACCGGTTTCCAGAACGGGCTGGCGATTGCGGGTGACTTTATGTCTGCGGCCTCGTTCCTCGGGATCTCCGCGCTGGTGTATACCTCCGGCTACGATGGTCTGATTTACTCGCTCGGCTTCCTGGTCGGCTGGCCAATCATTCTGTTCCTGATTGCTGAACGCCTGCGTAACCTGGGACGCTACACCTTTGCAGACGTCGCATCTTATCGCCTGAAACAGGGGCCGATTCGCACCCTCTCAGCCTGTGGCTCGCTGGTGGTGGTTGCGCTGTACCTGATTGCGCAGATGGTGGGCGCGGGTAAGTTGATCGAACTCCTGTTCGGCCTGAACTACCACGTCGCAGTGGTGCTGGTTGGCGTCCTGATGGTGATGTACGTCCTGTTCGGCGGCATGCTCGCAACGACCTGGGTGCAGATCATCAAAGCCGTACTGCTGCTGTTCGGCGCCAGCTTTATGGCCTTCATGGTGATGAAACACGTTGGGTTCAGCTTCAATAACCTGTTTACCGAAGCGATGGCGGTCCACCCGAAAGGTGAAGCCATCATGAGCCCGGGCGGTCTGGTGAAAGACCCGATTTCAGCCCTTTCGCTCGGTCTGGGTCTGATGTTCGGTACTGCAGGGTTGCCGCACATCCTGATGCGTTTCTTCACCGTGAGCGATGCACGCGAAGCACGTAAGAGCGTTTTCTACGCCACCGGTTTCATGGGTTACTTCTATATCCTGACCTTTATCATCGGCTTTGGTGCCATCATGCTGGTGGGGGCAAACCCGGTGTTTAAAGATGCGGCAGGTGCGCTGATTGGTGGTAACAACATGGCGGCGGTGCATCTGGCCGACGCGGTGGGCGGGAATCTGTTCCTCGGCTTTATCTCCGCCGTGGCCTTCGCTACCATTCTTGCGGTGGTTGCAGGGCTGACGCTGGCAGGTGCGTCTGCGGTGTCACACGACCTCTACGCCAACGTCTTCCGTAAAGGCGCGAGCGAACGTGATGAGCTGAAGGTTTCCAAGATCACCGTGCTGGTGCTGGGTGTGGTCGCTATTCTGCTGGGCATTCTCTTTGAGAAGCAGAACATCGCCTTTATGGTGGGGCTGGCCTTCTCGATCGCGGCAAGCTGCAATTTCCCGATCATCCTGCTCTCCATGTACTGGTCAAGACTGACCACCCGTGGGGCGATGATTGGTGGCTGGCTGGGACTGCTGACGGCGGTGATCCTGATGATTCTGGGCCCAACCATTTGGGTGCAGATACTCGGTCATGAGAAAGCTATCTTCCCGTATGAATACCCGGCGCTGTTCTCTATTGCCGTGGCGTTTATCGGTATCTGGTTCTTCTCGGCTACCGACAATTCGCCGGAGGGTAACCTGGAACGCGAGAAATTCCGCGCCCAGTTTATTCGTTCGCAAACCGGTCTTGGCGTTGAGCAGGGTCGCGCGCACTAAGCCTTTCCTCCCCGGTTACTCTGGCCGGGGAATTTAAAACATCACCCACGCCACCAGCGGCGCAATCAGCACCATCACCACGCCTGAGAGCATCATCACCTGGCTCGCCACGACGCCCTCCTGCTGACCCAGCTCATAGGAACGTGCCGTGCCCGCACCGTGCGACGCCGCGCCAAAGCCCGCACCTTTCGCCATCCCTTCCCGAATAGACAGCCGCAGAAACAGCATATCACCCACCGCCATGCCGAAGACGCCGGTGACAACAACAAACAGCGCTACCAGATCCGGCTGTCCGCCAAGCGGTTTGGCCGCGGCCAGCGCAAATGGTGTCGTCACCGAACGTACCGCCAGGCTGCGCTGAATTTCATCGGGCAGCGTAAACAGCCGCGCCAGCCAGACCGAGCTACAGACCGCCACCACCGTGGCGGTGATCACGCCTGCGCTGAGCGACATCCAGTGGCGTTTGATAATCGCCAGGTTGTCATACACCGGGACGGCAAAGGCGATAGTCGCCGGCCCCAGCAGCCACAGCAGCCAGTGGGATTCGCCAATGTAGTTCTGCCAGGAGATATGACCGAAGACCAGCATCAACACCAGCAGGATAGGTGTGAAGACCAGCGGCATCAGCGGCAGGGCGTGAAAACGGCGATACAGCCGCTTGTTAGCAAAGTAGATCGCCAGCGTCGCAATCAGGCACAAGACGCTTATCTGAAAGTTAGTCATGTTTGTGCCTGCTGATTTCAAAGCGATACACTTTATCCACCACCCAGGCGGTCGTCCCCAGCACCATCAGCGTACTCAGCGCGATGACCGCAAAGATGCGCCAGCCATCCACCATCAGCAGTTGCGCATAGTTCACCACCGCTACCACTGCCGGAACAAAGAACAGCAGCATCTCTGCCAGCAGCCAGCGCGCACCAGCCCGTACCCAATTGAGGGGAATGACGCGACAAAGGATGAGCGTCAGCATCAGCATCATCCCCACAAGGTTGGCTGGCAGCGGCAGATGCAGCCAGCCGACAAGATATTCGGCAAAAACAAACAGTCCCGCGTAGAGCAGTACCTGAACCGGTACCTGGAGTCGTTGCGCAACGGCAGGCGTAACACGGCTTAACGCCACGGCCATGGGGGTTTCCTCAAAAATGAGACGAGGCGCCAGTATAGTGAGCGCACGGTATGGACAGAAATGAATTAAAATCATCAAAGGTATAGTTTCGAGGAATAATCATGGACATAAGAACGCTGCGCTATTTTGTCGAAGTGGTTCGTCAGCAAAGTTTTACCCGCGCAGCGGAGAAGTTGTTTGTTACCCAGCCCACCATCAGCAAGATGCTGAAAAACCTCGAAGATGAACTGAACTGCACTTTGCTGATCCGCGACGGGCGCAAGCTGTTACTGACCGATACCGGGCGCGTCGTCTTTGAGCGTGGGCTGGCAATCCTGGCGGAGTTCCGCCAGCTGGAAGCGGAGCTGGACGATATCAATCATCTGACGAAAGGTGTGCTTCGTCTCGGCATTCCGCCGATGGTAGGGATGATGATGGCCGGGCCGATTAGCCTGTTTCGCCAGCGCTATCCCGGCGTAGAGCTGAAGATATCTGAATTTGGCGGATTAACCGTCCAGCAGGCGGTTATCAACGGCGAGCTGGACGTGGCGATGACCGCCCTCCCCGTTGAGGAAGAGAGTGGCCTGGCGACACTGCCGCTCTTCAGCCATCCACTGTGCGTACTGGTTCCCCGCTCCGGCGACTGGCTGAAGAGAGACTCGGTGAAACCCGAGCTTCTCGGCGAACATCCGCTGCTGATTTACAACGAAGACTTTGCGCTCAGCCGCCAGTTGATGACGTTATTTAATCAACACAACGTGAAGCCGCGCATTGCGGTTCGCAGTGGTCAGTGGGATTTCCTGGCCGCGATGGTGCAGGCAGGTGTGGGGATTGCCATCCTGCCACAACCGATTTGCGAGCGGCTGGATAAAAACACGCTGCGCTGGATCCCGCTGGAGAGCAATCTTCACTGGCAGTTAGGGATGATATGGCGCGAAGGGGTGTATTTGTCGCACAGCGCACAGGCGTGGCTGGAGTGCTGTGAGGGGTTTTGGATCCCCTCACCCTAACCCTCTCCCACAGGGAGAGGGAACCGATCGAGCACGTAGGCCCGGTAAGCGTAGCGCCACCGGGCAAAAGCGCGTTACTGATTCTCTATCAACAGCGCTTCCAGCAGATCCAGATCGTGCAGCAGCTTTTGCAGCGTTTCGTTACTGATCTGGCGCGTGGCGCGCAGATGGTACAATTCAGCACGCTCTGAACGCAGCGCCGCCAGACGGAACCGGCGTTCGAGGTTCTCCTCCTGCAGCGAACTTTCCACATCGTTACGCCCATCGGCACGGCGACGCAGGTTACCAATCACGCGGGAACTGACTTCCGTCAGCAGTTGATTGTCGATGTTCTCTTCCGCATCGGCGGCCAGACGTTCTTCCATTTTCTGGATTGCCACAATCGCCACTTCGGCAGTCGCCGCACGGGCAATGCGCTCTTCCTTGTGCTGCTGGGTCGAATCACCGGCGTCAATGTGCTGCAGCAAAATAGGCAACATCACCACGCCAACAAACAGCGAGAACAGAATGACACCTGCCGCCAGGAACACCAGCTCATAGCGCGCCGGGAAGACATCGCCCGTCGGTAGCAGCAATGGAATAGAGAGCACACCGGCGAGGGTAATCGCCCCGCGTACCCCTGCGAAGGAGGCAATCAGCAGTTCACGTGTGGTCCACGAGCCGAACTCCATCGGTTTTTTCGTCAGGAAACGCACGCTGAACTTTTTCATCGTCCACAGCCAACCGAAACGCACCAGCATTAACGCCAGGTAGATCAGCACGATATCGGTAAACAGCATCCAGACTTCAACGTTCGGATCGGCCTCGGCCGCCACCAGCGAGGACTCCATAATGCCTGGCAATTGCAGGCCCAGGAGCAGGAACACCATGCCGTTAAAGACAAATTCCAGCATTGCCCAGGTGCTGTTCGCACGCAGACGCATAGCCAACGGTGCGCGACGCATCACGCCGGAACGGGTGATGGTCATGCCTGCCGCCACCGCAGCCAGAATGCCTGACACGCCGATATGTTCGGCAATCAGATAAGAGGCAAAAGGCAGAAGGAACAGCAGCACGATTTGCGTTGCGGGCTCATCGCCGCCCCAACGGCTGAGGAACCGCAGCGAACGTCCGTACAGCCAGCTCACCACGAAGCCTGCGAGAATACCGCCAATCGCCACCTTGAAGAATTCCAGCGTCGCACCGCCGACGGTAAAGACCATCGTGCCCATCGCGACCGCCACCGCAAACTTCAGGGCAACCAGGCCGGAGGCGTCATTCATCAGCGCCTCACCCTGTAGAATGCCCATAATTTTCTTCGGAATTCGGCCCTCACCCACAATGCCAGAAAGTGCCACAGCATCGGTTGGTGACAGGACGGCGGCCAGCGCAAAAGCGGGAATTAACGGGATACCCGGCACCGCCCAGTAAATCAGAAAACCAATCCCAACCACGGTGACCACCACCAGCGCCAGCGCCAGACCGAAAATCTCTCGCCCGTGCTCAAGGAATTCGCGCGTGGGGGTTTTCCAGCCATCTGCAAACAGCAGTGGTGGGATAAACAGCACGAGGAACAGTTCGGGATCGAACTCCACGTGCAGGCCAAACGTTGGCCACGCCAGCAGCGCGCCGATGGCAATTTGCATTAATGGAAGGGGGACCTGAAAGGGCAGTACGCGTGTAACTACCCCAGATAGCGAGACCACAAGGGTCATGATGAGTATTGTGAAGAAGATTTCCATGCGTTCCCTGTTTGCTGTGTTGCTTATGTACTCCGGAAGGCGTCGTGCCTTTTATTCTATCTTCCCCAGAGTAACGCAAAAGGCAACAGGATGAGTCCTGAAAATAAAAACGGGCGGCCTGAGCCACCCGTTTTTGCATCAAAGGACAACTTAGATTGCCCAACCGCCCGCGTAGAACGCCACCAGCGCAACGGCGATCACCACCGTGCCGATGTTCAGTTTGCGCCACTCGCCAGAGACCAGACGACCAATCACCAGCGATGCAAAACCGATCATAATGCCGGTCACGATGTTACAGGTCAGTACGATAAATACCGCGGTGATGAGGCCGGACATCGCATCCACAAAGTCAGCAAAGTCGATTTTTGCCACGTTGCTCAGCATCAGCAGACCAACGTACATCAGCGCTGGTGCGGTCGCATACGCCGGAACCAGATAGGAGAGCGGAGAAAGGAACAGGATCAGCAGGAACAGCACGCCGACGGTGATCGCCGTCAGGCCGGTTTTACCGCCTGCCGCCGTCCCCGCTGCGGACTCGATGTATACTGCAGCCGGTGCCGCACCCACCAGACCAGAGAAGACGCTGCTCAGGGAGTCAGTGGTCAGCGCTTTGCCGCCATCAATAATCTGACCGTCTTTATCCAGCAGGTTCGCTTGTCCCGCTACCGCGCGGATAGTTCCGGTTGCATCAAACACGGCAGTCATCACCAGCGCCAGCACGCTTGGCAGGATCACCGGGTTCAGCGCGCCGACGATATCCAGGCTACCAATCAGGGAGTTGCCTTTGTCATCGCTCAGCGACGGCATGGCGAAAATCCCGGAGAAGTGGACGTTTGGATCGAAAATCAGGCCGACAATAGAAACCCCGATAATGGTCAGCAGAATACCGCCCGGGACTTTCAGTTTTTCCAGACCGATAATCACCGCCAGGCCAATCAAAGACATAATCACCGGGAAGCTCGCGAAGTGACCGAGCGCAACCGGCAGACCGTCCAGCGGGTTCTTGATGACCAGACCGACGCCGTTGGCGGCAATCAGCAGCAGGAACAGGCCGATACCGATACCCGTACCGTGCGCTACGCCGTGCGGCAGGTTGCGCAAAATCCAGCTACGGATGCCGGTCGCTGAAATAACGGTAAACAGTACCCCCATCAGGAACACGGCACCCAACGCAACCGGTACGCTGATGTGTTGACCCAGCACCAGACTGAATGCGGTAAACGCCGTCAGAGAGATAGCGCAACCAATTGCCAGCGGCAGGTTCGCCCACAGGCCCATCACGATGGAGCCCACACCGGCCACAAGGCAGGTAGCAACAAAGACAGCTGCAGGCGGGAAGCCCGCTTTGCCCAGCATGCCCGGCACAACAATGACGGAGTAAACCATCGCCAGGAACGTTGTCAGACCGGCAACGACTTCCTGGCGCACGGTGCTGCCGCGAGCCGAAATTTTAAACATGGCGTCAAGTGAACCGCCAGTACGCGCAGATGGCGTAGACATAGAAAACATCCCCTGAGAGTTTTTTAGAAAGTCCGTAAGCGTGGTGGAGACGCCACTGCCAGCTAAACGTCAAATCCTTGAGTTGCGTTGGTGACGAAAGGGCGTCACATAAAAAGCAAACGTTTAGCTCCGCGCTTACAAACGGGTGGTCAAATTAAGGCAAACGATTATCTAGCCTAATCACCGCCCTTTTCAACTGAACTTTGTCGTTTTTCGCTAAAATTCACTTATGACGCTGAAGAAATAAACAGAGGATGCGCAAACGTTATCGTTTATGCGCAATTTGTTTACATTTCAATCGTCCCCCGGGATAGATAATGGCCCACCTTGTTCCAGCGTTCTTTTCCACCCGGGGCTGTTCTCAACCTTTTTCTTCCATGCCTGAATATGCGGCAGATTATTGATGCCACCGCGCGCCAGCAGGGCAAAAATCGGGAAACTCATCTGGATGTCGGCCATGCTGAGCGAATCCCCGGCAAACCAGCTGTTTTTAGCAAGATGCGACTCAATAAAGCGCGCATGGGTTTCCAGCTGGCGGTTAAGATAGGCTTTCTGCACTCCCTGTCCCAGCGCTTTACCCAGCGTTCTGATACCAAACGGGACGGGAGGTTTACCGAGGCTGTTAAACACCAGCTTCATTAACAACAGCGGCATCAGCGACCCTTCGGCATAATGCAGCCAGAAGCGGTATTGCACCTTATGAGCGGGATCCAAGGGTTTCAACCGTGAGTCGGGATCGTACGTTTCCTGCAAATACTCCAGAATGGCGCCTGACTCCGCCAGAATCAGGCCATTATCTTCGACGACCGGCGATTTGCCCAACGGGTGCACTTTTTTGAGGGACTCAGGAGCCAGCATGTTCTTTTCGCGCTGGTAGTGAATGATCTCATAAGGCAGGGCGAGTTCTTCCAGCGCCCAGATCACACGATGTGAGCGCGACTGGTTAAGGTGATGTACCGTAAGCATGGTTGTCTCCTGTTATTCATACTTTTTAACTATAGAAAATCGAACAACACCGCGAAAAAAATTCGGCTAAAAAACAACCGGCGTGGCTGGCGAAATGACGGGGCTTGCATAGAATTAAAGTGTCAGCACAATCCGGAACCTCCCCAACCAGCTCGACATGAGGGGTGCTGATGTCGGGGGAAACCCTCCCGTGAACCAGCGGGATAGAGAGAAAGACAAAGACCGGGAAAAACTAAAGCGCCCTTATGTGGCGCTTTAGTTCTTTATTAATCCTCTTCCAGCAATCGGGCTCCCGTTCCCTGTTCGCCCAGCCTGTCGCCCGGGTTACGCAACGGACAATCACTACGGGACAAACAGCCGCAACCAATGCAGCCATCCAGCTCGTCACGCAGTGCGACCAGGGTATGGATACGCCTGTCCAGCTCTTCACGCCACTGGGACGAAAGCTCCTTCCACTCTTTCGGGCTCAGCGTGTGACCTTCCGGCAGCACGCCAAATGCCTCGCCAATAGTGGCCAGGGGAATTCCGATTCTCTGCGCAATTTTGATAATCGCCACATAGCGAAGCACATCGCGGGTATAGCGGCGCTGGTTTCCACCGTTACGGATACTCTTGATTAACCCTTTGCTTTCATAGAAGTGGAGCGCGGATACTGCAACGCCGCTTCGCTTTGCCACTTCACCTGGAGTTAACAGCGCTTTAATTCGCGGCAATCTCTTTTCCATAAAACCTCTTTACCTCAAGCTAACTTGAGGAATTATACTCCCCCGCAGAGAAAACGACGAATCAACCAGGAAAGTTGTATCTACAGAGGGGCACCGTATGTCACATCAGCAGATTATTCAGACACTTATTGAATGGATTGATGAACATATCGACCAACCGTTGAACATTGATGTGGTCGCTAAAAAGTCGGGCTATTCGAAATGGTATTTACAGAGGATGTTCCGGACGGTTATGCATCAGACGTTGGGTGAGTACATTCGTCAGCGCAGACTGCTGCTGGCAGCCCAGGCGCTACGCTCAACGCAGCGGCCCATTTTTGATATCGCGATGGATCTTGGTTATGTGTCGCAACAAACCTTTTCCCGCGTGTTCCGTCGCGAATTTGACCGCACGCCGAGCGATTATCGCCACCAGTTGAATTAATCACTATCAATGCAAAGGTTGCTGCTGCCAGGTCATAAACTCCTGGGGCGGCATCGCTTTCGCGAAGTGCCATCCCTGACAGAACTGAACACCGCGCTTCAACAACCAACCGACCTGCTCTGCCGTCTCTACCCCTTCCGCAATGGTTTTCAGGCGCAGGCTTTGTGCCATCTCAATAATATGCTCGGCGATCAAGTGACTGGTGCTGTTGGTCGTCAAGGTGTCGATAAAGGATTTGTCGATTTTGAGGATATCAACGTTCAGCGAATAGAGGTTATGCAGGTTAGAGTAACCCGTCCCGAAATCATCAATTGCGACTTCATAACCTGCCTGACGGAAAGCCTGAATCACCGGTGTGGTTTTTGGCACATCAATAAACCCGCGTTCCGTCACCTCAATCTTGATTTGCTGCGCACGCACGTCATAGTGGCGGGCCTTGTCAGAAATCATGGCGATCAGCCGCGAGGAGTGGAAATCCGTGGCCGACAGGTTAATCGAGATATAGAGGTGCGGATGTGCGGCCAGGAAATGGCCCAGATCGCTGAACACCTCCTCAACAACATAATCCGTTATCCGCTCGCTCATTCCCTCTTTTTCAGCCAGCGGAATAAACTCTGCCGGGCTCATTACCTGTCCGTTAAAACCAGGCCAGCGTAACAACGCCTCAGCCCCCACACACTGATTGTTCTTGATATCAATGATCGGCTGATAGTGCAGGCAAAGCTGGCGTTTGTTCAGCGCCCGTTGCAGCAAGCGCCCAGGGGAATTGAGTTCACGATGGGTACGCGACCAAACCAGCAAAATAATAATGCTGCAGATCATCCCCAGTGGCAGCGTCAATGTCGCCTGATGATAAAGCGTTTCATAAAAGCGTTTATTCGATGTTGACACAATAGCCGCAATCGGTCTTTTTGGCGATTTTACGACGGTATAAAAACGGTTATCTTTTTGAAATACCGATTCCTTATCCCGAATCATCGAATTTAATAAAGAAACATTGGCTTTTTGGCTAACGGAAAAGAATGCATTGGTTATCGTGTCGTACACTCCCCATGAAAGGGAATGATCGTTTGACATCACTTCGCTGTACGAAAGCGGATTGACCACCACCACATAATTCCCACGCTGCATATATGTCATTTTATAGCCAGTATAAAATGGGGTATCGCGATAATAATAGATAGCGACATCCGGTTTACGGGTAATGGTGCCAACTTACTGATTTAGTGTATGATGGTGTTTTTGAGGTGCTCCAGTGGCTTCTGTTTCTATCAGCTGTCCCTCCTGTTCAGCTACTGAAGGCGTGGTGCGTAACGGTAAAAGTACTGCCGGACATCAGCGCTATCTCTGCTCTCACTGCCGTAAAACATGGCAGCTACAGTTCACTTACACCGCTTCTCAACCCGGTACGCATCAGAAAATCATTGATATGGCCATGAATGGCGTCGGATGTCGCGCCAGTGCACGCATTATGGGCGTTGGCCTCAACACGATTTTACGACACTTAAAAAACTCAGGCCGCAGTCGGTAAACTCACGCATACAACCGGGCAGTGACGTCATTGTTTGCGCGGAAATGGACGAACAGTGGGGTTACGTCGGCGCTAAATCACGCCAGCGCTGGTTGTTTTACGCGTATGACAGGATACGGAGGACGGTTGTGGCGCACGTATTCGGTGAACGCACGTTGGCCACGCTGGAGCGTCTTCTGGGCCTGCTGTCGGCCTTTGAGGTCGTGGTATGGATGACGGATGGCTGGCCGCTGTATGAATCACGCCTGAAGGGAGAACTGCACGTTATCAGCAAGCGATATACGCAGCGCATTGAGCGGCATAACCTGAATCTGAGGCAGCATCTGGCAAGGCTGGGCAGGAAGTCACTGTCGTTCTCAAAATCGGTGGAGCTGCATGACAAAGTCATCGGGCATTATCTGAACATAAAACACTATCAGTAAGTTGGAGTCATTACCAAAGTTTGCATAACACCCCACTTTGCAATTGCGTATAGCCAGGGTGCTGCGGAGGAAATAAGGCGCGGCCAATATTCTCTTTCCAGTAGATCACCCGCCATGATCGGTGATGCCGCTGGAGCAGGGTACCTGCCAGAAAATCGGCGGCTTCAAAAGAGTGGCAGGCCACCTCACCTGCGCAGACGACACGGTGCAGCCCGTCATTATCATTAACGCTTACCCAGGCCAGGCTCGCCCCCAGCGAGCGATTGATCGTCTCCAGCATTTCTGCCAGTGAACACTGAGTGTGAAGCTGGGGCATCAACTTAGCCAGCGCATGCAAAGCCTGCATGCTGTCATTAACAATCTCACATCGTTTTTTTTTCATCTTTTTGCCGATTATCACGCGATAAACCGGACGCAACTGTCTTCAGGTTCAAAAACCGGTCAGCCAGAGCTGGAGGCTGAAAATCAGCACAACGAAATGAAACGACTGTTGTGTGTAATTAAAAACGGACAAAGAAATAAAAATAATAATAAAATTCAAAAACCTGAAAGGTTAGCTGCGAGTAAATTAATATGTCCACTCAAGCATAATCTATAGGTTTATTGCTGTAAACGTTGTACAACAGGCGCCGTCTTGCAGAGGTTTTGCTATCTCGATGAATTCATTATGAAGAGTAGGGGAAAAGGGTTTATTAGCCAGCAAAGATATATTTTCTATCTGATACCTATCCATTTCATACAGCTATGAATCCTTCAATTTTCATCATCCTGACACTGGCGAATAAATCATCAAATGTGATATGGTTCACATATCTTATGTAATTAAAAACACTGTTTCATTCAGTGAGTCTGTTTTGTAGAGGATGGGTTTTATGGCAACCATTACTACCAGCATGGTTCTCTTACGCTGGCCGTTGTTGAGTGCGGTATTGATGTTTTTAGCCAGTACGCTGAACATTCAGTTTCGTAAGTCTGATTACGCTGGCCTTGCTATCATCAGCACCCTGCTTGGGCTGGGTGCAGCCTGCTGGTTTGCAACGGGCCTGCTTGGCATCACCCTGCTGGATATCGCTGCCGTCTGGGAAAATATTAAAGTGGTGATGGTTGAAGCGATGAGCCACACGCCACCAGACTGGCCGATGGTGATTACCTGATCCCTTACGGAATAAAAAACCCAGACTATTGTCTGGGTTTTTTGTTTGGATATCAGGGGATCAGAACGGAATATCGTCGTCGAAATCCATTGGTGGCTCGTTAGACGGTGCAGGAGCAGACTGCTGCTGCGGGCGAGACTGTGCGCCACCGCTAAACTGGTTGCCACCCTGCGGCTGCTGAGGCTGACCCCAACCGCCCTGCTGCTGGCCGCCACCTGCTGGTGCGCCACCGCCCTGACGGCCACCCAGCATCTGCATGGTGCCGCCAACGTTTACCACAACTTCAGTAGTGTATTTCTCAGCTCCGGACTGATCGGTCCATTTGCGGGTACGCAGCTGGCCTTCGATATACACCTGAGAACCTTTACGCAGATATTCACCGGCCACTTCTGCCAGTTTGCCAAACAGCACAACGCGGTGCCATTCAGTCTGCTCTTTCATCTCACCGGTCGCTTTATCACGCCAGGATTCGGAAGTAGCCAGCGTAATGTTGGCAACTGCGCCACCACTCGGCATGTAGCGTACTTCCGGGTCCTGGCCCAGATTACCGACGAGAATCACCTTGTTTACGCCTCTGCTGGCCATGTTCGTGTCTCCTGAATACGTTTCTTAATAGTGTAAACGCGCGAGTGTACCATTTCCACGCTGCATTTTGATAGCTGCGAGATGGATTCCAGAGTTCTCGTGCGAACGCTACATTGTTACATAGCCAATCGGAAAATGCATTCCAATACTGTATATTCAAACAGGTTAAATTGTGTCATAATTAGCCGTTTCTGACAGCCGTTTGTCCTTCAAACAAACCAGGCAATCCGTGTTCCAACCGGGAAAGGTGAATGGATAAGATCGAAGTTCGGGGCGCCCGCACCCACAATCTCAAGAATATCAACCTCATAATCCCTCGCGACAAACTCATCGTCGTGACCGGGCTTTCGGGGTCTGGCAAATCCTCACTGGCTTTCGACACTTTATATGCCGAAGGACAGCGTCGTTACGTTGAATCACTCTCTGCGTACGCGCGTCAGTTCCTGTCGCTGATGGAAAAACCGGATGTCGACCACATTGAAGGGTTGTCCCCTGCTATCTCTATTGAGCAGAAGTCCACCTCGCACAACCCGCGTTCAACGGTCGGTACCATTACCGAAATTCACGACTACCTGCGTCTGCTGTATGCCCGTGTGGGTGAGCCGCGCTGCCCGGACCACGACGTCCCGCTGGCGGCCCAGACCGTGAGCCAGATGGTGGATAACGTGCTGTCGCAGCCGGAAGGCAAACGCCTGATGCTGCTGGCCCCCATCATTAAAGAGCGTAAAGGCGAACACACCAAAACGCTGGAAAACCTCGCAAGCCAGGGTTATATCCGCGCCCGTATCGACGGTGAAGTGTGTGATCTGTCAGATCCCCCCAAGCTGGAGCTGCAGAAAAAGCACACCATCGAAGTGGTGATTGACCGCTTCAAAGTACGTGACGATCTCGCGACGCGTCTGGCGGAATCCTTTGAAACGGCGCTGGAACTCTCCGGCGGCACGGCCGTGGTCTCCGACATGGACGATCCGAAAGCAGAAGAGCTGCTCTTCTCCGCTAACTTTGCCTGCCCGATTTGCGGCTACAGCATGCGCGAGCTGGAACCGCGCCTGTTTTCGTTCAACAACCCGGCGGGCGCGTGTCCGACGTGTGACGGCCTGGGCGTTCAGCAGTATTTCGACCCGGATCGTGTGATCCAGAACCCAGAACTGTCCCTGGCAGGCGGGGCCATTCGCGGCTGGGACAAGCGTAACTTCTACTACTTCCAGATGCTGAAATCGCTGGCAGAGCACTATAAGTTCGATGTTGAAGCCCCGTGGGCCAGCCTGAGCCCGAGTGTGCACAAAGTGATCCTGTTCGGTTCCGGCAAAGAGAACATCGAGTTCAAGTACATGAACGATCGCGGTGATACCTCTGTGCGTCGCCACCCGTTTGAAGGTGTGCTGCACAACATGGAGCGCCGTTACAAAGAGACCGAATCCAGCGCGGTACGCGAAGAACTGGCGAAATTCATCAGCAACCGCTCGTGCGCCACCTGTGACGGCACGCGTCTGCGTCGCGAAGCGCGCCACGTCTTTGTCGAAAATACGGCGCTGCCGACCATCTCAGACATGAGCATCGGCCACGCGATGGACTTCTTCAACAACCTGAAGCTCTCCGGACAGCGCGCGAAAATCGCCGAGAAAGTGCTGAAAGAGATCGGCGATCGTTTGAAATTCCTGGTGAACGTCGGCCTGAACTACCTGACGCTTTCACGCTCCGCTGAAACGCTCTCCGGCGGTGAAGCCCAGCGTATCCGTCTTGCCAGCCAGATCGGCGCAGGTTTAGTCGGCGTGATGTACGTCCTGGATGAGCCGTCTATCGGCCTGCACCAGCGTGATAACGAACGTCTGCTCGGCACGCTGATCCACCTGCGTAACCTCGGTAACACGGTAATTGTGGTTGAGCACGACGAAGACGCGATCCGCGCCGCTGACCACGTTATCGACATTGGCCCGGGCGCAGGCGTGCATGGCGGCCAGGTGGTCGCGGAAGGGACGCTGAAAGATATCATGGCGGTACCTGAATCGTTGACCGGCCAGTACATGAGCGGCAAGCGCAAGATCGACGTGCCGAAACAGCGCGTGGCAGCAAACCCGGAAAAAGTCCTGAAGCTGACAGGTGCACGCGGCAACAACCTGAAAGACGTCACCCTGACGCTGCCTGTCGGGCTGTTTACCTGTATTACTGGCGTGTCCGGTTCAGGTAAATCAACGCTTATCAACGATACGCTATTCCCGATTGCACAGACGGCACTGAACGGCGCAACGCTTGCCGAGCCAGCACCGTACCGCGATATTCAAGGTCTGGAGCATTTCGACAAGGTTATCGACATCGACCAGAGCCCGATTGGCCGTACCCCACGTTCTAACCCGGCGACCTATACTGGCGTCTTTACGCCTGTACGTGAACTCTTTGCTGGCGTACCGGAATCTCGTTCACGCGGCTATACACCAGGACGTTTCAGCTTCAACGTGCGTGGTGGGCGCTGTGAAGCGTGCCAGGGCGACGGAGTGATCAAAGTTGAGATGCACTTCCTGCCGGATATCTACGTGCCGTGCGACCAGTGCAAAGGCAAACGCTATAACCGCGAAACGCTGGAAATTAAGTACAAAGGCAAGACTATCCATGAAGTGCTGGATATGACCATTGAAGAAGCACGTGAGTTCTTCGATGCCGTCCCGGCGCTGGCGCGTAAGCTGCAAACGTTAATGGATGTGGGGCTGACCTATATCCGTCTCGGACAGTCAGCAACGACGCTCTCGGGTGGTGAAGCGCAGCGCGTGAAGCTGGCGCGTGAGCTGTCGAAACGCGGCACCGGTCAGACGCTCTACATTCTGGATGAGCCAACCACCGGCCTGCACTTTGCCGATATCCAGCAGTTGCTGGACGTTCTGCATCAGCTCAGAGATCAGGGCAACACCATTGTGGTCATTGAACACAACCTGGACGTGATTAAAACCGCGGACTGGATTGTCGATCTTGGCCCGGAAGGCGGTAGCGGCGGCGGTGAAATCCTCGTCTCCGGGACGCCAGAGACCGTTGCAGAGTGCGAAGCCTCGCACACCGCACGCTTCCTTAAACCGTTGCTGTAATTGTCACACGGAAAGCTGCTGTCGGGTCGTTTCCGGCAGCAGTTCAACCGCCTGCTTGTACGATGCATCCACCAGATAGTAAATTTGCGAGCCCGGCAGAGAACCGTCGAGGTAGACAGTGCTCCAGTGAGCCTTGTTGAGATGCTGGCTCGGTCGGACGTCATGGTGCTGCTGACGTAATAAATCAGCCAGTTCCGGGCTGGTTTTCAGTGCAGCCGCCGGACGGCCTTCAACCTCTTTCACCATCGCAAACAGCACGTCAGCCACTTTGATCTGCGTGGCTTTCCAGTCGCTGTGGACGCTTTGTTCCGCGCCGGGCTTACTCATGCAGTACTGGAGTATCTCCGAAATTGTCATCTTAGCTCCCCTCTAAATGGGTTGGACACGGCCTGAGTTCCTGCCTCTTTAAGTGTGCAGCAAGACGACAAAAGGTAAACCCGGCAGGCGTGATTTGTACAAAAAACCAGCATACCTCAGTATTCAGAATTAACAATCACCTCTTCACCAAATTTCCCGGCCATCGGCAGTGGTCGATAGGTCGAATTAGAGGCGCGTAACACCCTGATCCCTCTTGCCCCTACATCATGCGCAGCGGTGATATCGTTATCAGAATCGCCATAAAACACTTTGATATTTTTCTGCTCCAGCCACTGCGTTTTGCTGTTCTGACCGGGTTTATCTCCCGCAAAAATGACCGGATTCATGTTGGCGGCAGGGATCAGAAAATCGTCCTGCAAGGTTTTAGATACTGTTTCCGTTTTGGTCTGGCTGCGTCCGGTAACAAAGTAAATGCTGTCGCCGCGCTTAACATGCATGGCAATAAGCGATCGGGCGACCTCTTTCGGGATACTGAACTCATCCCAGCCGTTGTTCATTTTTTCCCAGAACTCCGGGTTTTTCAGATAGTCTTCGCTGTCCGGTGAATATGTTTTCTTACCGCGCCAGAAACCCGGGCTTGAGAACAGGACGGTATCGTCAATATCGAAGCCCACGGCCATTGGCGGACGCCCCATCAGACTATTTTCGATTTGTGCCACAGAGACCCAGTGAACAGGCGCCTGCTCGGCAAGGATGGCGGCGGTGGTTCCGGTGTAAAGCGGTGTCGGTGCGGAGGCTCGCGCAACGACTGCGCTATTAAGCGAGAACAATAAGCAGGCGGCGCTGAGCGCCAGTGTGATCTTGCGCATGTTTTCCCCTGAATATTCAGTTTGTTATCGTTTTATTTTGAGCGAATGGTCAAAAAACTATCCGACCATAACCCCAGCGGGAAGCGAAGGAAAGGAGTTTTTGCTTATGGATCAGCGAAAAAGAAGAAAGATCACATTCTCTCTTCTGAAAGAAGAGAGAATGTGATCACTTACTTACATTACAGCGGCAAAGGCCTTCGCCACGCGCTGAACATTGCTGGCATTCAGCCCCGCCACGCACATACGGCCGCTGGCAATCAGATAGACGCCGAACTCTTCGCGCAGACGATCGACCTGAGCGGCACTCAGGCCGGTATAGCTGAACATCCCGCGCTGCTTGAGCAGATAGTCGAAGTTATGGCCCGGCACGGCCTCTTTCAGGACGTTAACCAGCTCCTGACGCATCGCCAGAATGCGCGTACGCATTGATTCCACTTCAGCAAGCCAGGATGCTTTCAGTTGCGCATCACCAAGAACCGTGGCGACGACCTGCGCACCAAAGTTTGGCGGGCTGGAGTAAATGCGGCGCACCGTCGCCTTCAGTTGACCCAGCACGCGGCTGGCGGCTTCGGCATCTTCACACACCACGGACAGACCGCCGACGCGTTCGCCGTACAGAGAGAAGATTTTAGAGAAAGAGTTACTCACCAGCGCCGGCAGACCTGCGCTGGTAACGGCGCGAATGGCGTAAGCATCTTCTTCCATGCCTGCGCCAAAGCCCTGATAGGCAATGTCGAGGAACGGGATCAGATTACGCGCTTTCAGTACCTCAATTATTGCATCCCACTGGTCATTAGTGAGGTCCGCGCCGGTCGGGTTATGGCAACATGGATGCAGCAGCACAATACTGCGCTCCGGCAAGGTGTGCAGTTTTTCCAGTAATGCCTCTACACGCACACCGTTGGTTTCGTTGTCGAACCACGGATAGGTCGCGACCTTAAAGCCTGCGCCTTCAAAAATCGCAACATGGTTTTCCCACGTAGGATCGCTGACCCACACCCCGGAATCCGGGAAGTATTTTTTCAGGAAGTCTGCGCCGACTTTTAGCGCACCCGATCCGCCAAGCGTCTGGATGGTGGCGACACGTTTTTGCGCGAGCACCGGATGATCGGCACCAAACAGCAGCGGCGCGATAGTGTTACGGTAAGTATTTAACCCTTCCATCGGCAGATAAAGCGATGCGCCATGTGGTACAGCGTTAAGGCGTGCTTCAGCTTCGGCAACGGCTTTTAATTGAGGAATAATGCCATCCTCGTTGTAATACAGACCGATGCTGAGGTTCACTTTGTCGCTGCGAGGATCTTCTTTGAAACGCTCCATTAAGGAGAGAATGGGGTCGCCGGCATAGGCGTCAACTTTCTGAAACACGCGATGATTCTCCGGAATTCGATGAGGCAGGAATTTCAACAATAAACCGGATATGGCAGAAGATCGAGGGGATGTTAATAAACGTGGAGTGAGAGTAACACTCTCACTCCAGCTATAAGTTAATCTATGTACTTCATCGCCACCCGTGATGTCAGGCGTGTAATAAGTTCGTAAGCACTCACTTTCGTGATTTCAGCAATGCGTTCAACGGGCAAGCCTTCACCCCACATCACCACAGCGTCACCCGCTTTCTCCTGTGCTTCCGGCCCCAGATCGACGCAAATCATGTCCATCGCCACGCGACCAACAATCTTCACTTCACGGCCATTGACCAACACTGGCGTACCCGACGGTGCGGCACGTGGATAGCCGTCACCATAACCCATCGCCACAACGCCCAACCGGGTATCACGCTCGCTGATCCAGGTTCCACCGTAGCCTACGGGTTCACCCGCTTTGTGCTCACGCACGGCAATCAGGTTAGACACCAATGACATCACCGGCTGGAAGCCAAAATCCGGTCCCCAGGGTTTGTTCTCCAGCGGCGATACGCCGTAAAGAATAATGCCCGGACGCGCCCAGTCGAAGTGGGATTGTGGCCACAGCAAAATACCGCCAGACGCGGCAATAGAGCGCATTCCCGGCTTACCTTCGCAGAAGGTATTAAAGATATCGAGCTGTTGTTCGGTCGCACCACATTCAGGCTCGTCGGCACGAGCAAAGTGACTGACGATGTTCACTGGCTGGCGCACATTTTTGCACTGGCATAAACGCTGATAAAACGCTTGTGCGTTTTCCGGACGGACGCCCAGTCGGTGCATGCCCGTATCGAGCTTCATCCACACGGTTACCGGCTCGCTCAGTTCGGCGGTCTCCAGCGCAGCCAGCTGTTCTTCGTTGTGAACGGCGGTGTGCAGGTGCTGATCGGCAATAGTGGGCAAATCAGTGGCTTCGAAAAAGCCTTCCAGCAGCAAAATGGGTTGTGTGATCCCACCCGCACGCAGTCGGATGGCTTCTTCAAGACGGGCGACGCCAAAGGCGTCGGCATCGGGGAGCGTTCGCGCGGTCTCAAGAAGACCGTGTCCGTAAGCGTTCGCTTTCACGACTGCAACGAGCTTACTGGCGGGAGCCAGTTCACGCAGACGTTGCAGGTTGTGTCGCAGAGCGCGGCGGTTAATGACTACTGTTGCCGCTTGCATTTGAATTCCTTAGAAATTACTCATCATCATATTGAGGACCGGCATAGTTGTCGAAACGCGACCACTGTCCGTTAAAGGTCAAACGTACCGTACCGATTGGGCCGTTACGTTGCTTACCAATAATAATTTCGGCGATCCCTTTCAGGTCGCTGTTCTCGTGATAAACCTCATCACGGTAAATAAACATGATTAAGTCAGCATCCTGCTCGATGGAGCCAGACTCACGCAGGTCGGAGTTGACCGGGCGTTTGTCGGCGCGTTGTTCCAGGGAGCGGTTAAGCTGGGAGAGCGCCACCACCGGCACGTGTAGCTCTTTGGCTAATGCCTTGAGCGAGCGGGAAATCTCTGCAATTTCCAGCGTACGGTTGTCGGAGAGCGACGGCACACGCATCAGCTGGAGATAGTCAATCATGATAAGGCCAATACCGCCGTGTTCACGGGCGATACGGCGCGCGCGGGAGCGCACTTCCGTCGGTGTCAGGCCGGAGGAGTCATCGATATAGATATTGCGTTTATCCAGCAGAATCCCCATTGTGCCGGAGATCCGCGCCCAGTCTTCATCGTCGAGCTGGCCGGTACGGATACGGGTCTGATCCACGCGAGACAGCGACGCTAGGGAACGCATCATGATCTGTTCTGATGGCATCTCAAGACTGAAGATTAAAACAGGTTTATCCTGCAACATCGCCGCGTTTTCGACGAGGTTCATCGCAAATGTTGTTTTACCCATTGATGGACGCGCCGCGACGATGATCAAATCCGACGGCTGCAGACCGGCGGTTTTCTTGTTGAGATCGTCATAGCCGGTATTCACACCGGTCACACCATCATGTGGCTGCTGGAACAGCTGTTCGATACGCGCAACGGTAGCATCAAGCACATCGGCGATGTTTTTCGGCCCTTCGTCTTTGTTCGCGCGGCTTTCGGCGATTTTAAAGACGCGGGACTCAGCGAGATCGAGCAGATCTTCACTGGTGCGACCCTGCGGATCAAAACCGGCCTCGGCGATCTCATTCGCCACCGAGATCATCTCACGAACTACAGCACGTTCACGCACGATATCCGCGTAAGCACTGATATTCGCCGCACTTGGCGTGTTTTTCGATAATTCTGCCAGGTAGGCAAACCCACCGACGCTGTCCAGTTGCCCCTGTCGCTCCAGCGATTCCGCAAGTGTGATCAGGTCAATCGGGCTACCCGACTCCTGCAGACGCGCCATTTCGGTAAAGATATGACGATGCGGTCGGGTGTAGAAATCCTCAGACACCACGCGCTCAGCGACGTCGTCCCAGCGTTCGTTATCCAGCATTAAACCGCCCAACACCGACTGTTCCGCTTCAATCGAGTGCGGCGGGACTTTTAAGCCTGCGACCTGGTAATCACGTTCGCGAGGTTCAGTCTGTTTGTTGAAGGGTTTGTTTCCTGCCATAGTGAATGGAGTTACCGAGATAAAGAGTGGGTCGAAAGATTACCATATTTTTCTTACGGAGGGAGCATGGCAACGCGCATTGAATTCCAGAAACACGGTGGGCCAGAAGTGCTGAAAGCGGTGGAATTTACCCCAGTAGCACCAGGCGAAAACGAAGTTCAGGTTGAAAACAAGGCCATAGGTATCAACTACATTGATACCTATATTCGCGGAGGCCTCTACCCGCCTCCGTCACTGCCGAGTGGCCTGGGTACCGAAGCGGCAGGAGTGGTTATCAAAACTGGCCGCGCCGTTAAGCACCTTAAAGAGGGCGATCGCGTGGTGTACGCCCAATCTGCTCTGGGGGCATACAGTTCCGTCCACAACGTCCCGGCGGATAAAGCCGCCCTGCTGCCCAACGCCATCTCCTTTGAGCAAGCTGCAGCCTCATTTCTGAAAGGGCTTACGGTCTATTACCTGCTGCGTAAAACCTACGAAATTAAACCTGACGAGCAGTTCCTGTTCCATGCTGCTGCGGGTGGTGTGGGGCTGATCGCGTGTCAGTGGGCAAAAGCGCTGGGGGCGAAACTGATCGGTACCGTGGGCAACGCGCAAAAAGCGCAGCGCGCATTGCAGGCGGGAGCCTGGCAGGTGATTAACTATCGTGAAGAGAACATCGTCGAGCGGCTGAAAGAAATCACCAACGGCAAAAAAGTGCGGGTGGTGTATGACTCGGTAGGGAAAGACACCTGGGAAGCGTCTCTCGATTGCCTGCAGCGCCGCGGGCTAATGGTGAGCTTCGGGAATGCATCAGGCGCTGTGACCGGGGTTAACCTTGGTATTCTGAACCAGAAAGGCTCACTGTATGTGACTCGCCCTTCGCTGCAAGGTTACATCACTAACCGGGAAGAGCTTGAGGAAGCCAGTAACGAGCTGTTCTCGCTGATCGCCAGTGGGGTGATTAAAGTGGATGTGGCAGATGCACAGAAATATCCGCTTGCCGATGCACAGCGCGCGCATGAGGTACTTGAGAGCAGGGTGACGGAGGGTTCAAGTCTGTTAATTCCCTGAATCCAGAAAAGAAATTGGGCTTCCCTGAGGAAGCCCTTTCTTTTTTTAGTTCGGCTGTATGTAGGGTACAGCTCGATGAATTCTTTAGCGGCAGTCATAGTGACAGATTCGATAAGTAAATCCTATTCTGTTCTAAGCAATGCCACCAGAAAAGTTACAAGTATGTGACGAACCCCTCAATACCTTAGTAACGAAAGCGGTTATTGCTCTGATAAGTGGACACTTTTGGCGTTTTAATCGCCCGTATCACCCACACCACCACAATAGCCAGCAGTAGCCACGGCAACAGCTTGATCGTCAGGGCAAATAATCCGCCGATAAACATCACCACCGTGGCGACAACGATAGCGGCCAGAATGCCGAGCAGCGAAACGCCTGTGGCTAATAGCATGACGAAAAAGCCAATCACAAAAAGTAGTTCCAGCATATTTTTCTCCCACACGCTCCTGAGTAATGCAGTAACCATTACAAAAAGCATGCCAAAACTAACTCATTGTTCTTAAAGCAAAACGCCCCGCAAAGATTTGCAGGGCGTGGTGAATTTGACCATCTTTTAGCGAAATTTATCGCTTATCAGCCACCAGTCTCAGCGCATGTTCCAGCACCTCGATGTCGGCACCGGCTTTATGCGCGTTCTCGCTCAGGTAACGTCGCCACTGACGCGCTCCCGGAATACCCTGGAAAAGGCCAAGCATGTGGCGGGTGATATGGCCAAGATATGTGCCGTTGCTCAGCTCGCGTTCGATGTACGGATACATGGCACGAACTACCGCAACCGGATCGGTATCTGCGCCTTCTACACCGTAGATTTCGCGATCGACCGTCGCCAGAATGCCCGGGTTCTGATACGCCTCGCGCCCGACCATCACGCCATCCATATGTTCCAGATGCGCTTTGGCCTCTTCCAGCGACTTGATGCCACCGTTGATTGACATCGTCAGGTGCGGGAAGTCACGCTTCAGCTGATACACGCGCGGGTAGTCCAGCGGCGGGATCTCACGGTTCTCTTTCGGGCTGAGGCCAGAGAGCCAGGCTTTTCGCGCGTGGATGATAAACATCTCGCACTCACCTTTCCCGGATACCGTATTGATAAAGTCGCACAGGAATTCGTAGCTGTCCTGGTCGTCAATGCCGATACGGGTTTTGACCGTGACCGGAATGGAGACGACATCGCGCATCGCCTTAATGCAGTCCGCCACCAGCTGTGCGTTCCCCATCAGGCACGCGCCAAACATACCGTTTTGCACGCGGTCAGACGGGCAGCCAACGTTGAGGTTGATCTCGTCGTAGCCACGCGCTTCTGCCAGCTTCGCGCACTGCGCCAGCGCGGCCGGATCGCTGCCGCCCAGCTGCAGGGCAACCGGATGCTCCTCTTCGCTGTAAGCCAGATAGTCGCCCTTACCGTGAATAATTGCCCCGGTGGTCACCATTTCGGTGTACAGCAGCGTATGGCGGGAGAGCTGACGCAGGAAGTAGCGGCAGTGTCTGTCCGTCCAGTCGAGCATTGGCGCAATGGAGAAACGGTGTGCAGGGAAAGCAGTCTGTAATTCTGACGACATGGCGAAGTTTTAAGCATCTGGTGAAAAGGGGCGCTACTATAGCACAAAGAAAAGCCGGAGGCGCAGCGCCTCCGGTGGACTTTAGAACGTCATGCTCAGTTGCGCCCCCGCGCCCCAGGTTTCGTCTTCACCATACAGACCCATCAGGTCGATATGAACCGTGTTAAGCGGTGCAAAGCCCACACCTGCGGTAAAGACATTGCTGTCATTGTCTTTCACATCAGCACGATAACCTGCGCGAACCGCCAGCCAGCTCAATGGCGTCACTTCCGCACCCACGCCAACATATTGGGAGTTCTCTTCGCTTTTAAAACCTTTGGTTTCGGTCAGGTCACCATCCGCCGTCAGCGTCAGGAGATCGGTATGCCAGGCCGCACCCGCCGTAACGACAGGGCTGATTTGGTAAGTATCGCGCACGCCATCCACCTCTTTGGTGTCGATATCACGCGAGAACAGGTTTTTACCGGTCAAACCCACCGTCCAGTTTTCGCCGAAATCAGCAGCAAGGCCGGCATCAACGTTAAACCCAGTATCGTCGTTGCGATAGCGACTGCTGTTGATATCGCCACTGTCAAAGTTGTAGATCGAGACCGTGTAGTTGTAGAGCCAGGTCTGTTGCAGCTTAGGAGTGATACCCACGGAAACAGGCACGCCGCTGATATCAAACTGACGCGCCACTGCAACGCCATAGTCTGAAACGATTGCAGCACGACCAAAACCCTTTGATTTCAAATCATTCGGGTCAACCCCAAATACGGCCGCCGGAACGGCTTCCACCGCGCGCAATTTGTCGATATCGCCCTGATCGATGTAAGAACTCACGCGAGCACGCGCATTGGCTTTGGCCACGAAAGCCACTGAGAGCACGTCATTAGGAATACTTACAGCGATCCCACCTCCCGCTTTACCGCTGGCGGTTTTCCCTTTCAGTGAATCCAGTTGATCGGCAAGGTCGCCTGCGGCGGCAGAGACCTGCCGCGATGCAGCACTGGAAGGATTAAGGAGATCGATAAGATTGATATTATCCAGGGTCCTGCGATAGGCGCTGACATCATCACTGATGTCATCAATCTTATCGCGCAGGTTGTCTTTGTCTGAAATTTGCGCACCGATAGATGGCAGGATCAGCGTGATACCATCGTCAGGTTTCGCCTTTGCAAGCAACGCCGGGTTGATTAATACCCCGCTGCCATAGCTCCCAGCCGCGACCCCCGTCCCCCCCATCGCATCGCTACGTGCTTCTGTCCAGGTATTGGCTGCTCCGGCCTGATTTGCCATAAACAAGGAGACGGCGATGCTAACCACCGAAAATTTAAAATGTTTTTTCACAGTATGCTCGTCTTATAGTCTGTTATGAAATAACCCCTGTCTGTTATCACTCAAACAGGTACGAACTATTGCTGTGAATAAGTACAAAAAGACCCGCTATTTCCTTAAGTTAAATTCTAACCAGACCTGTTGTAATTTGTGACGGCCCTCAATATTTATAGAAGAGGAAATTATTTTTTCCCAGGTTTTCCATCATGTGGCCCAAAAAACTGGGGCGGGTGATCGACCCAGCGATCTTCTCGCGTGGCGGCATACACTGGGTTGAGCGGATAGTAGATGCGGTTGTGCTTCTTGTTGGCTTCGCCAACTACCAGGAGTCGAACCTCTTCGTCCGTGTTGTTGATAAAGGTGTGGCAGACGCCGGTTCCGGCGGGAAAACCTACGCTATCGCCGGGTTCAAGTTTCCACAAATAGCCATTAATCCAGGCTTCAGGATACCCTTCAAGCACGTAAATGAACTCTTCTTCGTCGCTTTCCGCATGGGGATAGGATGTCCGACGTCCGGGGGGTAAACGCTCATGATGGATACCAATACGCCCTAGCCCGAGCTTGCGAGCCAGCGGCGCACCGATGGAAAAACGCTCGTCGCTGTCGGGATAGGTTGAGTTATCAGCGCCTTCCACGTCGCGCCAGTGTCGAATACAGTCAGGTCTTTTCATTGTTCGTTTCCCGGTTTGCAATGCGTCAGGTATAGCACAGACAGGCGGATCTCGGTGTTTTTACCAGAACATGATAAAGTGAGGGTTTTCCGTCCTATAACATCCGGGGTGCTAAATGGATAAGTCCACAAAAGAGCTGTTAGCGCAGGCCGAAAAGCTCTGCGCGCAACGCAATGTGCGCCTGACTCCGCAGCGCCTTGAGGTATTACGCCTGATGAGCCTGCAACAGGGAGCCATCAGCGCGTACGATCTGCTCGACCTGCTCCGCGAAAGCGAGCCGCAGGCCAAACCGCCTACGGTGTATCGCGCGCTCGATTTTCTGCTGGAACAAGGGTTCGTGCATAAGGTTGAATCCACAAACAGCTATGTGCTGTGCCACCTGTTTGACCAGCCAACCCATACATCAGCCATGTTTATCTGCGACCGCTGCGGCGTGGTAAAAGAAGAAGGGGCTGAAGGTGTTGAAGACATTATGCATACGCTGGCGGCCAAAATGGGCTTTGCCTTGCGTCATAATGTTATTGAAGCACATGGGCTGTGCTCTGCCTGTGTCGAGGTGGAATCATGCAGCCATCACGATAAGTGCCAGCACGACCACACAATCGTTGTGAAGAAAAAACCTCGCTAGCAATGAAAAAGGCGGCTCATGGCCGCCCTCAGGGTGTACTTCCTTGTACTTTCGGGTATAACCCGGTTACCAGCGGTAGTCGTTGCGTTTTTCCCAGTCGCCAACTTCCTTTTCCGCCTGGTCTTTTGCGTAGCCGTAGCGTTCCTGGATTTTACCGACAAGCTGATCGCGTTTACCTTCAATGACGGTCATATCGTCATCTGTCAGCTTCCCCCACTGCTCTTTCGCTTTACCTTTGAACTGCTTCCAGTTGCCGCTGATTTCGTCTTTATTCATCATCGTGTCCTCTTGTTAAGCGTCGGGTCGCAACGTCCGTTACGTTCTTTTCTGCTGGACGTGATAATAATTGTAGTTAAGGATTCTGCAGCTATTTTGATATTCGGAATCTTTAACCGTCACGATATATCGTGATGGGAAGGCAACCAGGTATTATTTCGCCAGTGACGGCGCCAGATAAAGGCCAGAGACAGGCCCCGCAACGAGAGGAAAACGGCCAACGCCAGCCACAAACCATGATTGCCAAGCCAGGGAAGCGTCAGCAGCGTCAGACCAAACCCTGCAGCTGCCACCGCCATACTGTTACGCATTTCGGCTCCGCGCGTAGCCCCAATGAACATGCCGTCCAGCAGATAACACCAGACACCGACCACCGGTAAGATCACCTGCCAGATGAGATAGTGGCTCGCCAGTTCACGCAGTGTGGGAAGTGAGGTGAGTAATGCAATGATCTGCTCACCAAAAACGGCATAAACCAGCGCAAATGCCAGTGCCACCAGCCCCGACTGACGACAGGCTGCCCGCCAGACATCCTGAAGCTGCCCGCTTTCGCGCGCACCGTACGCCTGCCCGGAATGTGCTTCCACAGCATAGGCAAAACCGTCCAGCGCGTAGGCGGTAAAGGTCAGTAGCGTCATCAATACGGCATTGACCGCGACGATGTCTGGCCCCAGCCGAGCCCCGAAAACCGTCAGCGCACCGAAACAGAGCTGAAGGAAAAGTGAGCGCAGCATGATGTCGCGGTTGAGTGCCAGCAGCTTACGGATATTGCCGCGCCATGCGGTTTTGAGTAGCGCAAGAGAGATCCCGCGCATCGCCAGCACGCGCCAGACCATCCACAGACCGATGATAAAAGTCCCGTATTCGGCAATTGCCGTCGCCAGTGCAGCCCCCTGCACGTTCATATGCAGACCCATTACCAGCCAGACATCAAGCACAATGTTGAGAAGGTTTCCCACCACCAGCAAAATGACGGGCGCGCGGGCATACTGCACGCCCAGTAACCATCCCAGCAGAACCAGGTTAGCCAGCGATGCCGGCGCACTGAGCCAGCGGATTTCAAGGAAACGTCTCGCCTGCTCCAGCACCGCCTCGTTACCGCCAACGATGTGAAGCGCGAGGTCAATCAGGGGCGAGCGCAATACAACGATTAATGCCCCCGCACCAAGCGCCAGAATGAGCGGCTGCACCAGCGCGCGCGCCAGACGCAGCGGATCTCTGGCACCATACGCCTGTGCCGTGAGCCCGGTAGTACTCATGCGCAAAAAGAGCAGCAGCATAAACAGGAAGCTGGTTGCCGTCGCGCCAATCGCCACGCCGCCAAGATAAACAGGTGAATCCAGATGACCAATAACAGCAGTATCGACCAGACCCAGCAAGGGCACGGTAATATTGGAGAAAATCATCGGCAGTGCAAGACGCCACAATGCCTTATCTGATGCCGTCAGCAGTGACATGAAAAATACCGGGAGAGGTAAAGGAAGCAGGCTACAGCAACGCCGTAGCCTGTCAGGAAGAGATTACAGCCATTCGCCGTTGCGAATCACCCCTACTGCCAGCCCTTCGATAGAGAAGTTCTGTTCGCGAAGATCCACCACAATCGGGGAGAATTCGCTGTTTTCAGGCAGCAGCTGTACGGTATTACCCTGTTTTTTCAGACGCTTAACGGTCACTTCGTCATCAATACGCGCGACCACAACCTGGCCGTTTCGCACATCCTGCGTTTTGTGAACCGCAAGCAGATCACCGTCAAGAATACCGATGTCTTTCATCGACATGCCGCTTACGCGCAGCAGGAAATCAGCGCTCGGTTTAAACATCCCCGGATCGACCTGGTAGTGGCCTTCAATATGCTGCTGTGCCAGTAAAGGCTCACCGGCAGCAACACGCCCCACCAGCGGAATGCCCGTCTCTTCTTCCACCAGCAGGCGGATACCGCGTGACGCGCCCGAAACAATCTCAATCACGCCCTTACGCGCCAGCGCTTTCAGGTGTTCTTCGGCAGCATTCGGAGAACGGAAGCCCAGACGCTGAGCGATTTCCGCACGCGTGGGTGGCATACCCGTCTGGCCGATATGATCCCGGATGAGATCAAACACCTCTTGCTGCCTGGTCGTTAACGCTTTCATTCCGCCCCCTGGGTGTATATACAGTTATGCTGTGAGTATATACAGTCAAAGGCGATTTTGGAACCAAAAACTGCACAAAAAACCAGGGACTTAATTATTCCTCGAGGCTCATCGGAAATGTGACCAAAGCAGCGTGACCCAGGTAATGACCGCAGTAATAATCGCCAGCAACACGGCAGCGGAACCCATGTCTTTTGCCCGGCCAGAGAGCTCGTGGAAATCTGAACCAATCCGGTCAACAACGGCCTCAATAGCGCTATTGAGAATTTCCACTATCATCACCAACAGTACGGAGCCGATGAGAAGAACGCGTGTTATTGCATCAATATCAAGGAAGCAGGCGATAATCACCGCGATGATAGCGGCGACGCCCTCCTGGCGAAAGGCGGCTTCATTGATCCATGCGGCACGGAAACCTTTCCAGGAATAGCCGGCGGCTTTGATGATTCGGGTTAACCCAGTGGTATTATTGGCCATTAAAAGAACCTTTTATTGGAAATAGCGTCAGTAACTAGAGTGGCAGCGCGTTTCGCTGCCGCCTGAAGTATGACGGGTAACAACAGAAATTTTGCGCGCTTTCTGTTATCCTTGCGCCGCAATTGCATTATTAACCAGAGGCTTTACATCGTTTATGTCCGGCTGGCCACGAATTTACTACAAATTACTTAATTTACCATTAAGCATCCTGGTAAAAAGCAAGTCTATCCCAGCAGAACCCGCGCTGGAATTGGGGCTCGATACGTCGCGCCCCATTATGTACGTTTTGCCTTATAACTCGAAGGCAGACTTACTGACGCTTCGCGCCCAGTGCCTGGCGCATGACTTACCTGACCCGCTTGAACCGCTAGAAGTTGACGGTACTCTGCTGCCGCGCTACGTGTTCATTCACGGTGGACCGCGCGTGTTTACCTATTACACGCCAAAAGAAGAGTCCATCAAGCTGTTCCATGACTATCTCGACCTGCACCGCAGCAATCCTGATCTGGATGTGCAGATGGTGCCAGTATCGGTGATGTTTGGTCGTCGCCCGGGTCGTGAAAAAGGTGAAGAGAATCCACCGCTGCGCATGCTTAACGGCATCCAGAAGTTCTTCGCGGTCTCCTGGCTGGGACGCGACAGCTTTGTGCGTTTCTCCCCTTCCGTTTCGCTGCGTCGAATGGCGGACGAGCATGGCACCGATAAGATCATCGCGCAAAAACTGGCGCGCGTAGCGCGTATGCACTTCGCCCGTCAGCGCCTCGCTGCCGTTGGGCCGCGTCTCCCGGCGCGTCAGGATCTGTTCAACAAGCTGTTGGCCTCCAAAGCGATTGCCCGTGCCGTCGAAGACGAAGCACGCAGCAAGAAGATTTCACATGAGAAAGCCCAGCAGAACGCCATTGCACTGATGGAAGAGATTGCAGCGAACTTCTCTTACGAGATGATTCGTCTGTCCGATCGTATTCTCAGCTTTACCTGGAACCGTCTCTATCAGGGCATCAACGTCCATAACGCCGAGCGTGTACGCCAACTGGCGCATGATGGCCATGAAATTGTCTATGTCCCCTGCCACCGCAGCCACATGGACTACCTGCTTCTCTCCTATGTGCTTTATCACCAGGGGCTGGTACCGCCGCATATCGCGGCCGGTATTAACCTGAATTTCTGGCCAGCTGGCCCGATTTTCCGTCGACTGGGCGCCTTCTTTATTCGCCGTACCTTCAAGGGCAATAAGCTCTACTCCACGGTGTTCCGCGAGTATCTGGGTGAGTTGTTCAGCCGCGGATATTCCGTTGAGTACTTCGTGGAAGGTGGTCGCTCCCGTACCGGCCGTCTGCTCGATCCGAAGACCGGCACGCTGTCCATGACCATTCAGGCCATGCTGCGCGGAGGAACTCGTCCAATCACGCTGGTGCCAATCTATATCGGCTATGAGCATGTGATGGAGGTGGGGACTTACGCTAAAGAGCTGCGTGGCGCGACTAAAGAGAAAGAGAGCCTGCCGCAAATGCTGCGCGGTTTGAGCAAGCTACGTAATCTCGGACAGGGCTACGTGAACTTTGGCGAGCCGATGCCGCTGATGACGTATCTGAACCATCACGTTCCGGAGTGGCGCGAGTCTATCGACCCTATCGAAGCGGTTCGTCCGGCCTGGCTGACGCCAACGGTCAACGGCATCGCGTCTGAACTGATGGTGCGCATTAACAATGCTGGTGCGGCTAACGCTATGAACCTGTGTTGTACGGCGCTTCTGGCGTCTCGCCAGCGTTCACTGACTCGCGAACAGCTGACAGAGCAGCTCGATTGTTATCTCGATATGATGCGCAACGTCCCGTACTCGGTTGACTCGACGGTACCTTCTGCGAGCGCCAGTGAGCTTATCGATCACGCTTTGCAGATGAACAAGTTCGAAGTCGAAAAGGACACGATCGGCGACATCATCATTCTGCCGCGCGAGCAGGCCGTGCTGATGACGTACTATCGCAACAATATCGCCCATATGCTGATGCTGCCGTCACTCATGGCAGCTATCATCACCCAGCATCGTCGCATTTCACGCCAGGAGCTATTGCGTCACGTTGACACGCTCTACCCGATGCTGAAAGCGGAGCTGTTCCTGCGCTGGAGCAAGGATGAACTGGCTGGCGAGCTGGATAAACTGACGGAAGAACTGCGTCGTCAGGGGCTGATCACTGTTGTGAACGACGAGCTGCATATCAATCCGTCACGTTCCCGTACCCTGCAACTGCTGGCGGCCGGTGCGCGTGAAACGCTGCAGCGTTATGCCATTACATTCTGGTTGCTCAGTGCGAACCCGTCTATCAACCGTGGAACGCTGGAGAAAGAGAGCCGGACGCTGGCACAGCGCCTGTCCGTTCTGCACGGTATTAACGCTCCTGAATTCTTCGACAAAGCGGTCTTCAGTTCACTGGTTCTGACGCTGCGTGATGAAGGCTTTATCAGTGATACGGGCGATGCCGAACCGGAAGAGACGCTGAAGGTCTACCAGATGCTGGCTGAACTGATTACATCTGATGTGCGTCTGACGATTGAGAGTTCAACGCAGGGCGAGTGATAATAAAAAGCCGGGCGGAGTTTTCACTCTTCCCGGCCTGTCTTTCGCAGAATGATTAAGGCCCGGTAAGCGCTAACGCTACCGGGCCTTATTTTTAGCCTTGGCAAATCACCGCATTTAACTCAGCAGCGTAAAGGCAATCATCCCGACAATTGCGCCTGTCGTACCGAGGATGGTTTCCATCAGCGTCCAGGTTTTCAGCGTCTGCGCTTCGGTGGCACCGGTAAATTTACCGAACAGCCAGAAACCTGCGTCATTCACGTGAGAAACCACGATAGACCCACCTGCAATACAGATAGACAGCGCAGCCATTTGCGCGCCTGAGTAATGCAGCTGTTCAATCACCGGCATCACCAGACCCACTGCGGTTAAACACGCGACGGTCGCAGAACCCTGAATGATACGCACCGCAGCCGCCAGCACGAAGCAGGTCACGGCTATCGGCAAGCCCATTCCGGTCAGCGCTTCACCCAGAGCGGGACCCACGCCGGAATCCACCAGTACCTGCTTGAACACCCCACCCGCACCGATCACCAGCAGAATAATGCCAGCCGGTTGCAGCGCTGCGCCGCAAATCTCCATGACCCGGTCTTTCGGCATCCCCTGGCGCATCGCCAGGCCATAAATCGCCACCAGACACGCCACCAGGATCGCCGTGAACGGATGGCCAATAAACTCAAACCATTCGTACGCGCTGGAACCTACCGGCACAAAGCGCGCGGCAATGGTTTTCAGCCCAACGAGCACCAACGGGAGCAGGATCAGTGACAGACTGAAGCCGAAGGATGGCATTTTACCTTCGCCGAGGTGCGGCTCGGTGATGTCATCCGGAATGTGCAGTTCAACGTAACGGCTGATGAAGTTGCCCCACAGCGGACCGGCAATAATCATCCCCGGGATCGCCGCACACAGACCAATCAGGATCATCCAGCCGAAATCAGCGTGCATCTGAGATGCCAGCAGCATCGGCGCTGGCCCGGGCAGCAGGAACGCCGCTGCCGCTGCCACGCCCGCAAACAGTGGGATAACCAGCTTCACGAGGTTAGTCCCGGTGTGGCGCGCCATAGAGAACGCCACGCTAATCAGCAACACAACCGCCACTTCAAAGAACAGCGGCAGGGCACAAATCAGACCGGCCAGACCAATCGCATAATGCGCACGGTTATGTCCGAAGGATTTCAGCATCTTGACGGCTATCTGATCAACAGCGCCTGTCTCATGTAAAATCTTGCCAAACATCGCCCCAAGCGCGACGACAATCGCCAGGAAGCCCAGCGTACCGCCCATCCCTTTTTCCATGGTCGCTGCGATTTTGTCGAGCGGCATCCCGGAAAAGAGACCTGCACCAATAGAAACCACCATCAAAGCAACGAAAGCGTGCATACGCGCCTTCATCACTAAAAACAGCAGCAGCAACACGGAACCCACTGCTGTCAAAACAAGCGTTAATGTACTCAAAACTTACTGCCTTTTATTAATGACCTCGATGGTGCTGGCAACAACACCTTCCAGTGACTGATCGATATCAACCACTAAGACATCTTTCTCATCTTCACCCGGTTCCTGCAGCGCTTCGAACTGCGTCACCAGCATCTGAGTCTTGAAGAAGTGACCTTTGCGCGCCTTCAGACGGCTTTCAATCACCTCAAAATCCCCTTTCAGGTAGATGAAAGAGAGGTTCGGGTTGCCGTCACGCAGCAGGTCACGGTAGGTTTTTTTCAGCGCGGAGCAAACGATAAGGGAAACTTTGTTGGTGCGCTGCATCGCGAACGCGGCGTCATTCAGCGCCTGCAACCACGGTTTGCGGTCGTCGTCGTTCAGCGGCTCGCCGGAGGCCATTTTCATGATGTTGCTGCGCGGATGGAGGAAGTCACCATCAAGAAACGCAGCCTGGAGTTGATGCGCCACTTCGCTGGCCACGGCTGATTTCCCGCTACCGGAAACGCCCATCAGGACGTAGACGTGGTGATCATGATTAGTCGTGCTCAAAGGGTGTCCCTCAGTCAATTGTTACGGGTAACAGTTATCGGTAACATTGTCCTGCCGGGGCAAAAGCGAAGCAATATCCAAACGTGCGAGAAGTGAATAAGTGTGAGCTAGCTCAAATTTGTCAGCTCAAATAGATCCACCCGGTGACAAGGTGAAACCTAAATCTAACATTTTAGGGGTAACCGTCTCGCCACGAATGCGCGCCAGCAGGCGTTCTGCGCCAATACGCCCCATACGTTCACGCGGTGTCAGGACGCTCGCCAGACGAGGCTCCATGACCTGGCCGATATCGTGGCCGTGGAAACCGGCAATCGCCATATCACGCGGGATGGAAAGTCCCAGACGCTGACATTCGAACGCTGCACCGACAGCAAGGTCATCGTTGGTACAGAAAATACCGTCCAGTTGCGGATACTCGCGCCGCGCCTGACGCATCAGCTCAATACCCGACGTATAGGAAGAGGACTGCTCCACCATCACGCTGTACGGGATTAAGTTCGCGTCGAGCATCGCCTGCTCGTATCCCTTCTGCTTGATGATAGTACGTTCATCAAGACGCGCTCCCAGATAGGCAATGTGACGATGACCGCGCGCGATAATCGCCGCCGTCATCTGACGTGCCGCTTCGAAGTTATCAAAACCCACGGCGATATCGAGGCATGGGGACTGGCTGTCCATCAGCTCCACCACCGGAATGCCCGCCACTTCGATCATCTTCAGCGTGCGCGGCGTGTGGGTACGTTCCGTTAAGATAAGGCCGTCGATGTTCCAGGAAAGCATGGACTCAAGACGTTCCTCTTCCAGCTCCGGCTTGTACCCGTAGTGCGCAAGCATGGTCTGATAACCAAACGCATCGGTCACACTTTCAATTCCGCGCAGCACTTCGGCGAAAACCTGGTTGGTTAAAGAGGGAAGCAGGACGCCCACCGCACGACTGGTCGCATTGGAGAGAATATCGGGTGCGCGGTTAGGGATATAACCCAGTTCATCAAGAGCCGCGGCAATCTTGCCACGCAGCGCCACGGAAACCTGCTCCGGGTTACGTAAAAAGCGGCTGACCGTCATTTTGGTCACACCAACGCGGTCAGCGACATCCTGAAGTACGGGGCGTTTCTTTTTCATCGTCCTGAGAAATCTTGAAGTGAGAGATTTGCTCAGTTTATCACGGACAAAGCCCAACCTTCCCCTGTCAGAGGGAAGGTTGGGCATTTATTTATGATTTATTACACCGGAGGCAGGTCAAACAGCAGAATTTCACTCTCGCTGTCAGCGTGTACGGAGATCGCCTGCTCGTCCCAGATGGCCAGGCCATCAGCCGTTGTTGCTTTAGTACCGTTGATGGTGACTTCACCTTTCACCACCTGGATCCAGATGCGGCGGTTAGCAGCAATCTGATGAACAGACTGTTCGTCTTTCGCCAGCGCCCAACGATACAGTTCCATATCCTGATGCACTTTCAGGGAGCCTTCTCGCGCATCCGGGGACAGCACCAGCTGTTTACCCTGTTTAGCGTCGAAGCGGCGCTGCTCATAGCGTGGCGTGATGCCGGTTTCTTCTGGAATAATCCAGATTTGATACAGGTGCAGTTTTTCCGTTTTGCTCGGGTTGTACTCAGAGTGACGAACCCCGGTACCCGCGCTCATAATCTGGAATTCGCCCGCAGGAACCTGCTCTTTGTTGCCCATGCTGTCCTGGTGTTCAACCGCGCCTTCCAGCACATAGGTCAGAATTTCCATGTCTTTGTGCGGGTGAGTGCCGAAGCCCTGTCCTGCATCAATCACGTCGTCGTTAATCACGCGCAGTGCGGAGAAGCCCATGAAGTTCGGGTCGTAGTAGTCGGCAAACGAGAATGAATGCCATGAGTCCAGCCAGCCATGATTCGCGTGACCACGTTCGTTTGCTTTGCGTAAGTAGATCATTGTTTTCACCCTCAGTTCGTTTCGATGGAGTAAGTGTGGACGCAAACGGCCTGGGATCATAGAGGGTGAAAATTGACTCCTCTGTTCAAAAATTATGAACAAGCGCAGAGGAGCCATTTTTGCTTATTTCGCGAGGGTTACCGTGGCAGGAGAAGCCTGTTCAAAGGCCCGTTCAAGGATTTCAAGGTTAGTCAGAACGTCAGATTCCTTGACGTAATTCGCCGCACCGCTATGGATAGTCGCAAACAGTGCATCGTACACGCGGCCATAATCACCCACCTCGGGCTTCAGCTCTTCTCTGGCCGTCGTGCCATCCGCCTTCACATATTCCAGCACGCCAACCGAATCATCCGCCGCAAAGCCCGGTTCACCCGGCATGATATTGGCCTTCAGGCTGGTCTCCTGCTGGTCAATACCGTATTTGATAAACGAGCCTTTCGTACCGTGAACGATAAATTTCGGATAGTCGATTTTCACCAGATGGCTGGTTTTGACAATGGCTTTCAGGTCGCCGTAGAACAGCTGCGCTTCAAACGTGTCGTCCGGGTTGGCTTTGTTACGCAGGCTGCGGATGTCATATGCCACGTAGTCCGGGCGACCAAACAGGGAGATGACCTGATCCATGGTGTGTACACCCAGCCCATAGAATGCGCCATCCTGAGGCAGACCAGGTTGGGTTTCTGCCACCGGGCGATAGTAGTCAAAATGACTTTCAATCTCGACGATGTCACCGAGCTTACCGCTCTCAATCGCTTTTTTCGCCGTCAGGAAACAGCTGTCAAAGCGACGGTTTTGATATGGCGTAACGGTCAGCCCTTTACTTTTCGCCAGTGCGAACAACGCCTTCGCTTCGGCGATGGTCGGCGTAAACGGTTTTTCCACCAGCACGTTTTTGCCTGCTTCCAGGGCGCGTTTCGCGTAGTCAAAATGGCTGTCAGCATGAGTACAGACAACGACCAGTTTCACCTGCGGATCGTTAAGGATTTCGTCCAGATCGCTGGTGAAATGGATGTGGGAATACTGCGGAGACTGCTCCTCTGGCTTCGCGCGGCGGCGGTAGATATGGGCCACATGCCAGGAATCTTTACGATGAAGGACATACGGAAGGTGATAGCGGGTCGTACTTTTACCAAATCCAATAAATGCGCAATGTAGTGTCATGGCTCAGTCCTTTTGGAAGGTTACTGAGATCTACCATAACAAAAAAAAAGCCAGCTAAAAGCTGGCTAAAGTAATACTGGAAGCAATGTGAGCAATGTCGTGCTTTCAGGTTCCCGTAGCGGTCTTCCTGAATGCAGGACAATAATAATCATTCTCATTCGCAGTTGTCCAATACTTTTTGCAAAAAATAGCGGTTGACTCAAATTTTAAAGTCACTGATGTTAAAGAGGACATTAACCCACAGAGGACGAAGGAATGAGTGAGATAGTGATACGCCACGCTGAACCGAAAGATTATGACGCTATTCGTCAGATTCACGCCCAGCCGGAGGTGTACCACAACACGCTACAAGTCCCTCATCCTTCTATGGAAATGTGGCAGTTGCGGCTAAGCGATCAGCCTGGGATTAAGCAGTTAGTTGCCTGCATTGATGATATCGTCGTCGGGCATCTCACGATTGATGTCGCACAGCGGCCGCGCCGCAGCCACGTCGCTGATTTCGGTATTTGTGTAGGGGCGCAGTGGCACAACCGCGGCGTTGCCAGCGCGCTGCTTCGCACCATGATTGATATGTGCGACAACTGGCTGCGGGTTGATCGTATTGAGCTGACGGTGTTTGTCGACAACGAACCGGCCATTGCGGTCTACAAGAAGCACGGATTCGAAATTGAAGGCACCGGCAAACGTTACGGACTGCGCAACGGCGAGTATGTCGATGCGTATTATATGGCGAGAATGAAGTAGTTTGTTGCCCTCACCCTGTGGGAGAGGGAATGAAAAACGTAGGCCGGGTAAGGCGAAACCGCCACCCGGCAATATAATCAATACCCCGCCGTTAAATCATCCACCGAACGCGGGTCCGATGCCCCAAACAGTGCGCCATCCGGCCCGACCATAATGCTCTGGGTGCTCCCCATCGCCTCTTTCACCGCCACCTTCTGTCCGCGCTGCTCCAGCAGTTTGATCGTATCCGGGCTAAAGCCCTTCTCGACACGCAGCTCATCCGGCAGCCACTGATGGTGGAAACGCGGGGCATTGGTCGCTTCGGCAACGTTCATCCCAAAGTCGATACTGTTCACGACCATTTGCAGCACAGTCGTGATAATGCGGCTGCCGCCCGGGCTACCGGTCACCAGCCAGATTTTACCGTCTTTCACCACGATGGTAGGCGACATGGAAGACAATGGACGCTTCTTCGGCCCCACCGCATTCGCATCACCACCGACCAGCCCGTAGACGTTCGGCACACCCGGTTTGGCAGAGAAATCATCCATCTCGTTATTCAGCAGAATGCCGCTATTGCCCGCCACAATCCCGGTGCCGAAGGTGGTATTCAGCGTATAGGTCACCGCCACCGCGTTACCGTCTTTATCCACCACCGAGAAATGGGTGGTCTGGTTGCTTTCGTACGGTGCCAGCTTGCCCGGGCGGATCTCACTCGACGGCTTAGCCTTGTTGATGTCGATCTGTTCAGCAATCGATTTGGCATAAGCCTTATTGGTCAGCGCCTGCCACGGCACCTTCACGAAGTCCGGATCGCCGAGATATTCCGAACGGTCAGCGTAGGCATGCTTTTCCGCCTCGGCCATCACCTGCATGGCATCGGCACTGCCGAAGCCGAATTTGTGCATATCGAAGTTTTCAAGAATGTTGAGGATCTGCACGATGTGAATGCCACCAGAGGACGGCGGTGGCATGGAGAAGACTTCGTAGCCGCGATAGGTTCCACTGATCGGCGCACGCTCCACCGCCTTGTATTCTGCCAGATCCGCTTTGGTGATGAGCCCGCCGTTCTTTTGCATCTCTTCAGCAATCTGGTCTGCAATCGCGCCTTTGTAGAAGGCGTCCGGGCCGTGCTCCGCAATCAGCTCCAGGCTTTTGGCAAGGTTCTTCTGCACCAGCTTATCGCCCTTCTTCAGCGGCTCACCGTCTTTCCAGAAGATCGCCTTGCTGTTTTCATGGTTCGGAATGACTTCACTACCGTAGGTTTTGAGATCGTCGGCCAGGGCGTCATTCACAATAAAGCCATCCCGCGCCAGCTTGATGGCAGGCTGCACGACTTTGTTCAGCGGCAGAGTGCCGTATTTTTCCAGCGCCAGAGAGAAGCCCGCCACGGTGCCCGGCGTGCCGGACGCGAGATGCGAGGTCAGCGATTTTTTGCTGTCCGGATTGCCCTGATCGTCAAGGAACATATCGCGGGAAGCCTTGCCGGGAGCCATTTCACGGAAGTCGATAGCCGTGGTTTTCCCGTCTTTGGTGCGCAGCATCATAAACCCCCCGCCCCCCAGGTTACCCGCCTGCGGATGCGTCACCGCCAGCGCGTACCCGACGGCAACAGCCGCATCCACCGCGTTACCGCCCTGCTTGAGAATGTCGACGCCCACGCGGGTCGCCAGTGCATCCACGGATGCCACCATCCCGTGGGTTGCCCTCACGGGATGAAAGACATCTTCCTCCACGCCGTAAGAGACTGGCGGTGCCGCTGGCGGGTTGGCCGCCACGCTAAATGTGCCGCCTGCCATCAGCGCGGCGATCGCTACCCAGCGTAAAAATGTTGGTTTCATCATTATTGTTCTCCAGGTGAAGGGATCCATATTCCCCGCTTAAGCCTGGTTCACAACTCCTAAAAAATCATCGTCATGGTGAAATCAGGGTAAACTTAAGAGAGGCCTCAAAAGGAGGAAATGACAATGAAACGCTTACTGATTCTTACCGCGCTGTTACCGTTTACCGCGCTCGCACAGCCACTGAATACCATGAACAATCCGAACCAGCAGGGTTATGTCATTCCGAGCCAGCAGCGTATGCAGACGGAGATGATGAGCCAACAGCAGCAGCAAAAAGGGATGCTTAACCAGCAGTTGAAAACGCAGACCCAGATGCAGCAGCAAAGCCTGCAAAATCAGATGAACGCCAACACTCAGCGCGTGCAGCAGGGCCAGGTACGGGAACAGCCGCTGCCCAACCATAACGGTGGCATGTTAGGCAACGGAACAATGCAGAGCAGCGGACAGCAGCATATGCTGCCGCCGCAGTCGAATGGCAGTATGCTTAATCCGCAGAACTAAAGTCCGGGCCGATGACGTCAATCGCATCGGTACAGATGCTGTCCACGCCCCAGCGCAGCAGTTCGGCTGCACGCTGGGGTTTATTGACGGTGTAGACCAGAATATGCAGACCCGCGTCTTTCAGCATCTTCACGCGCGCCTCATCCAGCAACTTGTGATTGAGATGGATAGAGACACACGCTAAACGGATAGTCAGCTCGCGCCAGTCTTCGCGCCACTCATCCAGCAATAGCCCGCGCGGCAGTTCCGGCACGGCCGCCTGCGCCGCCTCCAGGGCGTCAATTTCAAACGAGGAGAGCAACGGCGCGGTCATTCCTTCCCACAACTCACGCGCGGCCAGCGCGATGACCTTGCCCGTTAGCGGCCCGGTGCCGGTTGTCGGTTTGATTTCAATATTGGCCATCATCCCGTGCTGACGGCAGCGGTCCGCCACTTCCGCCAGCAGCGGCAGCGGCTCGCCTTTGAATTCACCGCTGTACCAGCTTCCGGCATCCACTTTCAGCAGATCGCGCCACGGCAATTCACCCGCCACACCCCAGCCGTTGCTGGTGCGTTCGAGGTTATCGTCATGCAGCAGGAAAATTTCGCCGTCTTTCGACAGCTTGGCGTCGAATTCGATCATCGTGTGGCCGTAACGCGCGCCAACATCAATTGCCGCCAGGGTGTTTTCCGGCGCCAGTTTACCGCCGCCACGGTGGGCGACAATATGGGGATAAGGCCAGTTGCTCATACTCGTTGTCCTGTTTCACCGTCAAATAAGTGCAGGTGATTTTCCGGCAGATGCAGCCATAGCGTGCTGCCGGCTTTAGGGCGTTCCTGATGTGCCAGACGCACCACCATTTTTTGCTCGCCCCAACGTCCGTGCGCCAGGTTATCAGCCCCCAGCATCTCCAGCGTATCCATCACCAGCGGTACGCCGCCTTCCGCCTGAGAGGTTAAACCAATATGCTCCGGGCGGATACCGAGCGTCATTTTACGCCCGGCGTAGCCACGATAGTACCAGTTGATTGGCAATGCCATCCCGCTTTCCAGCTCAAAATGGGTTCCAGCACTGCTGATACGCCCTTCCAGCAGGTTCATTGCCGGGCTGCCGATAAAGCTCGCCACAAAGCGGGTGGCCGGTTTTTCATACACTTCAACCGGGGTGCCGATCTGCTCAGCTATCCCCTTGTTCATCACCATCACGCGCTGGGCGAGCGTCATCGCTTCGACCTGATCGTGGGTCACGTACAAAGAGGTGGTTTTCAGGCGGCGATGCAGCTGCTGTAGCTCCAGGCGCATCTGCACGCGCAGCTTGGCGTCGAGGTTGGAAAGCGGTTCATCAAACAGGAACACCGCCGGGTCACGCACAATCGCGCGCCCCATCGCCACACGCTGACGCTGACCGCCGGAAAGCTCACGCGGTCGGCGCTTCAGCAGGCCATCCAGCTCCAGAATGCGGGCCGCTTCTCTCACGCGCTCCTCGATATGCCCTTTGCCCATTCCGCGGATTTTCAGCCCCCAGGCCATGTTCTCTTCCACACTCATGTGCGGATAGAGCGCGTAGTTCTGGAACACCATCGCGATGCCTCTGTCTTTCGGCTCCATTTCGGTGACGCGCTGACGGTCAATCCAGATATCCCCGGAGGTCACGCGCTCAAGCCCCGCCACCATGCGCAACAAGGTTGATTTACCGCAGCCGGACGGCCCGACCATCACGATAAATTCGCCGTCCGCCACGTCGAGCGTTAACGGCTGAATAACCTGGGTTTTGCCATCCCAGCTTTTAGTAACTGCCTGAAGTTTTAAACCTGCCATCTTATTTCTCGCTATCGACCAGGCCACGGACAAATGCACGTTGCATGGCTAAAACAATGACTACGGGTGGGATAAGGGTGAGCAGCATCGCCGCCATCACCTGGTTCCAGAGGGTGGTACCTTCACCAGTGGCGATCATGCCTTTGATGCCTGCCACGGCAGTGCCGAGGTTGACGTCCTGAATAATCAGCAGTGGCCACAGGTACTGGTTCCAGCCATAGATAAAGGTGATCACAAACAGCGCCGCGAGGTTGGTTTTCGACAGCGGCAGCACGATGTCGCGGAAGAAGCGCATCGGTGAAGCGCCGTCGATACGCGCGGCTTCAATCAGCTCGTCCGGCAGGGTCATAAAGAACTGGCGGAACAGGAAGGTGGCGGTCGCCGAGGCCATCAGCGGCAGGGTTAAGCCCGCATAGCTGTCGAGCATCTTCAGGTTGGCGATGACCTCCACCGTCGGGAAGATACGCACCTCCACCGGCAACATCAGCGTAATAAAGATCATCCAGAAGAACAGGTTACGCAGCGGAAAGCGGAACCAGACGATGGCAAAGGCCGAGAGCATCGACACTGTAATTTTGCCCACCGTGATACCGAACGCCATGATGAAACTGTTGAGCATCATCAACCAGAACGGTGCGCTGTTAACACCCACGCCCTGCGTCCAGATGGTCGACATATTCTCGAAAAGATGACCGCCCGGGATCAGCGTCATCGGCGTATCAAACACCGCCTTGGTGTCCAGCGTGGCGGCGACAAAGGCCACGTACAACGGGAACAGGATGACAATAATCCCTAAAATCAGCATGGTATGGCTGAAAATCGTCAGCCCGCGACGGTTCTCAATCATTGGTAGCGCACCTTACTTTCGACATAACGGAACTGCACCACCGTGAGGATGATGACAAGGAACATCAGCACGACGGACTGCGCGGCAGAGGCCGAGAGATCCAGGCCAGCAAAACCTTCGCGGTAGATCTTATAGATAAGCGTCGTTGTCGCCTGCACCGGGCCGCCTGCGGTCGCTGCGTCGATCACCGGGAAGGTATCGAAGAAGGCGTACACGAGGTTAACCACCAGCAGGAAGAAACTCACCGGGGCGATCAGCGGCAGCGACAGCCTGAAGAAACGACGAATAGGCCCTGCGCCGTCAATTGCCGCAGCTTCCACCAGCGAGCGCGGAATGGACTGCAGCGCGGCAAAGAAGAACAGGAAGTTGTAGCTGATCTGCTTCCACACCGAGGCGAATACCACCAGGAACATCGCCTGGCCGCTGTTCTGCGCGTGGTTCCAGTCGTAGCCGAACTCTGCCAGGAAGTGGGTAATCAGCCCGCGGCCAGGGTTAAACAGGAAGATCCACAGCACGGCAGCGACGGCGGGCGCTACGGCGTAAGGCAGCAGCATCAGCGTTTGATACAGACGGCTGCCGCGCACCACGTAATCCACCAGCGCGGCGAAAAACAGCGAGGCAACAAGGCCGCTGACGGTGACCAGCGCGCTGAACTTCATCGTCGTCCAGAAGGAGTCCAGGTAGTAGCTGTCATGGAACAGCGCGGTGAAGTTGTCCAGGCCAACAAACTGGCTGGAAAGCCCGAACGGATCGACGCTTTGCACCGAATACCACAGCGCTTCGCCCGCAGGCCAGATAAAGAAGATAACGGTGATGACCAGCTGTGGCGCGACCAGCAGATAGGGCAGCCAGCGGGACCGGAACACCGGACGGGATGATGACATTGAGATTTGGTTCCTGAACAATGCCGGGTGGCGGCTGCGCCTTACCCGGCCTACAAATATTTCTCCCTCTCCCCGTGGGAGAGGGTTGGGGTGAGGGCATCAGCCCGCACGATCCCCGTAGGCCCGGTAAGCGCAGCGCCACCGGGCGAATCACGGATTACGATTTGGTCGACTGCTCAAAGCGGCGCAGCAGCTGATTTCCGCGCTCTACCGCAGAGTCCAGCGCCTGCTGTGGCGTTTTCTTCCCGGTCCACACGCTTTCCAGTTCTTCATCGACGATGGTGCGGATCTGCGGCATATTGCCCAGACGCAGACCTTTGGTGTACGGCAACGGCGGCTTGTTCAGCATCTGGCGCGTCGCGATGTCCGCGCCCGGGTTCTTGCTGTAGAAACCCTGCTCGCGGGTCAGGTCATAGGCGGCTTTGGTGATTGGCAGGTAACCGGTTTTCTGGTGCCATTCGGCGGCATTTTCTGGTTTTGCCAGGAAATCCAGGAACTCAGCCACGCCTTTGTAGGTGCCCTTGTCTTTGCCCTGCATCACCCACAGGCTTGCCCCGCCGATGATGGCGTTCTGCGGCGCGCCTTTCACGTCAGCGTCGTAAGGCATCATGCCCACGCCGTAGTTGAATTTGGCGTAATGACGGATGTCTGCCAGCGAGCCGGAAGAAGCGGTAGTAATAGCGCAATCGCCGTTGTAGAACTTCTCGGTGGATTCGTCTTTACGGCCGTAGTAGCTGAAATCGCCCTTCTTGTTGAGTTCTTCCAGGAGCGCAATGTGTTTCACCTGCTCTGGCTTATTGAACTCCAGGACCGCGTCAGTGCCGTCGAAACCGTTGTTTTTGGTCGCCACCGGCAGGCCATGCCAGGCGCTGAAGTTTTCAATCTGGATCCAGCCCTGCCAGCCGCTCGCATAACCGCACTTCATCCCTGCCGCTTTCAGCTTCGCGGTGTACTCGGCCAGATCCTGCCAGGTTTTTGGCGGCTGCTCTGGATCTAAACCGGCTTTTTTGAAGGCGTCTTTGTTGTAGTACAGCACAGGGGTGGAGCTGTTAAACGGCTGGGACAGCAGGTGGCCAGTTTTGGAATCGGTGTAGTAACCGGAAACGGTCGGTACGAACTGGGATTCGTCGAAGTTGATACCCGCGTCTTTAAAGACTTCGTACACCGGTTTGATGGCTTTAGAGGCCATCATGGTGGCGGTACCCACTTCATAAACCTGTAACAGCGCAGGCGCGTTGCCGGTACGGAAAGCAGCAATACCTGCGCTCAGGCTCTGCTCGTAGTTACCTTTATACACCGGCACAATTTTGTAATCCGGATGGGTGTCGTTGAAACGCTGCGCCAGGGAGTCAACTTCTTTACCCAACTCCCCTTCCATGGAATGCCAGAACGGAATGGTGGTGACAGCCATTGCGTTCGTCGCAAAAGCCAGACCAATTGCCAGACCCAAAGCTGTGTGTCGTAACGATGTCATTGTCATCTCTCTTATTGTGCCGGATGCGCGATATCACGCGTTTTATGCTCGCGAGGTAACATGACATGCTCGAATGACAGAAAAATAACTGTTTGTTTACAGATAAGTGACAGCCAGGCGTCAGGGGGATGATGGTTGTGTGAAGGGGGTTGGGGTGAAAAAAAGCCGGGTGGCGGCTACGCCTTACCCGGCCTACTCGATCCTGTAGGCCCGGTAAGCGTAAGCGCCACCGGGCGATGAAGACGGCTCAGCCGCCTAAATAAGCGCTCCGCACCGCCTCGTTCGCGAGCAGCGCGTCTCCGGTATCAGAAAGCACCACGCGGCCGTTCTCCAGCACGTAGCCACGGTCTGCAAGCTTCAGCGCCTGGTTAGCATTCTGCTCGACGAGGAAGATGGTCATCCCCTCTTTACGCAACTGTTCGATGGTGTCGAAAATCTGCTGGATGATGATTGGCGCAAGCCCCAGCGACGGTTCATCGAGCAGCAACAATCGCGGCTGGCTCATCAACGCACGGCCAATCGCCAGCATCTGCTGTTCACCACCGGACATAGTGCCCGCACGCTGAATACGGCGTTCCCACAGGCGCGGGAAGAGTTCATACACCCACTTGATGCGGGTCTGGTATTCATCGCGGTGGGCAAAGAAGCCGCCCATCGCCAGGTTCTCTTCCACCGTCATGCGGGAAAACACGCGGCGCCCTTCCGGCACAATCGCCACCGCTTCACGCATGATTTTGGCGGTCTGCCAGTCGGTAATGTCTTTGCCATCAAACACAATTCGCCCGCTGGTCGCGCGCGGGTCACCGCACAGGGTGCCGAGCAGTGTGGTTTTGCCCGCGCCGTTGGCCCCAATCAGGGTGACGATTTCACCCTGATTGATATGAAGGCTGACATCGTGCAGCGCCTGAATCTTGCCGTAGTGCGCATTGACCTTGTCGAACGTTAACATCGCTTTTTCCATCTTATGGCTCGCCCCCATTATGCTTCGCCTAAATAGGCGCGGATCACGTCCGGATTGTTGCGGATCTCTTCCGGCGTGCCGTTTGCCAGCGGCGTGCCCTGGTTTACCACGTAGATACGGTCAGAAATGCCCATCACCAGCTTCATATCGTGCTCAATCAGCAGGATGGTGGTGTCGTGATGATCGCGCAGCTCGGCAATCAGCTCGTCCAGCTCTTTGGTCTCTTTCGGGTTGAGGCCAGCAGCAGGTTCGTCGAGCATCAGGATTTCCGGCTGCGTCACCATGCAACGCACAATCTCCAGACGGCGTTGGTCGCCGTAAGCCAGGTTGCTAGCCTGACGGTTAGCGTGCTGCAACAGACCGATGCGGTCGAGCCAGGTGGCAGCGCGATCCAGCGCTTCATCCTGCGCGCGACGGAAGGCCGGGGTTTTCAGCAGGCCGGAGAAAAGCCCGGTTTTCAGCTGCTGATGTTGCGCCACCAGCAGGTTCTCAATGACCGTCATCTCGCGGAACAGACGCACGTGCTGGAAAGTACGCACCACGCCCATACGGGCGATCTGTTGCCCGGGCAGGCCTTCAAGGTGCTGGTCGCGCAGCATAATGGTGCCGCCCGTCGGCTTGTAGAAACCGGTCAAACAGTTGAAGACCGTGGTTTTCCCCGCGCCGTTCGGGCCAATCAGGGAGACAATCTCTTTCTTGTGCAGATCCAGATTCACGTTGTTGACCGCCAGCAGGCCGCCAAAACGCATCATCAGACCGTTAACGGATAATAATGGCTGACTCATGCCTGCTCTCCTTTCGCTTGCCCGTTCTTCAGCTTCAGCTGTGGACGGGTCATCGGCAGCAAGCCCTGCGGACGCCAGATCATCATCAGCACCATTAAACCACCCAGCATCAGCATGCTGTATTCGTTAAAGTCGCGCATCAGCTCACGCGAGACCACCAGCAGGATGGCCGCCAGGATAACGGCGAACTGCGAACCCATCCCGCCGAGCACCACAATCGCCAGCACAAAGGCAGATTCGGCAAAAGTGAAGGATTCCGGGCTGACAAAGCCCTGGCGTGCGGCAAACAGCGTTCCGGCAAAACCGGCAAACGCGGCACTGATGGTGAACGCTGTCAGCTTGATGCGGGTAGGGTTCAGGCCCAGGGAGCGGCAGGCGATCTCATCTTCACGCAGTGCTTCCCACGCGCGGCCCAGCGGCATGCGCAGCAGACGGTTGATCACAAACAGGGTAATCACCACCAACAGCAGCGCCACCAGGTAGAGCCAGATGACACGGTCAGACGGGTCGTATTTCACGCCAAAGAAGTTGCTGAAGGTATCCCAGCCGCCTTCACGGGCGGTACGGCTGAATTCCAGACCAAAGAAGGTCGGTTTCGGGATCTGGCTGATACCGTTCGGGCCACCGGTCACTTCAGTGTTGTTGAGCAGCAAGATACGGACGATTTCACCAAAGCCTAAGGTCACAATCGCCAGGTAGTCACCGCGCAGGCGCAGCACCGGGAAGCCCAGCAGGAAGCCCGCAGCCGCAGAAACCAACCCCGCCAGCGGCAGACATGTCCAGAAGCCGAGGCCGTAATAGTGGTTCAACAGCGCAAAAGTGTAGGCGCCGATGGCGTAGAAGCCGCCGTAGCCCAGCACCAGCAGGCCAGACAAACCCACTACCACGTTCAGACCGAGACCGAGGATCACGTAGATCATGGTCAGAGTGGCAATATCTACCGTCCCGCGCGACACCACGAACGGCCACGCCACCGCCGCCACCAGCAGGGCGACGAGGAACAGCTTCTGTTTAACAGTTGAACCATCAATCGCAGGCAGCACGAATTTCGGGCCAGAAACGCCTTTCAGCGTCTTCTGGAACAGCGGACGCAGCAGCTGGAACAGGAACACCACGGCAGTGCCGATAAACACCCACTGCCAGCGGATGTCTGCTGCGGTGTCCACCACCAGCTTAGTACCGTTCAGCTCTAACTGAACGCCCATAAAGACGCCCGCCAGCACGAAGAACATGGCGGCAGAGAGCAGCGCCATTGCAAAATGCATCGGTTTCATACTTTCTCTACCTCCGGACGACCCAGAATACCGGTAGGCATTACCAGCAGAACCAGAATCAGCAGGGCAAACGACACCACATCTTTATATTCCGTACTCAGATACGCCGAGGAGAGCGCTTCGGCCACGCCGAGGATAAGACCGCCAATCATCGCGCCCGGAATGCTGCCGATACCACCCAGCACCGCTGCGGTGAAGGCTTTCATCCCGGCCATAAAGCCGATGTACGGGTTAATCACACCGTAGAACTGACCGAGCAGCACACCTGCGACGGCAGCCATTGCCGCACCAATCACGAAGGTAAGTGCAATCACACGGTCCGTGTTAATGCCAAGCAGGCTCGCCATCTTCAGGTCTTCCGCGCAGGCACGACAGGCGCGCCCCATGCGGGAATAACGAATGAACAAGGTCAGCGCCAGCATCGCAATGAAGGTCACGATCCAGATAACCAACTGCATGGTGGTAATAGACGCAGAGAAGTTATCACTCGCCCCGACAACCCACTGGCCATTAAACAAGCTTGGCAGCGCCACGTCGCGCGAGCCTTCGGTCAGGCTGACGTAGTTTTGCAGGAATATTGACATACCGATGGCGGAGATCAGGGCAATCAGGCGCTTGGAGCTGCGCACTGGCCGGTAGGCCACGCGTTCGATGCTCCAGCCGTAGGCACTGGCAATCACGATCGCGCCGACAAACCCGGCAGCGACCAGCAGCCAGCTGCTGTCGATACCCATCATCATCAGCGCGGCGATGATCATAAAGGAGACATAACTACCGATCATGTACACCTCGCCGTGGGCGAAGTTAATCATGCCGATAATACCGTAAACCATCGTATAGCCGATGGCGATCAGCGCGTAGGTGCTTCCCAGCGTGACGCCGTTAAACATCTGCTGCAGGAAATAGAGAAACTGCTCGGACATATGCAAACCTTTTTATACCCGCCCGTCAGTCCGGGCGGTGGGATAATTATTTGGCGGCCGAGGATGAACCGTCGGCGTGCCACTTAAAGACACCAAACTCAAATCCCTTCAGATCGCCTTTCTCATCCCAGTTCAGCGGCCCAATCACGGTGTTCGCCCCGTGTGCTTTTAAATCTTTCACCAGATCCAGCGGTTCTTTGCTGCCGGAGCGATCCAGTGCGGTTGCCAGAGACTGCACAGCCGCGTAGGTGATCCAGACGTATGGACCACTCGGATCCTTCTTCTGCGCCTTGAGCGCATCAACGATAGCCTTGTTGGCCGGATCCTGGTCATAGCGTTTTGGCATCGTAACCAGCATGCCTTCGGCGGCATCACCCGCGATGTTTGACAGGGAGGCGTTACCCACGCCTTCCGGCCCCATAAACTGGGTTTTCAGCCCTACCGAACGCGCCTGGCGGAGCATCTGGCCCATTTCCGGGTAGTAGCCGCCGTAATAAACGAAATCAATATTCTCTTTTTGCAGACGGGCGATCAGCGCGGAGAAATCTTTCTCACCGGCGGTAATTCCATCGAAGAAGACGACATTCGCGCCGCCTTTTTTCAGGCCGTCCTGAACGGAACGCGCCAGGCCTTCACCGTACTGCTGTTTGTCATGAATAATGGCAATGCGCTGTGGCTTAACGGTGCCGAGGATGTATTTGGCGGCGGTTGGGCCCTGAGAGGAGTCCAGACCCGCGGTACGCATAATGTGCTGATAGCCGCGTTGGGTCAGCTCCGGGTTGGTCGCACCTGGGGTGATCATCAGAATGCCTTCGTCTTCGTAGATATCAGACGCAGGCTGGGTGGAGGATGAGCACAGGTGGCCGATCACATACTGAATACCGTCGTTGACGATTTTGTTGGCGACCGCAACGGCCTGTTTGGGATCGCAGGCATCGTCGTATTCCACACCGACCAGTTTGTCGCCTTTGATACCACCTTTGGCGTTGATGTCTTTGATGGCCTGGCGCGCACCGTTGAACTCCATATCCCCCCACTGGGCAACAGGACCGGACATCGCACCGACTACAGCAACTTTAATCTCTTCCGCCATGGCCGCATGCGAAATCGACAATGCAACCATCCCCGCGAGTAACGTTTTCGCGTTCCTTCTCATCTCTGAATCCCCATTCGTGATGTCGTGTTTATATTTTGTTTTATTCTGGTTAAAAAGCATTCTGTACTTTTAATGCACAACGCTATTTTTACCAGTGCCTTTAATGGTTTAGCGCAGGTTTTTGTCAAAAACCAGACTAAAATCTCTATTTTTCAGGCTATTAAGCAAAGATAATATTCTGAAATCAGGCAGAGATAAACAAATAAAAGTGCAGTTTGCAGCATAAAATAACGGTACAAAGCGCCGAATAAATCACTACCATTCAGGTTAAAATTCTGCTTATTTTTCGATCCATGTGTTTTCAAACTGCCCATCGCGCTGCCAAAAAACTAATCACCTGGTTAATGAGAATAAAAAGAGGAAGCCGCTGAGTGAATAAATTGAGTACACTGCCCCTACTCAATTTGATTTGGACAACAAGCTAATGAAACTGACAATCGTTCGTCTGGTGACCTTTAGCGACCAGGATCATATCGACCTGGGCAAGATCTGGCCGGAATATTCCCCTTCGTCACTGCGCGTTGACGAGACTCACCGCATTTATGCTGCGCGATTTAATGAACGTTTGCTGGCTGCGGTTCGCGTGACTCTGAGCGGCACCGAAGGGGCGCTGGATTCACTGCGCGTGCGTGACGTCACCCGTCGTCGTGGTGTAGGGCAGTATTTGATTGAAGAAGTGATCCGCGAAAACCCGAGCGTGACCTCCTGGTGGATGGCCGACGTGGGCGTGGAAGACCGTGGCGTGATGGCGGCATTTATGCAGGCGTTAGGGTTTACGGCGCAGGAGAATGGGTGGGAGAAGCGCCAGGGATGACCTGTGCGGCCTGATGCCCTCACCCCGACCCTCTCCCACGGGGAGAGGGAGAAAACATTAAAAAAGGCAACTTACGTTGCCTTTTTGCGGCTTTTCCCAAGAATTTCGTGTTGCAGGAAGGCGGCAAGTTATGAAATCCCCGGGAGCTTACATAAGTAAGTGACCGGGGTTGAATAACGCAGCCAACGCACCTGCGGCGCGAAAGGCGACGGGAAAATTATTTGGCGTCTGTCGCCGTGCCATTCGCGTGCCAGTCAAACACGCCGAACTCGAAGCCCTTCAGGTCGCCCTTCTCATCCCAGGAGAGTGGCCCCATCACGGTCTCAACAGTATTCGCTTTCAGCCAGGTGGCAATCTCTGCCGGATCGGCTGATTGGTTCAGGCCCGCCTGCAGCGACTGCAGCGCAGCGTAGGTGGTCCAGACGAACGCACCGCTTGGATCCTGTTTCTTCGCCTTGATGGCATCTACGATTGGTTTGTTCGCCGGAACCTGGTCGTAGTTCTTCGGTTTGGTCACCAGCAGGCCTTCAGCGGATTCACCCGCAATGTTAGACAGGGAAACGTTCGCCACCCCTTCCGGGCCCATGAACTGGGTTTTCAGGCCTGCGGCACGCGCCTGACGCAGGATCTGGCCCATTTCCGGGTGGTAACCACCGTAGTACACAAAATCAATATTCTCTTTCTTCAGACGCGCCACCAGGGTGGAGAAGTCTTTCTCACCGGCAGTAATACCGTCGAAGAACACCACGTCAGCATTCGCTTTCTTCAGGTTGTCCTGGACGGAACGCGCCAGACCTTCACCGTACTGCTGCTTGTCATGAACGATAGCGATGCGCTTCGGCTTCACTTTTTCAACGATGTATTTCGCCGCAGTTGGGCCCTGGTCAGAGTCCAGGCCGGTGGTGCGCAGGGTCAGCTTGTAGCCGCGCGAGGTCAGTTCCGGTGCGGTTGCAGCCGGGGTGATCATCAGAATGCCTTCGTCTTCGTAGATGTCAGACGCTGGCTGAGTAGAGGAAGAGCACAGGTGACCGATAACGTATTTGATCCCGTCGTTCACCACTTTGTTCGCGACCGCGACCGCTTGTTTCGGGTCACAGGCATCATCATATTTTACGATCTGCAGTTTTTCGCCCTTAATACCGCCCTTGGCATTAATGTCTGCAACCGCCTGTTCTGCGCCAGTAAATTCCTGGTCACCATACTGTGCTACCGGACCGGACATCGCTCCTACGACAGCCACTTTAATATCTGCCTGTGCCATCGTGCTAAATGCCAACGCGATACATCCTGCCAGTAACGCTTTACCCTTCATGTTCATCCTGAGATTCCCCATTATTATGGTTATTACGATTATTGTGATGTTGTTGTGTAGCGCTTTATTTCAGTTATAGGTATGCCACTCGCGCTTTTTCAGCATACTCTGCTAAAACATACCCCATTTTTATGATTTTGGAATAGCTAATTTGAAATGAATATATGATAAGCCCGGCAGAGATTTCCGCCGGACGTGTGGCTTTAACGTGTCAGCGACGCGGAGATGATGTCCAGCGCTTTACGGAACTGCACTTCAGGGATAGTCAGCGGATACAAGAAACGAATGACGTTGCCGTAGACGCCGCAGCTCAGAAGAAGTAGCCCTTCCTGCAACGCGCGTTCTTGTACCTGACGGGTGAATTCCGGCGACGGGAGCCCTGATTGCGGGTCGTTAAACTCCACCGCCACCATCGAGCCTTGCGCACGAATGTCAGCGATATACGGGCAATGTTCCTTCGCTTTGCTCAGCACTTCCACCAGGTGATGACCAAGGTGCGCCGAGCGCGTGCAGAGATCCTCTTCATCAATCACGTCCAGCACGGCATGCGCCGCCGCAATCGCCAGCGGGTTACCGGCGTAGGTTCCGCCCAACCCACCAGGCGCAGGTGCGTCCATCACCTCGGCCCGGCCCGACACCGCCGAGAGCGGCATCCCGCCCGCCAGGCTTTTTGCCATGGTGATCAGATCAGGCTTCACACAGTGGTGTTCCATAGAGAACAGTTTGCCGGTACGGGCGAAGCCGCTTTGCACCTCGTCGGCAATCAGCAAAATGCCGTGGGTATCGCACAGCGCGCGCAGGGCCTGCATAAAATCAGCAGGCGCAATGTTGAAACCACCTTCTCCCTGAACCGGCTCGAGAATAATAGCCGCGACCTGGTCGGGTGCGATATCCGCTTTAAAGATGCGTTCCAGGCTCTTTAACGCCTCTGCCGTGCTGACGCCGTGCAATTCATTAGGATATTGCGCGTGGTAAACCGAGCCGGGGAACGGGCCAAAACCCAGTTTGTAGGGTGCCACTTTCCCCGTTAAAGCCATCGTCATAAAGGTGCGGCCGTGGAATGCACCACCGAAGGTGATAAGGCCAGGACGCCTGGTATACGCGCGGGCAATTTTTACGGCGTTTTCGACCGCCTCAGCCCCCGTGGAGAAGAACGCCGTTTTAGCCGGGCCCTCAACGGGCACGCGTTCGTTGAGACGTTCGGCAAGCGCCACGTAGCCTTCGTACGGCACAATCTGGTAGGCCGTGTGGGTAAAGGCATGGAGTTGCTTTTCGATGGCGGCAATGACTTTGGGATGGCGATGGCCGGTATTCAGTACCGCGATCCCCGCAGCGAAGTCGATGTACTCATTACCCTCCACGTCCCACACCGTGGCATTTTCAGCTTTATCGGCATAAAAATTACACATCACGCCGATGCCGCGCGGCGTCGCCTGTAAACGCCGGTCGTTCAGTTCGTTATTTTTCACCCTGTCCCCCTGAGAAAGTCACCTGCTTAGCGCATCAGTAAGTGTTTGCCAGGGGGAAGGAATTCGCCAGAGCGGGCGCTAAAAAAACAAAACCCCCGAATTTGCATTCGAGGGTTCTCGGTGTACTTCGCTTATCTTACGCTTCGATAGCGGCGCGAAGTTTTTTCATGGCGTTCTTCTCAAGCTGACGAACACGTTCAGCGGAAACGCCGTAGCGGTCGGCCAGTTCCTGCAGCGTGGACTTGTTGTCTTCGTCCAGCCAGCGGGCGCGGATAATATCCTGGCTACGTTCGTCGAGGCCTTCCATCGCATGGGTCAGCTTGTTCGCGGCCTGATCTTCCCAGTTATCCTCTTCAATGCCGTCAGCAAAGTTAGAGGCTTTATCCTGCAGATACAGTACCGGTGCCATCGGCTGGCTGTCGGATGCGTCGTCGTCGGAGGACATATCAAAGGTCATGTCCTGCGCGGCCATACGGGATTCCATCTCACGCACATCTTTGCTGGATACGCCCAGCTCGCGCGCCACCATTTCAACTTCATCCTGATTGAACCAGCCCAGACGCTGCTTGGTTTTACGCAGGTTGAAGAACAGTTTGCGTTGCGCTTTTGTCGTGGCGACTTTCACAATACGCCAGTTACGCAGAACGTATTCGTGAATCTCTGCTTTGATCCAGTGCACGGCGAAGGAGACCAGTCGCACACCCACTTCCGGGTTGAAGCGACGCACAGCCTTCATCAGACCGATGTTACCTTCCTGAATCAAGTCCGCCTGCGGCAGGCCGTAGCCCGCATAATTACGAGCAACGTGAACAACAAAGCGCAGGTGAGACAGGATCAGCGTCTTAGCTGCTTCCAGATCGCCCTGGTAATGCAGCTTTTCAGCAAGCTCCTTTTCTTCCTCGGCCGTTAACATCGGCCAGGTGTTCGCAGCCCGGATGTAAGACTCCAGGTTACCAACAGGGGCTAAAGCTAAAGTTTGCATTTCTTTGGTCATTCATTCCTCTCAATGTTTCTTCTGGTCCAGGTTATCCCCATCAGGCAACAACCATGCCAAAGCGTTTGAGCAACGAGATTAGCATTCACTCTTGTATCAGACAGTGATTTTATCCACAAGTTCCAGGTGCAACGGTGAATAAATTACGCACAAAATGTGACATGAAGATGATAACAGGGGAAGAGACAACAGGGACACTTTCCCTGCAGAGCGAACATCTCGGTGCAGGGAAAGATTATATCACGCTTTTATTAATCGGGAGTAAAGTGACGTAAATGTTGAACGGTTGCCAGCCAGGCTGCCACCCACCCAATCATCGAACACACCAGCAGCAGCAACAGGCACTCATCGAACCCTAAGCCGCTGATATCAAACTTCGTTCCGAAAACCTGCGCCACTTCTGTGACTGCCGACGACAGACGCATCACCAAAATTTCTGACAATATCAGTGAAAGAAATGCGCCGGAAAAACCGAGCAGTGCGCCGCCATAGAGGAACGGACGCAGGATGAAACCATCCGTCGCACCAATCAGTTTCTGCACGTTGATGGTATCGCGACGGGCGAAGATGCTCAGGCGCACGCTGTTACCGATGACGAGGAAGACCGCCGCCACCATCAGCACGCCAATCATCGCCGCCACGCGGCCTACCAGCCCGGTCAGGGCAGAGAGACGCGCAAACCAGCTGTCATCCATGCGCACTTCATCAATGCCCTTAATGCGCGTGATGCGATCGCGCAGGGTGTTAAGCGAATCGGTCCCCTGGAAATCCAGCTTCGGGATCACCACCGCCACGGCAGGCAGCGGGTTCTCTTCAAGCATGTCCAGCGCGCCGCCAAAGCCTGACCAGTTGCGGAACTCGCCCAGCGCGTCTTCACGCGAGAGATAGTTAACCTTCTCCACACCCTGCTCGGCCTGAATTTGCCCGACCACCTGCGCTGCGGCGTTATCGTCGAGCGCTTTATCCAGATAGACCGTGATCTGCGGGGACGGATAGTATTGTGAGGCCGCCTGGTTGACGTTTTTATAGACCATATAGCAGACGCTTGGCAGCGTCAGGGAGATGGCAATCACCATCACCGTCAGGAACGTCGCCAGCGGTTTGCTTTTCAGGTCCTGCAGCGCGCCGTGGAACGCGTAGCGCACCTGCTCGTTAAACACGTTGGTTTTGCGGGAGGCAGGCATTGGCGCGGCTTTCTGGCGCTTTGGCGCATTACGATTGCCATCACCACCGCCCTGCGACTTACGGAAACGATCAAACCGGTTCCCGAACTGTCGAATCTGGTTTATTGCATCACGCTTATTCACCATGGCCTCCGTGCAAATGACCGTCGCTCAGGGTCAGCATGCGGTACGAACGACGGGAAATAAGCCCGATATCGTGCGTCGCCATCAAAACCGTCACCCCTACGCGGTTGAACTCCTCAAACAGACGCAAAATCCCTTCTGACAGGGCGTCGTCCAGGTTACCGGTCGGCTCATCCGCCAGCAGCACCGCAGGTTTGTTCACCACCGCACGGGCAATGCCCACGCGCTGCTGTTCACCGCCGGAGAGCTGGATCGGGAAATTCTTCGCTTTGTCCAGCAGCCCGACCTTATCCAGCGCCGCAGAGACGCGACGGCGGATATCATCATAGCTGGCACCGGCAATAATCAGCGGAATCGCCACGTTATCGAAAACGGTGCGATCCATCAGCAGGTGGTGGTCCTGGAAAATCATGCCGATCTGCCGACGCAGAAACGGCACTTCGCGATTTTTCAGACGGCTTATCTCATGACCGCCGAAAAAGATTTTCCCGGCACTTGGCCGTTCGATCCCACAGATAAGCTTGAGCAGGGTACTTTTCCCCGCGCCGGAATGGCCGGTCAGGAATGCCATCTCGCCCGGTTGCAGGTGGAATGTCACCCCCTGCAACGCTTGTCTCCCACCGAGATAGGCCTTGCTGACGTGTTCAAAGCGAATCATTGTTAGTCCTCTCGGGCAAATAGTGCCTCAATAAAGTCGTCCGACTTAAACGGACGTAAATCTTCAATACGCTCGCCCACACCGATGTAACGGATAGGAATGCCGAACTGATCGGCCACGGAGAAGATCACCCCGCCTTTGGCGGTGCCGTCCAGTTTGGTCAGCGTGATCCCCGTCAGTCCTACCGCTTCATGGAACAGTTTTGCCTGACTAATGGCATTCTGTCCGGTGCTGGCATCAATGGTCAGCATAATTTCATGCGGTGCTTCTTCATCCAGTTTTTTCATCACCCGGACGATTTTCTTCAACTCTTCCATCAGGTGCGATTTGTTCTGCAAACGCCCTGCGGTATCGGCAATCAGTACATCCACGTTGCGCGCCTTCGCCGCCTGGATGGCGTCAAAGATAACGGATGCGGAATCCGCGCCGGTATGCTGGGCAATCACCGGGATGTTATTGCGCTGGCCCCAGACCTGCAGCTGCTCAACCGCTGCTGCACGGAAGGTATCACCTGCCGCCAGCATCACCGATTTACCCTGCTGTTCGAACTGACGCGCCAGCTTGCCGATGGTGGTGGTTTTACCCACGCCGTTCACGCCAACCATCAGAATAACAAATGGCGTTTTGCCTTCAATATTAAGCGGTTCGTCAACTTTTGCGAGAATTTCACCCATCTCATCTTTCAGAAGGCCATACAGCGCTTCGGCGTCGCGCAGCTGTTTGCGGCTCGCCCCTTCGGTCAGGTTGGTGATGATCTTACGGGTGGTTTCCACACCGACGTCGGCGATCAGCAGTTGCTCTTCCAGCTCTTCAAACAGATCGTCGTCGATCTTCTTGCCGCGGAAAAGACTGATAAATCCGGAACCTAAGTTTTCTTTTGTTTTAAGCAGGCTGCGTTTCAGGCGGGCGAAGAAACCTTCTTTGGTCGGTTTTTCCTGTTCCTGAACGATCTCCTCTTCTGCCTGCTCTTCCACTGGCACCACGATAACCGCTTCTTCAGCCGCTTCTGCTGCCAGCGCCTGTGCTTCCAGCTCTTCGTCGGTCAGTTCAGGTTCGTTTTCGGCTTCTTCTTCCACCGCCTCAACAATTTCAACGGTTTCCGCTTCGGCCTGCCACTCTTCGGCAGAAACGGCTTCGGTTTTCACCTCTTCCGGCAGCGGCAGTTCTTCGTGTTCGATGACGGCCTGCGGCGCTTCGGGAATCTCTTCGGCGACAACCGGTTCTGGCTTCTCGCTTTCCTGAACCTGTTCAGTGACCTCAACCACCTCTTCAGCGAAAGATTCAATCTCTTCTTTGCTGTGTGCCGTCTCTTCCGCTTCGACAACCGCGGCGGTTTCTACAGGCGTTTCAGGCTGCGACTGCTCTTCAACGGCATGTTGCTCTTCGGTTTTCTGTTCTGTTTCTTGCTCTTTTTCACCGAAGCCCAGCCAGGAAAAGAAGCCACGTTTTTTTTGTTTTGCCATCTGCGACTACACTCCTCGCGGCGCTATATACATGGAAGCTAAAAAAATGATGAAATAGTCTAACACTTTACTTAATTGACATCACCGCCCGCAATCGCAGGCCAATTGTTAACAGAGCTTTCCTGAGATGAAGAAACCCAACCGCGCCCCGGCCGGTCAAATTCGTATTATCGGCGGTCAGTGGCGAGGCCGGAAACTACCGGTGCCGGACAGCCCCGGTTTACGCCCTACTACCGACCGCGTACGCGAGACGCTGTTTAACTGGCTGGCCCCGTCAATGGTAGACGCCCACTGTCTCGACTGTTTCGCCGGAAGCGGCGCACTCGGACTGGAAGCGCTGTCACGCTATGCCGCCAGCGCCACGCTGCTGGAGATGGAACGCGGCGTGGCGCAGACGCTGCAGCAAAATCTGGCGACGCTAAAGGCAACCAACGCTAAAGTCGTGAACACCAACACGCTGAGTTTCCTCGCGCAGAAAGGTACGCCGCATAACGTGGTGTTTGTCGACCCACCGTTCCGTAAGGGGCTGCTGGAAGAGACGTTATCCCTGCTGGAGCAAAACGGCTGGCTGGCAGATGACGCATTGATTTACGTGGAAAGTGAAGTGGAAAACGGTTTACCGCCGGTTCCCGCCCACTGGGATCTGCACCGTGAAAAAGTGGCAGGTCAGGTCGCTTATCGTCTGTATCACCGTCAGGCTCAAGGAGAATCCGATGCCGGTACTGATTAATCTGGGACGTTTGTTGATGCTGGGCGTCTGGGCGTTTTTAATTCTCAACCTGGTGCACCCGTTCCCGCGACCGATGAATATTTTTGTTAACGTCGCGCTGGTTTTCACATCGTTTATGCACGCCCTGCAGATGGTAATGCTGAAAAATGGTCTGCCAAAAGATGGCCCGCAGATGACCGGCTGGCAGCAGCTGCGCGTCTTTATTTTCGGCGTGTTTGAACTGCTGGTGTGGATGAAGAAATTTAAGGCGCAGGTGAAGAAGTAAGGTGCGGCCTGATGCTCTCACCCTCTCCCACAGGGAGAGGGAACCGATCGAGCATTATTCAGGCGTAAAACCTTCGAATCGGGACCCTTTATAACTCAGCGTCCCTTTCTCCCCCACCGTCAACTGATGGTACTGCTGCGCCTCCAGGCGGAAGGTCATCTCGAGCCCGCCGGTTTCCGGCTTAAAGCTCGCTTCATAGCGCATTGTCGTGCCTGCTGGCGTCACCTGCTGCTGGCGTGAACGGCGGTCGTTAAGCGGTTTTTCGCGTTTGTTCGTCACTACCACGCGCTTTTGCAGCAGCGGTGCAGCATCGTTATCCGCCTTTTCGCGGCGCTGCTGTACGAAACGGAACGAGGCGGCAATGACGATAATCGCCACCACGATAATGAAAAACAGCGGCATCTTGCTCATTCTAAAATCCCATCAGATTATGCGGAATTCAGGATACCCTGCCTTCCCTGCCATTGCCAAACGCCCGTCCGCATCACTACACTGGATCAGAAACTGATTATTCAGCCTTAACAGATACAGGGAGTTAATATGCTTTGGTCATTTATCGCTGTCTGTTTTTCCGCATGGCTTTATGTCGATGCGTCGTACCGCGGTCCCACCTGGCAGCGCTGGTTGTTTAAACCGGTCACGCTGTTGCTCCTGCTGCTGCTGGCCTGGCAAGCGCCGATGTTTAACGCCGTAAGCTATCTGGTCCTCGCCGGGCTGTGTGCTTCCCTGATTGGCGATGCCTTAACCCTGCTGCCACGTCAGCGTCTGCTGTATGCCGTGGGGGCATTTTTCCTGTCGCATCTGCTCTATACCATCTACTTTGCCAGCCAGATGACGCTTTCATTCTTCTGGCCGCTGCCGCTGGTACTGCTGGTGATTGGCGCACTGCTTATTGCGGTGATCTGGTCGCGTCTGGAAGAGATGCGTTTGCCGGTCTGTACGTTTATCGCCATGACGCTGGTGATGGTATGGCTGGCAGGCGAACTGTGGTTCTTCCGTCCAACGGCACCGGCGATGTCCGCGTTCTTCGGTGCAGCACTGTTGTTACTCGGGAATATCGTATGGCTGGGCAGCCACTATCGCCGTCGTTTCCGGGCGGATAACGCGATTGCCGCCGCCTGCTACTTTGCCGGACACTTCCTGATTGTGCGCTCGCTGTATATTTAAATAAGCCTTGACTCTGGAGTCGACTCCAGAGTGTATGCTGCGGTTAATGAGAAAATTATCATTGCCGGAGACTGCCATGTCGACTCCAGAAACACCAAAAAAAGCCCCACAATTCTCAGCATTTAAGCTCAGTCCGGTTCCGCCGAAGGACGACTGCTGCTGCGATGGTGCGTGCGAAACACAAACCGAAATACTCCCTGAAAACGGCAACCGCTACAGTTGGGTCGTCAACGGTATGGACTGCGCCGCCTGCGCCCGTAAAGTTGAAAACGCGGTAAAACAGGTGCCGGGTGTGAGTCATGTCCAGGTTCTGTTTGCCACTGAAAAGCTGCTGGTCAGCGCGGATAACGACGTTAGCAAACAGGTTGAAGCTGCCGTAAGTCAGGCGGGTTACAGTCTGCGTAGCGAAAATGCGCCGGCAGAAAAAACCTCTTCCCTGCGAGAAAATCTGCCGCTTATTACCCTCATCATCATGATGGCCCTGAGCTGGGGACTGGAACAGATTAACCATCCGTTCGGCAATCTGGCATTCATCGCCACCACGCTGGTTGGGCTGTTCCCAATTGCCCGTCAGGCATTGCGGCTGATGAAAAGCGGAAGCTGGTTTGCCATCGAAACGCTGATGAGCGTGGCCGCTATTGGTGCACTGTTTATTGGTGCGACAGCAGAAGCGGCGATGGTGCTGCTGCTGTTCTTAATCGGTGAACGTCTTGAGGGCTGGGCCGCCAGCCGCGCGCGTAAAGGAGTCAGCGCGCTAATGGCCCTGAAACCTGAAACCGCCACACGCGTGATCAACGACAACCGGGAAACCGTCGCCATCAACACGCTGCGCCCGGGCGATGTGATTGAAGTCGCCGCAGGCGGGCGTCTGCCTGCAGACGGTGAGTTGCTCACCGCAACAGCAAGCTTCGACGAAAGCGCCCTCACCGGAGAATCGATTCCGGTTGAACGTACAACCGGTGAAAAAGTGCCTGCGGGTGCCACCAGTGTTGATCGTCTGGTGCAACTGACGGTGCTTTCCGAACCCGGTGACAGCGCCATCGACCGTATTCTGAAGCTGATTGAGGAAGCCGAAGAGCGTCGCGCGCCAGTTGAGCGGTTTATCGATCGCTTCAGCAGGATTTACACCCCCGCCATCATGCTGGTTGCCCTGCTGGTCACTGTCGTTCTACCCCTGTTTTTCGGCGCACCGTGGGAAGGCTGGATTTATAAAGGTCTGACGCTGCTGTTGATTGGCTGTCCGTGTGCGCTGGTGATCTCCACCCCGGCGGCCATCACATCCGGGCTTGCGGCGGCGGCACGTCGCGGAGCGCTGATCAAAGGCGGAGCCGCCCTGGAACAGCTAAGCCAGGTTCAGCACATTGCCTTCGATAAAACCGGTACGCTGACCGTAGGTAAGCCGCAGGTGACCGGTGTTTATCCGCAGGAAATCAGTGAAAACGAACTGCTGACATTGGCAGCTGCCGTAGAGCAAGGTTCAACCCACCCGCTGGCGCAGGCGATTGTGCGTGAAGCGAAGGCGCGTGAACTCACCATCCCTGCGGCAACTTCCCAGCGGGCACTGATGGGCTCAGGCATTGAGGCCGTCGTCGACGGTAAAAAGGTGCTGATTGTCGCGGCTGGCAAGTCTTCTACTCCAGAGGTTGAGGCGTTAGAACAGACCGGGCAAACGGTCGTGGTCGTCATGCAGGACGGCGTGGCGAAAGGAATGCTGGCATTGCGCGATACCCTGCGTGATGACGCAAAAGAAGCCGTGGCGGCGCTGCACCAACTGGGCGTACAGGGCGTTATTCTTACAGGCGATAACCCTCGTGCGGCAGCCGCAATTGCCGGTGAACTGGGGCTGGAATTTAAAGCCGGATTGTTGCCTGCAGATAAGGTCAGCGCAGTCACAGAGTTGAACGCTCATGCCCCGCTGGCGATGGTTGGTGACGGGATTAACGATGCCCCGGCGATGAAAGCGTCCACCATTGGTATTGCGATGGGCAGCGGTACCGACGTGGCGCTGGAAACGGCCGACGCGGCGCTGACCCACAACCGCCTGACCGGGCTGGCGCAGATGATCGGGCTGGCACGTGCGACGCGTGCCAATATCCGTCAGAACATTGGCATCGCGCTGGGGCTGAAAGGGATATTCCTGGTGACCACCCTGCTCGGCATGACCGGGCTGTGGCTGGCGGTGCTGGCGGATACCGGGGCAACGGTGCTGGTGACGGCGAACGCACTCCGGCTGTTGCGTCGTCGATAAAAAAACGCCCGGTGGCGTAACGCCTACCGGGCTTTATTTCAGGAGAAATAGCTCATCGCCAGGCCTAAAAATAGCACCAGACCGACGTAGTTATTATTCATAAACGCCTTAAAACAGGCTTCACGCTCGCGCTTCGCAATCAGCTTTTGCTGGTACGCAAACAGCAAGCCCGCCACCAGCACGGACCAGTAAAACTCCCAGTTCAACCCGTTTATGCGACCAATCGCGACCATCAGTGCCAGTACCGCGACCTGCAGGATACCGATAATCAGCTTGTCCTGACGACCAAAGAGGATAGCGGTTGATTTGATGCCAATTTTCAGGTCATCGTCACGGTCTACCATCGCGTATTGCGTGTCATATGCCACGGCCCAGAGAATATTCGCCAGGAACATCAGCCAGCAGCTGAGTGGTAAGGACTCACTAACTGCCGCAAATGCCATCGGAATCGACCAGCCAAATGCCGCCCCCAGCACCACCTGAGGCAGATGGGTGTAGCGTTTCATAAACGGATAAACCCAGGCCAGGGCCAGCGCCGCAACGGAAAGCAGAATGGTCATGGTGTTAAGGGTTAACACCAGCAGGAAAGAGAGCAGCACCAGAACAATGAACAGCACGCGGGCTTCTTTCCCGGTGACTTGCCCGCTGGGTAACGGACGACCGACAGTACGTTTTACATGCCCGTCGAATTTACGATCGGCATAGTCATTGACCACACAGCCTGCCGCGCGCATCAGCCAGACGCCGGCAACGAATACGCCCAGGATCCACAGCGGTGGCACGCCCGGCGTCGCGACCCACAGCGCCCATAAGGTCGGCCACAGCAACAGTAACGCGCCAATCGGTTTATCGGTACGCATTAAGCGGTGATAGGCCAACAGCTTATTCTGCGTCAGGCTCCACTCCATTTTTTTCTTCCTCTTAGTACAACGGCGATGCCGGTAAAAAAAGCTCCGTCAGTATTAACGGTTTACCGCTCAGGCGAAGGCGGGAACGACGCCCCCACAGTTCGGCATCACGACCAATCTCAATAAAATCTCGGGTAAGCTCAGACGAGGTGAAAAGGTAACGCCCCAGAGGCGTTTTCCCCAGCCGTTGCAGCGCCAGCTCGGGCCCGGAAAGGGTAGATTCGGGCACCACCGTCCGCCCGGCAAGCCATGGCTCGCCATCAGCGCAGAGTAAAATTTCACGCAGCCAGTAACGTGGCTCTTGCGGCAATAGCGGCAGCTCGGCAGCAATCTCATCGCCAGAGACAAACCCTTCCTGAATCAGGGTCACCGTGACCGTTTTACCCTGCTGCTCAAAACGTTTCGTCATGGAATCTTCCAGCAGCAACCAGTCCAGTTGCTGCGGATCAAGCGCAGGTATTTGGTCGAAATAGCGCAGCGCACGCAGTTGCGTTAGCGCAGGGTGTGACATGCCAGACTCTCCGATACATAACGTGATGGCATTGTATCGCAGAAAAGCAGATTGAGGGCGGCCAAACGTTATTTAACGATCACTATCGCAACAAGAGCGCAACAGCCCGGAGAATACCAAAAAAAGTGCGCCCACTCAGGCGCACCAAACTACTAACAAATCAGCACTGTGGGGAAACGGTTACCCCTTGCCTTTTACACTGCTGATAAAGGTGGAACGGGCAGTGGTTGAACCTAAACGTTCGGCTTCATCAAGCAGTTTCAGCGCTTTATCGACATCGCCGCGCTTCACCGCCTGCTTAATGGCGTTGTTGAAGTACTCTTCGGTGTCGTTCAGAACCGGTTCAGCTTTCTTCGATGGGGCTGGTGCAGCGGCGGCTACCGGTGCGGCAGCGGCTGTGGCGGCTGGAGCGGCATACACAGGCGCGGCTGTATTGCCTACTGTGACAGGGCCAGTACCGGAAGAGCCAAACAGTGGGCCAACCAGCACGCTGGATGCATTGTTTGTTGAGACTTTCAGCTTAAGCAAACCGTCGGTGACGTGACGCGCTAATGGATCCGGAATATCCGGAACCGAGTTGCCGGTGCCTTTCGCATAGGCTTTTGCCGGATCGATAAGCTTAGTGGTCTGCTGCAGATCTTTTTCGGTCGTGAAAACCAGAACATAAATCTTCTGCTGACCCAGGGCAGGCGTCAGGCGCATTTTGCCTTCCAGACGGTCGGCGCTCATCACGCCTGGTTCCTGGTAACTAAAATATTCGCTTGGGAAGAAAGCAGATGGCGTCAGGTTCTGATCCAGAATCAGTACGTTAGGTGCGAAGACGCTGGTTTGCTTGTTCACTTCGCTGGTCAGCGTCAGGGTTAGCTCACCAATGTTGGCCGGCACGCTGTAGGCGGCAACCGGCCCGGTGATCCCCGGCACGTTCAGTTGCTGGCCGCCCGTAGAAAGCTGTGTCGACTGCGTTTTGGATTGATCAACTGGCGTCCAGGTCAGTTGCTGGAGCGCCGCCGCCGGGATAGCCGGCGCAGCGCTGGTATTTTGTGGTACGAAATTCACGTCTGCAAAGGAGACCGCCGGAACACAGGCCATCAGCCCCGCAGAGAGGCACAGCGCGACGAGACTTTTCTTCATTTTCATTGTTATTACCTCTGATAGCGTGAGCACTGCGGTGGCCAGGCAATAGCGCGCAGCACCCTAAGGATAGAGGGGCTTGCGCCCCTCTTTTAGGTCATTACGTCAGGTCTAACGAATTACCACCAGATTTCCATCTGGGCACCGAAGGTCCACTCATCAGAGTCGCCGCGGCTGAAGGTTTTTGCGGACGTGTCGCTGTACGCAATACCAGAGTCATAGCCTGCACCGGAGTCGCCGTTCGCGTAGCCCCATTTTTCATCCCACTTCGCGTAAGTTGCGAAGACACGGATAGCTGGACGGGACCAGATGCTGTCGCCTGCCTGCCATTGTTGTGCCAGGGTGATTTTGTACTGACTGTTGGTGTCGTCGGTTTTCTGAGACTTAACGTTGTCGTAGCCCACTTCTAACAGGGTGCTCATGATTGGCGTCCATTTGTACATAGGACGCACACCGACGGTCCACCATTTGGTGCCGTTGTTGTTATCCAGGTTGATGTCCTGGTACATACCTACGTACATCAGATCCCAGGAGTCGCCCAGAGAGATCGCACCGTGGTCCAGAACACGCCACATGTCGCCGTTGTTGTTGATGCTACCACCTTCCGGACGGCCCTTGCCGTTGGAGGTCATAGAGTCAGTTGCGTACTGCAGCACAAACTTGTTAAAGCCCTTCAGCATGCTCTGGGTATGTTCAGCGGTGAACATCCAACCGTCTTTAGATGCGCCAGGCTGCAGGTAGTAGTCATCTGGAATATTGGTGTGACCATAATCAACACCGAACTCCAGCGTACCGCCTTCATTGACCTGCATCTGTGCTAAACGGACGTCGAAGACATCGTTCGGTACCAGGTTGTCATAAATACGGTTACCCAGCGCGTCACGATCGGCAAAGGTCGCTGAACCGCCCGCTTCGGAAGAACGGGTTGCAGCCAGAGAGAGCTTACCGAAGCCCAGGTCGATGTTTTCGATACCCGCACCAGGACCAGAAATATCCCAGTAGTAGAAGTCGATCATGTGAACGTCATGACGCTGATAGAAGCGCTTACCGGCCCAGATGGTGGAACCTGGCAGTGCGTCAATCAGGTTTTTACCCTGCACGTTAGCTTCACGGAAGGCCGGGCTGGTAGATTCCCAGTCGTTCTGCTGAGAGACGGAATACGCAACGTTGGTGTCGAAATAGAAGCTCTTATCGCCTTCTTTCCACACTTCCTGGCCCAGTTTCAATTCCGCATAGGTTTCACATTCGTTACCGAGACGGTATTTACTTTGTGCACCGGTTGCCTGGAAACACTGTTGCTCACCGCCACTCCCTGTCCAGCCAATGCCGGAACGAGCATAACCTTTAAAGTCCACAGCACCCGCCTGGGCAGACAGGATGCCTGCCGCAATGGCGATTGCCAGAGGGACTTGTTTGCGCAGAGTAATCATCATTCTATCTCCTGAGATCATTGCTTTTCTTTGAACACTTCACCTGTCGGTTTCGTGTCTTCTATTGGGATTGCTTAAACGCCTGGCTCTTTGTGCAACCGACGACATGCAGTGCCATCCTCACGGAACAGATGGCAACGCTCTGGCGGCAAGCCGATAGCGAATGTGGCACCCTCTTCTACCAACACCACGTCATTCTGGCGGTAGACCAGGTTCTGACGGATGGCGGGGATCTGGATATGAATCTGTGTTTCGTGACCAAGCTGTTCGACAACCTGAACTTCACCTTCCAGCGTCACATCGGCGATGTGGCTCGGCAGCAGGTGCTCAGGACGAATACCGAGGGACATGTTTGCCCCTACCTGTACGTTGGCGCTGTCAACAGGCAGCCAGACCTGCTGGCGGTTTGGCAGCTCCACCTGTACCTGTTCGATCGCAGTTGCCGTCACTTTGACGGGCAGGAAGTTCATCTTTGGCGAGCCAATGAAGCCCGCAACAAAGCGGTCTGCCGGGTAGTGATAAAGCTCGAGTGGTTTGCCCACCTGCGCCACGCGACCGGCGTCCAGCACCACAATTTTGTCGGCGAGGGTCATCGCTTCGACCTGATCGTGGGTGACGTAAATCATCGTGCGGCCAAGACGTTTGTGCAGACGGGAGATTTCAATACGCATCTGGACACGCAGAGCGGCATCCAGGTTGGAAAGGGGTTCATCGAGCAGGAACACGCGCGGTTCCGCCACCAGCGTACGGCCAATCGCCACACGCTGACGCTGACCGCCGGAAAGCGCTTTCGGTTTACGCTCAAGCAGGTGCGCCAGCTGTAATACTTCCGCCACCTGCGTGACGCGCTGGTTAATCACGTCTTTCTTCGCACCCGCCAGTTTCAGGCCAAAGGACATGTTTTCGGCAACGGACAGATGGGGGTAAAGCGCATAAGACTGGAACACCATGCCTACGCCACGTTCGGCAGGCGGGATGTCGTTCATACGGGTGTCACCAATAAACAAATCGCCACTGGTGATCGTTTCAAGACCGGCAATCATACGCAGCAGAGTAGATTTACCGCAGCCTGATGGGCCGACAAATACCACGAACTCACCTTCGTGGATGTCCAGATTGATGTCTTTCGACACCACAACGTCACCCCAGGCTTTCGTTACATTACGCAGCTGTACGCTCGCCATGCCCTTCTCCCTTCGTTACAACCTGTCGCCGACAGAAACATTCAAGATAAGTTCACTATGGGGTATCCATTACTTTCCCGAATCCTCCACCCCCCGGCTTTTTTATGGGGGAGGAGGCGGGAGGATGAGAGAGCAGGCTCTGCGACCGCGGCTGGAGGGCTGAGGCGAAATTCGTGAAGCCACCTGCAAAATTCAGTGTGTTTTTATGTGCGCCAGCACTCATAACTTAAATTTATGCAACGAAGATCACACAAACCGGGGGTGGGGCGTAGGAGTTGGGAGGATGGAAAGAGGATGTCAAATAAGGAGACTGAGTCACGTTGAACCACCTCATTGTATCCACGAGCACATCACCAAAAAAGGATGGCAGATATGAAGATCAAGACTGGCGCACGTGTTTTCGCATTGTCCGCCCTTGCAGCAATGATGATTTCCGCACCGGCTCTCGCCAAAATTGAAGAAGGTAAGCTGGTAATCTGGATTAACGGCGATAAGGGCTATAACGGCCTGGCCGAAGTGGGTAAAAAATTCGAGAAAGACACCGGTATCAAAGTGACCGTAGAACACCCGGATAAGCTGGAAGAGAAATTCCCACAGGTTGCAGCAACCGGTGACGGCCCGGACATCATCTTCTGGGCGCATGACCGTTTCGGTGGCTACGCGCAGTCGGGTCTGCTGGCAGAAGTCACGCCGGACAAAGCCTTCCAGGACAAACTGTTCCCGTTCACCTGGGACGCCGTTCGCTATAACGGCAAGCTGATCGCTTACCCAATCGCGGTTGAAGCCCTTTCTCTGATTTACAACAAAGACCTGGTACCTAACCCACCGAAAACCTGGGAAGAGATCCCGAAACTGGATAAAGAGCTGAAAGCGAAAGGTAAGAGCGCGCTGATGTTCAACCTGCAAGAACCATACTTCACCTGGCCGCTGATTGCTGCGGACGGCGGTTACGCGTTCAAGTTTGAAAACGGCAAGTATGACGTGAAAGACGTGGGCGTGGACAACGCTGGCGCGAAAGCGGGTCTGACCTTCCTGGTTGACCTCATCAAGAACAAACATATGAACGCGGATACCGACTACTCCATCGCGGAAGCGGCGTTCAACAAAGGCGAAACCGCGATGACCATCAACGGTCCGTGGGCCTGGACCAACATCGACAAGAGCAAAATCAACTACGGCGTGACGCTGCTGCCAACTTTCAAAGGCAAGCCGTCTAAACCGTTCGTTGGTGTGCTGAGCGCGGGTATCAACGCGGCAAGCCCGAACAAAGAGCTGGCGAAAGAGTTCCTGGAAAACTACCTGCTGACCGATCAGGGTCTGGATGAAGTGAACAAGGACAAACCGCTGGGTGCCGTTGCGCTGAAATCCTTCCAGGATCACCTGGCAAAAGACCCACGTATTGCGGCCACCATGGATAACGCTCAGAAAGGCGAAATTATGCCGAACATCCCGCAAATGGCGGCGTTCTGGTACGCCACCCGTACTGCGGTCATCAATGCGGCAAGCGGTCGTCAGACTGTTGATGCCGCGCTGAAAGATGCGCAGGGTCGTATTACTAAGTAAGTCTGAAAAACGGCGGGTGGCGCATGCGCTTACCCGCCCTACGACTACGGCACGATCCGTAGGTCAGGTAAGCGCAGCGCCACCTGACGATAAGTTTCCACCGTTGTAGAGGAAGAACCCCATGGATGTCATTAAAAAGAAACGCTGGTGGCAAAGCGACGCGCTGAAGTGGTCAGCGATAGGTCTGCTGTGTCTGCTGGTGGGTTACCTTGTTGTTTTAATGTACGTACAAGGGGAATATCTGTTTGCCATCATGACGCTGATTTTAAGCTCTGCTGGCCTGTATATTTTCGCCAACCGTAAAGCCTATGCCTGGCGCTATGTCTACCCGGGCGTGGCCGGGATGGGGCTGTTTGTTCTCTTCCCGCTGATTTGTACTATTGCCATTGCGTTTACCAACTACAGCAGCACGAACCAGCTTGCGCAGGAACGTGCCCAGCAGGTCCTTCTGGATCGCTCTTACCAGGCCGGCAAGACCTTTAACTTCGGCCTGTATCCTGCCGGTAACGAGTGGAAGTTAGCGCTTACTGACGAAGCAAGCAGCAAATACTATGTCTCCGACGCGTTCAAATTTGGCGGCGAGCAGAAGCTGACCTTAAAAGAGGCCGCAGCGCTGCCGGAAGGCGAACGTGCCAACCTGCGCGTCATTACCCAGAACCGTCAGGCGCTGACCCAGCTCACCGCCGTACTGCCAGACGAAAGCAAAGTGACCATGAGCTCACTGCGCCAGTTCTCCGGCACGCAGCCTCTCTACACGCTGGCGGATGACGGCACGCTGACCAACAACCAGAGCGGCGTGAAATATCGTCCGAACAACGACATTGGTTTCTATCAGTCCATTACTGCCGATGGCAAATGGGGTGATGACAAGCTCAGCCCGGGCTATACCGTCACCATCGGCTGGGACAACTTTACCCGCGTGTTTACCGACGAAGGCATTCAGAAACCGTTCTTCGCCATCTTCATCTGGACGGTGGTCTTCTCGGTTCTGACCGTGATCCTGACCGTGGCTGTGGGCATGGTTCTGGCCTGTCTCGTGCAGTGGGAAGCCCTGAAAGGCAAAGCGATTTATCGCGTACTGCTGATTCTGCCGTATGCCGTACCGTCGTTTATTTCGATTCTGATTTTCAAAGGGCTGTTTAACCAGAGCTTCGGTGAAATCAACATGATGCTGAGCGCGCTGTTTGGTATCAAACCGGCCTGGTTCAGCGACCCGACGACTGCCCGTTCGATGATTATCATCGTCAATACCTGGCTGGGCTATCCGTACATGATGATCCTGTGCATGGGGCTGTTGAAGGCGATCCCGGACGATCTGTACGAAGCCTCGGCGATGGACGGAGCGGGTCCGTTCCAGAACTTCTTTAAGATTACGCTGCCGCTGCTCATTAAGCCGCTGACGCCGCTGATGATTGCCAGCTTCGCCTTCAACTTTAACAACTTTGTGCTGATTCAACTGTTGACCAACGGCGGCCCTGACCGTCTTGGCACCACCACGCCGGCGGGCTATACCGACCTGCTCGTGAGCTACACCTACCGTATTGCTTTCGAAGGCGGCGGTGGTCAGGACTTCGGTCTGGCGGCGGCGATTGCCACCCTGATCTTCCTGCTGGTTGGCGCCCTGGCGATTGTGAACCTGAAAGCCACACGAATGAAATTTGACTAAGGAGGGCATCGATCATGGCTATGGTACAACCCAAATCTCAGAAACTGCGCCTCCTGGCGACGCATTTAGGCCTGCTGATTTTTATTGCGGCGATCATGTTCCCGCTACTGATGGTCATCGCCATCTCCCTGCGTTCGGGTAACTTCGCCACCGGGAGCCTGATCCCGGACGAAATCTCCTGGGAGCACTGGAAGCTCGCGCTGGGCTTCAGCGTGGAACACGCAGATGGTCGCGTCACACCGCCGCCGTTCCCGGTGCTGTTATGGCTGTGGAACTCGGTGAAAATCGCCGGGATCACCGCGATAGGTATCGTGACGCTCTCCACCACTTGTGCGTACGCTTTCGCCCGTATGAAGTTCCCGGGCAAGGCCTCACTGCTGAAAGGGATGCTGATTTTCCAGATGTTCCCGGCGGTACTGTCGCTGGTCGCGTTGTATGCCTTGTTTGACCGTCTGGGCCAGTACGTGCCGTTTATCGGCCTGAACACCCACGGTGGCGTAATCTTCGCCTATCTTGGCGGTATCGCACTGCATGTGTGGACCATCAAAGGGTATTTCGAAACCATCGACGGCTCGCTGGAAGAAGCTGCGGCACTGGATGGTGCAACCCCGTGGCAGGCGTTCCGTCTGGTGCTGCTGCCGCTGTCGGTGCCTATCCTGGCGGTGGTGTTTATCCTGTCGTTTATCGCCGCCATCACCGAAGTGCCCGTCGCTTCTCTGTTACTGCGTGATGTGAATAGCTACACGCTGGCCGTCGGTATGCAGCAATACCTCAACCCGCAAAACTACCTGTGGGGCGACTTTGCCGCGGCGGCCGTGCTCTCCGCCATCCCGATTACCGTGGTATTCCTGCTGGCGCAGCGCTGGCTGGTGAATGGCCTGACGGCGGGCGGTGTGAAAGGTTAAGTTTCATTTTGTTATGCCACTGCAACCCTCAACTTTAGACGTATTGTATTGACCCAACTTGTGACTGTTATTAGGCGGCCTCCGGGCCGCCATTTTTTTATTCGCGTTTCAGCCGCTTCGAGTTACACAGCCAGAGGGTGATTACCAGCAGCAGGATCGCCGCCGAGTAGATCAGCACGTCGAGCGGGGATTTATGATCGACGATGATCAGCCGCACTATCGCGGTGATCCCAATGTAGACGAAATAACGCAGCGGGAAGTGAAAGCCGGACTGAAAGTACTTCACAATCAGGGCGATAAATTCAAAGTAGAGAAAGTAGACCACCAGTCCTTCCACCAGCGCATATTTGCTGGTTTGTTCAGGGGCAAACAGCACATCCGCCAGATGCACCGTCTCTTTTCCCAAAAAGACGACCAGTATCAGTCCAAGGCTCAACAGACCGAGGTTCAGCACGGTCTGGAGGATAGTTGAGATAAACTCAACGCGCGGGCGAGTCAGGGATGTCATACAGCACCTCATTCTCCGGGGCGAGGTTCCTGTATAACGCAAAAATGTGACGGAGATCTATATTTTTTGTTTATATTTCGCGCGATCGCCCGGTGGTGAAGTACCACCGGGCTGGTCAGGCATCAGCGGAAGTTAATGTTTTTATCGCTGGTCATATCATACAGCTGGAACTTACGACCCAACTGCTGACCCCCGTCGCGCGTCAGCGGCGTCCAGCCAATCGCCGCACGGCTGCGGGTTGGGCCTGACGAGAACAGATCCAGCGGAATCGACACGTATACGCCTTTGGTGAAGTCCCCTTCCCCATATTCGTCCGGCGAGACGTTGGTGATGGTGGCATAACCGCCCACCACGACGCCGCTGTCAAAGTGTTTAGATATATCCAGCGTGCCGCCCTTATCACCCGCCAGGTACTGGCCGACGCTGGCTTTCACCAGTACGTCAGGGGCAAATGACGGTGTCCAGTAGGCGGTCAGATGACCCGTTTTGACGCTATAGTCGGTGAACTTCATCATGTCCTGGGCGCTGCGCCAGTCACGCTGTTTGACATAGTTGGCATCAATCCCGAACGCCCAGTTGCTGTCGACAGGACGATAAAGCACTTCTGCCCCAGCGCCGCCGAACATGGTTTCCAGATATCCGCCGTACACCTGGCCGTAGAAGCCGTTGCCGAAGTACTGGAAGTAGTTGGCCTGCAGGTTGTTCACATAGACATTATTCTGCACATACTCACGCACGCGGGTGCGCACGCGCGGCAGCGTCGAGTCATTTGGCGGATTGGTGTAGTTGAACTTGTCGTAGTTGTTAGCAATGTTGCCAAACAGGCTACCGGTGGTCAGCAGGTGGTCGGTGAGCCACAGATCCGCTGTCGCCATCGCGCCCAGCTGATACATGTAGAAGTTCTCTGGCCCGCCGACGGACTGATTCAGCACCGGATCGATATGGAAATCGAAGCGCGACTTGTCGATATACCAGCCCTGCTCGGTGGTATCTGGCACGATCGGCTCTACGCGTTTTTGCACCAGCTCGGTTTCATGCCCGAGCGGTTCACCTTCCAGATGGCGCTTGAGGCTGGCGACGTCCGTTTCCGTCGTCACCTGCGGCAGGTTGAGACGGTTCTCCGTCACGCGGATCGTGCGGATCCCATCCGGGAGATCGTTCATGACGATCCGGTTGGCGCGCTCGATCCCTTCACGCGAGTCGCGGTATTTCACATGCTCGCCGGTAACGTACAGCGTATCGCCTTTTACCTGAATTTTCGGATCCGCCAGACCCGCATTATATTTCAGCAACGTCAGCTGGTTTGCCACCACCGAGTGCTGCAGGATGGCGTCCTGCGGCTCCGGCTGGTATGCAGGCCGTGCGTTATCGTTGTAGTGCGGGCGCATGTCGTTGAAGTTAGTGCGCAGCGTGAAGCCAAACATGAAGGTATTGCCACGCTCGTAGCTGAGGTTAACGTCGGCCCAATCGGTGACGCGATAAATGGCGCCGACGTTAAACTTGCTCTTCTGTTCAATCTTGCCAGCGAAATCCTGCGAGTAGTCATTCCCTTCATACTCCAGCTTCAGGCGCAGCGGCTGCCAGGGTGTCTGGTATTCGACGCCACCAAACAGCGACGCCGGTCCGTGGAACATCTGGTCGCCGTTGATCGAACCCGCTTTCTGGTAACTATTATCGCGGTAGCAATATTTATCGCTGTAGGAGCAAAACGGGTTTTTGACGTTGCCGCTGGTACCGAGATAACCCCAGCCCAGACCGAGTGAGAAATCAAATGGTCCCCAGGCTTTACTGGCAACGATGTATTCCGCATCAAACAGACCGGTACCGCCGATATCTTTTGCGCCGACGGAGACCTGCGGCATCCAGTAACTCTCTTCCCACAGACGTACTTTGAGGTCGAAGGCTTTATCTTTGTAAGTCTGATCGCCGGAGAACGCCTCTACGCTGCTGTACTGTTTCGTACGCACGTCGGTATAGCGCAGCGTGGTTTCAAGCCACGGAAACAGTTGCACCGACGCCGAGTAGTAGCGGTATTGATCGTTATCGCGATAGTTAAGGCTCAACTCACCCTCACGCGCCATACGTGCGGTGGGCGTTTGCAGTAAACCGACGCCACCGAAGTCTGACTGGGACGGGCCAATAGGTGCCGGATACGTTTCTGCATGGCAGGCGGCACTCACACAAAGTGCCAGCATGCTGTAGAGATAGGTTCTTTTCATTATTCCGGAATCCGCTGTATCAGGGAGCGAAGGATATCGGCGTTAAGTCCGTCATACCCCTTCGTCCAGAAATGGTCGGCAAAACCGACAAAAATGATGCTGCCAGGCATAGGTTCGATATGGCGTTTGTTCCAGTAGGCCACTGGCGCTTTTTGTGTGTGCCCGTCAGGGTAAACCACCCAGGCGTAGCTGTTATCCGCACCGCTTAACAGGCTCTGCTCGTCGAGATAGCTCGCCACGTCACGACCGGGCGTAAAGGGCTTTTTCCCGGGGTGGCTGATAAGACCAAAAACGGTGATGGTTGAGGGTTGTGCAGGCAGCCAGAGCGTGTATTCCCCTTCCAGAGCCGGGTTACCGTTCTCCGACACGCGCACGTCATCTGGATCGAGGTTCACCGGCAGCCGACCGGTGATTTTCAGGGCCTGAACCTGCTGGCGAACGCTGTTAATCGCCGCCGCATCGTCACCCTCTTCCTGCTCCGCTAATCCCGTCAGCCTGGCGAGGAGCGCCTTGTATTGTTGTTCCGCTTCAGCGGTTTTCTGGCGTTCAGCGATCACCGCGCCAGGCCACCAGCTGTTCGCCAGTCTGGGCTGGCCGACGAGATCGAACAGATGCCCGGCGTTGGTCAGTGTTTTGGGCTGCGTGCTGTCCGGGATATAGACCTTCACCGTTCCGGCAGACCAGGCAAGCGGCGCGGCAAAACTGGCGATCAGCGCCACGCGAATAAGTGTTTTCATGATTTCGCGGCCTTGATAAGCGTAGTTTTGACCGGGAAGAATCCGGCTCCGAGATACTGCAGGGACTGACGGATTTGTCCGTCATCGTCGACCCAGAAACGGTTATGCCACGTGGCCTGGTCGGTGATCACTTCTTCATCGAGCACGCGAACCTGGGTTTTGTCACTTCCCACGCTGACACTGTCCGTCCCCTCCCAACGGAAGGTGGAGCGTGCGGTGGCGTAACGCACCTGTTTATGCTCGGTCCAGCCCATCGTGCGCGTCCAGCTTGCGCCGTCGGTGATCTGGTTGGGTTTGATAAGCGGGTCAGCAGCGATATTGTTCACCTCAAGCAGGTTGTCTCCACCCAACAGGGTTTTCACGAGACGTCCATGCTGCGTCACGATGGTGGCCTGATCCTGCGTCACCCATTTCTGCTGCCCGTTTTCATCGAAAGCGAGCACCACAAACAGTTGCGGGCCATCGTTTAACTGCATGTACTGGCTGGCATACGGCATGTTCTGAAGTTCATCATCGGTCAGATGTACACCCGGTGTGCCGAACATGCTGTCCCACAGTGAGTTCCCCAGCCCTTTGGTGGTGGCTGAGCACGCCTGCAAGAGCAGGCAAATCATGATGATTGCAGGTCGCTTCACGACTCTTCTCCGAAGGGCGAAATAACCACACCGAAGTGTGGTTATGATTAAAACACCCGGAATTATCGGGTGCTGGTCGTTGTGGTGGTCGTGGTTCCGGTATTGGAGCCATCACCGCCACCGGTTGCCGCCAGCGCGACACCCACGGCTGAACTTACGGTGCTGGTGCTGGCTGCGGTAGAACTTCCCGCAGACGCAGACGTCGCAGCCGACCCTGCCGCTTCCCCGACCTGAACCGGAGCTGCATAGACAGATGTCGCCGCAAGCGCAGATATGGCAAAAATGCCATACAGTACTTTTTTCATAACAATTTCCCTTCAATGAATGAATGGAGATTTGCCCGATAAGAATTTCAGGCGGAATCGAGTATACACAACTACTGCAGAGGGTTTGCCGTAAGGGTAAATAGGGAGAGAGTTTTCAGACTAATGGATAAGATCGAAGTATAAGAAAAGAAAGATAAATATAAAAACCAATAAAATCATTAAGATAAAATAAAAAAGCTGAAAGCAATTATCCGTATATTCCTAAAATAAACCGCAGCAATTAACGGGTTAACGGCTTTTTTCAGATAAAACTCAGTAGTGAAATTTGAGGGAGATAATAGACATCAGGAATTATCCGATAAAAAAATGCCGGCATATCGCCGGCACTTTTCATGACATTTTAATTACGCACGCCATGCTTTATAACGGTTGATCAAACCATTTGTTGAGCTGTCATGGCTGGTAATCGCTTTATCATCACCCAGCTCTGGCAGAATACGGTTTGCCAGCTGTTTGCCCAGCTCAACGCCCCACTGGTCAAAGGTGAAGATGTTCAGGATCGCGCCCTGCGTGAAGATTTTGTGCTCGTACAGGGCAATCAGCGCCCCCAGGCTGAACGGCGTGATTTCGCGCAGCAGGATGGAGTTGGTTGGACGGTTGCCTTCGAACACTTTGAACGGCACAACGTGATCCAGGGTTGCCGGATCTTTACCCTGGTCACGGTATTCCTGCTCGACCACCTCGCGGGATTTACCAAATGCCAGCGCTTCAGTCTGGGCGAAGAAGTTAGACAGCAGCTTCGGATGGTGGTCGGACAGTGGGTTATGGGTGATAGCCGGGGCGATGAAATCGCACGGTACCATTTTGGTGCCCTGGTGAATCAGCTGGTAGAACGCGTGCTGACCGTTCGTGCCCGGCTCACCCCAGATGATTGGACCGGTCTGGTAATCCACGGCGTTGCCGTTACGGTCAACGTATTTACCGTTGGATTCCATGTTGCCCTGCTGGAAGTAGGCCGCGAAACGGTGCATGTACTGATCGTATGGCAGGATCGCTTCGGTTTCAGCGCCGAAGAAGTTGTTGTACCAGATACCAATCAGCGCCAGCAGCACAGGCAGGTTTTTCTCTGGTGCGGTGCTGGAGAAGTGTTTATCCATCGCGTGTGCGCCTGATAGCAGCTCAACGAAGTTGTCGAAGCCGACAGACAGGATGATGGACAGACCGATTGCAGACCACAGAGAGTAACGGCCGCCAACCCAGTCCCAGAACTCAAACATGTTCGCGGTATCAATCCCGAACTCACCAACGGCCTTGCCGTTGGTGGACAGCGCCGCGAAGTGTTTCGCCACGTGCTTGTTGTCGCCAGCAGTCTTCAGGAACCAGTCGCGCGCGCTATGGGCGTTGGTCATGGTTTCCTGAGTGGTAAAGGTTTTAGACGCAACCAGGAACAGGGTGGTTTCCGGGTTCACGTTCTTCAGCACTTCGGCGATGTGGGTACCATCGACGTTAGAGACAAAGTGCATGTTGAGGTGGTTTTTATATGGACGCAGCGCTTCGGTCACCATGAATGGACCGAGGTCAGAACCGCCGATACCGATGTTAACCACGTCGGTGATGGCTTTGCCGGTGTAGCCTTTCCAGCTACCAGAGATGATCGCTTCGGAGAAGGCTTTCATCTTTTCCAGCACCGCGTTCACTTCCGGCATTACATCTTTGCCGTCAACGATGATTGGCGTATTGCTACGGTTACGCAGCGCCACGTGCAGCACGGCACGGTCTTCGGTGCGGTTGATCTTCTCACCGGAGAACATGGATTTGATGGCGTCAGCAAGCTGCGTCTCTTTTGCCAGATCCTGCAGTTTCGCCAGCGTCTCTTCGGTAATGCGGTTTTTGGAGAAATCCACCAGCATCAGGTCATCAAAGGTCGCGGAGAATTTGTTGAAACGATCGGCATCTTTCGCGAACAGCTCCGCGATAGTGACGTCTTTCATTTCATCAAAATGTTTTTGTAGTGCCTGCCAGGCAGCGGTCTGCGTTGGGTTGATGTTTTTCATTAGCAATACTCTTCTGATTTGAGAATTGTGACTGCGGTCGATTGTAGCGCCTGCAAATAAAAATTGTGATGGTTTTTATGCCATTGCCCTGGCCTGCATCAAACGCAGGTGAAAAGACCCGAAAAGTATAGCTGCTGGAGAGCGCTCCCGGAGCGGCGAAATGTCGGTCAAAACCGGGTAAAATGAAGCATAAAATATGGCCCTGTTATAAGTCCTGTTTCTCAGGGGTACCCCCCCATGAAAAATCCGCATAATCCCGGCATTGACAGGACCTCCCCCGCATTTTATTTATAGGGCCGTATTTTGCGCCTGCACCTGTTTTCGTTTCATTCTTGTGCCAAGGTCGCTTTATTCATTCCCTGACACGAGGTTGTTATGACGAGTTTTGTGGTCGCCAAATTTGGCGGCACCAGTGTGGCCGATTACGATGCCATGAACCGCAGCGCCGATGTGGTGCTAGCCGATCCGAATACCCGCCTGGTGGTGCTTTCTGCCTCTGCTGGCGTGACGAACCTGCTGGTTTCTCTGTCTGAAGGACTGGAAGCGACCGAGCGTTTCGTTAAGCTGGATGCACTGCGCAAAATTCAGTTCGACATCCTTGAACGTCTGCAGAACCCGAATGTCATCCGCGAAGAAGTGGAACGCCTGCTGGAAAATATCACCACGCTGGCAGAAGCGGCTTCTCTGGCCACCTCCACCGCCCTGACCGATGAGCTGGTCAGCCATGGCGAACTGATGTCGACTCTGCTGTTTGTGGAAATCATGCGCGAGCGTAACATTCAGGCGCAGTGGTTTGACGTGCGCAAAGTGATGCGTACCAGCGATCGCTTTGGCCGCGCCGAGCCGGACGTTGAAGCGCTGGCGGAGCTGACCAACCAGCAGCTGGCTCCCCGTCTGGCAGATGGTATTGTGATCACCCAGGGCTTTATCGGCAGTGAAGCGAAAGGCCGCACCACCACGCTTGGCCGTGGCGGCAGCGACTACACCGCCGCACTGTTGGGCGAAGCCCTGCATGCAACGCGCGTGGATATCTGGACTGACGTTCCGGGCATTTACACCACCGACCCGCGCGTTGTTTCTGCGGCTAAACGTATTGATGTGATCGCCTTCGAAGAAGCGGCAGAAATGGCCACCTTCGGCGCGAAGGTGCTGCACCCGGCAACCCTTTTGCCAGCCGTACGTAGCGATATTCCGGTCTTCGTCGGCTCCAGTAAAGACCCGAAAGCAGGCGGCACGCTGGTCTGCAAGAAAACGGAAAATCCACCACTGTTCCGCGCGTTGGCCCTGCGCCGTCGCCAGACGCTGGTCACGCTGCACAGCCACAATATGCTGCACTCCCGTGGCTTCCTGGCGGAAGTGTTTGGCATTCTGGCGCGCCATAACATCTCTGTAGACCTGATCACCACCTCCGAAGTGAGCATCGCGCTGACGCTGGATACTACCGGTTCCACCTCCACTGGTGACACCCTGCTGACGCAGTCACTGCTGATTGAGCTTTCTGAACTGTGCCGCGTGGAAGTAGAAGAAAATCTGGCGCTGGTTGCCATCATTGGCAACAAGCTGTCGCGTGCCTGCGGCGTAGGGAAAGAGGTCTTCGGCGTACTCGACCCGTTCAACATCCGTATGATTTGTTACGGTGCATCCAGCTATAACCTCTGCTTCCTGGTCCCTGCCGATCAGGCGGAGCAGGTGGTGCAGAAACTTCATCAGAATTTGTTTGAATAAAATTCGTTAGCACGATAAACAATACCTATAAGCCGGGCACAGACCCGGCTTTTTCATAACTAAACACAACACAATCGCAAGGAAATACCTATGTTATCCGCCATCACACGGCTGTTCCCGTTATGGGCGCTGCTGCTCTCCGTAGTCGCGTATTACACGCCCACCTCGTTCACCGGTATTGGTCCATGGGTCACCACCCTGCTGATGCTGATCATGCTCGGTATGGGCGTGCATCTGAAAATCGACGATTTTAAACGCGTGCTGTCGCGCCCGGCCCCCGTCGCTGCAGGCATATTCCTGCACTACCTGGTGATGCCGCTCGCCGCGTGGCTTCTGGCGATGGCCTTTAAGATGCCGCCCGATCTCTCCGCCGGGATGGTGCTGGTGGGCAGCGTGGCCAGCGGTACCGCATCCAACGTGATGATCTACCTTGCGAAAGGCGATGTGGCACTCTCCGTCACTATCTCTTCCGTTTCCACACTGGTTGGCGTAATTGCCACCCCGCTGTTAACGCGCTTATATGTGGACGCACATATTCAGGTGGACGTCATGGGCATGCTGCTTAGCATCCTGCAAATAGTAGTGATCCCGATTGCGCTAGGGCTGGTCATTCACCATCTTTTCCCGCGCGTGGTGAAAACGGTTGAACCGTATCTGCCGGCGTTCTCGATGGTCTGCATTCTGGCGATCATCAGCGCCGTGGTGGCGGGTTCCGCCTCACACATTGCTTCTGTAGGCTTTGTGGTGATCGTCGCGGTAGTGCTGCATAACACCATTGGATTACTCGGTGGTTACTGGGGCGGGAAGCTGTTTGGCTTTGACGAGTCCACCTGCCGCACGCTGGCAATCGAGGTGGGAATGCAGAACTCCGGTCTGGCGGCAGCACTCGGTAAGATTTACTTCTCACCACTGGCGGCCCTACCTGGCGCACTGTTCTCCGTCTGGCATAACCTGTCCGGTTCGCTGCTGGCGGGTTACTGGTCCGGTAAGCCGATTGATGAACAACCCAAAAAAGATGCGGTGAAGCAGGGTTAATTTACGCGGCTTGCTTTACACTGAAGCCTCCCCATCAGGAGGCTTCAGCAATGGCTACACCACGACTGACCCAGAAAGACATGACGGAAGCCGAGCAGCGCGAACTGAAAACGCTTCTCGACCGCGCCCGTATCGCACATGGCCGCACGCTGACGAACGCCGAAACGAACCAGGTTAAAAAAGAGTATATCGACAAATTGATGACACAGCGTGAGGCTGAGGCGAAAAAAGCCCGCAAACTGAAAAAGCAGCAGGCTTATAAACCCGATGCGGAGGCGACCTTCTCGTGGTCTGCCAACACATCGACTCGTGGAAGGCGCTGATTAGCGCCCTTTCTTTTTACGGCCAGGCTGGGTAAAGCGTTTCCCGTTGGCCGGTTTGCCGCGTCCTTTCTCTTCCGCCTGCGGCGCCTTCACCACCGGGCGCTTAATCGCCTGGGTTTTAGGTTTGGCTTTGGCCTTCGGCTTTGCTTCGGATGAAGAATTCTCAATAAGTTTGAACAGCTCGATCAGCTCGTCATCCGTTAAATCACGCCATTCACCCAGCGGGATCCCGGACAAGCTGACGTTCATGATGCGCGTGCGTTCCAGCTTCGTCACTTCATAACCGAAGTGCTCACACATACGGCGGATCTGCCGGTTTAAACCCTGGACCAGCGTAATACGAAACGCGAACGGTGCTTCTTTCTTCACCTTACACTTCTTCGTAACGGTGCCCAGAATTGGCACGCCCGCCCCCATCCCACGGATAAACTCATCCGTCACAGGCTTATTCACCGTGACGATGTACTCTTTCTCATGGTCATTTCCGGCGCGCAGAATTTTGTTCACCAGGTCACCGTGGTTGGTGAGAAAAATCAGCCCCTGGGAGTCTTTATCCAGTCGACCAATCGGGAAGACACGGCTGCTGTGGTTAACGAAATCAACGATGTTGTCCCGCTCGCCATCTTCCGTGGTACTGACGATACCAACCGGTTTATTCAACGCGATAAACACCAGGTCTTCAGCATCGCGGGGTTCGATGACCTGACCATTCACTTTAACCACATCGCCAGGGACGACCTGGTCGCCAATGGTGGCGCGTTTGCCGTTGAGGAACACGTTACCCTGTTCAATGTAACGGTCAGCCTCGCGACGTGAGCAGATCCCGCTCTCGCTAATGTATTTGTTTAATCGGGTTGATTGAGTTGGCAGCATAGTTTCTCCTGTGAAGGGCGAAATATACCTTACCTTGCGGCTGACAAAAAAGTGTTAGTAACCGTTGATCAAAAAATCGAGTGCATCCCGCAATGAAGCCCGGTTTTGCGTAAGATCGGCGACACGCTCGCCTAACTCTTTTGGCGATATGCCTGCCATCATGTGCATCATGACCACGCAGAGCTTACCCGCTATCTCAACGACAGGGCACACTTTCGCAGGCGGTTGAATGCCTCCCAGGTGGCTAAGCTCAACTGCGGGGGCGACCAGGATATGCTTCATCACATTGGCCACGGGATGCTGCATATTGATTAGCCAGGGATAGGCAGTTTTCCCCTTACCTTCATTCTCATAAGCAAAATATTGCTCCATCAGAACGACCTCTGAAAGTCACTAAAAGAGCCGTTTTCATCAACCCACTGGTTAATGGCCTCAATAGAAGCTTTATTTTCTGCTAACCACTCGGCGCGCTGATGCGCACGAAACTGCTCCTGCAGCGCAGCCGTGAGTACAGCGGATAGATTAAGTTTAAGCCGTCGCGCCTCTTCAAGAATTTCTGGTGCTAACGACACATTAACTGATTTTTTAATGCCTTGAGTAGTGCGCATGAGAACCCCCATCGGAATGCGCATGAATTGGCAAAGAGTAGCGTAATAAACGAGCATTTTCTATTCCCTTAAAAATGTAAGGTCTGAAGAGTAAATGGCGCTTTATAAGGTGTCACGCCTCGCAAAACGGTTTTGCGAGGCGCTTTCAGAGATTAATATTCATCCCGCTCGTCGTCTTCATCCGGCTGTTCCATCACGCTGTACGCCACCGCGCAGAACAACGAGTTGAGACGTTTCATATCCCCCAGCAGCCCCAGGTGCAGCGAACTCGTTTCGATACTCTGCACGTTCTGCTGATGCAGACGCTCAACGTGGGCGTGCGAGTAGCGGCGGTTCAGAATACGGAAACGATGCTTGTTGCGGCGCAGGCGGCGCGCACTCGGCACGTCGCTGGAGAAGAACACCGACATCGCCAGCTTGAGGTTGCTGACCAGCTGTTCGTGCAGCGCCTCCAGCTCCTTCAGGCCTTCACCTGAAAATGCGCGACGCGCGGCAAGGGATTTGTCGGCAATCTCGCTGCCCATGCGCTCAACGATATCTGAGGCCTGCTCCAGGTTAAGCGACATCTCGATAATTTCCGCCCAGCGGCGGGACTCCTCCTCCGCCAGTTCATCCTGCGGAATACGCGCAAGATAGAGCTTGATGGCGGTATAGAGCACGTTGATGTCGTCCGCCAGTCTGCGCAGCTCTTTCTCTTCACGTGGCTCGCCGTGCATCACCTTTTGCAGCCCTTCGAGCATGGTTTCCATCGCATCGCCTATACGCAGCGTCTCACGGGCAGCATTCGCCAGCGCCAGTGCAGGGGTGTCCAACGCGGACGTATCCAGATGCTTAGGTTTCAGACGCGCATCCAGCTCCGGTTCATCCTGAATAAGTCGTTCACAGAAACGGGCCATCGGCTCAGCAAAAGGCACCATCGCCAGGCAGCGCACCAGGTTATAGAAAACGTGGAAATAGATCACCAACTCCGCCTTCGGCAGCGGAAGGTTGTCCATCAGGTTCGCCAGCGGGTGGATAAAGGGCAGGATAATCAGGCTGCCCACCAGCTTGAACAACAGGCTGCCAAGCGCTACGCGACGGGCGGCAGCATTAGCGGCACTGTTGTTGAGCATCGCCAGCAGGCCAGAACCGAGGTTAGCCCCGATCACCAGACATAACGCGACCGGGAAGGAGATCACCCCTGCAGCGGTGAGTGTTGCTGTCAGCAGTACCGCAGCCAGGCTCGAGTAACTGACGATGGCAAACACTGCACCGATCAGCGCGTCCAGCATGATGTCGCCAGTCAGCGAAGCGAAGATGACCTGAACACCATTAGCCTCGGTAATGGGAGTGACCGCCTGCACAATCAGTTCCAGCGCCAGCAGGATAAGCCCCAGGCCAATCCCTACGCGTCCGAGCTGTCCGGCTCGCGTTTGTTTGCGGCCGAGGAAGAAGATGACGCCAATAAAAATCAGCAACGGCGACAGCCAGGAGAGATCAAAGGTAAGGATACGCGCCATCAACGCGGTACCTACATCAGCACCCAGTACAATCACCAGCGCCGGGGCCAGCGCCACCAGATCTTGCGCCACAAACGAGGTGACAAGCAGCGTCGTGGCGTTGCTGCTCTGAACCAGTGCCGTTACGCCAATACCCGCGCAGAAGGCGAGCGGTTTCTTCTCAACGCTGCTGCTGAGAACGGTACGTAAACGGGCACCAAATACGCGCATCACGCCGGTACGGACAATATGGGTGCCCCATACCAGAAGTGCGACTGCGGAGAGCAGATGTAACAGAATCAGCACGGAAGATGTTCCTCCTTATCGTTATTCGTTTTCCCTTGGTTCAGTATAAGGGTTTAAACGTAATAAAGAGACAGGGCGCCCAATGAGCGCCCTGTTTGTTGTAAGGAAAAGTGACGTCAGTCCGCGTCGTAGCCTAAATTCGGCGCTAGCCAACGCTCCACTTCAGAGACACTCATACCTTTGCGCAGGGCGTAATCTTCGATTTGATCGCGTTGCAGCTGCGCCACGGCGAAGTACTTGCTGTCAGGATGGCTGAAATACCAGCCGGAAACGGACGCCCCTGGCCACATGGCGAACGACTCGGTGAGTTTCATCCCTGTATGCGCTTCAACATCCAGCAGCTTCCAGATGGTTCCCTTTTCGGTGTGTTCCGGGCAGGCCGGGTAGCCAGGTGCCGGACGAATCCCCTGATAGTTTTCGCGGATCAGTTCCTCGTTGCTGAGGTTCTCATTGGCCGCGTAGCCCCAGAGTACCTTACGTACGCGCTCGTGCAGGTACTCGGCGAAGGCTTCCGCCAGGCGGTCGGCAATCGCTTTGACCATGATTTTGTTGTAATCATCGTGCTGCGCTTCGTACGCATCCGCCAGGGCATCTTCTTCCAGACCACCGGTTACGGCAAATGCGCCGATGTAATCGGCTTTACCAGAAAGCTTCGGCGCAACGAAATCGGCCAGGCAGTAGTTCGCGAAACCCACTTTCTCGGTTTGCTGACGCAGATGGTGACTCACCGCCAGCACGTGAGTGCGGGTTTCATCGCGATAGATTTCAACATCGTCGCCCACGCGGTTCGCCGGAAACAGCCCCACCACGCCACGCGGGTTGAGGGTTTTCTCCACACTCAGTTTGTCGAGCATCTCGTTGGCATCTTTAAACAGGCGCTGTGCTTCTTCACCGACTACTTCGTCTTCGAGGATGCGCGGATATTTGCCCGCCAGCGACCAGGTCATAAAGAACGGCGTCCAGTCGATGTAGTTGCGCAGCGTCTCGATGCTGGCAGTCACATCCTGCACGCCCAGACGATGCGCGACAGGTGGCGTATAGCTCGACCAGTCAAACGCCAGATCGTTATCGCGTGCCGCCTGCAACGTAACAGGCGGTGTGCGCGGTTTCTTGCGACCGTGCTGAATACGGACGGTTTCGTACTCTTTGCGGGTGCGCGTAACAAACTCGTCGCGCTGGGTGTCAGAGAGCAGCGCGGACACCACGCCTACCGTTCGCGAGGCATTTTGCACGTAGACCGTTGGACCACTGTAGTTCTGCTCGATTTTCACCGCCGTGTGCGCTTTTGAGGTGGTCGCCCCACCAATCAGCAGCGGAATGGTAAAGCCCTGACGCTCCATCTCTTTCGCCACGTTGACCATCTCATCAAGCGACGGGGTGATCAGCCCGGAGAGGCCAATCAGGTCGGCATTCACTTCACGTGCGGTTTTGAGGATTTTGTCCGCAGGTACCATCACGCCAAGATCGATAATCTCGTAGTTATTACACTGCAGCACCACGCCGACGATATTCTTGCCGATGTCGTGAACATCGCCCTTCACGGTGGCGATCACCATTTTCCCGTTGCTGGAGCCTTTCTCTTTGCTGGCTTCGATAAACGGTTCAAGATAGGCCACCGCCTGCTTCATCACGCGGGCGGATTTCACTACCTGCGGCAGGAACATTTTGCCCTCACCGAACAGATCGCCAACCACGTTCATGCCGTCCATCAGTGGCCCTTCGATCACTTCAATCGGACGTGCGGACTGAAGACGCGCTTCTTCGGTATCCAGTTCGATAAACTCGGTAATACCTTTCACCAGCGAATATTCCAGACGCTTTTTCACATCCCAGGAACGCCACTCGGCCTGCTGAACGTTGGCTGCTTCATCCGATTTACTGCCACGGTATTTCTCCGCCAGATCCAGCATCCGCTCGGTGGCATCGTCACGACGGTTCAGGATCACGTCTTCTACCGCGTCGCGCAGTTCTGCCGGCAGGTCGTCGTAAATCGCGAGCTGTCCGGCGTTTACGATCCCCATATCCATCCCGTTACGGATGGCGTAGTAGAGGAACACGGCGTGAATAGCTTCACGCACCGGGTCGTTACCGCGGAACGAGAACGATACGTTCGATACACCGCCGGAGATCAGCGCATGCGGCAGCTCGCGCTTAATGTCTTCACACGCGCCGATAAAGTCCTGGGCGTAGTTGTTGTGCTCTTCAATCCCGGTCGCCACAGCGAAAATGTTCGGGTCAAAGATGATGTCTTCCGGGGGGAAGCCTACCTCTTCGGTCAAAATTTTGTACGCACGGCGGCAAATCTCAATCTTGCGCTCGCGGGTGTCTGCCTGGCCCACTTCATCAAAGGCCATAACCACAACGGCCGCGCCGTAACGGCGTACCAGCTTCGCGTGATGGATAAAGATATCAACGCCTTCTTTCATCGAGATGGAGTTAACGATGCCTTTACCCTGAATGCATTTCAGCCCTTTCTCGATGACTTCCCACTTAGAGGAGTCAATCATGATCGGCACGCGGGCGATGTCCGGTTCACCGGCAATCAGGTTGAGGAAACGCACCATCGCCGCTTCGGCATCGAGCATCCCCTCATCCATGTTGATATCAATAATTTGAGCACCGCTCTCAACCTGCTGGCGGGCGACGTCCAGCGCTTCGCTGTACTTCTCTTCTTTAATCAGACGTTTGAACTTTGCTGAACCGGTGACGTTAGTACGCTCACCCACGTTCACAAACAGGCTGTCGTCACCGATGGTCAACGGCTCAAGGCCGGAGAGACGACAGGCAATAGGCAGCTCAGGTAATTTTCGTGGCGGCAGCCCGGCCACCGCATTGCTCATGGCCGCGATATGCTCAGGCGTCGTGCCGCAGCAGCCACCGACGATGTTCAGGAAACCAGACTCGGCCCACTCGCGGATTTGCGCCGCCATGGTGTTGGCATCGAGATCGTATTCACCAAACGCGTTCGGCAAACCGGCGTTCGGGTGCGCGGTGACGTAACATTCCGCAATGCGCGACAGTTCCTGTACGTACTGACGGAGTTCATCTGGCCCCAGTGCGCAGTTCAGGCCGAAGGAGAGCGCTTCGGCGTGGCGCAGTGAGTTATAAAAGGCTTCGGTTGTCTGGCCGGATAAGGTACGGCCGGAGGCGTCGGTAATGGTGCCGGAAATCATGATCGGCAGGTCAACGCCCAGCGCCTCGAACTCCTCTTTCACCGCGTAAATCGCGGCTTTAGCGTTGAGGGTATCGAACACCGTTTCAATCAGGATCAGATCGGAACCGCCTTCCACCAGCGCTTTGGTCGATTCGCGGTAGGCGGCAACCAGCTGGTCAAAGGTGATATTACGAAACGCCGGGTCGTTCACGTCCGGTGAAATCGACGCGGTGCGGTTGGTAGGGCCAAGCACCCCGGCAACGTAGCGCGGCTTGTCCGGCGTGCGGGCCGTCCACTCGTCGGCGCAGGCGCGCGCCAGCTTCGCGGCTTCAAAGTTGATTTCCGCCGACAGGGATTCCATCTGGTAATCCGCCATGGCGATGGTTGTCGAGTTGAAGGTGTTGGTTTCAACGATATCTGCACCCGCTTCGAAGTACGCGTTGTGGATATCGGTAATGACTTGCGGCTTGCTCAGCACCAGCAGGTCGTTGTTACCCTTCAGATCGCATGGCCAGTCGGCAAAGCGCTCGCCGCGGAAATCGTCTTCGCTCAGACGATAGCCCTGGATCATAGTGCCCATGCCGCCGTCCAGCACCAGAATTCGTTCATTTAACTGCGCACGCAGTTGCTCTACTTTGCTGCTCACACTTGCTCCCGACAACGCTCAACAAGGCCAAAAGGCTGCATTCCATACTGGCATAATCTCGCAGGGTGGAAAAGTCACACAGGGGTAACATGAGACATGTTCACTATCACTCCTCCGATCAGTCAGGATAACGGTTGCAAATTCACCAAATAAAACGAAAATGATTTCCACGATACAGAAAAAGGAGATCGTCATGGTCGCGACCGTTCCCGCTAAACGCGGCAGAAAACCTGCTGCTACCACCGCCGCACAACAGGGCGGACAGGTTCAATCGCTCACGCGCGGTTTGAAGCTGCTGGAGTGGATAGCCGAGTCGCACAACAGCGTGGCCCTGACGGAGCTGGCCCAGCAGGCTGGCCTGCCGAACTCCACAACGCATCGACTGCTGACCACCATGCAGCAGCTGGGCTTTGTCCGTCAGGTCGGTGAGCTGGGACACTGGGCTGTAGGCGCGCATGCGTTTATCGTCGGCAGCAGCTTCCTGCAAAGCCGTAATCTGCTGGCGATTGTGCACCCGATCCTGCGCAAGCTGATGGAAGATTCCGGCGAGACGGTAAACCTGGCGGTACTCGACCAGAGCGACCATCAGGCGATCATCATCGACCAGGTACAGTGTACGCAGCTGATGCGTATGTCGGCCCCCATTGGCGGCAAGCTCCCTATGCACGCCTCCGGGGCGGGGAAAGCGTTTCTGTCGCAACTGAGCGAAGAGCAGGTGACGGGGTTATTGCACCGTAAAGGGTTGCACGCCTACACCCACGCAACGCTGGTTTCGCCGGTGCATCTTAAAGAGGATCTGGCCCTGACCCGCAAACGCGGCTATTCGTTTGATGACGAGGAACATGCTCTGGGCCTGCGTTGCATTGCAGCCTGTATCTTTGACGAACACCGCGAGCCGTTCGCCGCCATCTCCATCTCCGGGCCGATTTCACGCATGACGGATGATCGCGTGACCGAACTGGGTGCGCTGGTGATTAAGGCGGCGAAAGAGGTGACGCTGGCGTATGGTGGGATTCGTTAAACCGCAAGCAAAACCGCTGCTTACGTCGATAGGCGTACACATCTTCAACATGCCCATTCTTAATTCGCGTTTGCAATCCACGCCAGTAACTGGCGTGGAACAGATCGTCGTGCATCTCTGCGAATAATGGCCCAATTCGCGGGTCAGCGCACAGCCAGTGGCGGAACTCCTCAGGAAATACATCACCCGGCGAGACGCTGTACCATGGCTCACCGGAGAGTTCATCTTCCGGATAGCGGGGCTGCGGGATGTCGCGGAAATTCACCTCAGTCATGTAACAAATTTCATCGTAATCGTAGAACACGACGCGCCCGTGGCGGGTGACGCCGAAGTTTTTAAACAGCATATCCCCCGGGAAGATATTGGCGGCAGCAAGCTGGCGAATCGCATTGCCATACTCTTCAATGGCATCGCGAAGCGCCTGACCTTCGGACTGCTCCAGCCAGATGTTCAGGGGCACCATACGGCGTTCAATGTAGAGATGGTTAATCACAATTTTGTCACCAATATCGGTGATTTTGCCGGGTACTTCCTGCATTAAAAGCGCCATTAGCGCCGGATCGATCTGCTGCTTATCCAGCACAAAGTTTTCGAATTCCTGGGTATCGGCCATGCGTCCAACACGGTCGTGCTCTTTAACCAGCTGGTAGCAGGCGCGGACATGTGCAGCCGTCATCTCTTTTTGCGGCGCGAATCTGTCTTTAATTACCTTAAAGACCCGGTCAAAGCCCGGCAGCGTAAACACCAGCATTACCATGCCGCGAATGCCCGGTGCTTCGATAAACTTCTCATCAGCGGCAGTGACATAGCGCAGGTATTCCCGGTAGCTTTCCGTTTTAGCGTGCTTCTGGCAACCAATCGCCATATACAGCTCGGCGGTGGTTTTGCCCGGCAGGATCTCGCGCAACCATTCCACGAGCGCGGCAGGTAACGGCGCGTAGACCATAAAGTAGGAACGGGCGAAGCCAAACACAATGCTGGCTTCGGCGCTGGTGGTCAGACAGGTATCGACAAACAGTTCGCCGTCGTCGGTGCGGTGGATCGGTAACAGAAACGGCACGATGGCTGCCGGCGTAACCAGTTTGCCCACCAACCAGGCGGCTTTATTGCGATAGAACAGTTCATTGGCGACCTGCAAATGGCTGTGCCCAAGAACGTCCTCGCCGAAGGTTTCAGTGAGATGCGCGTGGATATAGCCGATATCCCGGGTTTTATTCTCCCAGGGTAAACGCAGCGGCAAGTCTGTTAACACGCGGTGCAGGAGCTTTTCCCACCCGCGATCGGGAAAGAAATCTTTCGCCAGCGGACGAGGAATAGTACGAAAACGCCGCTCGGGCTGGGAGCTGAAAATAAATAACCGCTCAGGAGATAATGAGCGGTGGTCAAATAACCGACAATAGACGGAGTTAAAGAAGCTCTCCGCAATCTCGAAGCGCGGGTAATCGGGTAACAAACGGGTGTAGTGCTCTTTCACGCGCAGTAAAAATTCCGCGTCTGGACTTTTACCGTCGGTGATACAGCGCAACTGCTCCACCACCAGACCCACATGGTGGTCGTAGAGATGGATACGCTGCTTCATGGCCTGCTGAACCGCATGCCAGTCTGCATGTTCGAAGCGCTGCTGCGCGCCGGAGGTCACTTCCAGAAAACGGCCATACTGGGCATCGAAGCCCTGCAAAATAGTTTGGGCAATCAGTAATTCCAGACCACGCGACATATATCCCCCCTCACCCCAACCCTCTCCCCGAGGGGGGAGAGGGGGAAAAGTTTAGAACTGTGCTTCTTCGGTTGATCCCGTTAAGGCGGTGACGGAGGAGGTGCCGCCCTGAATAATCGTGGTCACATTATCAAAGTAGCCAGTTCCCACCTCCTGCTGGTGAGACACGAAGGTGTAGCCATCTTTACCCGCGGCAAATTCCGGCTGCTGCACCTTCTCAACGTAGTGCTTCATGCCCTCACCCTGCGCATAGGCGTGCGCCAGGTCGAACATGTTGAACCACATGCTGTGGATGCCTGCCAAAGTAATGAACTGGTATTTGTAGCCCATGTCGGACAGCTGCTGCTGGAAGCTGGCGATTGTCTTGTCGTCCAGTTTTTTCTGCCAGTTGAAGGACGGTGAGCAGTTGTAGGCCAGCAGTTTGCCCGGGTACTTCGCATGAATGGCATCGGCAAAGCGTTTTGCCAGAGCCAGATCCGGCGTGGAGGTTTCGCACCAGACCAGGTCCGCATAAGGAGCGTACGCCAGACCACGGCTTATCGCCTGCTCAATACCGGCATGGGTACGATAGAACCCTTCGCTGGTACGTTCACCGGTAATGAACTCGCTGTCGTACGGGTCGCAATCTGAGGTAATCAGGTCAGCTGCATCCGCATCCGTACGGGCAATGACCAATGTCGGCACGCCGAGCACGTCAGCAGCCAGACGCGCCGCAACCAGTTTCTGAATCGCCTCCTGGGTCGGGACCAGCACTTTGCCGCCCATATGTCCGCATTTCTTCACTGACGCCAGCTGGTCTTCGAAGTGAACGGCCGCTGCACCGGCCTCAATCATCGATTTCATCAGCTCGAAGGCGTTCAGCACGCCACCGAAACCCGCTTCCGCATCCGCAACTATCGGCAGGAAGTAATCAATAAAGCGCGGATCGTTTGGCTCAATGCCTGCCGCCCACTGGATCTGATCCGCACGGCGGAAGGTGTTGTTGATCCGATCCACGACCGACGGTACGGAGTTAGCCGGATAGAGCGACTGATCCGGGTACATGCTGGAGGCCAGGTTAGCGTCCGCCGCGACCTGCCAGCCGGACAGGTAAATGGCTTCTATCCCCGCCTTTGCCTGCTGCAGTGCCTGACCGCCCGTCAGCGCGCCAAGGCTGTTGATGTAACCTTTTTTGGAACCACCGTGCAGCAGCTTCCACATTTTCGCCGCGCCATTTTGCGCCAGCGTGCATTCCGGATTGACCGAGCCGCGTAATTTCACCACTTCCTCCGCGCTGTACGGACGGCGGATGCCTTCCCAGCGAGGTTGTGTCCACTCTTTCTTTAATTCTTCGATTTGTTGGGTACGGGTTTTCATGTGCAGATGCTCCATATTGTTATGTGGTGAGTTACGCCAGGAAGCGGTAGCCCGGCAGGGTCAGGAAGTCGATTAAGTCATCTGATGTGGTGATTTGCTCCATCAGGCGCGCAGCGTCGTCAAAACGTCCACTGCTGAAGCGGTGTTCGCCCAGCTCGTCCTGGATCACCCGCATCTCTTCGGCCAGCATCTGGCGGAACAGGGATTTGGTTACCGGCTTACCATTGCTGAGTGTTTTTTGATGGTGGATCCACTGCCAGATGGAGGTCCGTGAGATCTCCGCCGTCGCGGCATCTTCCATCAGGCCGTAGATCGGCACACAGCCGTTGCCGGAGATCCACGCTTCGATGTATTGCACGGCGACGCGAATATTGGCACGCATGCCCTCTTCAGTGCGTTCACCCGCACACGGTGCCAGCAGTTGCTCTTCGGCTGTTGGCGCATCGTCTTCACGCGTGACAAACAGCTGGTTTTTATTGTCGCCAAGCACGCGGTTGAATACCTCCATCGCGGTATCGGCCAGGCCCGGATGTGCAATCCACGTCCCGTCATGACCATTGCGTGCTTCAAGCTCTTTATCGGCTTTCACCTTGTTGAGTACCTGGCTATTACGCTCCGCATCTTTGCTTGGAATAAACGCGGCCATGCCGCCCATCGCAAAGGCACCACGCTTGTGGCAGGTTTTGATCAGCAGACGCGAGTAGGCGCTCAGGAACGGTTTATCCATGGTGACAACCTGACGATCCGGCAGTACGCGATCGGGATAATTCTTCAGGGTCTTGATGTAGCTGAAAATGTAGTCCCAGCGCCCGCAGTTCAGGCCGACAATGTGATCGCGCAGGGCATGCAGAATTTCATTCATCTGGAACACGGCAGGCAGCGTTTCAATCAGCAGCGTGGCTTTGATAGTGCCGCGCGGCAGGTTGAATCGATCTTCCGCATAACTAAACACCTCACTCCACCAGGCCGCTTCCTGCCAGGATTGGGTTTTCGGCAGATAGAAGTAAGGGCCGCTACCTTTTGCCAGCAGGTTTTTGTGGTTGTGGAAGAAATAGAGCGCGAAATCAAACAGGCTGCCCGAAATGGCTTCCCCACGCCAGGTGACGTGTTTTTCAGGCAGGTGCAGCCCGCGTACGCGGCATATCAGCACCGCCGGGTTCGGTTTGAGCTGGTAAATTTTGCCGGCTTCGTTGGTATAGCTGATGGTGCCGTTCACGGCGTCGCGCAGATTGATCTGCCCGTCGATAACTTTGTTCCAGTCTGGCGCCAGTGAGTCCTCAAAATCAGCCATAAAGACTTTAACGTTCGCGTTCATGGCGTTGATCACCATTTTGCGCTCTACCGGCCCCGTGATCTCAACCCGGCGATCCTGTAAATCTTCAGGGATGCCGCGGATTTTCCACTCACCGCGACGAATGGAAGCGGTTTCCGAAATAAAACCAGGCAACTTGCCATCGTCAATTTCCTGCTGCTGATGAATGCGCGCTGCCAGCAGCTTATTACGCTGTGGCGTAAAGCGCGTTACCAGTTCAGTCAGGAATTCTACCGCTTCCGCCGTCAAAACTTGCTGTTCTTGCTCGCCATACGGCTGGGTAAAGGCCAGTTCATCGACCGTCGTTGCCTGTTGAGTCATCACTCTGCTCCTCATCAAAGATCCAAATTCACATCCCCAATGCGAACGAAAGATCGTTGTGTAGTTTTCGCTCAGCAGAATTAAGACTATCTATATTTTTTCCAAAATCAAAAACAATTTCCATTTTAATTTAATTTTAGATCCAATTTATTGATTTAATTGAAATTAAAGTTTTATTGAGTGGTGAGTGGCATTTCGGAAATAAAAAAGGCACCCGAAGGTGCCTGATCTGAATAGCTGAAACGCTTTAGGATCGTTTAGTGCAGAAGATTACTCCAGCGTCGGATTCATGTGACGCAGATCGTATGGTGTGATTTGGTAGACGTAATAGTTGAGCCAGTTCGTAAACAGCAAATTCCCGTGGCTGCGCCAGGTTGCTCTCGGTTTGTTTTGCGGATCGTTTTTCGGGAAATAGTTGTACGGAACATCCGGATTCAGACCCGCTTCGACGTCACGGAAAAACTCAGCCGCGAGGGTGTTTGGGTCATACTCGGGATGCCCGGTGACAAAAGCAATACGCTTATCTTTGCTGGCAAACAGGTAGGCATCACCGTCTTCCGTTTCAGCCAGGATCTCCAGATCGGTGTAATCGCGGATCAGTTGTGCCGGGAAATCGGCATAGCGAGAGTGTGGGGCAAGGAAAGTGTCATCAAATCCGCGCGTCAGTAATGCGTGTGGATGCAGAATATGGTGTTCATATACGCCAGAGAGCTTTTCAGTGCGGGTTTGCTTTGGAATGCCATACAGGATATTCAGTGCCGCCTGGACCGCCCAACAGACAAAAAGCGTGGAGGTGACGTGATCTTTTGCCCACTCCAGCACCTGTTTTATCTGCGGCCAGTAGGCAACATCATTGAATTCAACCAGGCCCAGTGGTGCTCCCGTTACAATCAGTCCATCGAAGTTTTCATCGCGGATGTCATCGAAGTTACAGTAGAAATTGTTCAGATGCTCAGAAGGTGTATTTCGCGACTCACGGGCATCAATTCGTAGCAGCTGGATATCAACCTGAAGCGGGGAGTTCGAAAGCAGACGAAGAAACTGGTTTTCTGTTTCGATCTTTTTTGGCATCAGATTGAGAATAAGCACCTTCAGCGGGCGAATTTCCTGACCTGTAGCGCGTGAAGCCGTCATGACAAAGACATTTTCTTCACGTAAGAAATTGACGGCTGGTAGCTCGTCCTGCACCCGAATCGGCATAACCTTATATCCTCACAGCATACGTATAAACGTTTAGACATCCAGACAGCTAACGATAACCAGAAATGATCTGAATGTCGAGTCTGCAAGTGAAAGGTGAGAAAGTTTCAAGGAGGGAATGTGTAAGATCCAAAGCAAAAAACCCCGCACCTTACGGTACGGGGTTCTTCTTGTTTGATGCCTGGCAGTTCCCTACTCTCACATGGGGAGACCCCACACTACCATCGGCGCTACGGCGTTTCACTTCTGAGTTCGGCATGGGGTCAGGTGGGACCACCGCGCTAAAGCCGCCAGGCAAATTCTGTTAATCTGTATCAAGGCTGAAAATCTTCTGTCTCTCTTCGCCGAAACAGCTTCGGCGTTGTAAGGTTAAGCCTCACGGTTCATTAGTATCGGTTAGCTCAACGCATCGCTGCGCTTACACACCCGACCTATCAACGTCGTAGTCTTCAACGTTCCTTCAGGACTCTCAAGGAGTCAGGGAGAACTCATCTCGGGGCAAGTTTCGTGCTTAGATGCTTTCAGCACTTATCTCTTCCGCATTTAGCTACCGGGCAGTGCCATTGGCATGACAACCCGAACACCAGTGATGCGTCCACTCCGGTCCTCTCGTACTAGGAGCAGCCCCCCTCAATTCTCCAGCGCCCACGGCAGATAGGGACCGAACTGTCTCACGACGTTCTAAACCCAGCTCGCGTACCACTTTAAATGGCGAACAGCCATACCCTTGGGACCTACTTCAGCCCCAGGATGTGATGAGCCGACATCGAGGTGCCAAACACCGCCGTCGATATGAACTCTTGGGCGGTATCAGCCTGTTATCCCCGGAGTACCTTTTATCCGTTGAGCGATGGCCCTTCCATTCAGAACCACCGGATCACTATGACCTGCTTTCGCACCTGCTCGAGCCGTCACTCTCGCAGTCAAGCTAGCTTATGCCATTGCACTAACCTCCTGATGTCCGACCAGGATTAGCTAACCTTCGTGCTCCTCCGTTACTCTTTGGGAGGAGACCGCCCCAGTCAAACTACCCACCAGACACTGTCCGCAACCCGGATTACGGGTCTACGTTAGAACACCAGCCATTAAAGGGTGGTATTTCAAGGGCGGCTCCACGCAGACTGGCGTCCACGCTTCAAAGCCTCCCACCTATCCTACACATCAAGGACCAGTGTTCAGTGTCAAGCTATAGTAAAGGTTCACGGGGTCTTTCCGTCTTGCCGCGGGTACACTGCATCTTCACAGCGAGTTCAATTTCACTGAGTCTCGGGTGGAGACAGCCTGGCCATCATTACGCCATTCGTGCAGGTCGGAACTTACCCGACAAGGAATTTCGCTACCTTAGGACCGTTATAGTTACGGCCGCCGTTTACCGGGGCTTCGATCAAGAGCTTCGCGTTACCGCTAACCCCATCAATTAACCTTCCGGCACCGGGCAGGCGTCACACCGTATACGTCCACTTTCGTGTTTGCACAGTGCTGTGTTTTTAATAAACAGTTGCAGCCAGCTGGTATCTTCGACTGATTTCAGCTCCACCCGCAGGGGCTTCACCTACATATCAGCGTGCCTTCTCCCGAAGTTACGGCACCATTTTGCCTAGTTCCTTCACCCGAGTTCTCTCAAGCGCCTTGGTATTCTCTACCTGACCACCTGTGTCGGTTTGGGGTACGATTTGATGTTACCTGATGCTTAGAGGCTTTTCCTGGAAGCAGGGCATTTGTTACTTCAGCACCGTAGTGCCTCGTCATCACACCTCAGCGTTAATAAGGTACCGGATTTACCTGGAACCTCCGCCTACATGCTTAAACCGGGACAACCGTCGCCCGGCTAACATAGCCTTCTCCGTCCCCCCTTCGCAGTAACACCAAGTACAGGAATATTAACCTGTTTCCCATCGACTACGCCTTTCGGCCTCGCCTTAGGGGTCGACTCACCCTGCCCCGATTAACGTTGGACAGGAACCCTTGGTCTTCCGGCGTGCGGGCTTTTCACCCGCATTATCGTTACTTATGTCAGCATTCGCACTTCTGATACCTCCAGCATCCCTCACAGGACACCTTCAACGGCTTACAGAACGCTCCCCTACCCAACAACGCATAAGCGTCGCTGCCGCAGCTTCGGTGCATGGTTTAGCCCCGTTACATCTTCCGCGCAGGCCGACTCGACCAGTGAGCTATTACGCTTTCTTTAAATGATGGCTGCTTCTAAGCCAACATCCTGGCTGTCTGTGCCTTCCCACATCGTTTCCCACTTAACCATGACTTTGGGACCTTAGCTGGCGGTCTGGGTTGTTTCCCTCTTCACGACGGACGTTAGCACCCGCCGTGTGTCTCCCGTGATAACATTCTTCGGTATTCGTAGTTTGCATCGGGTTGGTAAGCCGGGATGGCCCCCTAGCCGAAACAGTGCTCTACCCCCGAAGATGAGTTCACGAGGCGCTACCTAAATAGCTTTCGGGGAGAACCAGCTATCTCCCGGTTTGATTGGCCTTTCACCCCCAGCCACAAGTCATCCGCTAATTTTTCAACATTAGTCGGTTCGGTCCTCCAGTTAGTGTTACCCAACCTTCAACCTGCCCATGGCTAGATCACCGGGTTTCGGGTCTATACCCTGCAACTTAACGCCCAGTTAAGACTCGGTTTCCCTTCGGCTCCCCTATACGGTTAACCTTGCTACAGAATATAAGTCGCTGACCCATTATACAAAAGGTACGCAGTCACACCACGAAGGTGCTCCCACTGCTTGTACGTACACGGTTTCAGGTTCTTTTTCACTCCCCTCGCCGGGGTTCTTTTCGCCTTTCCCTCACGGTACTGGTTCACTATCGGTCAGTCAGGAGTATTTAGCCTTGGAGGATGGTCCCCCCATATTCAGACAGGATACCACGTGTCCCGCCCTACTCTTCGAGTTCACAACCTGTGCATTTTCGTGTACGGGGCTGTCACCCTGTATCGCCGGACTTTCCAGACCGTTCCACTAACACACAAGCTGATTCAGACTCTGGGCTGCTCCCCGTTCGCTCGCCGCTACTGGGGGAATCTCGGTTGATTTCTTTTCCTCGGGGTACTTAGATGTTTCAGTTCCCCCGGTTCGCCTCGTTAACCTATGTATTCAGTTAACGATAGTGTGACGAATCACACTGGGTTTCCCCATTCGGACATCGCCGGGTCAAAGGTTCATATCACCTCGCCGGCGCTTTTCGCAGATTAGCACGTCCTTCATCGCCTCTGACTGCCAGGGCATCCACCGTGTACGCTTAGTCGCTTAACCTCACAACCCGAAGATGTTTCTTTCGATTCATCATCGACTTGCGAAAATTTGAGAGACTCGAACACACATTAACTGTGTGTCGTTTCAATTTTCAGCTTGATCCAGATTTTTAAAGAGCAAATATCTCAAACATGACTCGCAAGTCAGTTTTGAGATATGACGGCAGGTGACTTTCACTCACGAACCAGCAAGTGGCGTCCCCTAGGGGATTCGAACCCCTGTTACCGCCGTGAAAGGGCGGTGTCCTGGGCCTCTAGACGAAGGGGACGTATAAGTCTCAATCGCAAGACGCCTTGCTATTTACTTTTCATCAGACAATCTGTGTGAGCACTACAAAGGCAGGTTCTTTAAGGTAAGGAGGTGATCCAACCGCAGGTTCCCCTACGGTTACCTTGTTACGACTTCACCCCAGTCATGAATCACAAAGTGGTAAGCGCCCTCCCGAAGGTTAAGCTACCTACTTCTTTTGCAACCCACTCCCATGGTGTGACGGGCGGTGTGTACAAGGCCCGGGAACGTATTCACCGTAGCATTCTGATCTACGATTACTAGCGATTCCGACTTCATGGAGTCGAGTTGCAGACTCCAATCCGGACTACGACGCACTTTATGAGGTCCGCTTGCTCTCGCGAGGTCGCTTCTCTTTGTATGCGCCATTGTAGCACGTGTGTAGCCCTACTCGTAAGGGCCATGATGACTTGACGTCATCCCCACCTTCCTCCAGTTTATCACTGGCAGTCTCCTTTGAGTTCCCGGCCGGACCGCTGGCAACAAAGGATAAGGGTTGCGCTCGTTGCGGGACTTAACCCAACATTTCACAACACGAGCTGACGACAGCCATGCAGCACCTGTCTCAGAGTTCCCGAAGGCACCAATCCATCTCTGGAAAGTTCTCTGGATGTCAAGAGTAGGTAAGGTTCTTCGCGTTGCATCGAATTAAACCACATGCTCCACCGCTTGTGCGGGCCCCCGTCAATTCATTTGAGTTTTAACCTTGCGGCCGTACTCCCCAGGCGGTCGACTTAACGCGTTAGCTCCGGAAGCCACGCCTCAAGGGCACAACCTCCAAGTCGACATCGTTTACGGCGTGGACTACCAGGGTATCTAATCCTGTTTGCTCCCCACGCTTTCGCACCTGAGCGTCAGTCTTTGTCCAGGGGGCCGCCTTCGCCACCGGTATTCCTCCAGATCTCTACGCATTTCACCGCTACACCTGGAATTCTACCCCCCTCTACAAGACTCTAGCCTGCCAGTTTCGAATGCAGTTCCCAGGTTGAGCCCGGGGATTTCACATCCGACTTGACAGACCGCCTGCGTGCGCTTTACGCCCAGTAATTCCGATTAACGCTTGCACCCTCCGTATTACCGCGGCTGCTGGCACGGAGTTAGCCGGTGCTTCTTCTGCGGGTAACGTCAATTGCTGAGGTTATTAACCTCAGCACCTTCCTCCCCGCTGAAAGTACTTTACAACCCGAAGGCCTTCTTCATACACGCGGCATGGCTGCATCAGGCTTGCGCCCATTGTGCAATATTCCCCACTGCTGCCTCCCGTAGGAGTCTGGACCGTGTCTCAGTTCCAGTGTGGCTGGTCATCCTCTCAGACCAGCTAGGGATCGTCGCCTAGGTGAGCCGTTACCCCACCTACTAGCTAATCCCATCTGGGCACATCTGATGGCAAGAGGCCCGAAGGTCCCCCTCTTTGGTCTTGCGACGTTATGCGGTATTAGCTACCGTTTCCAGTAGTTATCCCCCTCCATCAGGCAGTTTCCCAGACATTACTCACCCGTCCGCCGCTCGTCACCCGAGAGCAAGCTCTCTGTGCTACCGCTCGACTTGCATGTGTTAGGCCTGCCGCCAGCGTTCAATCTGAGCCATGATCAAACTCTTCAATTTAAAAGTTTGATGCTCAATGAATTAAACTTCGTAATGAATTACGTGTTCACTCGTTGAGACTTGGTATTCATTTAGTGTCCGAAGACATTAAGAATCCATGTCACTTTGAGTGCCCACACAGATTGTCTGATAAATTGTTAAAGAGCAGTTGCAACGCGGCTTTCAGCTCACCGTTGCGAGGTGGCGTATATTACGCTTTCCTCTTTCAGAGTCAACCCGTTATTTCAGGATTTTTTCTCTTCAACCGACCGGGTTGTTTGTGAAGTGATTCACATCTGCCGTGTCGATGGAGGCGCATTATAGGGAGTTCTCCGCAGGCCGCAACCGAAAAGTTGCAAAAAAATGACTGACTGCTGCATTCCCCAGCAAAACCCCGCTTTATACCTTTTTACACACAGAGTTATCCACAATGATACGAAAAAGTGAAAATGTGCGAGCGTTGCGCAAACGTTTTCGTTAAAATGTTCGCGCTTAACAAGGATGCCCTGTCAGGTGTGTTAGATGAGTTTTTCGCTGGAAAATTCATCTAACGCTCTCTGTAATCGTGAAATCCAGGGGATTTACCATGCAACAACGTCGTCCAGTCCGCCGCGCTCTGCTCAGTGTTTCTGATAAAGCCGGTATTGTCGAATTCGCTCAGGCACTTTCTGCACGTGGTGTGGAGCTGCTTTCCACAGGCGGTACCGCTCGCCTGTTAGCAGATAAAGGTCTGTCGGTAACCGAAGTGTCCGATTACACCGGTTTCCCGGAAATGATGGATGGACGCGTCAAAACCCTGCATCCGAAAGTCCACGGCGGTATTCTTGGCCGCCGCGGTCAGGACGACGCCATTATGGAAAAACATGATATCGCGCCAATCGACATGGTCGTCGTTAACCTCTATCCGTTCGCTCAGACTGTTGCCCGCGAAGGCTGCTCGCTGGAAGATGCCGTAGAGAATATTGATATCGGCGGCCCGACCATGGTGCGCTCCGCTGCCAAGAACCATAAAGATGTGGCTATCGTGGTGAAGAGCAGCGACTACAACACCATTATTAATGAGATGGATGCCAACGAAGGGTCACTGACTCTGCAAACGCGTTTCGATCTCGCCATCAAAGCATTCGAACACACCGCTGCATACGACAGCATGATCGCCAACTACTTCGGTAGCCTGGTGCCGGCTTACCACGGTGAAAGCAAAGATCCTTCTGGCCGCTTCCCGCGCACCCTGAACCTGAACTTCATTAAGAAGCAGGATATGCGTTATGGTGAGAACAGCCACCAGCAGGCAGCCTTCTATATAGAAGAAGAAGTCAAAGAAGCCTCGGTTGCTACCGCTCAACAGGTTCAGGGCAAAGCGCTTTCCTATAACAACATCGCTGACACCGATGCTGCGCTGGAATGTGTGAAAGAGTTCAGTGAGCCTGCCTGCGTTATCGTCAAGCACGCCAACCCATGCGGCGTCGCGGTAAGTAGTTCTATTCTGGATGCCTACGATCGCGCCTACAAAACCGACCCGACCTCCGCGTTCGGCGGTATTATCGCCTTCAACCGCGAGCTGGATGCTGAAACGGCACAGGCCATCATCTCCCGTCAGTTTGTCGAAGTGATCATCGCGCCATCCGCATCTGAAGAAGCGCTGAAAATCACCTCTGCAAAACAGAACGTGCGCGTGCTGGTTTGCGGCCAGTGGGCTGAGCGTGTACCAGGCCTGGACTTCAAACGCGTGAACGGCGGTCTGCTGGTTCAGGACCGCGACCTGGGTATGGTGACAGAAGCCGACCTGCGCGTGGTGACCAAACGTCAACCAACCGAGCAGGAACTGCGTGATGCGCTGTTCTGCTGGAAAGTGGCGAAATTCGTGAAATCCAACGCCATTGTCTACGCGAAAGAGAACATGACCATCGGGATAGGTGCAGGCCAGATGAGCCGTGTCTACTCTGCAAAAATTGCCGGGATTAAAGCAGGTGATGAAGGTCTGGAAGTGAAAGGCTCCGCCATGGCGTCTGACGCCTTCTTCCCGTTCCGTGACGGTATCGATGCTGCCGCAGCAGTAGGCATCACCTGTGTGATCCAGCCTGGCGGTTCCATTCGTGATGACGAAGTGATTGCCGCTGCCGATGAACACGGTATTGCGATGATCTTCACCGACATGCGCCACTTCCGCCATTAATTCCCGGAGTAGAAAATGAAAGTATTAGTGATTGGTAATGGCGGACGCGAGCACGCTCTGGCGTGGAAAGCGGCACAATCCCCGCTGGTGAAAACCGTCTTTGTGGCACCGGGCAACGCCGGTACGGCGCTGGAGCCTGCGCTGCAGAACGTGGCTATCGGCGTGACCGATATTCCAGCACTGCTGAGCTTTGCCCAGAACGAGAAAATCGATCTGACCATCGTCGGCCCGGAAGCGCCGCTGGTGATTGGCGTGGTGGATGCGTTCCGCGCGGCCGGCCTTAAAATCTTCGGGCCAACCGAAGGTGCAGCACAGCTCGAAGGCTCCAAAGCCTTCACCAAAGATTTCCTCGCGCGTCAAAACATCCCGACGGCGGAATATCAGAACTTCACGGAAGTTGAGCCAGCCCTGGCTTATCTGCGTGAAAAAGGCGCGCCGATTGTCATTAAGGCCGACGGCCTGGCTGCCGGTAAAGGCGTTATCGTGGCGATGACTCTCGAAGAAGCGGAGGCCGCGGTGCAGGACATGCTGGCAGGTAACGCATTCGGCGACGCAGGCCATCGCATCGTGATCGAAGAGTTCCTCGATGGTGAAGAGGCGAGCTTCATTGTAATGGTCGACGGCGAGCACGTTCTACCGATGGCTACCAGCCAGGATCATAAACGCGTAGGCAATGCGGATACCGGCCCGAACACCGGCGGTATGGGCGCTTACTCACCCGCTCCGGTCGTGACTGACGAAGTACATCAGCGCACGATGGATCGCATCATCTGGCCAACCGTAAAAGGTATGGCAGCCGAAGGGAACACTTACACTGGTTTCCTCTATGCGGGTCTGATGATCGATAAACAGGGTAACCCTAAGGTCATCGAGTTCAACTGCCGCTTTGGCGATCCAGAAACTCAGCCAATCATGCTGCGCATGAAATCCGATCTGGTCGATCTGTGCCTGGCAGCCTGTGAAGGTAAGCTGGATGAGAAAACTTCCGAGTGGGACAAACGTGCATCTCTGGGCGTGGTGATTGCCGCTGGCGGCTATCCAGGCAATTACAACACCGGAGATGAGATCCACGGTCTGCCGCTGGAAGAGCTCGAAGGCGGTAAAGTGTTCCATGCGGGTACGAAACTGTCTGACGACGATCGCGTACTGACCAACGGTGGCCGCGTGCTGTGTGCGACCGCATTGGGTCATAGCGTTGCAGAAGCACAGAAGCGCGCCTATGCGCTGATGGCGGATATTCACTGGAACGGTAGCTTTAGCCGTCAGGATATCGGCTATCGCGCGATTGCGCGTGAGCAAGGGGAGTAACGGAAGCGTCTGTTACACTCACCCAACTCCTCTCCCTCAAGGGAGAGGGGATTTACGTCAGAAACTTTTTTCTGTCGGCTGCCAGGTGCAGAAGTCTTCGTTCGCCACCAGCAGCAGTTGAGAACCTTCCGGTGCTTCAAGCCACGCCACACTCACCTCCATAGATGAATGACGCTGACGACGTTCAATATGTTCGGTTGCCCAGGATTCAAGCTCAGGCTTCACTGTCTGCCCTTCGCAAGTTGTTACCGTCCCATCGGCGTGCCAGCGCCCCTGGCGCAGTACAACGCGTCCCTGACGCAGCGCATCGCTGGTCTGGCGGATCTGTTCAGCACGATAACGATAGAGAGCAATTTGATCGCTGGAAAGCTGCTGTTTTTGACCACTCACTTCACGCTGCATAAAGCTCAGCTCGCCATGGTCATCAAAACGGACTTTCACATGTTCGGGGGTTTTACTGTAGACGTTCAGTTCGATCAGCGTGAGGTCATCGCCCTGCCAGCGATACTCCGCGGTCGAGGTATTGCCGTTATGCCACGGGCTAAAAGCAGAAAGCAGATGCACTTCCCCGCCGGAATCTTTGCGCCAGATCCTGACCGCCCCCTGGTTGTCAGCGTAGCCGCTGGCGGTAAACGGTGGCAGAGTGGAGTCATGGCTACAGGCTGACAGCAACAGCACGCCGGCCAGCGCGAGCGCACCACGCCAGACAGACAAAAGGGGCGTTACCGCCCCTTCGTTAAAACTGTTCACTGCCACGCGTCTTACTTAACAGCGTCTTTCAGAGCTTTACCAGAAACGAATGCTGGCACGTTAGCTGCGGCGATTTTGATTTCTTTACCGGTCTGCGGGTTGCGGCCAGTGCGCTCAGCACGGTGGTTCACTTTGAAGGTACCGAAACCAACCAGTTGTACAGCATCGCCTTCTTTCAGAGACTCAGTAATTGCAGCCAGGGTAGATTCCAGAGCAGCTTTAGCCTGCACTTTAGACAGATCAGCCTTGTCCGCAATTACATCAATCAGTTGAGTCTTGTTCATAAGTTATCCTTTCAATGTGTTTATCGCTTGCTAAGCATCGAGTGCGACGAAAATGCCAAAAAAGCACTCTCCTGCATACACGCACCGATAGCCACTTTTTTTCGCCCCCCAAATGTAGACCAGACAAGGGGCGAAAGGGAAGAGTCGAGGAGCGACAAAACGGGCGTTATCTCAAGTTTTATTGTCTCATTGGTTAAAAATTATACCAATATTGCTCTCACCGGCCTCACGTAAGTCCGCGCGCAGCCCTTTTATCAGCTCGATATCGCGTTCTTCACACTCTGCCAGCAGGCGGAAAATTTCCCACTGAATGTCCCATTCTTGTTCTACCGCCGGGTTCGCACGCAGCTCTTCGTCGGTCATTTCACGACCTTCCTGAGTCATTTCCAGCATCGCAACGGTCGTAATTGATGCCTTACTGACTTCGATAGCATGCTCCAGCGTTTCACCACTCAGGCGGGAGTGAATCAACTCGCTTAACGCCACACAGGCATCGATCGCCGGATAGACACCGTACAGGTCAAAATCATCCGCAACCGGAATCGCCTCTTCCAGCTTTTCGAGCTGAGAGTCGAAATTCACCTTCGCGTCTTTCACCGTCAGCGTTTCCCAGATCAGATCCAGAATTCGGCGATAAATATGACCATCACCAAAGCCCGTCTGCTTGCAGAACGCGGCATAGTTGGGATACATGCGCTCGCACAGGCAAGCCATAAAGGTGACGTGCTGCCAGCTTTCCAGCTTCTCAAGGCGCAGGTGAATCGGGTTTTGTAACATGATGATCTCTCGAATCGAAAATTAGGCGCAGTTTACCTGAATCATCGCTGAATTTCCTGCCAACGAACAAAAGCTGGGCGTGAAGAAGCCACCGCATCAGCCCAGCGCGTCGGCTCTGGTAACCGGTAACCCTTCACACAGCGCTGCACCCACCCCAGAGCGCTATCCATGCTCACCCGATGTCCGGTGGCAATAAACAGCGGGTTACAACGGGCTTTGCTGCGCCATACCCACGCCAGTTGTTCACCTTTATCAATGAGCGGCGCCAGCGCGCCAGGCTCGGCAGAAAGCGGTTCAAACGCGCCGCACAAGCGTTTCTTAGCAACGCCGATGGTGGGAACATCCACCAGCAGGCCAAAGTGGCTGGCCACGCCTAAACGGCGCGGATGCGAAATACCGTGCCCATCGACAAACAGCAGGTCAGGTTTTTGCGAGAGCTGTTCCCACGCTGCCAGAAGCGCGGGGTATTCGCGGAAGGAGAGAAAGCCCGGGATGTACGGCATAGTGGTGGCAATACGCGCCACTTTGTACTCCACCAGCTCAAGCGAGGGATATTTCAGTACCACCATCGCCGCTCGCGTCACGTCCCCACCCTGCTCAAACCCGACGTCAGCTCCACCGATAAACTGCGGGGGATCCTTATCCAGACGATCCTCGCGGATCACGGATGAAGCCAGTTCAATTTGTTGGGCGCGTAATGACGCGAGATCCATAGAGATTCCTTACTTGTGGTATTGCGCAGAGAGTCGGTGTACCGCCTCCACAAACGCGCCAGCGTGTTCTGGCGGCACGTCCTGATGAATACCATGCCCGAGGTTAAAGACGTGCCCTTCGCCCTGGCCGAAACCGGCGAGAATAGTTGCCACCTCTTCTTCAATGCGAGCCGGCTGTGCATAAAGCATGGACGGATCCATATTGCCCTGCAGCGCCACCTTGTCACCCACGCGACGGCGCGCATCGGCAATATCGGTTGTCCAGTCAAGACCCAGCGCATCACATCCCGTTGCAGCCATCGCCTCCAGCCACTGACCGCCGCCTTTGGTGAACAAGGTCACCGGCACGCGGCGACCTTCGTTTTCACGCAGCAGGCCATCAACGATCTTGTGCATGTAATAGAGCGAGAACTGCTGATAATCGCGCCCGGTAAGTACGCCGCCCCAGGTGTCGAAAATCATCACCGACTGTGCGCCCGCTTTAATCTGTGCGTTCAGGTAGAGAGTGACGCTTTTCGCCAGCTTGTCGAGCAGCGCATGCAACGCCAGCGGCTCCGCGTACATCATCTTTTTAATCACGGTGAAAGCCTTGCTGCTGCCACCTTCAACCATGTAAGTCGCCAGCGTCCACGGACTGCCGGAGAAACCGATCAGCGGTACTTCACCCTTCAGCTCGCGGCGAATGGTGCGCACAGCGTTCATGACATAGCCCAGTTCATCTTCAGGATCGGGAACAGGCAGCTTGTCGACGTCGACTTTGCTTTTGATTGGGGACGTGAAACGTGGACCTTCACCGGTTTCAAAATAGAGCCCAAGGCCCATCGCATCCGGGATGGTCAGAATATCCGAGAAGAGGATCGCAGCATCCAGCGGGAAGCGGCGCAGCGGCTGGAGCGTCACTTCACAGGCCAGCTCAGCGTTTTTGCACAGCGACATAAAATCGCCTGCCTGCGCGCGCGTGGCTTTGTACTCTGGCAGATAGCGTCCCGCCTGGCGCATCATCCACACCGGGGTGACATCAACGGGCTGGCGCAGCAGCGCACGCAGATAACGATCGTTCTTCAGTTCGGTCATTTTTGCAGTTCCTTAAGCGTCATGGCCTCAGTGTAACACTACTCATACTCAGCCCGACACATTGCCACGGTATCTTCTATCAGCCGACGCGCCACCGTACCTGGCGGCGGTAACAGAGGTAAATCGTCATACCGATACCAGTTTGCTTCCAGTAACTCTTTCTGGTCGATGACGATGTCCCCGCTATCGTATTCGGCCATAAATGCCGTCATCAGTGACTGCGGGAACGGCCATGGCTGAGAGGTAACATAGCGCAGGTTCTTCACTTTAATCCCGCTCTCCTCCATAACTTCACGCGCCACCGCCTGCTCCAGCGTTTCGCCCACTTCGACAAACCCGGCCAGCACAGTGTGAATGCCGTTACGGTGACGGGTATGCTGCGCCAGCAGGATGGAATCCTCGCGACGGATAGCGACGATAATGCACGGCGCGATCTGCGGATAGTAGCGTTCGCGGCAGTGACTGCAGAGCATCGCCCACTCGGTTTTGCTCGGGTGCATGGTATGCCCGCAGTAACCGCAGTATTTATGCGAACGATAAAACTCCGCCAGCTGTACACCACGGCCCGCCAGCTGGAACAGCCCCACATCCAGATCCAGCACCTGACGAACCGATCCCATGTCCTGACGTCGAGCCTGCTGGACCATCCACACGGGATCGCCCTGCCACTCACCGATCCTCAGTGCAGGTTGACCAACAAGATCGAATTTTTCCGCCGCACCATAGGGAATTTCCCCGACGGGGAGCCATAATTTTTGTTCGTGACTGACGATCCACCAACCAAGATCTGATTTTTCAATAATACGATCCATATCTATTGCACTACCTTCGCTTCACTGACATGTTGTTAGCATTGTGGTTACATTTTGGATAAGCAGATTCAATTCTAAACTTTGCGGAGTCGAACATGTTAAACCAGCTAGAAAGCCTGACTGAGCGCGTTAGAGGAAGTAACAAACTGGTGGATCGCTGGCTACATGTGCGCAAGCATCTACTCGTGGCTTATTACAATCTGGTCGGTATTAAGCCTGGCAAAGAATCGTTTATGCGTCTGAATGAAAAAGCGCTGGATGATTTTTGTCAGAGCCTGGTCGACTACCTGTCCGACGGCCATTTCAATATTTATGAACGCATTATCTGCGAAATGGAAGGGACTACGCCGTATTTAGCGGCCAGCAAACTCTATCCGCTGCTGGAAGCCAATACCCAGCAGATTATGGACTACTACGATTCCACGCTTGAGAATGCGATCGATCACGATAACTATCTTGAGTTTCAGCAGGCGCTTTCCGACCTTGGCGAAGCGCTGGAAGAGCGATTCACACTGGAAGATAAGCTGATCGCCCTCGTGCTGGATAGCAATCTCAGTGCCAGCAACGAAGATAACATCGCGCGCCCTGCTTGAGTTCTTAATCGTTAACGAGTAATTTACAAACATTCGCCCCTCTCACGAGGGGGATTTTTCTTGTCGGAGTGCCCAGCGTTTACAAAAACGCGGGCTGAGACCGTTAATTCGGGATCCGCGGAACCTGATCAGGCTAATACCTGCGAAGGGAACAAGAGTCACACTGCTGTTGTATCGCCTGCGGGCGATCTTCTCTTGCTTCATCCGTCGTCTGACAAGCCATGTCCTTCACTTTTGGAATGAGCTATGTCTACCACTACTAAACTGACCCGCCGCGAACAGCGCGCACACGCCCAACACTTCATTGATACCCTGGAAGGCACCGCTTTCCCGAACTCGAAACGCATCTACATCACCGGCTCTCAGGCGGATATCCGCGTGCCGATGCGTGAAATTCAGCTTAGCCCAACGCTTATCGGCGGCAGCAAAGATAACCCACAGTATGAAGACAACGAGGCTGTGCCGGTGTATGACACCTCCGGTCCCTACGGTGACCCTGAAATTGCCATCAACGTTCAGAAAGGCCTGGCTAAGCTGCGCCAACCGTGGATCGACGCCCGCCTGGACAGCGAGGAGCTAAACGAGCAAAGTTCTGCCTATACCAAAGAGCGCCTGGCCGACGACGGTCTGGACGAGCTGCGCTTCACCGGCCTGCTGACACCGAAACGCGCTAAAGCGGGCAAATGCGTGACCCAGTTGCACTACGCGCGTCAGGGGATCGTCACCCCCGAAATGGAGTTCATCGCCATCCGCGAAAACATGGGCCGTGAGCGCATCCGTAGCGAAATTCTGCGCCACCAGCATCCTGGAGAAGGTTTTGGCGCTCGCCTGCCGGAAAACATTACGCCGGAATTTGTGCGTGATGAAGTCGCCGCTGGCCGCGCGATTATCCCTGCCAACATCAACCACCCGGAATCTGAGCCAATGATTATTGGCCGTAATTTCCTGGTGAAGGTCAACGCTAACATCGGTAACTCGGCCGTTACTTCGTCTATCGAAGAAGAGGTGGAAAAACTGGTCTGGTCGACGCGCTGGGGTGCGGACACGGTGATGGACCTCTCCACTGGCCGTTATATTCACGAAACCCGCGAATGGATCCTGCGTAACAGCCCGGTACCAATCGGGACGGTGCCTGTGTATCAGGCGCTGGAGAAGGTCAACGGCATTGCCGAAGATCTTACCTGGGAGGCCTTCCGCGACACGTTACTGGAACAGGCTGAACAGGGCGTAGACTACTTCACTATTCACGCAGGTGTACTGCTGCGCTACGTGCCGATGACGGCGAAACGTCTGACCGGCATCGTCTCGCGCGGCGGTTCGATCATGGCGAAGTGGTGTCTGTCCCATCATCAGGAAAACTTCCTCTACGAACACTTCCGTGAGATTTGCGAAATCTGCGCCGCGTACGATGTCTCTCTGTCGCTGGGCGACGGTCTGCGTCCTGGTTCCATCCGCGATGCCAATGACGAAGCGCAGTTTGCCGAACTGCACACGCTGGGTGAACTCACCAAAATCGCCTGGGAATATGACGTACAGGTGATGATTGAAGGCCCGGGACATGTGCCAATGCAGATGATCCGTCGCAACATGACCGAAGAGCTGGAGCACTGCCACGAAGCGCCGTTCTACACCCTCGGGCCATTGACCACCGATATCGCGCCGGGCTATGACCATTTCACCTCCGGGATTGGTGCGGCAATGATTGGCTGGTTCGGCTGCGCCATGCTCTGCTACGTCACGCCGAAAGAGCACCTCGGCCTGCCAAACAAAGAAGATGTAAAACAGGGTCTGATCACCTACAAGATTGCCGCCCACGCAGCCGATCTGGCGAAAGGCCACCCGGGCGCGCAAATCCGGGATAACGCCATGTCGAAAGCACGCTTCGAATTCCGCTGGGAAGATCAGTTCAACCTGGCGCTCGACCCATTCACTGCTCGCGCCTATCACGACGAAACACTGCCGCAGGAATCAGGCAAAGTGGCACACTTCTGCTCCATGTGCGGGCCGAAATTCTGCTCGATGAAAATCAGCCAGGAGGTACGTGACTACGCTGCCGCACAAACCATTGAAGTGGGCATGGCGGATATGTCAGAAACCTTCCGCGCCAAAGGCGGTGAAATCTACCTCAAAAAAGAGGAGGCGTAATGTACCAGCCCGATTTTCCACCTGTGCCCTTTCGTTTAGGGCTCTATCCGGTGGTGGATAGCGTGGAATGGATAGAGCGCCTGCTTGCGACGGGCGTTCGCACAATCCAGCTACGCATTAAAGATAAACACGATGAAGAGGTAGAGACGGATGTGGTTTCTGCCATCGCGCTGGGGCGTCGCTATGACGCTCGCCTGTTTATCAACGACTACTGGCGACTGGCGATCAAACATCAGGCTTACGGCGTACATCTGGGTCAGGAAGACCTTGAGACAACCGACCTCAATGCGATCCGCGACGCAGGGCTGCGTCTGGGGGTATCAACGCATGACGATATGGAAATCGACGTCGCGCTGACCGCCCGCCCCTCTTACATCGCCCTCGGCCACGTCTTCCCGACGCAAACCAAGCAGATGCCCTCCGCACCGCAAGGTCTGGCGCAGCTGGCGAGTCACGTTGAACGCCTTGCCGATTATCCCACCGTTGCCATCGGCGGCATTAGCCTTGAACGTGCCCCGGCGGTGCTGGAGACCGGGGTCGGCAGCATTGCCGTCGTCAGCGCCATTACCCAGGCAGCAGACTGGCAGTCGGCTACCGAGAAGCTGTTACGGCTGGCAGGAGCAGGCGATGAATGATCGTGATTTTATGCGCTACAGCCGTCAGCTTCTGCTGGAGGATATAGCCATTGACGGACAGCAAAAGCTGCTCGCCAGCCGGGTTCTGATTGTGGGTCTGGGCGGGTTAGGAGCCCCTGCCGCGCTCTATCTGGCAGGGGCGGGCGTCGGCACGCTGGTACTGGCCGATGACGACGACGTTCACCTCAGCAACCTGCAACGGCAAATTCTCTTTACCACCGAGGATATTAACCAGCCTAAAGCGCAAATCACCCGCCAGCGGCTGAACCAGCTTAACCCGGATATCGAACTGATTGCCTTACAGCAACGGCTCAGCGGTGAAAGCCTGCAACGCGAAGTTGCCCTGGCCGACGTGGTGCTGGACTGCACCGACAATATGGCGACGCGTCAGGCGATCAACGCCGCCTGTGTGGCAAATAATACGCCGCTTATCACCGCCAGCGCGGTGGGTTTCGGCGGGCAGATGATGGTCCTGACTCCGCCGTGGTCGCAGGGCTGCTATCGCTGCCTGTGGCCGGATGATGCCGAGCCAACGCGCAACTGCCGGACGGCGGGCATTCTTGGTCCGGTGGTCGGCGTGATGGGCACAATGCAGGCGCTGGAAGCTATCAAGCTGCTTAGCGGCATGGAGACGGAACGCAATACGCTGCGCTTGTTTGATGCCCGCTCCAGCGGCTGGCGGCATCTGGCACTTCACCGTGCCAGCCACTGCCCGGTATGCGGAGGCCACGATGCGCATTCTGTTTAACGATGAGCCGATGAGCTGCGACGACGGGCTTACCGTTGCCGTTTTGCTCGATAAATTACGTCAGCTTAAACCAGGCACGGCGCTGGCGCTCAATCAACAGATCCTGCCGCGCGAGCAGTGGGAGCTTCAGCAGGTCAATGAGGGTGATCAGATCCTGCTGTTTCAGGTTATCGCAGGGGGCTAAGATGTTACGTATTGCCGATAAAGTCTTTGATTCACATCTGTTTACCGGAACCGGAAAGTTCGCCTCCCCACAGCTGATGGTGGATGCCATCCGGGAAAGCGGCAGCCAGCTGGTGACGCTGGCCATGAAGCGCGTAGACCTGCGTCACCACAGCGATGCCATTCTGGCGCCTTTACTGGAAGCAGGCGTTACGCTGCTGCCCAATACGTCCGGTGCGAAAACGGCAGAGGAGGCGATTTTTGCCGCACAACTGGCGCGAGAAGCGCTCGGCACCCGCTGGCTGAAGCTGGAAATTCACCCGGATGCCCGCTGGCTGCTGCCTGACCCTATCGAAACGCTGAAAGCAGCCGAAAAACTGGTTCAGCAGGGGTTTATCGTTCTGCCTTACTGCGGAGCCGACCCCGTACTATGCAAGCGTCTGGAAGAGGTCGGCTGTGCCGCCGTCATGCCGCTGGGCGCCCCCATCGGCTCCAATCAGGGGCTGGAAACCCGTGCGATGCTTGAAATCATTATTGAGCAGGCCACCGTGCCAGTCGTTGTGGATGCGGGCATTGGTGTGCCAAGCCATGCTGCGCAGGCGCTGGAGATGGGCGCAGACGCCGTGCTGGTGAACACGGCCATCGCGGTAGCTGATGACCCGGTCATGATGGCGCGTGCGTTCCGCATGGCTGTAGAGGCCGGCGTGCTGGCAAGGGAGTCCGGCCCCGGCTCACGCAGTTTTCAGGCTCAGGCCACCAGCCCGTTGACCGGTTTTCTGGAGGCAATCTCATGAGCACGTTTACCGAGCGCTGGCGGCAGCTTAACTGGGACGACATTGCCCTGCGCATCAACAGCAAGACGGCTGCTGACGTGGAGCGAGCATTGAACGCCCGTCACCTCACCCGCGAGGATTTGATGGCTCTGCTCTCCCCGGCAGCCAGCGCCTATCTTGAACCGATGGCACAGCGTGCTCAGAGGCTGACACGCCAGCGCTTTGGCAACACGGTGAGTTTTTACGTCCCGCTTTACCTCTCTAACCTGTGCGCCAATGACTGTACCTATTGCGGTTTCTCCATGAGTAACCGCATCAAGCGGAAAACGCTCGATGAGAGTGAAATTGCGCGTGAGTGTGCGGCCATTCGTGAAATGGGCTTTGAGCATCTTCTGCTGGTCACGGGTGAACATCAGGGGAAAGTGGGGATGGACTATTTTCGTCAGCACCTCCCCGCCATTCGTCGTCAGTTTGCCTCTTTGCAAATGGAAGTGCAGCCCCTGTCGCAAGAGGAATACGCGGAGTTAAAAACGCTCGGGCTGGACGGGGTCATGGTTTATCAGGAAACCTACCACGAGGCGACATATGCCCGGCACCACCTCAAGGGAAAGAAACAGGATTTCTTTTTCCGGCTGGAGACACCGGACAGACTGGGACGCGCCGGGATCGACAAAATCGGTCTGGGGGCGCTGATCGGGCTATCGGATAGCTGGCGGGTAGATTGCTACATGGTGGCAGAACATCTGCTATGGCTCCAGCAACGCTACTGGCAGAGCCGTTACTCTATCTCCTTCCCCCGGCTGCGGCCTTGCACGGGAGGGGTTGAACCGGCGTCTCTGATGGATGAGCGTCAACTGGTGCAAACCATCTGTGCGTTCCGCCTGCTTGCTCCGGAGGTTGAGTTGTCTCTCTCAACGCGCGAGTCCCCGGCGTTTCGCGATCGCGTGATCCCACTTGCGATCAACAACGTTAGCGCATTTTCCAAAACGCAGCCCGGCGGCTACGCCGACGACCATCCGGAACTGGAGCAGTTTGCGCCACATGACGGGCGACGTCCGGAAGCCGTCGCTGCCGCCCTGATTGAACAGGGTCTACAGCCTGTCTGGAAAGACTGGGACAGCTGGCTGGGAAGAGCCTCGCAATTGCGTTGAAACGCACTGCAACACGTTAAAAAATTGTCGAGACGCGACGAAAAGGCAAAACCGGATGATTGTCAGCAATCGTCCGGTTTTTTATTGTCTCAAGGCCAGCAACGGACGCTGGCCAGGGCGAAAAGCTTCTTCCTCGTTTCGCCCTGCCTCTGCCTGAATCCAGAATGTTCATAAGTAATTTCTTAGTGATTCTTAATATAAATCATCTCGTCTGAAACCGTACATCGTATAATTCACAGCCAATCGCAGGACAGCGACTATGCTGAGAGGATATCGGCAGACAAAAAGCATTCACCATCAGGATCGATGTACAACTCATGGCACTTCACAGCAAAAAACTCTCTTTCACCCGGCCAATTATGCTCAGCTTCGCGGGGATCCTGTGCAGTTTTGTGCTGATCGCGGTCGCGGTGACGCTTTCGCAACGAAAAGATTTTCTTGAGGATTATCACAAGATTAATAGCAATTTCACGCATAACCTGGCGGTGAATTACACCGAATCTATCCTGCGTGAAAATGACTATATCCTTGGCCGTTCCGCGATGTACTTCGCGCGCGACGACAGGCTAAACGAGACGCTAAACGTTAACCCGACGCAGGGGCTGCAGATGATGATGCATTTGCAGAACCTGATGCCGACCGTCTCATCCATTTCACTGGCAGACACGCAGGGGCATTATCTCCGCGCACCGGAAGTGCTCCCTACGGAGACGAGTAAAACCTTCGATCCCCGGACGCGACCGTGGTTTGTCGCCCAGGCGGAAGCCAGCATCTTCAGCCACTATACCCGCCCTTATATGGATTACTTTACGGGTCACCCCACGGTCACTCTTTATAAGCCCGTGATTTCACCAGAAGGCAGGCTGAAGGGAACGCTCGCTTTTCATCTCGATCTCACGTCAATGGGCTATACTCTGCGCCAGATGGTAGCACCCGTTCAGGGGGAGTTCTTCATCGTCGAACGCGACGGTGCTGTGGTGCTGCACCCAGATACCGGTGCACTCTTCAAGCAGTACGTGAGCGAAGCGCTGATGGACAAAATGACCAGCGGCGAAGGGCATCTTTACGACAAGAAAAGCAACGCCTGGTATTACTATTATTCGTTTACCAACCCGGACTGGTTTGTTATTTACCGGGTATCGGGTGCGACGCTCACTGATATTACTCGCCACGAAACGACGATTGTTGGCTGGGGGTTTGCCCTGGCGGCCATCATCATCATCCTCTTTGGTTTATACCTGCGCCATGCATCGCGTACCGTGCTGATGCACATTATCAATGCCATCAAAACCGGCGTCGTCAGCGAAGCGCCGCGTCTGGAAGCGATGCTGAGCCACACTATCCAGTCCAATAAAGAGCGTGAGATGGCGTATGTCCGCCAGGCAACGCACGATGCGCTGACGGGCTGCAAAAACCGCCGCGCGTTCGATAGCGATGTGGCGGAGCTTCTGGAAGCACACCAGCCTTTTGCAATGGCGCTGGTGGATATTGATAACTTCAAGTCGATTAACGATACGCTGGGCCACTTAACCGGTGACATCGTCCTGCGCAACGTGGCCCGCGAAGGGCTCCAGATAATGCAGCCACATCACGTCTCGGTTTACCGTTACGGAGGGGAAGAGTTCGCGGTAGTCTTCCAGGCTGAGCAGATTGCTTCTGCACTTTCATTACTTGAGGCGTGGCGTACCGCCGTTGAAAAACGCGCCTGGCGGGAAGAAAACCTGCGGGTAACGTTCAGTGGTGGTCTGGGAGAATGGCACCACGAACCGCTGGGACAATTTGTGGGTAGTGTTGATAACGCACTTTACAGCGCGAAGCAGCAGGGAAAAAATCGCATTATCCGCACGTCCATCAGCTAATCCTCACCTTTCAGCCTGCCCGTTCCGGCGGGTAAGCTGCTCACCAATGCAAAATTGTAACCGGTTTCAGAAAATCGTCGGTTTCTTTGTGATGCCTCACACACAATCACGGTAAAGCGGTTGTTGAAGCGTTCTGCACGGGATAATTATCAATAAACACATGTAGATCGAGGCTGATTATGAAGAACATCGTTTTATGCTGTGCAGCGGGAATGTCAACCAGCATGCTGGTTCAACGTATGAAAGATGCCGCACAGAAAAAAGGGGTTGAAGTCACCATTAAGGCCGTTCCGGTTGCGGAGTTTAAAGACAACATCGCGACGGCCGACATCGTATTACTGGGGCCACAGGTTAAATACGAGCAGGCTAAACTACAGGCACAGGCCGACCCACTGGGTAAAAAGGTCGCGGTGATCGACATGATGGATTACGGCATGATGAAAGGCGATGCCGTACTGGAAAAAGCGCTCAAACTGCTGGAGTCATAATGGAAGACTTAGAAACCACAATCATGGAACTGCTCGTCAACGCAGGTGCGGCACGCAGTGCTGCCCTTACGGCGTTGCAGATGGCACGTAAAGGTGACTTTGCCGAAGCCGAAAAGGCGATGGAAGAGTCGCGCGAATATGTGAAGCATGCGCACACGATTCAGACGCAGCTTATTGGTCTTGATGAAGGTACCGGGAAGCTGCCGGTTAACCTGATCACCGTCCATTCTCAGGATCACCTGATGAACGCGATGGTCATTCAGGACCTGGCGGGCGATATGATAGAGCTGTACCGTCGGCTACCGCTGATTAACTGAAAAAAGAGATAAAAAAACCCGCCGAAGCGGGTTTTTTATTAGCTGAATCAACGATTACTCGTTGTCGGAACCACCCAGACCTGCGTTCAGCAGTTCTGCCAGGCTCGCGGATGCATCTTCAGCAGTGACCTGCGGTGCAGCTGGCAGTTCACCCGCAGCACGACGACGCATACGATCCTGATGGTACGCATAGCCGGTACCAGCCGGGATCAGACGACCCACGATAACGTTCTCTTTCAGACCGCGCAGTTCATCACGTTTACCTGCAACAGCCGCTTCGGTCAGGACACGCGTAGTTTCCTGGAACGATGCTGCAGAGATGAAGGACTCGGTTGCCAGAGACGCTTTGGTGATACCCAGCAGATCGCGTGCGAAGGTCGCACCGATTTTGCCGTTCGCTTCCAGATCGCGGTTAGCGATCTTAACGCGAGAGTATTCAACCTGCTCGCCTTCCAGGAACTCAGAGCTACCTGCGTTTTCGATGGTTGCTTTACGCAGCATCTGACGAACGATAACTTCGATGTGTTTATCGTTAATCTTAACGCCCTGCAGACGGTATACGTCCTGTACTTCGTTAACGATGTAACGAGTAACAGCATGCACACCACGCAGACGCAGGATATCGTGCGGCGCTTCTGGACCGTCGGAAACCACGTCACCACGTTCTACACGTTCACCTTCGAACACGTTGAGCTGACGCCACTTAGGAATCATCTCTTCGTACGGCTCGCTGCCATCTACTGGAGTGATAACCAGACGGCGTTTACCTTTGGTCTCTTTACCGAAGGAAATGATACCGCTGATTTCAGCCAGGATTGCCGGCTCTTTCGGACGACGTGCTTCGAACAGGTCCGCAACGCGTGGCAGACCACCGGTGATGTCCTTAGTACCGCCGGATTCCTGAGGAATACGCGCCAAGGTGTCACCAGAGCTGATCTGTACGCCATCTTCCAGCTGTACAATCGCTTTACCTGGCAGGAAGTACTGCGCAGGCATATCGGTACCCGGGATCAGAACGTCGTTACCCTGAGCATCAACGATTTTCAGTGCAGGACGCAGATCTTTACCGCCAGTAGTACGCTCTGCGGAATCCAGAACCACCAGAGAAGACAGACCGGTCAGCTCGTCAGTCTGACGAGTAATGGTCTGGCCGTCGATCATGTCAGTGAAGCGGATGAAACCACTTACTTCGGTGATAACTGGCATGGTGTGTGGATCCCAGTTTGCAACGGTTTCACCGCCGGCAACCTGCTCACCATCACCTTTCGCCATAACCGCACCGTAAGGTACTTTATAGCTCTCTTTGGTACGACCGAATTCGTCGATCAGTTTCAGCTCGGTGTTACGAGAGGTCACAACCAGCTTGCCTGCGGAGTTAACAACAGACTTCGCGTTGCTGAGCTTGATGCTACCTTTGTTTTTCACCTGGATGCTGGATTCAGCAGCCGCACGAGATGCCGCACCACCGATGTGGAACGTACGCATCGTCAGCTGTGTACCCGGCTCACCGATGGACTGCGCCGCGATAACACCGATTGCTTCACCTTTGTTGATGATGTGGCCACGCGCCAGGTCACGACCATAGCAGTGCGCACATACACCAAAGTCGGTGTCACAGGATACAACGGAACGTACTTTCACTGAGTCAACAGAGTTTGCTTCCAGCAGGTCACACCACTGTTCGTGCAGCAGCGTATTGCGTGGAACCAGAATGTCTGCAGTACCCGGCTTCAGAATGTCTTCCGCGGTTACACGACCCAGTACGCGATCGCGCAGCGGCTCTTTAACATCACCACCCTCGATAACCGGGGTCATGGTGATACCTTCGAGGGTGCCACAATCGTCTTCGGTTACAACCAGATCCTGCGCAACGTCAACCAGACGACGCGTCAGATAACCGGAGTTCGCTGTTTTCAGTGCGGTATCCGCCAGACCTTTACGAGCACCGTGAGTAGAGATGAAGTACTGGAGTACGTTCAGACCTTCACGGAAGTTCGCGGTGATTGGCGTTTCGATGATGGAGCCATCTGGCTTCGCCATCAGACCACGCATACCTGCCAGCTGACGAATCTGTGCAGCAGAACCACGCGCACCGGAGTCGGCCATCATGTAGATGCTGTTGAAGGAAACCTGCTGTTCTTCAACGCCGTCACGGTTAATCACGGTTTCGGTCTGCAGGTTATCCATCATCGCCTTGGATACACGATCGTTCGCCGCAGCCCAGATATCGATAACTTTGTTATAGCGTTCGCCCGCGGTTACCAGACCAGACTGGAACTGCTCCTGGATCTCAGCAACTTCGGCTTCCGCTTCAGAGATGATCTCGTGTTTCTTCTCTGGGATGACCATGTCATCAATACCAACAGATGCACCTGAACGCGCTGCATAAGCAAAGCCGGTGTACATTGTCTGGTCAGCGAAGATTACGGTCGGCTTCAGACCCAGAATGCGGTAACAGGTGTTCAGCATTTTGGAGATCGCTTTCTTGCCCAGCGCCTGGTTGACGATGGAGAAAGGCAGACCCTTCGGTACGATCATCCACAGAATGGCACGGCCAACGGTCGTGTCTTTCAGGCTGGTTTTCGCAACGAACTCGCCGTTTTCATCTTTTTCGTATTCGGTGATACGCACTTTAACGCGCGCATGCAGAGAGGCCAGGCCAGCGCGATAAATACGCTCAGCTTCTTTCGGGCCAGTCAGTACCATGCCTTCGCCTTTGGCGTTAACACAGTCACGGGTCATGTAGTACAGACCCAATACAACGTCCTGAGAAGGAACGATAATAGGTTCACCGTTCGCTGGAGACAGGATGTTGTTGGTAGACATCATCAGCGCACGCGCTTCCAGCTGGGCTTCCAGCGTCAACGGTACGTGAACAGCCATCTGGTCACCATCGAAGTCGGCGTTATATGCCGCACAAACCAGCGGGTGCAGCTGGATAGCTTTACCTTCGATCAGGACTGGCTCAAATGCCTGGATACCCAGACGGTGCAGGGTTGGTGCACGGTTCAGCAGTACCGGGTGTTCGCGGATAACTTCGTCCAGGATATCCCAAACGACAGCTTCTTCACGCTCAACCATTTTCTTAGCGGCTTTGATGGTGGTGGCCAGGCCACGCAGCTCCAGCTTGCCGTAGATGAACGGTTTGAACAGCTCCAGCGCCATTTTCTTAGGCAGACCGCACTGATGCAGACGCAGGTATGGACCTACGGTGATTACAGAACGACCGGAGTAGTCAACACGCTTACCGAGCAGGTTCTGACGGAAACGACCCTGCTTACCTTTGATCATGTCGGCCAAAGATTTCAGAGGACGTTTGTTAGAACCGGTGATCGCACGACCGCGACGACCGTTATCCAGCAGGGCATCTACTGCTTCCTGCAGCATACGTTTTTCGTTGCGTACGATGATATCCGGCGCAGCCAGATCCAGCAGACGTTTCAGACGGTTGTTACGGTTAATGACGCGACGATATAGATCGTTCAGGTCAGAAGTCGCGAAACGGCCACCATCCAGCGGAACCAATGGACGCAGATCTGGCGGCAGAACCGGCAGAACGGTCAGGATCATCCACTCTGGTTTGTTACCAGACTGAACGAACGCTTCCAGCAGTTTGATACGCTTGGTCAGCTTTTTACGCTTGGTTTCGGAGTTGGTTTCGTTCAGCTCTTCACGCAGCTGCTCGCACTCTTGCTCCAGATCCATGCTCTTCAGCAGGGCCTGAATAGCTTCCGCACCCATCTTCGCGTCGAATTCGTCACCGAATTCTTCCAGCGCGTCCAGATACTGCTCTTCAGTCAGGATCTGGTGACGTTCCAGATTCGTCATCCCGCCTTCGATAACCACATAAGATTCGAAGTACAGAACACGTTCGATATCGCGCAGCGGCATATCCAGCAGCAGACCGATACGGGACGGCAGAGATTTCAGGAACCAGATGTGAGCGGTTGGAGATGCCAGCTCAATGTGGCCCATGCGCTCACGGCGCACTTTGGTCTGGGTCACTTCAACGCCGCACTTCTCACAGATCACACCACGGTGTTTCAGGCGCTTGTACTTACCGCACAGGCACTCGTAATCTTTTACTGGCCCGAAAATACGCGCACAGAAAAGGCCGTCACGCTCAGGTTTGAACGTACGGTAGTTGATGGTTTCCGGCTTTTTAACTTCACCGAACGACCATGAACGGATCATGTCTGGCGAAGCCAGAGCAATTTTGATCGCATCAAACTCTTCGGTTTTAGTCTGCGCTTTCAGAAACTTTAATAAATCTTTCACGGATTTGCTCCCGTCGGAGTTAGCACAATCTGGTGCCGGGGGTTAACCCGGCACCAGTGACCTGTTTGAGCGAGAATTACTCGTCTTCCAGTTCGATGTTGATACCCAGCGAACGAATCTCTTTCAACAGTACGTTGAAGGATTCTGGCATGCCCGGTTCCATCTGATGGTTGCCGTCCACGATGTTTTTATACATCTTGGTACGACCGTTCACGTCATCAGACTTAACGGTGAGCATTTCCTGCAGGGTGTATGCCGCGCCGTATGCTTCCAGCGCCCACACTTCCATCTCCCCGAAGCGCTGACCACCGAACTGTGCCTTACCACCCAGCGGCTGCTGAGTAACCAGGCTGTAAGAACCGGTAGAACGAGCGTGCATTTTGTCGTCGACCAGGTGGTTCAGTTTCAGCATGTACATGTAACCTACGGTTACCGGACGCTCGAACTGTTCACCGGTACGGCCGTCAAACAGCGTAATCTGACCAGACGTTGGCAGACCACCCAGTTGCAGCAGCTCTTTAATTTCAGCTTCTTTTGCACCGTCGAATACCGGCGTTGCAATTGGCATACCTTTGCGCAGGTTCTCTGCCAGACGCAGCACTTCTTCATCGCTGAAGGTGTTCAGGTCGACTTTCTGACGCACATCGGTACCCAGATCGTAGGCACGCTGGATGAACTCGCGCAGTTTCGCGACTTCCTGCTGCTGTTTCAGCATGGCGTTAATCTTGTCGCCAATACCTTTTGCAGCCATACCCAGGTGGGTTTCCAGAATCTGACCGATGTTCATACGAGACGGTACGCCCAGTGGGTTCAGTACGATATCTACCGGCGTACCGTTAGCATCGTGCGGCATATCTTCGATCGGGTTGATCTTAGAGATAACACCCTTGTTACCGTGACGACCTGCCATCTTATCACCAGGCTGGATCTGACGTTTAACAGCCAGATATACCTTAACAATCTTCAGCACGCCTGGTGCCAGATCGTCGCCCTGAGTGATTTTACGGCGTTTCGCTTCGAGTTTTTTCTCGAACTCGTGTTTCAGTTCGTCATACTGCTCAGCCAGTTGTTCCAGCTGATTTTGTTTCTCTTCGTCGGTCAGGCCCAGTTCCAGCCAGCGATCGCGTGGCAGTTTGTCGAGCTTCTCAGCTTCAACGCCACCGGCAACCAGCACCGCATAAATACGGCTGAACAGACCTGCTTCGAGGATCTGCAGTTCTTCAGACAGGTCTTTCTTAGCCTGTTTGAGCTGCATCTCTTCGATTTCCAGCGCACGCTTATCTTTTTCAACGCCATCACGAGTGAAGACCTGAACGTCGATAACCGTACCGGAAACACCGTTTGGTACGCGCAGAGAAGAGTCTTTAACGTCAGACGCTTTCTCACCGAAGATTGCACGCAGCAGTTTCTCTTCTGGCGTCAGCTGGGTTTCACCTTTCGGCGTTACCTTACCAACCAGAATGTCGCCGCCGGTCACTTCCGCACCGATGTAAACAATACCGGATTCATCCAGTTTAGAGAGCGCAGCTTCACCCACGTTAGGGATGTCAGCGGTGATCTCTTCTGGCCCCAGCTTGGTGTCACGGGACACACATGCCAGTTCCTGAATGTGGATGGTGGTGAAACGATCTTCCTGAACCACACGCTCGGAGACGAGGATGGAGTCTTCGAAGTTGTAACCGTTCCACGGCATGAACGCTACGCGCATGTTCTGACCGAGCGCCAGTTCACCGAGGTCGGTGGACGGACCGTCTGCCAGCACGTCGCCGCGCTCAACTGGCTCACCCAGAGATACGCAAGGCATCTGGTTGATACAGGTGTTCTGGTTAGAACGGGTGTATTTGGTCAGGTTATAAATGTCGATACCTGCTTCACCCGGGTACATCTCGTCTTCGTTAACTTTGATAACGATACGAGAGGCATCCACGTACTGAACAGTACCGCCACGTTTAGCAACTGCAGTAACACCGGAGTCAACGGCAACAGCACGTTCCATACCGGTACCAACCAGCGGCTTATCAGCGCGCAGAGTCGGAACGGCCTGACGTTGCATGTTCGCACCCATCAATGCACGGTTGGCGTCATCGTGTTCCAGGAACGGGATCAGGGACGCACCGACGGATACCACCTGTTGGGTGGATACGTCCATGTAGTCAACCTGGTCGCGGCTGAACAAGCTGGATTCGCCTTTGCTACGGCAGGTAACCAGATCTTCTACAAAGTGGCCTTCGTCATCCAGGTTGGAGTTCGCCTGAGCGATAACGTAGTTACCTTCTTCGATAGCAGACAGGTAATGAATCTCGTCGGTTACAACACCGTCGGTCACTTTACGATACGGGGTCTCGAGGAAACCGTATTCGTTTGTCTGTGCGTACACGGACAGGGAGTTGATCAGACCGATGTTTGGACCTTCAGGCGTTTCGATTGGACATACGCGACCATAGTGAGTCGGGTGTACGTCTCGAACTTCGAAGCCTGCGCGTTCACGGGTCAGACCGCCTGGGCCGAGTGCAGAGATACGACGCTTGTGCGTGATCTCAGACAGCGGGTTGTTCTGGTCCATGAACTGAGACAGCTGGCTGGAACCGAAGAACTCTTTCACTGCTGCAGAGATCGGCTTGGCGTTGATCATATCCTGAGGCATCAGGGTATCCAGATCGCCCAGAGACAGACGCTCTTTCACCGCACGCTCTACACGTACCAGGCCAACGCGGAACTGGTTTTCCGCCATTTCGCCAACGGAACGGATACGACGGTTGCCGAGGTGGTCGATATCATCCACTTCGCCTTTACCGTTACGGATATCGATGAGCTTCTTCATCACTTCGATGATGTCGTCTTTGCTCAGGATACCGGAACCTTCGATCTCATCACGCAGCAGAGAACGGTTGAACTTCATACGACCAACCGCGGACAGATCGTAGCGGTCTTCGGAGAAGAACAGGTTCTCGAACAGGCTTTCAGCCGCTTCGCGAGTTGGTGGCTCACCAGGACGCATCATGCGGTAGATTTCAACCAGCGCACTCAGACGATCGGTCGTTGGGTCGACGCGGATAGTCTCAGAGATGTATGGACCATGGTCCAGATCGTTGGTGAACAGCGTTTCGATACGTTTGTGGCCAGACTGGCTCAGCTTAGCCAGCAGATCCAGGCTCAGCTCCATGTTCGCCGGGCAGATCAGCTCGCCAGTTGATTCATCAACGTAATCTTTCGCGGCTACTTTTCCTGCAATGTATTCAACTGGAACTTCGATGTGTTTGATATCATCTTTTTCCAGCTGGCGGATGTGGCGCGCGGTGATACGGCGACCTTTTTCCACATACACTTTGCCGTCGGCTTCGATGTCGAACGACGCGGTCTCACCACGCAGACGTTCCGGCACCAGCTCCATCTGCAGCTTGTTGTCGCGGATTTCAAAGATCACTTTCTCAAAGAACAGGTCCAGGATCTGCTCAGTGGTATATTGCAGCGCACGCAGAATGATGGTTGCAGGCAGTTTACGACGACGGTCGATACGGACAAACAGGTTGTCTTTTGGATCGAACTCGAAGTCCAGCCATGAACCACGGTAAGGAATGATGCGCGCGTTATACAGTACTTTACCGGAAGAGTGTGTTTTACCTTTATCGCTGTCGAAGAAGACGCCCGGGCTACGATGCAGCTGGGAAACGATAACACGCTCAGTACCGTTGATGACGAAAGTACCGTTGTCTGTCATGAGTGGAATTTCACCCATGTAGACTTCTTGTTCTTTAATGTCTTTTACGGTGCCTTCTGGCGCTTCGCGCTCATAGATCACCAGACGCAGTTTTACGCGCAGCGGTGCGGAATAGGTCACGCCACGGATCTGACATTCCTGAACGTCAAACACCGGCTCGCCAAGGCGATAGCTGACGTACTGCAGCTCGGAATTACCGCTGTAGCTCTGAATCGGGAACACGGAACGGAAGGCTGCTTCCAGACCGTACTGCCCTTCAGGATCTTGCTCGATAAACTTCTGGAACGAGTCAAGCTGGATAGAAAGGAGATATGGAATGTCCAGAACTTGTGGACGTTTACCAAAATCCTTACGAATACGTTTTTTCTCGGTATAGGAGTAAACCATAGGGTTCCTCAGCTCGCTGACAAGTCGACCCATCTGTCCGACGAAGGGACAGTTTGTGCAACACCATTTTGTGGACCGGAAAATCGAATACTTTCCGCAATACCTGTTGCTATCACGCTTAAACCATTTCGTTGCGATTTACACAGAGCGAGCACCCTGTCGCAATATATTAAGTCGTCGATAGAAACAAGCATTGTCAGGACAACCAGCAGTCAAACAGTGTGAAATGCTACTGATGCCTTACAGCGCAAAAAGGCTGGTGACTAAAAAGTCACCAGCCATCAGCCTAATTACTTAGGCTGCAACCAGAAAAGTTGGCTTATTTAACTTCAACTTCAGCGCCAGCTTCTTCCAGAGATTTTTTCAGTGCTTCTGCGTCGTCTTTGCTCACGCCTTCTTTCAGCGCAGCTGGAGCAGATTCTACCAGGTCTTTAGCTTCTTTCAGACCCAGGCCAGTTGCGCCACGTACTGCTTTGATAACAGCAACTTTGTTAGCGCCTGCAGCTTTCAGAATTACGTCGAATTCAGTTTTTTCTTCAGCAGCGTCAGCAGCTGGGCCAGCAGCAACAGCTACAGCGGCAGCAGCAGAAACACCGAATTTTTCTTCCATTGCAGAAATCAGTTCTACAACGTCCATTACGGACATAGCTGCAACTGCTTCAATGATTTGATCTTTAGTGATAGACATTTAAATTGTTCCTGAAAATCAGAATAAGTTTATACGTAAGCAAATGCTTTATAAAGACAACTGCGATTAAGCAGCTTCTTTCGCATCGCGAACAGCAGCCAGAGTGCGAACCAGTTTGCCAGCCGAAGCTTCTTTCATGGTTGCCATCAGGCGTGCAATTGCTTCTTCGTAGGTCGGCAGGGTTGCCAGGCGATCGATTTGCGATGCCGGGATCAACTCACCTTCAAAGGCTGCAGCTTTGACCTCAAATTTTGCATTCGCTTTCGCGAACTCTTTGAACAGACGAGCAGCAGCGCCCGGGTGTTCCATAGAGTATGCAATCAGGGTCGGACCAACAAACGTGTCTTTCAGGCACTCGAATGGAGTACCTTCAACTACGCGACGCAGCAGGGTGTTACGAACAACACGCATGTATACGCCAGCTTCACGACCTGCTTTACGCAGTTCAGTCATTTTGTCTACAGTAACGCCACGGGAATCCGCAACTACTGCAGACAGCGCGCCTTTGGCTACTTCGCTGACTTCAGCAACAATCGCTTGTTTGTCTTGAAGATTTAAAGCCATTAGCTTTGCTCCTGGATGTTTGCCGGAACTCATGTTCCGGAACTCACTTCACTCGACCCAACGGGAAGAGCGTCTAAATACGGTGAGCAGAAACAAGCCAGAGTATTCAAAAAATAATCTTAGCGTTCTGTCACCGTCTACGCAGGGGATTAAGTCTCTTACGAAACACCTGCGGTCTTCGACGGAGGCCTGGATAGGCCAGGCTCCAACGAACAAATCTTTTAGCCGCTAACTTTCGTTAGCAAACGTGGGGGTAAGATTGTAGACAAAATCACCGCCCACGTAAAGGCATTAGTTTGCAGCAGCGCTCAGGCCAGCCTGGTCAACTGCAACACCTGCACCCATGGTGGTGGAGATGCTAACTTTCTTGATGTACACGCCTTTCGCCTGAGTTGGTTTTGCTTTTTTCAGCGCAACCAGCAGAGCTTCCAGGTTTTCTTTCAGTTTGTCAGCGTCGAAGTCCACTTTACCGATGGTGGTGTGGATGATGCCGTTTTTGTCGTTACGATAACGAACCTGACCTGCTTTAGCGTTCTTAACCGCTTCAGCAACGTTAGGAGTAACGGTACCCACTTTCGGGTTTGGCATCAGGCCGCGTGGACCCAGAACCTGGCCCAACTGGCCAACAACGCGCATTGCATCTGGAGATGCGATAACAACGTCGAAGTTCATTTCGCCTTTCTTGATCTGGTCAGCCAGATCTTCCATACCTACCAGTTCAGCGCCAGCAGCTTTAGCAGCTTCTGCGTTTGCACCCTGAGTAAATACAGCTACGCGAACGGAACGGCCAGTACCGTGTGGCAGTACAGTTGCACCACGAACGTTCTGATCAGATTTACGAGCATCGATGCCCAGGTTAACAGCAACGTCAACGCTTTCAACGAACTTAGCGGTAGCCAGTTCTTTCAGCAGAGCGATAGCTTCGTTGATGTCGTACTGTTTGGTCGCATCAACTTTGTCACGGATCACGGACATGCGCTTGGTCAGTTTAGCCATTTCTTAGTCCTCCACTACCAGGCCCATGGAACGTGCAGTACCTTCGATGGAGCGAGTCATCGCTTCAATGTCGGCACCAGTCATGTCGGCAGCTTTGGTCTGCGCGATTTCCTGCAGCTGAGCGCGGGAAATTTTACCCACTTTGTCTTTGTTCGGTTTACCGGAACCAGACTTGATACCAGCCGCTTTCTTCAGCAGAACTGCTGCTGGAGGGGTTTTGGTAACGAAAGTGAAAGAACGGTCAGCGTAAACAGTGATTACGACTGGGATTGGCAGACCTTTTTCCAGGGATTCAGTTTTTGCGTTGAACGCTTTACAGAATTCCATGATGTTCACACCCTGCTGACCCAGAGCTGGACCAACTGGTGGACTTGGGTTCGCCATACCAGCTGCAACCTGCAGCTTGACGTAGGCTTGTACTTTCTTAGCCATTCTAAAATCCTCTGATTGGGTAATAACGCCTCAGCGAGGCTCCCCGTGAATAAAATTCGTTTTACGGGCCGTTGCCCATAAAAACAAAAGGCGCGAAATTGTATTCCAATCTCGCGCCCTGTGCAACGATTAAATCGTCGCTTTTTTGATCGCTGCTTAGGCTTTTTCGACCTGGGCAAAGTCCAGTTCTACCGGGGTCGCACGACCGAAGATAGAAACAGAGACTTTCAGGCGGGACTTCTCGTAGTCCACTTCTTCAACCACACCATTAAAGTCAGCAAATGGACCGTCATTAACACGAACCATTTCACCCGGTTCAAACAGCGTTTTCGGACGCGGCTTATCACCCACCTGCTGCAGGCGGTTCATAATCGCATCAACTTCTTTGTCGCTGATTGGCGCCGGACGGTCAGATGTGCCGCCGATAAAGCCCATCACACGCGGTACGCTGCGCACAAGGTGCCAGCTCGCGTCGTTCATAACCATCTGAACCAGCACGTAACCCGGGAAGAATTTACGCTCGCTTTTGCGACGTTGGCCGCCACGGATCTCGACCACTTCTTCGGTCGGAACCATAACTTCGCCAAATAACTCTTCCATGTTGTGTAATTTGATATGCTCACGCAGCGACGTTGCTACGCGGCCTTCAAAACCGGAAAACGCCTGAACGACGTACCAGCGCTTTTTAGGGGCTTCAGACATCTCAGAACCTCAGGCCAGTGATAAAGGATACCAGGCGAACCAGAATACCATCCAGTCCCCACAGGATCAGTGACATTACAGCGGTAACCGCCGCTACAATCAGCGTGGTGTGCAATGTTTCCTGGCGAGTCGGCCAAATTACCTTGCGGACTTCGGTACGCGCTTCGCGAGCAAAAGCGACAGTCGCTTTGCCTTTCGTCGTCAACAGCGCGACACCACCCGCTGCAGCAATCAGAATTACCACTGCAAGCGCACGTAGCGGCAGCATAATGTCACGATAAAGGTAGTTGCCAACAATCGCTACGATCAGCAGAACGGCTACCACTACCCATTTCATCGCTTCCAGGCCGCGCCCGCTCCCTTGAGCTTCGGTATTCGCACTCATAAACCAACCTGTCAGAAGTATTCTACAAACATTTTCACCCCGCGATCGCGAGGCAAACCAAATCGAAATGCTAATTCGCTTTTCGAATTATACGCTCTCTGCAGAGCCTGTCTCAGCAATGATTATGACAAAAATAATCACTGATGAGCCAGGTTCTGACGTGAAAGCGTGCAAAAAGGGCATCAAATGATGCCCTTTTATTGCGCATTGCGTCAAATGTTATCAGCAATTAGCCGAGAACTTTAGCAACCACGCCCGCGCCAACGGTACGGCCGCCTTCACGGATTGCGAAACGCAGGCCGTCGTCCATCGCGATTGGGTGGATCAGAGTCACAACCATCTTGATGTTGTCGCCTGGCATTACCATCTCTACGCCTTCTGGCAGTTCGATGGTACCGGTCACGTCAGTAGTACGGAAGTAGAACTGTGGACGGTAGCCTTTGAAGAACGGAGTATGACGGCCGCCTTCGTCTTTGGACAGAATGTACACTTCAGATTCGAACTTGGTGTGTGGCTTGATTGAGCCTGGCTTCGCCAGAACCTGACCACGTTCGATTTCTTCACGTTTGATACCACGCAGCAGAACACCAACGTTCTCACCAGCACGGCCTTCGTCCAGCAGTTTGCGGAACATTTCAACGCCAGTACAGGTAGACTTCGCAGTCTCTTTGATACCAACGATTTCAACTTCTTCACCAACTTTGATGATACCGCGCTCTACACGACCGGTAACAACGGTACCACGACCGGAGATGGAGAATACGTCTTCGATTGGCAGCAGGAATGGCTTGTCAATCGCACGCTCTGGTTCTGGGATGTAAGAATCCAGGAAGCCAGCCAGTTCGATGATTTTCGCTTCCCACTCTGCGTCGCCTTCCAGCGCTTTCAGAGCAGAACCACGAACGATTGGGGTATCGTCGCCTGGGAAATCGTACTGAGACAGCAGTTCACGAACTTCCATCTCTACCAGTTCCAGCAGCTCTTCGTCATCAACCATGTCGCACTTGTTCAGGAACACGATGATGTAAGGAACGCCTACCTGGCGACCCAGCAGGATGTGCTCACGGGTCTGAGGCATTGGGCCGTCAGTCGCAGCAACAACCAGGATCGCGCCGTCCATCTGCGCAGCACCGGTGATCATGTTTTTAACATAGTCGGCGTGGCCTGGGCAGTCTACGTGTGCGTAGTGGCGAGTCGGGGTGTCGTACTCAACGTGAGAGGTGTTGATGGTGATACCACGAGCTTTTTCTTCTGGTGCGTTATCGATCTGGTCGAATGCGCGAGCAGAACCACCGTAGGTTTTTGCCAGAACGGTAGTGATTGCAGCGGTCAGCGTTGTTTTACCATGGTCAACGTGGCCGATAGTACCGACGTTAACGTGCGGTTTTGTACGTTCAAACTTTTCTTTAGACATCGATTGTCCCTCTAAGACACGGATAAATCGGTGATATCACCACATCAACCAGGCGAAATGCCTGAATTGTTGAATACAGTAAAATTGAAACAGAGAGAAACGGGAAGGAGAAGTGAAGTGGTGCTGATACCCAGAGTCGAACTGGGGACCTCACCCTTACCAAGGGTGCGCTCTACCAACTGAGCCATATCAGCACGTATTGGAGCGGGCAGCGGGAATCGAACCCGCATCATCAGCTTGGAAGGCTGAGGTAATAGCCATTATACGATGCCCGCATCCTGAAACTCGGCTACCCAGTTCTTTCTGTAACAAAAAAAGAGATTTCTCTCTTTTTAAGTTTGAGCTGGTTAATTTTTCCAACCAGCTCCGGCGGCATTAACGCTGCCAGAAAGTGGTGGTGGGGGAAGGATTCGAACCTTCGAAGTCTGTGACGGCAGATTTACAGTCTGCTCCCTTTGGCCGCTCGGGAACCCCACCGGACTTGATGGTGCCGACTACCGGAATCGAACTGGTGACCTACTGATTACAAGTCAGTTGCTCTACCTACTGAGCTAAGTCGGCATCAAGTAGCGCGCATTCTATGGATACCTGCGCAGTCATGCAACTAAAAATTTGCATAAAACGTTCTTTCGCTCACATTTTATGCGAACAGCGTGCTGAACGCTGTAAAAGTAGTCATTCGAGGTCAAATATTCAACATATCACGCTGATTTGCACGGTATACACCGTAGCGTGACGGCTTACGCGTAACGCAGCGCTTTCCATCTTTTTTCTTATTATTCCTGTCATCTGGTGTTAACCTCCTGCCCATTGTCCAAAATTAACTGTGTGATGAGCCATGATCCGGCAGTATTGTGCTGGCTCACTGAAGCATGCTTATGAGCAAAAAAGAGCAATCGTTAATGACACCTTATCTTCATTTTAACCGCAGCCAGTGGGCTGCCCTGCGTGATTCCGTCCCTATGACGCTGACGGAAGGTGAAATCGCACGGTTAAAAGGGATAAACGAAGACCTGTCCCTGGAAGAGGTCGCAGAAATATATCTCCCCCTCTCTCGCTTGCTTAACTTCTATATAAGTTCCAACCTGCGCCGTCAGGCGGTGCTGGAACAGTTCCTCGGGACGAATGGTCAACGCATTCCTTATATCATTAGTATTGCGGGTAGCGTGGCCGTGGGTAAAAGCACGACTGCGCGTGTCCTGCAGGCGCTGCTGAGCCGCTGGCCGGAGCACCGCAGCGTGGAGCTGATCACCACCGATGGCTTCCTGCATCCAAACGAAGTACTAAAAGAACGCGGGCTGATGAAGAAGAAAGGCTTCCCGCTCTCTTATGATATGCACCGTCTGGTGAAATTTGTTTCTGACCTGAAATCGGGCGTGCCTCACGTGACTGCGCCGGTGTATTCACACCTGATCTACGATCGCATCCCGGACGGAGATAAAACGGTGGTCCAGCCGGATATCCTGATTCTGGAAGGGCTGAACGTTCTGCAAAGCGGAATGGACTATCCTCACGATCCGCATCATGTGTTTGTCTCCGATTTTGTCGATTTCTCTATTTATGTCGATGCGCCGGAAGATTTACTCCAGAACTGGTATATCAACCGCTTCCTGAAGTTCCGTGAGGGGGCATTCACTGATCCGGACTCCTATTTCCATCACTACGCCCAGCTTTCTGAAGAAGAAGCGGTTAATGTGGCAAGAGGGCTGTGGAACGAGATCAACTACGTGAACCTGAAAGAGAACATCCTGCCAACGCGCGAGCGTGCGAGCTTAATCCTCACCAAGAGCGAGAAGCACGCTGTCGACCAGATTCGCTTGCGGAAATAATAGCGCAGAGATAAAAAAACCGGCTTAACGCCGGTTTTTTTGTTTTAAGCATGTGGCTTTTCGCCATTTTCATCCTGATCGACTGCAAAGCAGGCGACCAGTTGACCACCATAATCCTTCAGCTGTGGCTGGAGCTGGGTGCAAGGACCGAAGCGACGACTGCAGCGGGCGTTGAATGCACACCCCGGAGGCGGATTCAGCGGGCTTGGCAACTCGCCCGTCAGCTTAATACGCTCACGACGATCGTCCGGGTTCAGACGCGGCGTCGCGGAAAGCAGTGCCTGGGTATACGGGTGACGAGGATTATTAAAGATCTGATCTTTCGTCCCCTTCTCCACGCAACGCCCCAGATACATCACCATCACTTCATCAGCAATGTGCTCCACCACTGAAAGGTCGTGCGAGATGAACACGTAAGAGAGCCCAAGTTCCTGCTGCAAGTCCATCATCAGGTTCAGCACCTGCGCGCGGACGGAAACATCGAGTGCCGAAACCGGTTCATCGGCAATCACCACATCCGGGTCGAGCATCAGACCACGTGCAATAGCGATACGCTGACGCTGTCCACCGGAGAACATATGCGGGTAGCGGTCGTAATGTTCAGTTTTCAGGCCAACTTTCGCCATCATCGCCAGCGCTTTTTCCCGACGCTGCTCTTTGCTCAGATTGCTGTTAATCAGCAACGGCTCTTCCAGGATCTGTCCCACTTTTTTACGCGGGTTCAAAGAGCCATACGGGTTCTGGAACACAATCTGGATTTTCTGGCGACGCAGTTTCTGTGCCTGCGGATCATGCTTGAGCAGATCTTGCCCCTGATAGTAAAGCTCACCACCGGTTGGCGTTTCAATCATCGTCAGCAGACGGCCCAGCGTCGATTTACCGCAGCCCGACTCCCCGACCACCGCCAGCGTTTTACCGCGTTCGAGGGTAAAGGAGACGCCATCCAGCGCTTTCACCAGGCGCTCAGGGGCAAAAATCCCCTTCTTCACCGGGTAGTGTTTTTTCAGGTCGATGGCCTGCAACAGCGGTTGTTGCGTGGTGGCCTGTTGCGTACTCATAGTGTTGGCCTCCCGGCATCATCGAGTGGGTAGTGGCATTTCGACTGACGACCGTCAGCCAGCTGGTTCAGCTCTGGCTCTTCTGCCCGGCATTTGTCCGTCGCATACGGGCAGCGCGGATTGAGCAGACAGCCCTGCGGACGGTCAAATTTACCCGGCACCACGCCCGGCAGTGACGCCAGCCGCGCTTTGTCCTGGGCAAACTCCGGCAGTGCACGTAGCAGAGCCTGAGTATACGGATGACGCGGCGCGCGGAAGATATCGTGCGAACTTCCGGTCTCCACCACCTGGCCGGCATACATCACGATGATTTTGTGCGCCGCTTCGGCCACCAGCGCCAGGTCGTGCGTAATCAGCACCAGCGCCATATTCTCTTTCTGCTGCAGTTCCAGCAGCAGCTCGATGATTTGCGCCTGAATGGTTACATCCAGCGCGGTCGTCGGTTCATCCGCGATCAGCAGTTTTGGCCTACAGGCAATCGCCATCGCGATCATCACGCGCTGGCTCATGCCGCCAGAGAGCTGATGCGGATAAACGTCCAGACGCGATGCCGGGTCAGGAATCCCGACCTGGTTCAGCAGATCGATCGCGCGCTGACGACGGGTTTTCTTGTTCCCGCCCTGATGCACCTTAATCGCTTCCATAATCTGGAAACCGACGGTATAGCACGGGTTCAGGCTGGTCATTGGATCCTGGAAAATCATCGCCACTTCCGCGCCCACCAGCTGGCGGCGCTGTTTTTCGGAAATACGCTTCAGATCCTGACCGTTGAACTGCAGGTTTTCCGCCATTACGCGGCCTGGGTAATCAATCAGCCCCATAATTGCCAGCGAGCTTACCGACTTACCGGAACCTGACTCCCCTACGATGCCAACCACTTCGCCCTGATTTACGCTGTAGCTGATGCGGTCCACGGCGCGAAACGGGGTGCCTTCATCGCCGAAGTGCACCGATAATTTATCTACATTTAATAACGCCATCTCGTGCCTCTTACTGCTTCAGTTTGGGATCAAGTGCATCACGCAGACCATCACCCATCAGGTTAAATGCCAGCACCGTCAGCAGAATCGCCAGACCCGGGAAGGTGACGACCCACCAGGCGCTTTGTGCGAACTGCAACACGTCGGAGAGCATAGTGCCCCACTCCGGTGTTGGCGGCTGCGCACCCATGCCCAGGAAGCCAAGAGCGGCCATATCAAGAATGGCGTTAGAGAAACCGAGCGACGCCTGAACAATCAGCGGCGCAAGGCAGTTAGGGAAGATATTGACGAACATCTGACGCATAGCGCCTGCACCCGCCACGCGAGACGCCGTGACGTAATCACGGTTCACTTCCACCAGCACCGCCGCACGCGTTAAACGTACGTAGTGAGGAAGCGCCACGAAGGTCAATGCAAGCGCAGCGTTACCAATCGACGGACCGAAGATCGCCACCAGCACCAGTGCCAGCAACAGGCTTGGCAGAGCCAGCATAATATCGACGATACGCATGATGATGTTATCAACGATACCACCGAAGTAACCGGCAACCAGACCCAGTACAATCCCCATGATCAGGGAAAGCACCACCACCAGGCAGCCGACCAGCAGCGACAGACGTGCACCGTACATCAGACGCGACAACACGTCACGACCCACATCATCGGTACCTAACAGGTGCGCCAGGCTACCACCGTCCTGCCACGCAGGAGGTGCTAGCAGAGCATCACGGAATTGATCCGCCGGGTTATACGGTGCCAGGACGTTCGCAAACACCGCAATCAGGATCATGATAGAGACATAGACCAGCCCCACTACCGCGCCTTTGTTGCGCTTGAAGTAGTGCCAGAATTCCTGCAGCGGCGTCATTGGAACCGGTGCAGCAACCACTTTATTTTCAGAAAGTTGTGACATGATGGCCCCTTACTTCTTATGACGAATACGCGGGTTCACCACGCCGTACAGCAAATCGACCAGCAGGTTAACGAGGATAATCATCGTCGCAACCAGCAGCACACCGCCCTGCACGACCGGATAGTCACGGCGTTGCAGCGCGTCAATCAGCCAACGCCCCAGGCCTGGCCAGGAGAAGATGGTTTCGGTCAGGATCGCACCTGCCAGCAACGTACCCACCTGCAGACCGATAACGGTCACCACCGGCAGCATGGCGTTACGCAGCGCATGAACGATGATGACACGCATACGCGTCAGGCCTTTGGCGCGCGCGGTGCGGATATAATCCTCACCCAGTACTTCCAGCATGGATGAACGGGTCATACGCACAATCACCGCCAGAGGAATCGTACCGAGCACCATTGCAGGCAGGATCATGTGCGCGACAGCATCAATGAAGTTGCCCTCTTCGCCCCAGATAGCCGTATCAATCAGCATAAAGCCGGTCAACGGGTTGGAATCATCGAGGAAGACCATATCACTGACGCGCCCGGAGACCGGCGTCAGGTTAAGCTGCACCGATACCAGCATAATCAGCATCATGCCCCACCAGAAGATAGGCATGGAATAGCCGGTCAGCGCCAGGCCCACAGCAGTATGGTCAAAAATAGAGCCACGTTTAACCGCAGCCAGGACTCCAACAGGAATACCCACCGCAGTGGCGAAAATCATGGCGCAGACACCAAGTTCGAGTGTCGCTTTGAAACGCGGCACGAACTCATCCCACACCGGAAGACGGCTTTTCAGCGAAATACCCAAATCACCGTGCAACACGCCCCAGATATAGTTGAGGTACTGCTGCCACAGCGGCTTGTTCAGACCAAGCTCAGCCAGCAGCTGTGCATGGCGCTCAGGGGAAATACCACGCTCGCCCGCCATAATCATTACCGGGTCGCCGGGGATCATATGGACGAAGGCAAAAGTGAGAAGGGTGATACCGATAAACGTGGGGATAACAAGTCCCAGACGTCGGAGGATGAACTGCAACATAACCCGGATTCTCTCTGATGACGCACGACCAATGGCGTGACGTCTGTATTGCTCACAAATGTAAATTCCCTCTCCCGTCGGGAGAGGGTTAGGGTGAGGGGATGCATGCACGTCCCTCACCCCTGCCCTCTCCCGGGGGAGAGGGAGAACACCCTACTTATTATTCAACCGATACGTTTTCGAAGTGGTGTTTGCCCAGTGGATCAACCACGTAGCCCTTCACTTCTTTACGCACTGGCTCGTAAACGGTGGAGTGAGCAACAATCAGCGCCGGAGCCTGATCGTGCATAACAACCTGAGCCTGCTTGTACAGTTCAATACGTTTGTTGTGATCGTCGGTCGCACGCGCCGGCTGGATCAGGTCTTCAAACGGCTTGTAGCACCAGCGAGAGTAGTTGGAACCGTCTTTCGCAGCAGCACAGCTGAACAGGGTGGCGAAGAAGTTGTCCGGATCCCCGTTATCACCGGTCCAGCCCATCATTACCGCCTGGTGCTCACCCGCTTTGGCGCGCTTCAGGTACTCGCCCCACTCGTAGGTCACAATCTTGGCCTGTACGCCAATCTTCGCCCAGTCAGCCTGAACCATTTCCGCCATACGGCGTGCGTTCGGGTTATACGGACGCTGTACCGGCATCGCCCACAGTTCAACGGTAAAGCCTTTATCCTGGCCTGCTTCTTTCAGCAGTGCTTTCGCTTTCTCAGGATCGTAGCTGTAGTCTTTAACGTCGTCGTTGTAGCCCCACATTGTTGGTGGGATCAGGTTCTTAGCGGCTACGCCTGCGCCCTGGTAAACGGCTTTGATGATCGCTTCTTTGTTCACCGCGTAAGTCAGCGCCTGACGCACTTTCACATCATCAAACGGTTTCTTCTCGGTGTTAAAGGAGAGATAGCCCACGTTCAGGCCAGCCTGCTCCAGCAGGTTGATATTCTTATCCTGCTTCATGCGAGCGATATCAGCCGGGTTCGGGTATGGCATAACCTGGCATTCGTTTTTCTGCAGTTTTGCATAACGCACAGACGCATCAGGCGTGATGGAGAACACCAGACGGTCGATCTGAGGTTTCGTACCCCAGTAGCCCGGGAACGCTTTATACAGGATGCGAGAATCTTTCTGGTACTGCAGCAGCTGGAATGGGCCGGTACCGATTGGATCCAGGTCCACTTTTTCCGGCGTACCGGCTTTCAGCATGTTATCTGCATATTCTTTAGACAGAATAGACGCGAAGTCCATCGCCAGGTCAGCCAGGAATGGCGCTTCCGGGCGAGTCAGCACGAACTGCACGGTTTTATCGTCAACTTTTTTCACTTCAGAGATCAGATCTGGCAGCCCCATCCCTTCGAAGTATTCATAGCTGCCGCCAGACACTTTGTGGTACGGGTTCTGAGCGTTTTTCTGACGGTCGAAGGAGAACACCACGTCATCGGCGTTGAAGTCGCGCGTGGGTTTGAATTCTTTGCTGTCCTGCCACTTCACGCCCTGGCGCAGGTGGAAGGTATAGGTTTTACCGTCTTCGCTGACGTCCCACTTCTCAGCCAGACCAGGAACAACTTCCGTGGTACCGGTTTTGAATTCAACCAGACGGTTATAGATCGGTACAGAGCTTGCGTCGTAAGTCGTACCAGAGGTAAAGAGCTGTGGGTTAAAGCCTTCCGGCGAGCCTTCAGAACAGTAAACCAGGGTTTTTGCCTGTACGCTTGCTGCCACGGTCATCGCCACCAGGCTCAAACCAAGCTTCAGCATCCCTGACTTCTTCAAGGAAATACTCATTATTCTGCTCCAATGTGATGTTTTGCTTTGTTGTGTTACGCCGCCTGACCTTTATTTATTTTTTACCCGGTCCGGTCGGTGATGCCCTAAGGCGTTAAAGGGATGGAGAATCCTTTCAGAAGAGCGTTTGAGTTGCAGCGCAGATCGTCCCTGAAATGCCCCTCATGCCCTACAATCTGTCAACAGAATGTGAAAACGTCAATACAGGTGGCGGGGATTTACGCTGAGTGTGAGAAACCGCAAACAAAGATTAAAAAAACTATGCATGCCAGTTTTCAGCAGGGAAATTTATGCTACTCGCTATCTTGCAGCACAAATATCTTCATATTTCGCAACAATTAGTGATTAACTTTTATTCAGAATGGGTAAATTTTCTTACAGAATGGCGATTATCTGAGCACTAAATTCCACGAACGTTAAAACGCACAGCGAAAAATGCTGAGGTTATCCATAAGCAACGCGAAAAAAGATCAATCTATATATAAAAAAATACAATGGATTATGTCACAAAATCGTTAACAGGCAGGGAGAAGCAGGGATAAGAGGCGTTTTGGTTAGTCTGGCGGGTTAAGGCTCTAATGCAAAAAGGGCTAACCTTACGGTTAGCCCTTTTTTAGAATGTGGTCGGCGAGAGAGGATTCGAACCTCCGACCCACTGGTCCCAAACCAGTTGCGCTACCAAGCTGCGCTACTCGCCGAATGCGGAGCGCATCTTACTGCTGAGGTGCGCCCCCGTCAATCCCTTATTTTCAAAAAGCCATTCAACTGGCGATATTCTCGCCAGGCGAGCTACTGCGCGGCTTTGGAGGTGCGATCAGGGAGTTTGCACCAGTTGTTATTTTCGTTAATACCGCCATCTGGTGAGGTGTAACCCAGGCAACCTAAAATGGTGTCGTACAGCTCAACATGACGACGCGGTACCTTCATATCAGCTTCTTTCTTCAGTTGAGCAAACATCTTCGCTTTCTCCGGATCTTCCAGATACTTGTCAGACATCCACACAATCATTGGCACGCGGAACTGCTCCGGTGGAGCCATCTTACGTGGCGTACCGTGCAGGTGCTCGAACTCATTGATGGATTCACCGTGGTCAGCCGCATAGAACACAATCGCTTTCTTATCGCGGACCTGGTCAATCACCGAATCAATAAAGTGATCCACATACATCACCGAGTTGTCGTAGGAGTTAATCAGCTGCGCTTTAGAGCAGTCTTTATCCACGCCAACGCACTCCGGCGTCCATTTGGCAAAGCTGCGCGGGTAGCGCTGGGTGTAGTTAAAGTGCGACCCTTTAGTATGCAGAATGATCATATGCTTACCATCAGGATTTCCGTTCAGAGACAGTTTCATCTCGTCAATCAGCAGCATGTCATCGACAGGCTTGCCACGGTTACGCGCCTCCGCACCAATCTGCTCGCGATAAGAAATGTTCTGGGCCATGGTGTTGCTGTAGAACCACATCTCGCTCTGCATCGCATAGAGGTCAGACGTAAACCCAAGCTGATGCAGCACCGAGAAGACGTTTTGCTCTTTCAGGGTACGTTGTGGGTTATCGCTCGCCCCACCCTCGCGTACGAACATGCAGCGTAAGGAGAGCTTGGTGGCGGTGTCGCAGGAATAACCGCGATAGGCAATCAGGTTTTTCTCCTGTGCCATTTTTGGTGTGGTATCGCGGTCATAGCCAAGAATACCCATATGATCCCAGCGCGTAGTTTCCCCGATAATAAAGACGACATAGGTATCATCGATATCTTTTGGCGCGACATAAGTGAATTTCTTCGCCGGGTTAATCAACGATTTATTATCAGAAGACTCATCCACCTGCGCCCACGCGTATAACCCCAGCGCGGAGATCCAGTTAGACGGTAAATAAGAGTTGGCGACCACACCACCGTAGCTTGGCAGATCCACGCCAGAGGTACGCTCATCATATTTCTGTTTCACTTCCAGCAGACGAATAGGTCCCCAGACCATCAGACCGGCCAGCAGAACTATCGCCACGCTTCTGAAACGTTTTCCCGGCGTGCGGATCTGGTGAACCAGCGTATACCGGCAACGGTTACTCCAGATAAGGAGCAGCGGCAGGGCACTCACGGCCACCAGCCAGAGTACAAAATGCAGCCCAACCACTTCTTTAGAGAGATCGATGTCCGTGGTCATCACCGAGGCGATAATGCCGTAGCCAATGACAACGTTCATAAAGGTCATGTAATAGCTGGCCCCTGCCGAGCACAGCACGATAAACGTCGCCAGCACTCGCCAGACGCGACGGCCAAACAGCGTAAGAATACGGAATAAAAAGAAGGTGACCAGTACAGCAGCGACCAATTCGACAACCGCTGCAATTCCTTTCCAGACGGTAAAATCTTGCGCGTAACCGTCGAACCGACGGAAAAACACTGCGCCATTCATAAACAGGCCGATGTACAACGCCAGCAAAAAGCACAGCTTTTGTTGCGCCATCGATTTAATGTATTTCATGCAATCTACCCGGAAAAAGGGACAGTACAGCCGCCCACCTCAATATAAAAAGTGGACAGATTAGACATACGCTCAGGGGATCGTTCAATGAAACGACTACAAGCGTGGTAAGTAGACCACAGGGAAGGGAAAAAGTGGCAGCAGAGAGTGTGATCGGTACAGTTATTTACAAAAAAGCAGACCCAGAATCCGACAAATGCGTCTAAAGGCAGTATTGTTCGATAAGAAAAAGGCCGGATGACCGGCCTTTTTCTTCGTTGTCAGGCATGCGCTTCTTTAAAGACTTCCCGCTGCGGCTGTCGAATCGTCGTAGACAGCGCCAGCGAAATGATCAGCAAGGCGAAGATCACGCAGAAGGTCACATAGAACCCACCGAACAGTGAGGCAATCAGCGAACCGCAGATACTGCCGATCCCGAAGCCAAGATAAATAACACCGTAGTTTTTCGCGAGATTGTTAAGACCAAAGAATTCGCTCACCAGTGACGGGAAGACCGTAATGGTGCCACCGAAGTTGAACGCAACGCAGGCAATCGCCGCGAAGAAGGTCGCTTCATTCAGAGGTGCGAAAAGCAGCGCCGCCATGCCCACCAGCGAAACAACCTGGCCAATCGTAATCACACGGATACGGGCGATTTTGTCAGACAGAATACCCAGCACCAGACGCCCGGAAAGGTTGGCAATGGAGATCACGGTCACCGCATTCGCAGCCGTTGCCGCATCCAGTTTCACCATTCCCTGAGCGATATCTTTCGCCACACCGATGACGTACAAACCACTCATGCAGGCCGTCAGGAACATCACCGCCAGCATCCAGTACTGCGGTTTACGCATAGATTGCGCCAGGGTGAAATCGTTCTCCACCACACCGTTCACGGATTTAACCTCCTGCTGAGGCGCATCTTTCATCAGCGTAGCACCAAAGAGGATCATGACCAGAACGATAACCCCCCAGATCATGAAGGTTTTTTCGAGACCAACGGAAGCCAGCAGATGAGAATCGATAAATTTAAAACCGAGGCTGCCCAGGCCATAAGAACCGATGGCAAACGCAGAGATAAGGCCTTTACGTTCCGGGAACCACTTCACGCAGTTCGAGAGTGTCAACAGGTAACCTGCACCATCTGCCAGCCCCACCAGTACCCCGGCGCTCAACCACAGCATCATCAGGTTGCTGGAGTGTGCCGTCAGGAAAAAACCCACGCCCAGCAGAATGCCGGACGCCATGGTCACACGCTTCACACCAAAACGCTCCTGCAGCTTGCCCGCGACGGAAGACGAGAGCGCCAACCCGAGACTCAGTAGCCCAAAGGAGAATGCAACCTGGCTGACCGGTGCGCCGAGCTTATCGGAAAGTGCGCTGTTAAACAGGCTCCAGGTATAGACCGAACCCAACGCAAACTGGGTGACGATGGTACCAAAGAGCGTTAGCCAGCGCGTACGGTTATAAGTTGATGTGTTCATGGCAGTTGTCCTGCAAGAGAAATTAAGGAAGTTCGCTGAGGACAACGATAAACAAAACCTTAAAAGACCTGGGGTAAAACGGCATGAAATGCAGGAAGAATGGAATGAAATGCCTGGAATCAGGAATGAATGACCTTGTGGGGGAATGAAGCGATAGCGTGTTAGTACCTGCTATCGCTACAACCCCTATGGCTATTGTATTTGAGATGTTACCGTAACGTTTAAAAAAGTAACAACTCTAGAAATTCGCACTCACGCCCAGGGTGTACATAAATTCCTCACCTGTGGTGGCGCGTTCCCCTTGAGCGAGCGACGCATAGGCCGCTACATGCGTGTTAAACGGAATATCCGTACCGACCGTCACATCCATCCAGCTCCCGTTTTGTACCGGGGCTGGGGTTTGCGGCATGCCAAACTGAGATTTCCACTGGTTTTCACCAAACTGCTGGTTATAGCTGATCTGTGCCCACGGACGAAGATCGCCGTACTGGGTATTCACGCGCCAGCCCAGCGTGCTAACACTGGCATGCCAGAGCGGGTCAGTGACTGACTGTGTCGACGCGCTATCACCAAATTCGTTGATCATCATGGGAGCCGTGCCGTCGTACCGCCACGCCACGACAGGGCCGGTAGTGATATGCGCTGAAACGGGAAAATTCCAGCCCACGCTCATTGCCCCCTCTGTCGTACTGCCAGACGGTACATTCAGGGCAAGACCTGGCGCATTTTGTGAAGTCTGAATACGCTCAGCAAGAATATCCTCATAACGCGGTTGGTGATCCGCGTCCCATGTATAGCGTTCCGCCGTATTATTTTGGGCGTCTGAAACGATATATTCCTGTTGCCAGGCAGACGCTGTATTACAAAAAAACAGGCAGGCTGAAATTCCCACCAGGCCAGAAGCAGCATGGCGACCACTGATTTTTTTTATCATCATCAACGCGACCCCAGAGAGAGCCGAATTCGGCGATATTTGTCGTTATTCAGGAAGAGCTTATAGAGCATATGGCCCTGTATTAACTATTGTCTTTATAGTAAACACGTCAAGCCAGTCAGAACGAAATATTTGCAAAATCAGTATCAATAAGGGAGATGACGGATGGAACGTTGCGGTTGGGTAAGCCAGGATCAGCTGTATATCGACTATCACGACCAGGAATGGGGCGTGCCGGAGAAAGATGGTAAAAAACTCTTTGAGATGATCTGCCTGGAGGGTCAGCAGGCGGGTTTGTCGTGGATTACTGTGCTCAAGAAACGTGAAAACTACCGCAATGCCTTCCACCAGTTTGATCCTGTCGCCGTCGCCGCCATGACCGATGAGGACGTCGAAAGACTGGTGCTGGATGCCGGCATCATCCGCCATCGCGGTAAAATTCAGGCCATCATCGGCAATGCACGCGCCTGGCTGGCGATGGAACAAAACGGCGAATCATTCTCAGACTTTGTCTGGTCGTTTGTGAATAACGATCCGCAAATCACCCACGCCGCCACGCTGGCAGAGATCCCGGCATCGACGCCTGAATCAGATGCACTCTCTAAGGCCCTGAAAAAACGCGGTTTTAAATTTGTCGGCTCCACCATCTGCTACGCCTTTATGCAGGCCTGTGGCCTGGTCAACGACCACGTTACCGGCTGCTTCTGTCATCCGGGAGGCCATCATGATCCGCAAATGGCAAAATGAGAATACCGCGCCACTTCTGAGCCTATGGCTTGAAAGCACCACAGAAGCGCATCCGTTTATCGAGGCGAGTTACTGGAAAGAGAACGAGGCGATGGTGCGGGACGTTTACCTGCCTTCGGCTGAAACCTGGGTCTGGGAAAAGGATGGCGAACCCTGCGGATTTATCAGCGTGATGCAGTCTAAATTTGTCGGGGCACTGTTTGTTGCACCACCGTTCATCGGGAAAGGCATCGGGCAAGCGCTGCTGAACCATGTTCAACAGCACTTCCCGTATTTAAGCCTGGAGGTGTACCAGAAAAATGTCCGGGCGGTGAATTTCTACCATGCTCAGGGCTTTCGCATCGAAAACAGCGCCTGGCAGGATGACACCCAACATCCGACCTGGATCATGAGCTGGCAGGCGGATCAAACGCCGTTAAGGTAAGCTCGGGTCCCTCATACTTTTCGACCCATGCCAGTGCCGTATTCCCTGCACAACCATTCCCCAGCTTCGAGCTGGGGAGATCTTTGGTCAGTACGTTAACCGCCCCGTTTTTACAGATACCGCCTTCGGCCGGCTCAAGATCTGGCCATGCCCCCTGGTGAATGCACAGAACACCCGGTTTAATCCCGTCACTGACCACCGCACCGGCCAGGACCTGTCCCCGCTGGTTCCAGACGCGCACCACGTCACCGTCTACAATCCCACGGGCTTTGGCATCGAGGATATTCAACGTGATCGGTTCTCGCCCGGCAACCGCATACCGTTCGCGCAGCGAGGTATAGTTAAGCTGGCTGTGCAGGCGGTGCGCAGGATGGGCAGACAACACCTGGAGCTGCTCCGGCTGGGCATTACCGTGCCACTCGTCCGGCTCGAGCCACATAGGGTGTGGCGGGCAGTCGGCATACCCGAAGCTGGCGATGCGCTCGCTGTAGATCACGATCTTTCCGCTCTCGGTTTTCAGCGGGTGGCTCTCCGGGTCACGGCGGAAATCGGCAAAACGAACAAACTGCGCGTTCTGTTCACTCTCGGGCATCTCGAATATCTGGTTCGCTTCCCAGAATTCAGTAAACGGTGGGAGTGTCACACCCTGGGCGGCACCGCGCTGGCTGGCTATCTGGTAGAACGTCTCAAGCCACTGCAGATCGGTTTTACCTTCGGTAAAACGCTCGCGGCCACCTGCTTCCCACAGCTCGCTCAGTTCAGCAAACACCTCGAAATCATCGCGAGCTTCATCACGCGGGGACACAACGCGCTTCATTGGCACCATATGCTGGTTGCTGTAGTCACCGGTCATGGTGAGATCGTTACGCTCAAACGAGGTGGTTGCCGGGAGCACAATATCGGCGTGTTTGGCCGAACCTGTCCAGAAGCACTCTGAGATCACCACCAGCTCTGGTTTCTGCCAGGCGCGGATCAGGCGATGGGTATCCTGATGATGCGTGAAGTTCGACCCGCCCGCCCACCAGACAAATTTAATATCCGGGAAGTGACGGTCCAGCCCATTGTGCTGATAAAACCCCCCCGGGTTTTCCAGGGCTTCAACAATACGCGCCACCGGGATTTTATCCACGGCATCCACGCCGCCCTGCACCGAGCCTTGCAGAGACGCCAGCACCGCCGCTTTACGCGTTGGGTTACCGCCGTTCGCAAAGTGATAGGAGAGACCAAAACCCCCGCCCGGCGTGCCGATCTGCCCAAGCATTGCGGCAAGCGTCACCAGCATCCAGTGTTTCTGCTCGCCAAACTGCTGGCGCTGCATTCCCCAGCCGGACATTAACATCGTGGTATTTTTATGGAATAACGCCGCCAGTTCGCGGATTTTATCCGCAGTAACGCCGCAAATATTTGCCGCCCACTCTGCCGTTTTCGCTACCCCATCGGATTGGCCCGTCAGGTATTCAGCGAATTTATCGAAGCCAGTGGTACAACGCCTCAGGAATTCGCCATCGTGCCAGCCGTTTTCGACCAGCGTATGGGCGATACCCAGCATCATCGCCACGTCGGTGCCCATATGCGGGGCAATCCACTCGGCACTGTCGCCGAAGAAATCCATGGTTTCAGAGCGCATCGGGTCAATGCAGATGATGCGCTTGCCGCTTTTGCGCAGCGCGTCGAAATACCCAATACCCTGTTCGTCGCTGGCATTCCAGGCAATTTTCAATGTGTTGAGAGGGTTAGCGCTCCACAGCACCACCACGTCGGTATGCTCCAGCACCAGCGGCCAGCTGGTCTGTTGCTGATAAACTTCGTTTCCCCCCACCACGTACGGCATGATCGCCTGCGCCGCGCCGGTGGAGTAATCCCCCAGATGACCGGTATAGCCTCCCGCCAGGCTCATATAGCGCTGCAGCAGCGTCGAGGCCTTGTGCAGCACGCCGTTAGAACGCCAGCCGTAAGACCCGGCAAAAATGGACGACGGTCCCCAGGTATCGCGAATGCGCTTATGCTGGGCGTGAATCAACGCCAGCGCCTCATTCCAGCTCACGCGAACAAACTCATCCTGACCACGGATTCCCTGCGGTTTGTCCGGCGAGGCCAGAAAACCTTTACGCACCATCGGCCAGCGCACGCGCGTTTTGCTATGCACCTGATCGCGAACGGTGGTCTGTAACGAGTTGGGATGTTGGGTTGGCAATGCCCCGCGGGACGACAGAACATTTTCGCCATCGGTTTCGACCAGCATCGGCCCCCAGTGGGCGGCGGTCAGAATGGTTTTCGTTGAGGTGCTCAAGCGTGCGCTCCTGGTTGCGTGCAGGTTTACCGCCTTCTTGTTGAGGCAGTTTATGGTTTGTCACAAATTTCAGAGTAATACCCGGAATTTTCTCCGTATCTGGACGTCATAATCAACTGCCACGCTCGCCGTGGCAAAGAATAAAAAGGATTAAGGAAAGAAGATGAAAAAACGCGTACTCGTTATTGCCGCTCTGGTGAGCGGTGCACTGGCTGTTTCTGGCTGCACAACTAACCCTTACACCGGTGAAAGCCAGGCGGGTAAATCCGGCATCGGCGCGGGTATCGGCTCGCTGGTAGGGGCTGGCGTTGGCGCGCTCTCCTCCTCCAAGAAAGACCGTGGCAAAGGCGCACTGATTGGCGCAGCGGCGGGAGCCGCATTGGGCGGTGGCGTCGGCTATTACATGGACGTGCAGGAAGCGAAACTGCGCGACAAAATGAAGGGAACCGGCGTGAGTGTGACGCGTAGTGGCGACAACATCATTCTGAACATGCCGAACAATGTTACCTTCGACAGCAGCAGCGCGACGCTGAAACCTGCGGGTGCGAACACCCTGACAGGTGTGGCAATGGTACTGAAAGAGTATAACAAGACCGCCGTGAATGTGATTGGCTACACCGACAGCACCGGTAGCCAGGATCTGAACATGCGTCTGTCTCAACAGCGTGCCGATTCCGTGGCCAGCTCGCTGATCACTCAGGGCGTTGAAGCGAACCGCATCCGCACCAGCGGAATGGGTCCTGCCAACCCTATCGCCAGCAACAGCACGGCGGAAGGCAAAGCGCAAAACCGCCGCGTTGAGATTACGTTAAGCCCTGTGCAGTAATCGCATTTCCCCCTCTCCTCGCAGGAGAGGGTATGAACCACTTGCCATCGTTGATTTTCCCGCTAAGGTATTCTCACTAAATTCAGGGAAATCAGCGATGAGCAAACCAGCCCGGGCCACCATCAGCGACGTGGCGAAAGCAGCCAAAACCGGTAAAACCAGCATTTCGCGCTATCTCAACGGCGAAAAACACCTGTTGTCCGATGCGCTGCTGGCTCGTATTGAACAGGCCATTGCCGATCTCGACTACCGCCCCAGTATCATGGCACGCGGGCTCAAACGGGGACGTACCCGTCTTATTGGGCTTATCATCGCCGATATCACCAACCCCTACTCCGTAAACGTGCTGAGCGGTATTGAAGCCGCCTGTCGTGAGAAAGGTTTTACGCCACTGGTCTGTAACACCAACAACGAAGTCGACCAGGAGCTGCATTATCTCGATCTGCTGCGTAGCTACCAGGTGGAAGGGATTGTGGTTAACGCCGTGGGTATGCGTGAAGAAGGTCTAAACCGCCTTCAACAATCGTCCCTGCCTATGGTCCTGATTGACCGTAAAATTCCTGAATTCGCCTGCGATGTCGTCGGACTGGATAACACCCAGGCCGCCACTACCGCCACCGAGCATCTGATCGAACAGGGTTTCGAAGCCATTCTATTTCTGAGTGAACCACTGGGGATGGTTAACACGCGTCGCGAGCGTTTGAGTGCATTTCGCGCCACTTTGGAACGTTATCCCGGAGTGATCGCCGAAAATGCCGAAACCCCGCTGCACGAAGCCGATCGACTCGACAATACCCTGCGCCAGTTCCACACCCGGCATCGTGGAATGCGCAAAGCCGTCATTTCCGCCAACGGGGCTCTGACGCTGCAAGTCGCCCGCTCGCTCAAACGCATTGGCCTGCACTGGGGCAGCGATATCGGTCTGCTGGGGTTCGATGAACTGGAGTGGGCGGAACTGGCAGGCGTCGGCATTACCACCCTCAAACAACCCACCTGGCAGATTGGCTATGCTGCTGTAGAACAAGTGGTTCGTCGTATTGAAGGCACCAGTGATGCCGTACGCGAGCAGGTCTTCTCCGGCGAGCTGATCGTTCGCGGCTCCACCGCGCGTTAATTTTCCCTTGTGATACCGATCATAATTTCGACATCCTGAACTTTCCTTTGGAACCGGTTCCATATAGCGTAATAACATTGATATGTTGCGATGGAGTCCGAAGATGGGCAGGAAAATCATGGTGGTCACCGCCGCGTACGGCGCGGAACAGGTGCGACAGGCAGGCGGTCAACGGGCAATGCTTCCCGTGATTGCGGGCGCAGGTGCCGACGGCGTGGAGATCCGCCGCGAGCTGTTCAACAGCGAAGAGTTACTGGCACTGCCTGCGCTGGGTGAATCTATTGAACTGTTGGGCCTGCTGGCGTGTTACTCCGCCCCCGCCGCCCTGTTTATGCCTGACGGTACCCTCAACCCGGACCTGCCCCGCTATCTCTCCGAGGCCAGCACCCTGAATGCGCTGTGGCTGAAAGTTTCACTCGGGTATTTCAGCGACACCCAGCCGCTTGAAGCCCTGCGGAACCTGCTGAATAAAAGCGGCATGGCACTGGTGGTGGAAAACGACCAGACCGACTGCGGCCAGCTTGCGCCAATGCAGCGCTTTAAAGCTGCCTGCCGGGAGAGGGCACTGCCCGTTACGCTAACCTTCGATATGGGTAACTGGCTATGGGTCGGCGACTCCCCTGAAGAAGCCGCCCGTCATCTGGCCCCTGCTGTGAGCTATATCCACGTTAAAGCCGCCGTTCCGCATAAGGATAATTTCCGCGCCGTGGCACCGGATCGTGCTGATGCGCGCTGGCTGGATCTGCTCTGCCAGTTACCCGCCGATGCCCCGCGCGGTATCGAGTTTCCGCTGGAAGGGACGGATTTAACCGCCGTTACCCGCCATTACGTCAACCTGCTGCGCGAGGAGTAAACCATGCACAAGACGCTGGATGTCATTACGATTGGCGAGGCCATGGCGATGTTTGTCGCTACCGAAACCGGCGAGCTGAGCGCGGTAGAGCATTTCATCAAACGCGTGGCTGGCGCAGAGCTGAACGTCGCAACCGGTCTGGCGCGTCTCGGCCTTAACGTGGGCTGGGTCAGCCGCGTAGGGGACGATAGCTTCGGTCATTTCGTTCTCGACTCGTTGAAAAAAGAAGGGATTGATTCGGCAGGCGTGACGCTCAACGGGCGCTTCGCGACCGGCTTTCAGCTTAAATCTAAGGTCGAAAATGGAACCGATCCCATTGTGGAGTATTTCCGTAAAGGGTCGGCGGCAAGCCATCTCTCAGTGGAAGATTACCACGCCGACTATTTTGCCTCTGCACGCCATTTGCACCTGAGCGGCGTGGCGGCAGCGCTCTCAGCCAGCTCATACGCATTGCTGGATCATGCTGCATCTATCATGAAGGCACAGGGTAAAACGATCTCTTTCGATCCTAACCTGCGTCCGGTGCTGTGGAAAAGTGAAGCGGAAATGGTGGAGAAACTTAACCATCTGGCATTCCAGGCTGACTGGGTTCTGCCGGGAGTGAAAGAAGGGATGATCCTCACCGGTGAAAGCACGCCTGAAGGCATCGCCGACTTCTACCTGAATAAAGGGGTAAAAGCCGTGGTGCTGAAAACCGGTGCCGATGGTGCATGGTTTAAAACCGCCGAAGGTGAACAAGGTGCGGTCGCTGCGGTAAAAGTTGAAAACGTGGTCGACACCGTCGGCGCGGGCGATGGCTTTGCCGTGGGAGTCATTAGCGCTCTGCTGGAAGGTAAACCACTGCAGCAAGCCGTCGCGCGGGGCAACAGGATAGGCTCGCTGGCTATTCAGGTACAAGGCGATAGCGAAGGATTACCAACCCGAGCAGAGCTTAACGAATAAACATTCCCCTCACTCAACAAAACAAACCACCGTGTACCCTACAGACAACGGCGGTAACAACCTCAACAACAGAGGCAAGCCTATGAACAGTTCGACCAATGCAGTGAAACGCTGGTGGTACATCATGCCAATCGTGTTTATCACGTACAGCCTGGCGTACCTTGATCGTGCCAACTTCAGTTTCGCGTCCGCGGCGGGGATCACCGAAGACCTTGGGATCACCAAAGGTATCTCCTCTCTGCTGGGTGCCCTTTTCTTCCTGGGTTATTTCTTCTTCCAGATCCCCGGCGCTATCTACGCCGAACGCCGCAGCGTGCGTAAGCTGATCTTCATCTGTCTGATCCTGTGGGGTGCCTGCGCATCACTGACCGGCGTGGTGAACAATATTCCTACACTGGCCGCCATTCGCTTTATCCTCGGCGTCGTTGAGGCGGCCGTCATGCCGGCGATGCTGATCTACATCAGCAACTGGTTTACTAAATCTGAACGCTCCCGCGCGAATACCTTCCTGATCCTCGGTAACCCGGTCACGGTACTGTGGATGTCGGTAGTTTCCGGCTACCTGATCCAGTCCTTCGGCTGGCGCGAAATGTTTATCATCGAAGGGGTACCCGCGGTTATCTGGGCCTTCTGCTGGTGGGTGCTGGTGAAAGATAAGCCGGCTCAGGCGAAATGGCTTTCCGAAGACGAAAAAGCGGCGCTGCAGGCACAGCTGGATAAAGAACAACAAGGTCTGAAGGCCGTACGTAACTATGGTGAAGCCTTCCGCTCGCGTAACGTGATCCTGCTTTGTGCGCAATATTTTACCTGGAGTATTGGCGTGTACGGCTTTGTGCTGTGGCTGCCGTTGATTATCCGCAGCGGTGGCGAAAACCTCGGCATGGTAGAGGTAGGCTGGCTCTCTTCCGTGCCGTATCTGGCGGCAACCATCGCCATGATCGTCGCATCGTGGGCATCGGATAAACTGCAGAACCGTAAGCTGTTTGTCTGGCCGCTGCTGCTGATCGCTGCCTTTGCTTTCATTGGCTCCTGGGCCGTAGGTGCGAATCACTTCTGGGCCTCTTACGCTCTGCTGGTCATTGCCGGTGCAGCCATGTACGCCCCGTACGGTCCGTTCTTTGCCATCATTCCGGAAATGCTGCCGCGTAACGTGGCGGGCGGCGCGATGGCGCTGATTAACAGTATGGGTGCGCTGGGTTCGTTCTGCGGCTCCTGGTTTGTCGGTTATCTGAACGGTGCTACGGGCAGTCCATCCGCATCATACATCTTTATGGGGGTAGCGCTTTTCGCCTCCGTGTGGCTTACTCTGATTGTTAAGCCTGCTAACAATCAACAACACCCCGTCGGCGCACGCCACGCCTGAATCCTTAGAAATCAACGGAGATTAGCATGAAGCCGTCCGTCATTTTGTATAAAGCCCTGCCGGAAGATCTGCAGAAACGTCTTGAAGAACACTTCAGCGTCACGCAGGTGAAGAACCTGAGCCCGGAGACCGTGGCACAGCACGCTGAAGCGTTCGCCAGCGCCGAAGGCCTGTTGGGTTCAAGCGAAAAAGTGGATATCGCCCTGCTGGAAAAAATGCCGAAGCTTCGTGCTACCTCTACCGTTTCCGTGGGTTACGACAACTTCGATGTGGATGCTCTTAACGCCCGCAAGATCCTGTTGATGCACACGCCACATGCCCTGACGGAAACCGTGGCCGACACGCTGATGGCGCTGGTACTCACCACGGCCCGTCGCGTGGTGGAAGTGGCTGAACGCGTCAAAGCGGGCGAATGGACAAAGAGCATTGGTCCGGACTGGTTTGGCGTGGATGTTCACGGCAAAACGCTGGGCATTGTTGGCATGGGGCGTATCGGGCTGGCGCTGGCGCAGCGCGCACATTTTGGTTTTAACATGCCGATTCTGTATAACGCGCGCCGCCATCACAGTGAAGCTGAAGAGCGCTTTAACGCGCGCTATTGCGAGCTGGATACGTTGCTGCAGGAAGCCGATTATGTTTGCCTGATCCTGCCGCTGTCGGAAGAAACGCATCATCTGATTGGCAAAGAGGAATTCGCGAAGATGAAGAAATCAGCCATTTTCATCAACGCGGGTCGTGGCCCGGTGGTGGATGAGAAGGCGCTGATTGAAGCCCTGCAAAACGGCGAGATCCATGCCGCAGGTCTGGACGTATTTGAACAGGAGCCGCTTCCGGTGGATTCTCCCCTGCTTTCGCTGCCTAACGTGGTTGCCCTGCCCCACATCGGCTCAGCCACCCATGAAACACGCTACAATATGGCGGCCACGGCGGTAGATAACCTGATCGCCGCACTCAGCGGAAAAGTGGAGCTAAACTGCGTCAACCCGCAGATACAACAGTAGAAACGAAAAAACCCGCCAGAAGGCGAGTTTTTAAATTCTTTGCTACTGGGTTGGAAGCTTACAGGCTTACAACGTTACCAGCTGCTGGGCCTTTAGCGCCGCTTTCAATGGTGAAGGAAACTTTCTGACCTTCGTCCAGAGATTTGTAGCCATCGTTCTGGATAGCAGAGAAGTGTACGAACACGTCTTTAGAGCCATCGTCAGGAGTGATGAAGCCGAAACCTTTATCAGCGTTGAACCATTTTACCAGACCAGTCATTTTAGCAGACATAGAAATTACCTTATTAACAAATATATTGTGCCTTCCGGCTTGATGGATTGCGTTACAGATTTTTAAGCGATGAAGGAAGGGTCACTACGAAGGGTATCTATGGATAACAATCTGGACTGCTTTACTAAACTGCTTTAGGTCTGTGTAACAAACCGACGGGAATAGTTATACCGATGTGCCAGAGGAATGACAAGCGTTATTTTAATCAGGAATAAAAAAACCCCGCCTGAGGCGGGGTTTTTCAGTTTATTCTGTGGCGGTGACCGCTGCAGTCCACGCCTGACTAAAGGCCTGATGCTGGGAGGCCAGCGGTCCAATCAGCGTATTGTACTGACTTGCCTGCTGCGAGGTCGGGAACTGAATACCGTTAGCGACAAAGCTCACCTGCGTATTCTGCTGGGAGATGAAGTCACCCACCTGAACCAGCTGCTGCGTGAAAATTTGTGCGGCCGGAATCAACGGCTGCAGCGCTTCAGAAGGTTTCGTCACCACTTTCTCATACACTTTGTCGAAGACCGGTTTGAGATCGTCGCCCTGCTTCAGCGCTGAACGTGACGCATCAGCCTGCATTTTCGCATTCTGCAGCTGCTGGCTCAGCACGCCGAGTGCACCGTTGGACTGGCGCAGCGGTTCACGCTGGGTCATATAATCCTGTGGCACGCGGATGGCGTTCACGCTATCCACCACCGGACGAATACCGGAATCCATCGCCTGGCTCACCTGCTGTGAATAACCGTAAAGAATGGCGTAATCGGACACGAAGGGGCCAAACTGTTTTTTCTGATCCGCAGTCAGCGTCGGCAACCGCTCGCCGCTGCGCATCACTGTATTCTGCAGAAAATCGATAAACGCTTTGCGCTGATCGCCTTCTTTATCAAAACACCCACTCAGGCTAACAACCATCAACAACGCCGCAATAGGCGCAAACCAGCGAGAGCAGGACTTTCCTGTCGCCATTTTATTACTCCTTTCACCCAAAAAAGCGCACACCGGCACACGCGTGCCCAACGCTGACAAGGATAGTCCAGGTCAGCCTTGCAAGATACTCTTTTCAATCAAAACGGCTATTGCCGTTTTATTTCTTAGCCTTTACAAAAAATGCCTGACGACGCCGACATATGAGTAATCAGGTAATTAGCATAACTATCCATATCGTTGATACGGGCAAAGCAATCTTTTCCGCACGATTAATCACAACCATGACGATCCCTCGTTTGTATTAGAGACTATCCTTAATTGGCTCTCTGATGTTCTTGATCCCGATGTGTGATTTAAGAGGAGTTCTCAATGGAATATAAAGATCCTGAGTTTGAGCTGCTGAGCAGTCTGGAACAGATTATTTTTAAAGATGTACCGCAGACGATTACCCTGCAACAAAAGTCCAATCCCTTTACAGAATATGAGCAATTGCGCAAAGGGACAGGACTGAAAACCGAAGAATTCGCCAGAGCAATGGGTGTCAGCGTGGCGATGGTACAGGAGTGGGAGTCAAAACGTGAAAAACCCACGCCAACCGAGTTAAAGCTGATGCGCCTGATTCAGGCCAGCCCTGCATTCAGCAAACAGATAGCGTAATAACGTTCGAATGCCCCCGCCTCTGCGGGGGCTTGTGTTTAAAGACTTTCACAGCGCCAACCCTCCTCTTCCCACACCAGCTCATGCGTCAACATTAACCCTTTTAAAAATGCCTCATCGTGTGACACCACCAGCAGCGCACCGGGGAAGCCAGCCAGTGCCGATTCAATCGCCTGGACTGATGCAAGATCCAGATGGTTGGTCGGTTCATCCAGCAGCAGGAGCTGCGTAGCCTCCGCGCGCCACAGTACGCAGGCCAGGGCAGCCTTAAGACGTTCGCCGCCGCTCAACTCTGCCAGCGGGAGCGTGACCTTGTCGGCACCCAGTTGAAGCTGGGCTAAACGGGTTCGTATCACGCCCTCATCCAGCGGTGTATTCCCCAGATTGAGATGCGTCATGACCGACTGCGAAAGATCGAGCTGAGACAGATGCTGGTCGAGATAAGCACAGCTTACAGATACCTTACAGGCACCGGAACGAGGGGTATTTTCACCGAGGATCGCTTTTAACAATGTCGACTTTCCGCAGCCGTTCGGTCCCTTTAACGCTACGCGCATCGGTCCGTCCATCCGCCAGTTGATCGGAGGAACTGGCACATGCGGCAACACCAAATCCTCCATAACCAGCACCTGCTTCCCTTCGGGGATCTGGCTTCCAGGCAAGGTAAACATCACCGGATTATCCGCTTCAACCCGCTCGCGAGCCTTGTTCACCGCGGCGTTCAGCGCTTCATTTTGATCGCTGTGCTGTTTTTTCCAGGAGCCGATCCGCTCCTTTGCCGCGCCTTTATATTTGACCCGCTCGAACGACGCGATATTCAGGGTATCGACGGTGCGCAATGTCTTTGCCGAACGCCGCTGGCTGTCGTCATGCTCTTTTTGCATTCGCGCTCGGGTGCGTTTTCGCTCCGTCGCCGCATGTTCCAGCGCCGCGCGGGCCGCCTGCTGTTCAAAATCCCGCTGATGGGTATAGTCCGCGTAATTCCCGCCGTAGCTGCGCAGACCCGAGGCGCTCAGTTCAAGGATACGCGACACCTGCTCCAGAAGTTCGCGGTCATGGGAGGCCACCAGCACGCCGCCCTGATAGCAGGCAAGCTGGTCGTAGAACCACGTCCGGCCTTGTCGATCAAGATGGTTGGTGGGTTCGTCCAGCAACAGATAATCTGCTTGTGCCGTGAATGCGCCGCACAGCAGGGCGCGAATGCGCTCACCGCCGCTGAATTCGCTGGCTATTTTATCGGGGTCAAACGGTGGCAATTTCGCATGGATAAACGCCTCGCTCAGGCGTTCTGCTAAATCCCAGTTCCCGTCGAGCATTTCCAGATCTTCAGGCTGATAGTCCCCGCTGTCGATACGCGATCGCGCCGCGAAGATTGCCTCGTATCCGAGCAGCTCAGCCAGCGTAGTGTGCGGCAAAATATCCTGCTGTTGAGCCACATAGACGTGTGTTCCTGTACGTTCGATATGCCCGCTTGCGGGCTCATCAAGCCCTGCAAGCAAGCGTAGCAGACGCGTTTTCCCGCTGCCGTTGCGGCCAACCAGTGCGCACAAAGACGCTTCCAGAGAAAAATTCAGCGGACCAAAAAGGGTATCGCCCGTCGCAAACTGACAGGTGACCTGATGCAAAATAAAAGAAGGGGACTGCGCAAAATGAGCCATAAGCACTCCTGAATGAAATCAAAACATCCCCTGCCGACGCGGTGGCGTTTAGCAAGGATCGAAATTCATCAGTCGTGTTTGTTCATTTTTGGGGGGCGCTCCTGAGGGCGAAATTTAACGGGGACAAGGATAGCGGGAATGCGTTGAACATTTCAAGGTTAAATTTTCAGCAACACACCATAAAAAAACCCGCCGAAGCGGGTTTTTAGCATTTGTAGCAACGGGCACATTACTGCAGCAGCGAAATATCCGCCACGCGCAGGAACAGCTCGCGCAGTTTTTCGAGCATAGAGAGACGGTTGATACGCAGCTCTTTATCTTCTACGTTCACCATCACTTTCTCGAAGAAGGCGTCGATAACGTCACGCAGTTCCGCCAGTTCTACCAACGCTTCCTGGTAGCGACCTTCAGCGAAAAACGGCTCGAGCTTGTCACGCAGCACCACAACCTGCATTGCCAGAGCGATCTCTTCCGGCTCTTTCAGGGTCGCGGCGTTCACGCGCTCGTTCAGCGTCTCGTCGGATTTCGCCAGAATGTTAGATACACGCTTATTGGCCGCGGCCAGGGCAGATGCCGCTTCCAGCGTACGGAAGTGGGACACCGCCTTCATACGCGCATCGAAATCGGCCGGACGGGTTGGACGACGCGCCAGTACCGCCTGAATGGTATCGACGGTGTAGCCTTCGTCCTGATACCACGCGCGGAAACGACCGAGCATAAAGTCGATCACGTCATCCACGACTTTCGCGTTGGTCAGCTTGTCACCATACAGACGCACCGCTTCTTCAGTCAGGGTCTGCAGATCCAGGTTCAGGTTCTTCTCAACGATGATGCGCAGCACGCCCAGTGCAGCACGACGCAGCGCGAACGGGTCTTTATCGCCTTTCGGATGCTGACCAATGCCAAAGATACCCGCCAGGGTGTCCATCTTATCGGCAATCGCGACGGCGCAAGCCACCGGGTTAGACGGCAGTTCGTCACCCGCAAAGCGCGGCTGATACTGCTCGTTCAGGGCAACTGCCACATCTTCCGCTTCGCCATCGTGACGCGCGTAGTGCATGCCCATCACACCCTGGGTGTCGGTAAACTCGAACACCATGTTGGTCATCAGGTCACACTTGGACAGCAGGCCAGCACGAGTGGCGTGGTTTACGTCCGCACCAATTTCACGCGCGATCCAGCCAGACAGCTCCGCGATACGGTCAGTTTTGTCACGCAGCGTACCCAGCTGCTGCTGGAACAGCACGGTCTGCAGACGTGGGAGATGATCTTCCAGACGTTTTTTACGGTCGGTGTTGAAGAAGAACTCCGCATCCGCCAGACGTGGACGAACCACTTTCTCGTTACCCGAGATAATCTGGATCGGATCTTTGGATTCGATATTGGCAACGAAGATGAAGTTTGGCAGCAGTTTGCCGTCGTTGGCATAAACCGGGAAGTACTTCTGGTCACCCTTCATGGTGTACACCAGTGCTTCAGCCGGAACGGCCAGGAATTTCTCTTCGAATTTCGCGGTCAGTACAACCGGCCATTCCACCAGTGAAGTCACTTCTTCCAGCAGGCTGTCGCTCAGATCGGCTTTACCGCCAATCTTGCGCGCCGCGTCTTCCGCGTCCGCTTTGATTTTGGCTTTACGCTGTTCGTAGTCAGCAATGACTTTACCGCGTTCCAGCAGGATCTCTGGGTACTGATCGGCGTTGTCGATGGTGAACTCAGGCTCGCCCATAAAGCGGTGGCCACGGATCACGCGATCGGACGCTACGCCCAGAATGGTGGCAGGAACAACGGTATCGCCCAACAGCAGGGTCACGGTGTGAACCGGACGCACGAAGTGCACGTCAGACGCACCCCAGCGCATCAGTTTTGGAATAGGCAGCTTAGCCAGGGAAGTGGCAATCATGTCAGGCAGCAGCGCTTCTGCGCTTTCACCTTTCACATGCGCACGGTACAGCAACCACTCACCTTTGTCGGTGGTCAGACGCTCAGCCTGGTCAACGGTAATACCGCAACCACGCGCCCAACCTTCAGCCGCTTTACTCGGCTTGCCTTCGGCGTCAAACGCCTGGGCAATTGCAGGGCCACGTTTTTCGACTTCGCGATCCGGCTGAGACGCCGCCAGATTTGCCACTTTCAGCGCCAGACGACGCGGTGCAGCAAACCACTCAATTTTACCGTGTGCCAGGCCAGCGTTATCCAGCTCGGCAGTCACGTTCGCAGCAAAAGATTCAGCCAGGCTGCGCAGGGCTTTTGGTGGCAGCTCTTCAGTGCCGATTTCCACCAGGAAAGTTTTCTCAGACATGGCCGCCTCTTATTTGTTTCGATTGCACATCGGGAAGCCAAGGGCTTCACGGGACGCATAGTAAGCTTCTGCAACGGCTTTGGTCAGGGTACGAATACGCAGAATGTAGCGCTGACGTTCAGTCACGGAGATGGCTTTGCGGGCGTCCAGCAGGTTGAAACTGTGGGCGGCCTTCAGAATACGCTCGTAAGCAGGCAGCGGCAGCGGAGTCTCCAGCGCCAGCAACTGCTGCGCTTCTTTCTCGTACTGCTCGAAGCAGGTGAACAGGAAGTCCACGTCTGCGTATTCGAAGTTATAGGTGGATTGCTCCACTTCGTTCTGATGGAACACGTCGCCGTAGGTGGTTTTACCCAGCGGGCCGTCGCTCCAGACCAGGTCGTAAACGCTGTCTACGCCCTGAATATACATAGCCAGACGTTCCAGACCGTAAGTGATTTCACCGGTAATCGGTTTACATTCCAGACCACCAACCTGCTGGAAGTAGGTGAACTGGGTCACTTCCATACCGTTCAGCCACACTTCCCAACCCAGACCCCAAGCACCCAGCGTTGGGTTTTCCCAGTTGTCTTCCACGAAACGAATGTCGTGAATGGTTGGATCCATACCCAGCTCTTTCAGTGACCCGAGGTACAGTTCCTGAATATTGTCTGGTGATGGCTTAATCACCACCTGGAACTGATAGTAATGCTGCAGACGGTTCGGGTTCTCACCGTAGCGACCATCGGTCGGACGACGGGAAGGCTGCACATACGCGGTCGCCATTGGCTCCGGCCCCAACGCGCGTAAGCTGGTCATCGGGTGTGAAGTGCCTGCGCCGACTTCCATGTCCAAAGGTTGAACAATGGTACAGCCCTGACGAGCCCAGTAATCCTGTAAGGTCAGGATCAGGCCCTGGAAGGTCTTGGTATCAAACTTTTGCATAGTATTTCGTGCTGGATACGTGTGGTTTTAAATGGAAGGGACCAGTATACCCGCTGGCTGCAAGATATACAGTATGAAACGGGTTTGTTTAGGGAAAATTGGGAAATAAGCCGTCAAGCCAGAGCGCTGATGGCGTCTGGCTGTAGATTATACGAGCAGGCTAACGCATGGAGAGGTGTAAAAACTGGCCATCCGCATCAAACGAGCAGATAAAGCCCTCTTTACGGGATGTATAACCCCTCAGCTCATAACTTCCCTGAAAGCGCTCAAACCCGGTGACATCAATTTTCTGCACGTCCGAGTTATAGCGTCGGGCCGCCTGCCCCTTACAGAGCTGTTCCATATTCAGCGAACGTTCCGGGCTTATTTTCCCCTGCTGCGCTTTTTGCACGGGGGCTTCTTGTGGGGCACTGCACCCTGCCAGCATGAACAGCAGAAAGAGTGACGCCACACGCTTCATCATCATTTTTATCACCGCCCTGGTCAGTGGCTGTTATTTTTAGTATCAAAGCTTTTATAGATTACGGTCCGGCATTCTGCGAATCTCGCGGCCTCCCTACAAGCCTTCTGAATAAAACTCAGATTTTTCCAGAAGAAGACTTCTGGAAAATGACAGTCATACTCAATTTACAGGGAATACGAGGAACTGATGCAGTCAAAAATTAACTGGATTGATAACCTGCGAGGAATAGCGTGTCTGATGGTGGTGATGATCCACACGACGACCTGGTATGTCACGAATCCGCACAGCATCACTCCTGTTAACTGGGATATCGCCAATATTCTCAACGCGGCTTCGCGCGTCAGCGTGCCGCTATTCTTTATGATTTCCGGCTTTCTCTTTTTTGGCGAGCGTAGTGCGCAACCAAAGCACTTTATCCGCATCGCCGCCTGCCTGGGATTTTACAGCGCCGTTGCCTTGCTCTACATCAGCCTGTTTACCTCCATTAATGCCGGGTTATCGCTAAAATACGTGCTGCAAAAACCGGTGTTCTACCACCTGTGGTTCTTCTTCGCCATTATCGTTATCTATCTGGTCTCCCCGCTTATCCAGGTGAAAAACGTCAGCGGCAAAATGCTCCTGGCTCTGATGGTCGTCATTGGCGTCATTGCCAACCCGAATACTGTCTCGCAGAAACTCGACGGTTTTGAATGGTTACCGGTCAACCTCTATATCAGCGGCGATACGTTTTACTACGTGCTGTACGGCATGCTGGGGCGCGCCATTGGGATGATGGATACTCAAAAACGCGGTATGAACTGGCTGTGTGGGGCGTTGTTCATCGCTGGCGTGGCGGTGATTTCACGCGGGACGCTGCACGAGTTGCAGTGGCGTGGCAATTTTGCCGATACCTGGTATCTGTATTGCGGACCAATGGTCTTTATCTGTGCCGCATCGCTCCTCACGCTAGCCAAAAATACCCTGAATACGCGTCCCTTGCCCATGCTGAGCGTTATCTCGCGGCATTCTCTGGGGATTTATGGATTTCACGCGCTGATCATCCACGCGCTACGAACGAGGGGCGTTGAGCTGAAAAGCTGGCCGGTGCTGGATATTATCTGGATTTTTGTCGCCACGCTGGTTGTCAGCCTGCTGCTGTCGATGCTGCTGCAAAAAATAGACACGCGCCGCTTCGTCAGTTAACGCTTCGCTGCCGGGCTCGATGATACTGGCGCGGGGAGGAAAACCCTGCCGCCAATGAAGCCTGCTCCACGGCGCGCCCCTGCAACAACCACTGCTCCGCCACCGCCAGACGCAACTGCTCCAGATAATCGCGAACGCTAATCCCTAAATGCGACTGAAAAAGCCGGGTTAGATGACGTGGGCTGACATGCGCCACGGCGGCGATCTCAGGCAAATTCCATGTTTTTTGCGGCTCGGCGGTGAGCGCATCCTGCGCCCGATGGATGGCCGGATGAAGATGATTACGGTAGCGCAACCACGGGGATAACTGGGGGTCATCGCCGGAGCGGCGGAACCAGACCACCATCTCACGTGCCACGGCCAGCGCCTTTTCCGGGCCGCACAGGCGGTTAATCATATGCAGTGCCAGATCGATGCCAGAGGTGATCCCTGCGCTGGTCCAGATATTCTCATCCTGCACAAATATCCGGTTTTCTTTAATCATCGCCGTGGGAGCCGCGGTGCGTAAACGGTTAATAACATCATGATGGGTTGTACACTGACGGTGATTCAGCAGGCCTGATTTCGCCGCCAGTAAGGCCCCAGAACAGACACACATCACGGTAATATCCTGGCGTTGGATCTGCGGTTGCAGGCGCATCAGCCAGTGCTGGATCTGCTGCGCCTGTGGCGTTGAGAATTGACAGCGGGAGTCGCTCACCCCCGGCAGGACCAGCAGGCTGCCGGGAGGCAGGCTTTCGGGCAGCGGCTTAATGCCGCTCATCGTCAGACCTATCGACGTCGGAACGTCCGGTTGCGGGCCAATGTAATGCAGACGAAACGCGTTGCCAGCCAGCACAAAGGTCTCCGCCGGGCCCGTCATATCTAATGACAGCACCCCGGGCAACATCACGAACCAGACGTCGATGCGCATTTCAATGACTCCAGCGTCTCCGCTACCGTTTTAATCTCGGCAAAACGCCCGGACAGCACCGTCTCGGTACGGTGGCGAATTTCCGCTGCGCTAAGGGTAATGCCCTTGTAGGTCATTGGAAATGTAAGCGTTGCCTCGCTAACAAAGGTCACAGCATAACCCAGATCGGATGCCACGCGTGCCGTGGTTTCACAGCATTGTTCAGTGCGAATGCCGCAGATAATAAGCTGATTGATATCACGCTCGCGCAACCAGCGGTCGAGCCCGGTATCCGTGAAGGCATTATGGACGTGTTTCTGGAAAACCACATCCGGCTGATGACGCAAAAAGGCCATTGGTTTGACATAGCCGCTCTGCAGGGTGAAAGGGCCATCTTCATCGACATGAAAGATATCAACGACCGAAATATTGCGTGCCTGGCAGCCCTCAATCAGCCCCAGCATCGCCTGCTGAAAGGCAGGAATGTCGTCCTCCTGCCAGTAATAGCGATGATGGAACGACTGCTGCGTATCAATATTGATTAATGCAATGCGTGACATGAGATCTCCTCGCCAGTGGGTGTGACACCATACTGGCAAGGAAAGGAAGGCACGCACAGACCAAAAAAGGACATCCTCGTGCCTATCCAGGACAAGCGTATTTACGACATCAGCGGCAGCAGCTGCTGATAGATTTTGCGGAACACGTCGCGTCTTTCCGCGTACCGCGCATGGCGTGACGCGTCAGGTAAATGCGCCTGTTCAAGCGTAAGCTGCGGCAACAGCTGCGAAAGCGGTTTTTCAGGGTTGATGGCTATCTGTGCCAGACGCGCGGCACCAAGTGCTGGCCCGACATCGCCACCGGTGCGAAAATCCAGCTGCAATCCACTGATATCCGCCAGCATCTGTCGCCAGTAAGGGCTTCGCGCACCGCCGCCGATCAGGGTGACGCTTGCCGGTTTCAGACCGCAGTCATGCACCACGTCCATTCCGTCGGCCAGCGCATAGCCCACACCTTCCAGCACCGCACGCGCCAGTTCTGCCGGGCCATGCTGATGGGTTAAACCGAAGAACACCCCTTTCGCTTCCGGGTTGTTGTGCGGCGTACGCTCGCCGGAAAGATACGGTAAAAACCAGACGGTACCCGCAGCGTCATCCGCCTGCTGCGCCGCAGAAATGAGCGCCGGAACGTCGGCCATGCCGGTCAGCTTCGCCGCCCAGTCCAGGCAAGACGCCGCACTGAGCATGACCGACATCAAATGCCATTTCCCCGGAAGGGCATGGCAGAAGCTGTGTACCGCACTTTCAGGATTGCTGCGATACCCGTCGCTGACGGCAAAATAGACGCCAGACGTTCCCAGAGAAAGCATCGCCTGTCCCGCCTCAACCATGCCGACGCCCACGGCACCCGCCGCGTTGTCACCGCCACCGGCCACCACCGGTACGGCAGGTATATTCCAGCGTTCAGCAACGGCTGGCAGCAATGTACCGGTAATTTCGCTGCCTTCGAACAGTGCGGGCATATGCTCGCGGGTCAAATGGCAGGCATCCAGCATCGCCTCGCTCCAGTCACGTTTCGCCACGTCGAGCCACATGGTGCCGGCGGCATCAGACATGTCGGACGCAAAATCGCCCGTCATACGAAAGCGCAGATAGTCTTTCGGTAGCAGGACTTTCGCCACCTGACGGAAAATCTCCGGCTCGTGTCGCTGCACCCACAGTAATTTGGGCGCAGTAAAACCGGGCATCATCAGGTTGCCGGTGATGTCACGGGATGTGGGCACGCGCGCCTCAAGAAGCGCACACTCTTCTGCACAGCGGCCATCGTTCCAGAGGATCGCAGGACGAAGCACGCGCTGCTGGCTATCCAGCAGCGTAGCGCCGTGCATTTGCCCGGCGATCCCCAGCGCTTTCACGTCACGCAGACTGTGTTGTTCACTTAAGGCCTGTATTGCACGATCCGTCGCCTGCCACCACTGCTCCGGATCCTGTTCCGACCACAGCGGATGCGGACGTGAAACCTGCAGCTTTTCTGTCTGTGTTGCTACCACATCGCCTTGCTCGCTTAACAGGATGGCTTTCACACCCGATGTGCCAAGATCGATCCCGATATACATTCCGGTGACTCCTTTAACAGAAATGCCCGGTGGCGCTGCGCCGACCGGGCCTGGATGCTGTTATTTATCGAACAGATAGTGATTGACCAGATTTTCCAGCAACTCCTGGTGCCCGCTCTGGTGCTGCGGTGCCAGTTGATGTTGTTCAGCGTACTTCGCGATTTCCGCAAGTGATAACTGACCTTTCAAAATTTGCTGGCCCAGCTCACTGTTCCAGCCGCTGTAACGCTTCGCCACGCGTTTATCCAGTTCACCGTCTTCAATCATACGCGCGGCCACTTTCAGCGCCAGCGCCATCGTGTCCATCGCGCCAATGTGGCCATAGAACAGATCGTATTTATCGGTACTCTGACGACGCACTTTGGCGTCAAAGTTCAGGCCACCCGTGGTGAAACCACCCGCTTTGATGATTTCATACATCACCAGCGCATTCTCTTCCACGCTGTTCGGGAACTGGTCTGTATCCCAGCCCAGCTGTGCATCGCCCCGGTTAGCATCAACAGAGCCGAAGATGCCCAGCGCAATAGCAGAGGCAATCTCGTGATGGAAAGAGTGACCCGCCAGGGTGGCATGGTTGGCTTCAATGTTAACTTTAATCTCTTTTTCCAGGCCGAACTGCTTCAGGAAGCCGTACACGGTCGCCACATCGTAGTCATACTGATGCTTCGTCGGTTCCTGCGGTTTCGGTTCAATCAGCAGCGTCCCGCGGAAACCGATTTTGTGCTTATGCTCGACAACCATTTGCATAAAGCGGCCAATCTGCTCGCGTTCCTGGCGCAGATCGGTGTTGAGCAGGGTTTCATAGCCTTCACGACCGCCCCACAGAACATAGTTCTCACCACCCAACTGATGCGTGGCGTTCATTGCCGTCACAACCTGCGTAGCCGCCCAGCTAAACACTTCCGGATCCGGATTGGTTGCCGCGCCCGCACCGTAACGTGGGTTGGTGAAGCAGTTTGCCGTGCCCCACAGCAGCTTCACGCCGCTTTGCTGCTGTTTCGCCGCCAGCACATCCACCATCTGCGCAAAATTGTTCAGGTACTCTTTCAGCGACGCGCCTTCCGGTGACACATCGACATCATGGAAGCAGTAGTACGGCACGTTCAGCTTGTGGAAGAACTCAAACGCCACATCGGCTTTACGCTTCGCCAGCTCGATGGCCTCACCAGGTTGCTGCCACGGGCGGTCAAAGGAACCCACACCGAACATATCGGCACCATTCCAGCAGAAGGTATGCCAGTAACAGGCGGCAAAGCGCAGATGATCTTCCATGCGCTTACCCAGCACCAGCTCATCCGGGTTGTAGTGACGAAATGCTAAGGAAGGTGCGAATAAGCAGGTCATTTCTTCCCAAGCTGACTCGCTGATTAAAATTTCGCGGATCTGGGCCGATTTTTTTCCCGCAAACACATCGAATCAGCCTATTTAGGCTATTTTTTCCACCATTTCTGGCGTTATTTCAGGTTTTTACTGAGATCTCTCCCTCTGACGTATCATTTGGTCCACTCGAAACAGGTTGGCCAGGGTGAATAACATCGCCAGTTGGTTATCGTTTTTCAGCAGCCCCTTGTATCTGGCTTTCACGAAGCCGAACTGCCGCTTGATGATGCGAAACGGGTGCTCCACCCTGGCACGGATGCTGGCTTTCATGTATTCGATGTTGATGGCCGTTTTGTTCTTGCGCGGATGCTGCTTCAAGGTTTTTACCCTGCCGGGACGCTCGGCGATCAGCCAGTCCACATCCACCTCGGCCAGCTCCTCGCGCTGTGGCGCTCCTTGGTAGCCGGCATCGGCTGAGACAAATTGCTCCTCTCCATGAAGCAGATTACCCAGCTGATTGAGGTCATGCTCGTTGGCCGCGGTGGTGACTAGGCTGTGGGTCAGGCCACTCTTGGCATCGACACCAATGTGGGCCTTCATGCCAAAGTGCCACTGATTGCCTTTCTTGGTCTGATGCATCTCCGGATCGCGTTGCTGCTCTTTGTTCTTGGTAGAGCTGGGTGCCTCAATGATGGTGGCATCCACCAAAGTGCCTTGGGTCATCATGACGCCTGCTTCGGCCAGCCAGCGATTGATGGTCTTGAACAATTGACGGGCCAGTTGATGCTGCTCGAGCAGGTGGCGGAAATTCATGATGGTGGTGCGATCCGGCAGGGCGCTATCCAGGGATAATCGGGCAAACAGGCGCATGGAGGCGATTTCGTACAGAGCATCTTCCATCGCGCCATCGCTCAGGTTGTACCAATGCTGCATGCAGTGAATGCGTAGCATGGTTTCCAGCGGATAAGGTCGCCGGCCATTACCAGCCTTGGGGTAAAACGGCTCGATGACTTCCACCATGTTTTGCCATGGCAGAATCTGCTCCATGCGGGACAAGAAAATCTCTTTTCTGGTCTGACGGCGCTTACTGCTGAATTCACTGTCGGCGAAGGTAAGTTGATGACTCATGATGAACCCTGTTCCATGGCTCCAGATGACAAACATGATCTCATATCAGGGACTTGTTCGCACCTTCCCAAGCGCAAAGCCTGATCGACAAGGTGCCTCAGGGTAATTATTTCCTGATGGGCGGTTCTCCGGTGGATAACAACGCCAAACTGTTCCGCGAAGGGCAAATGAAAGTCCTTAAACCTTACATCGACGACGGAAAAATTAAAGTGGTTGGCGATCAATGGGCCGACGGCTGGCTACCAGAAAACGCGCTGAAAATTATGGAAAACGCACTCACTGCCAACAATAACAAAATTGATGCGGTTGTGGCCTCCAACGATGCCACCGCAGGCGGTGCTATCCAGGCACTAAGCGCCCAGGGGCTGGCCGGTAAAGTCGCGATATCGGGTCAGGATGCCGATCTGGCCGGTGTAAAACGCATTATCGCAGGCACCCAAACCATGACGGTCTACAAACCCATTACCCAGCTCGCCAATACGGCTGCGGAAATCGCCGTAGAGCTGGGTAATGGTAAGCAGCCTAAAGCAGACGCGACGCTGAATAACGGGCTGAAGGATGTTCCGGCTCGCCTGCTCACACCGATTGAAGTCAATAAAGAGAACATTGACGCCACTGTCATTAAAGACGGTTTCCACAAGAAGAGCGAACTGTAACCTTACGCAGCCCCTGCTCTGCAGGGGCGCATCACGTTGTACTGTTCTTCCCTCGGGTTACGTGGAGCAGTTATGTCTTATTTACTTGAAATGAAAAGCATCACTAAGCGCTTCGGTACGGTGAAAGCCGTCGACAACGTCAGTCTCCGGCTGAACCCCGGCGAAGTGGTTTCGCTGTGTGGTGAAAACGGTTCGGGCAAATCAACATTGATGAAAGTGCTGTGCGGGATCTACCCGTACGGCAGCTACGAAGGCGAAATCGTCTTTGCCGGTGAAGTCATCCAGGCGACACACATTCGCGATACCGAACGTAAAGGCATCGCCATCATCCACCAGGAGCTGGCACTGGTGAAGCATCTCACCGTGCTGGAGAACATTTTCCTTGGGGCTGAGATTTCCCGCCACGGCGTGCTGGACTACGACACCATGACGCTGCGCTGTGAAAAGCTGCTGGCGCAGGTGAGTCTCAGCATTTCACCGGATACCCGCGTGGGCGATCTTGGTCTGGGGCAGCAGCAGCTGGTCGAAATTGCGAAAGCGCTTAATAAGCAGGTCAGGCTGCTGATCCTTGATGAACCAACGGCGTCGCTCACCGAACAGGAAACCGCGGTACTGCTCAATATCATCCGCGATCTGCAAAACCACGGCATCGCCTGTATCTACATTTCGCACAAGCTGAATGAGGTCAAAGCCATTTCTGACACCATCTGCGTGATCCGCGATGGGCAACACATCGGCACGCGCGAAGCCGCAGGCATGAGTGAAGATGACATCATCACTATGATGGTAGGCCGCGAGCTGACGGCGCTCTACCCGAATGAACCTCATGCAACCGGCGATGAAGTGTTGCGCGTGGAAAACCTGACCGCTTGGCATCCCGTTAACCGCCACATCAAGCGTGTAAATAACGTCTCGTTTTCTCTGCACAGCGGCGAAATTCTCGGTATTGCCGGGTTAGTCGGCGCCGGGCGCACCGAAGCCGTACAGTGTCTGTTTGGCGTGTGGCCGGGGCGCTGGGAGGGCACGATATATATCGACGGTCAGCCGGTGAAAATCGACAACTGCCAACAGGCGATTGCCCGCGGCATTGCCATGGTGCCGGAAGACCGCAAAAAAGACGGCATCGTACCGGTCATGGCAGTGGGTAAAAACATCACCCTTGCAGCTCTTGATCAGTTCTCCGGCACCCTGAGCAGCCTGGATGATGCCGCTGAGCAGCAGTGTATTCTCCAGTCGCTCGCCCGACTGAAGGTAAAAACATCCTCTCCGGAACTGGCCATTGGCCGACTGAGTGGGGGCAACCAGCAGAAGGCCATTCTGGCGCGCTGCCTGCTTCTCAATCCACGCATATTAATCCTTGATGAGCCAACGCGCGGGATTGATATCGGCGCCAAATATGAAATCTACAAACTGATTAATCAGCTTGTACAGCAAGGGATTGCCGTCATTGTCATCTCGTCTGAATTACCCGAAGTGCTCGGTCTGAGTGACCGCGTGCTGGTGATGCACGAGGGAAAACTGAAAGCCAACCTGATTAACCAGAACCTGACGCAGGAGCAGGTGATGGAAGCCGCTTTAAGGAGCGAACGTCATGTCGAAAAGCAATCCGTCTGATATCAAAGTCGCGGTTCCGACGCCCGGATCATTTGCGGGGCTAAAAGCGCTGAACCTGCAGGTTTTCGTGATGATCGCGGCGATTATCGTCATCATGCTGTTCTTTACCTGGATGACCGATGGCTCGTACTTAAGTGCGCGTAACGTCTCTAACCTGCTGCGTCAGACGGCCATCACCGGCATTCTGGCTGTGGGCATGGTGTTCGTGATTATCTCAGCGGAGATCGACCTGTCAGTCGGTTCGATGATGGGTTTACTCGGTGGCGTGGCGGCCATTTTTGACGTCTGGCTTGGCTGGCCGCTGCCGTTGACCGTTGCGGTAACGCTGGTGCTGGGACTTGTGCTCGGTGCCTGGAACGGCTGGTGGGTTGCCTACCGTAAAGTCCCGTCGTTCATTGTCACTCTGGCAGGGATGCTGGCCTTCCGCGGGATCTTAATCGGCATTACCAACGGCACCACCGTCTCCCCCACCAGCACGGCGATGTCGCAGATTGGTCAGAGTTACCTCTCCGATAGCGTGGGCTTTACGATTGGCGTGGTAGGTTTGCTGGCGTTTGTCGCGTGGCAGTGGCGTGGGCGCATGCGCCGTCAGGCACTGGGGCTGGCTTCTCCTGCATCAACGTCCGTGGTGGGGCGTCAGGCCCTTACGGCGGTTATTGTGCTAGGCGCAATCTGGCTTCTGAACGACTACCGTGGCGTCCCGACGCCTGTATTGCTGCTGGCACTGTTACTGCTGGGTGGCATGTTTATGGCCACGCGTACCGCATTTGGCCGCCGCATTTACGCCATCGGCGGCAATCTGGAGGCCGCTCGCCTCTCCGGGATCAATGTCGAGCGTACCAAACTCGCGGTGTTCGCCATTAACGGTCTGATGGTGGCTATCGCCGGGTTGATCCTCAGCTCACGTCTGGGGGCTGGTTCTCCCTCCGCCGGTAACATCGCCGAGCTGGATGCCATCGCCGCCTGCGTAATTGGTGGTACCAGCCTCGCAGGTGGTATCGGTAGCGTGGCGGGGGCCGTAATGGGCGCATTTATTATGGCTTCGCTGGATAACGGGATGAGTATGATGGACGTCCCGACGTTTTGGCAGTATATCGTCAAGGGGGCCATTCTTTTACTCGCCGTCTGGATGGACTCGGCCACCAAACGACGGGCCTGATAACAGTATGATGACTTAATTGGGAAGAGAGCCATGTTCGAAAAGCGTCACCGCATTACGTTGTTATTCAATGCCAATAAAGCCTATGACCGTCAGGTTGTTGAAGGGGTTGGTGAATATTTGCAGGCGTCGCAATCCGAATGGGATATCTTTATTGAGGAAGATTTTCGTACCCGTCTGGAGAACATCAAAGACTGGCTGGGTGATGGCGTTATCGCCGACTATGACGATCCCGTCATTGAGCAACTGCTGACAGACGTCGACGTCCCGATTGTGGGCGTCGGCGGCTCTTACCATTCCCCCGAACACTATCCGCCGGTTCACTATATTGCCACCGATAACCATGCCCTGGTGGAGGCAGCCTTTCTCCATTTAAAAGAGAAAGGCGTCCATCGCTTCGCTTTTTATGGCTTACCCGCCACCAGCGGCAAGCGCTGGGCCGTTGAGCGTGAACACGCGTTTTGCCAGTTGGTCGCGCAGGAGAAGTACCGTGGCGTAGTGTATCAGGGGCTGGAAACCGCCCCTGAAAACTGGCAGCACGCGCAAAACCGTCTGGCTGACTGGCTGCAAACGCTGCCACCGCAAACCGGGATTATTGCCGTCACGGACGCCCGCGCACGCCACGTTTTGCAGGTATGCGAACATTTGCACATCCCGGTACCGGAAAAACTGTGCGTGATTGGCATTGATAACGAAGAACTCACCCGCTATCTGTCTCGCGTGGCGCTCTCCTCCGTTGCACAAGGGACGCGTCAGATGGGTTATCAGGCAGCGAAGCTGTTGCATCGCCTGCTGGATAAAGAATCCCTGTCGCTTCAGCGGTTGCTTGTGCCTCCTGTCCGCGTCGTAGAACGTCGCTCAACCGACTATCGCTCCTTAAGCGACCCGGCCGTTATTCAGGCCATGCACTTTATTCGCAACCACGCCTGCAAGGGAATTAAGGTCGATCAGGTGCTGGATTCGGTGGGTATTTCGCGTTCGAATCTGGAGAAACGCTTCAAAGAAGAAGTGGGCGAAACCATTCATGCCGTCATCCATGCTGAAAAGCTGGAGAAAGCGCGCAGCTTGCTCATCTCCACGTCACTGTCGATTAACGAAATCTCGCAGATGTGCGGCTACCCGTCTCTGCAATATTTCTATTCGGTGTTTCGCAAAGAGTACGACACCACGCCAAAAGAGTACCGGGATCGCTACAGTGAGGTGCTGATATAGAAAAGAAAACGCCTTCCAGTGGAAGGCGTTTTTTTGAGATTACATATGGGCGGCGATTAAGCGCTGGTTATCCTGGTACATGGCGAACAGATAGTTGTTATAGCTCTGTCCCTTCGTCGAATAACCTTTCAGCTTGTGGATCATCGTCGTGGCCGTCACTTCCTGATCCGCTTTACGCAGCTGTGCGCGTGATTTACGGAACGATGAATAGGCCGGATGCGTGTTCAGATTCACCACGTAGGCACTTACGGAATCCTTCACGGATTCAAACTGCGAATAGCCTTTCACCTTACCAGGCGCATTGTTACAACGACCTTTCACACATTTCATGCCGAAAAGGTTGTTGTTGCTACGCGCCAGCTTTGACGTGCCCCAGCCGCTTTCGGCTGCCGCCATGGTCGCAACCATGCTATTCGGGATGATATCCACACGCTCCAGCAGAGAATTCCACGGCACACGACGCGTGTTACCGTTCCAGCTCAGCTTGTAGCGCTTCGTGATATCTTTCAGACGCGCGCGTTCTGACGGCGACCAGCGGCTATCGTACTGTTTGGAAATCAGCCAGTTACGATCCGCAGTAATCGCGGCATTTTGACTCGTGATGTAAGGCATTACCGTCCGGAGAAACGCTTTTTTCCTTGGTGTTCCGGAAGGGTATTTTCGCAAATCAGGAAGTGAACTACTCTTTGCACTATTGCGAGAATACTCTTGTTTACTGCTAACCTTACTACTTGTCGTCTTTATAACGTGGGCTTTCTTACTCGTTGTATCCGTGTGCGTCTTCGCAAGCACCTCACCCGAAAATGCCGTGGTGAGTAACATGAGTATCGCAGCCCCATATCGTCGAATGGGAGTCGATATCATTAGGTCTCCTGGTCGGATGTAATCATCCTAACACCTTATTTTTTTCACAAATTTGAGAGCGGAATCTCAAATCATATCAAAAATAGACTTCAAGAGCACGTATAGAAATAGTCCAATTCCGAAACTATGTCATCTAAAACTTGCTCACAAAAACACCATTCCCGAAAAAATGTGTGCGGTATCGCAGATAACTGCTTAATTTTGCGCGAGATCACTCATCCTCTCGCGTCCTCCTGGCAGAAAGCGATAAGGGATGAGTTTTTACCCTCAGCCTGGTGGCACACTGGTCAAAAATGCCGCGACAGGAAAATGGAATGAAACGCACCGCAATAGCCTTTCTGATGTTACCCGCACTGGCACATGCAGGCTGGTCATCACCGGGGTTTAATGCATTTAACACCGAAGGCACCGGGATTTTCACCAGCCAGACAAAGCTCGCGAAGGGTACGCGTCCTCTTACACTAAGTTTTGACAAGACGTGCTGGCAGCCAACAGATGCGATAAAACTCAACGAGATGCTGTCGCTCAAACCCTGTGACGGCACCCCGCCGCAGTGGCGTCTTTTCCGCGACGGTGAATACCAGATGCGGATTGATACTCGATCCGGTACACCCACCCTGATGCTGACCATCCGGAGTGCCGCAGAACAGCCGGTTACCAACGTTATCCACCAGTGCCCGAAGTGGGACGGTAAACCGCTGACGCTGGACGTCAGCCATACCTTCCCGGAAGGCTCCGTCGTACGCGACTACTACAGTAAGCAGACGGTGACGGTGCAGAATGGAAAAATCACTCTGCAGCCGGCCGCCAACAGCAACGGCCTGCTGCTGCTTGAGCGCGCCGAAACCGACAAGCCTGCGCCGTTTAGCTGGCAGAACGCCACTGTCTATTTTGTGCTGACCGACCGTTTTGTGAATGGTGACCCGAGCAACGACAACAGCTATGGCCGTCACAAAGACGGCATGCAGGAGATTGGTACCTTCCACGGTGGAGATCTCAAGGGGCTCGCCAGCAAGCTCGACTATTTACAACAGCTGGGGGTGAACGCGCTGTGGATTAGCTCGCCGCTGGAGCAGATCCACGGCTGGGTCGGCGGTGGCACCAAAGGTGACTTCCCACACTACGCCTATCATGGCTATTACACTCAGGACTGGACGAAGCTCGACGCCAACATGGGCACCGAAGATGATTTACGTCATCTGGTCGATGAAGCGCATAAACGTGGTATTCGTATCCTGTTCGATATCGTCATGAACCATACGGGTTACGCGACGCTTGCGGACATGCAGGAGTATCAGTTTGGCGCCTTGTATCTGCAGGGTGATGAGCTGAAAAAGACGTTGGGAGAACGCTGGACGGACTGGAAGCCGGGCGCAGGCCAAAGCTGGCACAGCTTTAACGACTACATCAACTTTAGCGACAAAGCCGCATGGGATAAATGGTGGGGGAAAAAGTGGATCCGCACTGATATCGGTGATTACGACAACCCCGGCTTTGATGATTTAACCATGTCGCTGGCATTTTTACCCGACCTGAAAACGGAATCCACCACACCTTCCGGGTTGCCAAACTTCTATCAACACAAGCCTGATACCCATGCGAAAGCCATCCCCGGGTATACCCCGCGCGATTACCTGACCCACTGGCTCAGCCAGTGGGTGCGTGACTACGGTATTGATGGTTTCCGGGTTGATACGGCCAAACACGTTGAGCTTGCGGCCTGGCAACAGCTGAAAGACCAGGCCAGCCAGGCGCTGGCGGCCTGGAAAGGTGCTCACCCGGACAAAAAGCTCGACAATGCACCATTCTGGATGACCGGGGAATCCTGGGGCCACGGCGTCATGCAGAGCGATTATTACCGCCACGGTTTCGATGCGATGATTAACTTTGATTATCAGGAGCAGGCGGCAAAAGCGGTGAACTGTCTGGCGGATATCGACCTCACCTGGCAGCAGATGGCGGAAAAACTGCAAAGTTTCAACGTCCTGAGCTATCTCTCTTCGCATGACACGCGCCTGTTCCGTGAAGGGGGTCAACGCGCAGCTGAACTGCTCTTGTTAGCACCGGGTAGCGTACAAATCTATTACGGAGATGAATCTGAACGTCCATTTGGGCCAACAGGTTCAGACCCGTTACAAGGTACCCGTTCGGATATGAACTGGCAGGACGTCACGGGCAAACAGTCCTTAACCGTCGCCCACTGGCAAACGCTGGGTCAGTTCCGCGCGCGCCATCCGGCGATTGGTGAAGGCAAACAAACCACGCTGTCGTTGAGAGAGGGATATGGCTTCGTGCGCGAGCATAATGGCGATAAGGTGATGGTAGTATGGGCAGGTAATTAATAACGGCTCACTCCAGTACCCTCTCCCGTTGGGAGAGGGTTACGGTGAGGGAAAAATCAACAGAACTATTCACTTCACAAATCCATTCCTGCCACATAAAACAACAAATCCGACCACACCACCCGATTTGCACCAGCACGGTGCTAGCGTTATGGTTACCCACTTTCAAAATAAGCTCGATAGATCACCTGCTATGACGTTTTCACTTTTCGGCGACAAATTCACCCGCCATTCAGGCATTACTCGCCTGATGGAGGACCTCAACGACGGGCTGCGCACACCGGGCGCAATCATGCTCGGCGGCGGAAACCCGGCTCAAATCCCGGAGATGAATACCTATTTCCAGACGCTGCTCGCTCAGATGCTGGAAAGCGGCAAAGCAACCGATGCGCTTTGCAATTACGACGGCCCGCAGGGTAAAACCGAACTGCTGGCACTCCTCGCCGAAATGCTGCGTGACGAGCTGGGCTGGGATATCGAACCACAGAATATTGCACTGACAAACGGCAGTCAGAGCGCGTTTTTCTACTTGTTTAACCTGTTCGCAGGGCGTCGCGCCGACGGCACCACCAAAAAGGTGTTGTTCCCGCTGGCACCAGAGTATATCGGCTACGCCGATTCCGGCCTGGAAGAGGATCTGTTCGTCTCCGCGCGCCCGAATATCGAGCTGTTGCCGGAAGGCCAGTTTAAATATCACGTCGATTTTGAACACCTGCATATTGGTGAAGAGACGGGCATGATCTGCGTATCGCGTCCGACGAACCCAACGGGCAACGTGATCACCGATGACGAACTGATGAAACTGGATGCGCTGGCGAATCAGCACGGCATTCCGCTGGTGATCGATAACGCCTATGGCGTACCGTTCCCGGGCATTATCTTCAGCGAAGCACGTCCGCTGTGGAACCCGAACATTGTCCTGTGCATGAGCCTCTCTAAGCTGGGCCTGCCGGGTAGCCGCTGCGGCATTATCATCGCGAATGAAAAAATCATCACCGCCATCACCAACATGAACGGCATTATCAGCCTTTCGCCGGGCGGTATCGGCCCGGCGATGATGTGCGAAATGATTAAGCGCAACGACCTGCTGCGTCTGTCCAATGAGGTGATTAAGCCGTTCTATTACCAGCGTGTTCAGGAGACAATTGCGACACTTCGCCGCTATTTACCGGAAGAACGCTGCCTGATCCACAAACCTGAAGGGGCGATTTTCCTGTGGCTGTGGTTTAAGGATCTACCCATCACCACCGAACTGCTCTATCAGCGCCTGAAGAAGCGCGGCGTGTTGATTGTACCGGGCGATTACTTCTTCCCAGGCCTGGATAAACCGTGGCCGCATACGCACCAGTGCATGCGTATGAACTACGTGCCCGATCCGGAAAAAATCGAAGCGGGTGTCAAAATTCTGGCCGAAGAAATCGAAAAAGCCTGGCGCGAAGGCAATTGTTAAAAATAAGGCTCTTCAAATGAAGAGCCTTATTTTTCCGTGATCTTAATCTTGCATCAAGGATATATTCTGTAGCGTTTCATTCAACATCCTCATTGAGTTTCCTTAGGAATATTCCTTTAATTTACGCTCACTAACTTCCCCATTAATAATTAAGCACCAATTAAAGATCTTAACTTATTGTTATTTTGAAATAACCACCTGCAACGCAAGAAAATACCATCCCGAGTCACTTTCATGCATATTTAAAAATAGTGCATATACTAACTAATACGCCGCTCGGCGTTCTTTTGCGTGGAGTATTCATATGCTACCTAATAATGTTAGTCGCATCAGCGCTATTGCTGTTGCGGTACTGCTCGCGTTCTCTCTTTCTGCCTGCAGTGGAAGCAGTGGCGGCTCTCATCATTCAACGGCCAAAAATAACCCTGCGACGGGAAGCAGCAGCGGCTCAGGTGATGGAAGTGGCACGACCGCGAGCAATGGCGGTTCGGGCAGCAACGGCTCGGGTACCGGGACGGGTTCAGGTACCGGGACAGGCGCTGGTGGCGGTACGGGTTCTGGTTCTGGTTCAGGCTCAGGAGGCAATGGCAGCGGAGGAACCGGAACAGGCAACACGGGCGGTGGCGGAACCACTACCGCAGGCGTAAATACGATACTGGGTGATGCCGGCAAAACGGTGACCAGCGTTGGCTCTACGGTGGATGGCCTTGGAAGCCAGCTTCCAACAAATAATCCCGTCACGTCAACCGTTTCAACCACCGTCAGCGGTGTTGGCAGCGCCGTGTCCACCGTGGGGACAGGCGTCACGACTGGCGTTGGCGATCCAAACAACGCGAACGGTGTGGGCACAACGGTTAAAGGCGTGACCACGTCGGTTACCTCCCTGGGCAATACCGTTTCAACGGTAGGCACGGGCCTGGCGAGCTCCACTTCCGGAACACCGGTTAGCGGCGTAACCGGCCTGACGGGCAGCGTGGTCAACAGTACCGGGCAACTGGTCAGTAACACCGGCACGGGTCTTACCAACACGGTAAGCAGCCCTGCGGTCACTCAGGTAACAACCGATACCACGACCGTTGCCAACAAGACGCTGGGCGGAGTACAGGGCGTCACGCAAAGCGTGGGCACCACGACGGGTCTCGGCACACCGGTCAACGGCCTGCTGACCCAGGTGGGTAACACCGTGAGCGGCGTGGGGACCAACGTCAGCAGCAGTAATAGCGGGCTTAACGGCGTGGGTCAGGTCGTTCAAAATGTCGGCCAGACGGTTACGGATAGCGGTACGCTGGTCAAACCCGCCTCTTCGACAACCGGAGGAAGTTCAGGCTCTCTCACAGCTAATGCAAATGTGGCGGCCACGAACAACAGCCTGGGTGCAACGGTCAATACGACCCTCAATACCCTGACTGCGGGCGTTACGGCCAACGCAGCAACAACATCAAGTCAAAACACGTCGACAACTAACCCGGTCAACGGTCTCAACACGTTAACCACCGGTCTGCTGACGCCAAAACAGTAACCTGCTTATTGTCATTCTGCGCCCCTGGTTCAGGGGCGCTTTATACAGCGACACTCCCCCTAACCGGGAATGATGAACAGGGATAGCGCGATGAAACACTACTTCCTTTTTTCGCTGACGGGGCTGGTTGTGCTGAGCATGGCCCGCGCCGATACACTGCCCTCTATTATTAACCCTGATAACCCGGCGCAAGTTTCTCGTAACGTTGCCCCAGAACAGCCTGAGACCGTCCCACAGCCGAAAGTCAAAATAGAAAAACCGCAGTCAACGCTGACGCCTGAAACGCCCATTACCATTCATCACATTCAGTTTATTGGCGGCACGCGTTATCCGTTGCAGGAATTACTTCTGCCCTTCAGGCCGTACGCCGGAAAAACCGTGCCGCTAAAAACGCTCGCGGGGCTGGTAAACGATATTACGGCACGCTACAAGGCAGATGGTCTCCCACTTTCTTATGCCTGGTTGCCTGATAACAATTTCCAGCAGGGAAATATTAAAATTGTTTTGGTTGAAGGGTATGTCGCCCACAGCGACATTATCAGTAATAACCCTCATATCGCCGAACGTCTTAAACGATTATCTGAAAAAATCATGGCGGAAAAACCGCTCTCTCAGGATACGTTTGATCGCTATAGTCAGCTGATGACCCGCACCCCCAACGTTCCGGTCACGGCTAACGCGCAGTTGCCAACCAATATCTATGGCGCGGCAGCGATGCAGATAACCGCCAACCAGGAGCGGAGCTGGAATATCGCCTCCACGATCGATACCCGTAAAGGGCAAGATCTCATGATGCTGAACGGAACGCTCAGCAACCTGACAAGTTATGGCGATCAGCTTGGCGTGGCCACACTCGTGCCATTAGATAGCAACACGCGAAAAAATTATGTCGGTCTGAACTGGCAGCAGTTTTTAAACGATGAAGGGCTGACAATGCAGCTCAAAGGCAGCTATTACCGGGAAGATCCGCAAGATTTCTCAACACTCCTCGCTTTACCAAATAATATAAAGGTCGACTCAAAACAAAAAACAACGCAATACAACGGTGGCGTAAGTTTTGGTTACCCGTTGCTGTTAACGCAAAAATCGCAAATTAATTTTACCAGCGGTTTTGATTATACCGATCGCCAGGATGATTATGCTCTGCAGGCCAGACTGCAGGGCAAAACCTATAAGCTGGACTCCCTCAACCAACACGCACGTTATCCTGCGCTGGAAGTGGGTATTAATGGTGCACATCAATTCGCAACCGCCAGCATCAGCGGCCGACTCAACGTCCGTCAGGGTATTGATGCGATGGGCGCTGATATCGTCTCAGCCCCCAAACCCGATATGAATTTTACGCTCACGAAAAGCTATCTGGACGCTGCGTGGGTGTTTGCCGATAAATGGCGACTATCTACATCCTGGGAGGGGGACTGGTCAAATAACACGCTGCCAGGGCCCGAGCGCGTTAGCTTCGGTGCTCAGCGGTTTGGCCGTGGATACCAGGACAGTGAAGCAAGCGGCGATTATGGCTATGGCGGACAGGTAGAACTGCGCTATATCCAGATGCGAAAAGAGAGTACCTGGCTTACCACCATCCAACCCTACATCCTGACCGATACCGCGCAAACCTGGTATAACACGTCAGGTTTGCCCCACCAACGGCTTGGGTCAGTGGCTGCCGGCGTGATGGTAGGCGATACGCGTCATTATAGCGTCACGGTTGAGGCGGCAAGGCCCGTCGGGGATGTTCCGACAGACAGTCGCAACAGGGACTGGCGCTACAGTCTGACGTTCACGTGGAATTTCAATAAAATGCAGTAAGCCTTTCAGCCCGAATACTGACAGGATCAACACAGCGCAACGCGTGGGTTGGACAGGCCTCCACACAGGCCGGTCCGCCTTCGCGATGCAGGCACAAATCACACTTCAGCGCGTGCGCCTTATTTCCCTCCAGCCGAACCTGCATCGCCCCAAACGGGCACGCCAGCATACAGCTTTTGCAACCAATGCAGCGCGTCTGATCAACGAGCCACGCTCCCGCCGTGCGGCGAATGGCATGGGTTGGGCAGACATTGGCGCAGGGTGCGTCTTCGCACTGGTGGCAGCCAACCGCCGTGGTATATGACCCCCCTTTAACCACACGAATGCGTGGCGTAAAGGCATGTGCGGATACGGAATCCTGATGCGAGACAGCACAGGCCGCTTCGCATGTGCGGCACCCGATGCATTTTTCCGCATCCGCCATGATAAATCGGTTCATCTGTTACGCCTCGCGTACGTTAAAACCCAGTTCTTTTGAAATAGCCTCTGCCGTTTCACGCAGTGGTTTAAGCAAGTTTTTCTCGCCCACCTGCTTCATGCGTGATGTCGATAGCGATATGGAGATCGCATACGGCACGCGGCCATGAATATCAAACACCGGCACGGCGATACAGGAGACACCCAGCTCGTTCTCTTCTTTGTCCATCGCCATGCTGCGATCGCGAATTTCCGCCAGCTCATCATACATGGCACTCAATTCTGTGATGGTGTTGCGGGTCAAAGGTTGGATCTGTTCCTGATGGCTTTCCCAGTAGCTCGCCACATAGTCCTGGTGACCAAACGCCATGTAGATCTTGCCCATCGCTGAGCAGTAAAGCGGCATATGCTGACCGATATAGGCACGCGTGCGCAGCATACCGGTTGTCGGCTCGAGTTTATAAATCAGGATCGCGTGGTCGTCTTCCCGGCTGGAAAAGTTCACGGTTTCACCCGTAGCAATATTCAGCGCTTCAAGATGTGGCGCCGCCACGTGGATGATATTGAGCGACGACAGCGCCTTTTGCCCGACGGCGATAAATTTGGTGGTCAGACGATAACTGCCCGCCGCAGGCGCCGGGGTAACGTACCCGCAAGACTGTAACCCCTGGAGTAACCGGTGCACGGTGCTCTTATTCAAACCCGCCAGTTCCGATAAATGCGCAAGCGGGCACCCGTTCGGATAGTTGCTGAGGATCTCAATCAGCATCAGGCCGCGAAACAAGCTCTGGCTACCTGCTGGCCTCTCTTTTTCTTGCGTCATTTCGCTCTCTTTCATGCTCATTAAATGGCTCCTTTTTGTCGCGCTCCTGATGGTAGCGCAAAGTGTGGTTTAGTTCACGATCTCAACAGAAAAAACACAACCAGTTGATTTTAATCGATTTTGAAAAACATGAATGTCGTTGATCTGACAAAATTTGATCGCTATATTTGAAATCAGATTTCGCATAGTGAAATTTAGCGATAAAAAAGCACTCGCACTTGCCCCTTAAAAGAACAGGAGAACAGGGATGAAAGTGACCTTTGAAGAGTTGAAAGCGGCGTTCAATCGGGTCCTGCTCGATCGCGGCGTGAAAGCGGAAAACGCAGACGCCTGCGCCGAGATGTTTGCCCGCACGACAGAATCCGGCGTCTATTCACACGGCGTGAACCGCTTCCCGCGTTTTATTCAGCAACTTGACGCTGGCGACATCATTCCTGACGCTCTGCCAAAACGGGTAACGTCATTAGGTGCCATTGAGCAGTGGGATGCTCAGCGCGCCATCGGCAACCTGACAGCGAAGAAAATGATGGATCGCGCCACGGAGCTGGCATCCGATCATGGGATCGGCCTGGTGGCTCTGCGTAACGCAAACCACTGGATGCGCGGCGGCAGCTACGGCTGGCAGGCGGCGGAGAAGGGTTATATTGGAATTTGCTGGACCAACTCCATTGCTGTGATGCCCGCGTGGGGATCAAAAGAATGCTGCATCGGCACCAACCCGCTAATCGTTGCGATTCCCTCCAACCCAATCACTATGGTCGACATGTCGATGTCGATGTTCTCCTACGGCATGCTGGAAGTAAATCGCCTGGCCGGGCGCGAGTTGCCGGTTGATGGCGGGTTTGACGACGAGGGTAATCTCACCCGTGAACCCGGCGTCATTGAGAAAAACCGTCGCATTTTGCCAATGGGCTACTGGAAAGGGTCCGGCCTGTCTATCGTACTGGATATGATCGCGACACTGCTTTCCAACGGTTCTTCCGTGGCGGAAGTCACTCAGGACAACAGCGACGAGTACGGTGTATCGCAGATCTTTATCGCCATTGAGGTCGATAAACTGATCGACGGCCCAACCCGCGATGCCAAACTTCAGCGCATTATGGATTTCATCACCAACGCTGAGCGCTCAGACGAAAACGTCGCCATCCGTCTGCCGGGGCATGAATTCACCCGCCTGCAGGAAGAGAACCGCCGTAACGGCATCACGGTTGATGACAGCGTGTGGGCGAAAATCCAGGCCCTGTAAGGAGTGGACGATGATATTCGGACATATTTCACAGCCAAATCCGTGCCGTCTCCCACAGGCGATTGAAAAGGCGCTCGATTTTCTGCGCACCACGGACTTCACGGCACTGGAGCCGGGCGTTGTTGAAATTGAGGGACGCAACATATTTGCCCAGGTGCTCGATCTCACCACCAAAGCGTGGCATGAGAACCGCCCGGAAGTACACCGACGTTATCTGGATATCCAGTTTCTGGCATGGGGTGAAGAGAAAATTGGTATCGCTATAGATACCGGTACTAACAAAATAAGCGAATCATTACTGGAACAGCGGGATATTATTTTTTATCACGCCAGCGAAAATGAATCATTTATTGAAATGATACCCGGCAGCTATGCCATATTTTTCCCGCAGGACGTCCACCGTCCTGCCTGTATTAAGAGCAAAGAATCCACAATTCGTAAAATTGTGGTGAAAGTGACAATCAGCGAATTGAATTAATTTTCTGATAAATACAGGAATGCGAAATGACCAACACCGGTTTTATTATTGGTGCGTCCCCCTGCGCACCTTCGTTTCACCAGAAAGGTGAACAAGAAGAACAAACCTTCTGGCGGGAACTTTCCGACACGCCCAACATCCGCGGGCTGGAACAACCTTGCCTTGAAAACCTGCATCCGTTTGGTGATGAATGGCTGTTCCGTCATACGCCAGGGGACTGGCAAATCGTCGTGACGGCAGTAATGGAAACCATGCGCCGCCGTGGTACCAACGGCGCGTTCGGCCTGGCCTCCGCCGACGAGCAACAGCGTAAGGCCTGCGTCGAATTCTATCGCCATCTGCACCAGAAAATTGACGCCGTGAATGCCCGTTACCCTGGGAAAGCGATCGCCCTGGAGATGCAGGCAGCACCGCAGGCAGGTAATGCCTCTGTCGAACAAGCCACGGAGGCATTCTCTCGCTCCATTCGTGAAATAGCAGGTTGGAACTGGTCATGCGATCTGGTTCTTGAGCACTGCGATGCTATGACCGGACTCGCTCCGCGTAAGGGATTTTTACCCCTGGAGCAGGTACTGGAAGTGGTGAAAGATACGGATATCAGCGTCTGCATCAACTGGGCACGTTCGGCCATCGAAGGTCGTAACACCGCCCTTCCGCTTGAGCATGTTCAGACCGCACTCAACGCCGGAAAACTCGGCGCGCTAATGTTCTCCGGGACAACGGCAACCGGTGAATACGGTGACTGGCAGGATCTCCATGCACCATTTTCTTCATTCTGCGCCGACAGTCTACTGACCACTGAACACGCAAAAACACTCTTTACTGCGGCGAGCGCCGCAACATTGAAATTCTCCGGTATTAAATTGCTGGAAATAAATGCTAATGCTGACGTCAGCCATCGCATTGCCATTTTGCGCGACGGCATTAGCGCCATGAAAAAAGCGACACAATAAAAATAAAAATCTTATTCCGGTTACATTTACTGAGACATTAAATATGAACACGACTTCTCAAGCTCTACATGCGGATATTCCGCGCCAGCGCTGGCTAAGAATCATTCCCCCTATCCTTATCGCCTGCATTATTTCATATATGGACCGAGTGAATATTGCATTTGCGATGCCTGGTGGTATGGATGAAGAATTAGGTATATCCGCCACTATGGCTGGCCTGGCGGGCGGTATCTTCTTTATCGGCTATCTGTTCCTGCAGGTTCCCGGTGGCAAAATTGCTGTTCATGGTAGTGGTAAGAAGTTTATCGGCTGGTCGCTGGTCGCCTGGGCGGTGATCTCGGTACTCACGGGTCTCGTGACGAATCAGTATCAGCTTCTGGTGCTGCGATTCTTACTCGGCGTGGCGGAGGGCGGGATGCTGCCCGTTGTGCTCACCATGATCAGTAACTGGTTCCCGGATGCCGAGCGCGGTCGCGCCAACGCGATTGTGATTATGTTCGTGCCCATTGCCGGGATCATCACAGCACCGTTGTCGGGTTGGATCATCACCGCGCTCGACTGGCGCTGGCTGTTCATTATTGAAGGGCTGATGTCCGTTGTGGTGCTGGTGCTCTGGGCATTCACCGTGTATGACCGTCCACAAGAAGCCCGCTGGATATCGGAAGCCGAAAAAAACTACCTGGTGAAAACGCTGGCGGCGGAACAGCTGGCGATTGCCGGTAAAGAGGTGAAAAATGCCTCGCTCAGCGCAGTGCTGTCCGACAAAACCATGTGGCAGCTGATCGCCCTGAACTTCTTCTACCAGACCGGAATTTACGGTTACACCCTCTGGCTGCCAACCATCCTGAAAGAGCTGACGCATACCAGTATCGGCCAGGTAGGGATGCTCGCCATTCTGCCTTACATCGGCGCGATTGCGGGCATGTTCCTGTTCTCGTCTCTTTCTGACCGTACCGGCAAGCGCAAGTTGTTTGTCTCCCTGCCCTTGATTGGTTTCGCGCTCTGTATGTTCCTTTCTGTGGCGCTAAAAGAGAACACCTGGCTGGCCTATACCGCGCTGGTGGGCTGCGGCTTCTTCCTGCAATCCGCTGCGGGTGTGTTCTGGACTATTCCGGCGCGTCTGTTTAGTGCCGAAATGGCGGGCGGTGCGCGCGGCGTGATTAACGCCCTGGGTAACCTCGGTGGCTTCTGCGGCCCTTATGCGGTTGGCGTGCTTATCACGCTGTACAGCAAAGACGCTGGGGTTTACTGCCTGGCGGTCTCTCTGGCGCTGGCATCGCTGTTGGCCCTGCTGTTACCGGCGAAATGCGATGCCGGAGCTGAGCCGAATCCCTCGGTGAACTCACATAAACGTGCGGCCTGAAGCCCTCACCCCAGCCCTCTCCCACCGGGAGAGGGAGCAACACAAGAGAATCAAAGATGAGTGAAAAAGAGCCCTTCTGGCTGGGTATCGATTGTGGCGGTACTTATCTGAAAGCCGGTTTATACACCCGTCAGGGAAAAGAGGTCTGTATCGAGCGCCGTTCGGTTGCCACTCTCAGCCCGCGTCCTGGCTATGCTGAGCGGGATATGCACCAGCTCTGGCAGCACTGCCACACGACCGTCGCACTGCTGCTCAAAAATGCCAGGGTCGATGGCGAGCAGATCAAAGGTGTCGGTATTTCGGCTCAGGGCAAAGGGCTGTTTCTGCTTGATAAGCAGGATCAGCCACTGGGAAACGCCATGCTCTCTTCTGACCGTCGGGCACTGGAGATTGTGCAGCGCTGGCAGCAAGACGGCATTCCCGAAAAACTGTACCCGCATACTCGCCAGACGCTATGGACCGGGCATCCGACTTCGCTCCTGCGCTGGGTCAAAGAGAACGAACCACAGCGGTATCAGCAGATTGGCTGCGTGATGATGGCGCACGACTACCTGCGCTGGTGTCTGACGGGGGAAAAAGGCTGCGAAGAGAGCAATATCTCGGAGTCCAATCTCTACAACATGAGCACTGCTCAGTACGATCCACAGCTCACACGCTGGCTTGATATCAGCGAAATTGACGGTGCACTACCGCCGATTGTCGGCTCCGCAGAAATTTGCGGGGAAATCACCGCTCAGGCAGCCTCGCTTACCGGTCTGGCGGCGGGTACTCCCGTCGTTGGCGGGCTGTTTGATGTGGTTTCCACCGCGATCTGCGCCGGACTCCATGATGACAACACGCTTAACGCGGTGATGGGAACCTGGGCCGTGACCAGCGGGATCGCCAACGGCATTCGTGATAACGAACCCTTTCCCTATGTGTATGGCCGCTATGTGCACCCGCAGCAGTACATCGTGCACGAAGCCAGCCCGACCTCATCCGGCAACCTGGAGTGGCTGACAGCGCAATGGGGTGACGTCTCGTTCAGTGAGATTAACGATGCCGTTGCCAGATTACCGAAGGCGGAAAGCGATGTGTTTTTCCTGCCGTTCCTCTATGGGAGCAACGCTGGTCTGGAGATGACCAGCGGCTTTTACGGAATGCAGGCACTGCACTCCCGGGCCCATCTGTTGCAGGCGGTTTATGAGGGCGTGGTCTTTAGCCACATGACCCACCTGAACCGCATGCTGGAACGCTTTACACACGTGACGTCGCTGCGCGTCACGGGTGGCCCCACTCATTCAGATGTGTGGATGCAAATGCTGGCAGATGTCAGCGGTCTGGCAATAGAACTACCGCAGGTGGAAGAGACCGGTTGCTCCGGTGCGGCGCTGGCAGCACTTGTCGGTACGGGCATCTATACCGATTTCCACGCCGCTCAGCGTGCCCTGCGACACGACACCAGGGTCATTGAACCCGATATTCGCGCCCATGCTGCCTACCAGCGCAAATATCACCGCTACCAGTTACTGATTACCGCACTACAGGGCTATCACGCCCGTGTTAAGGAGTTCGACCTATGAGCCGTCCATTACTTCAACTGGCGCTCGACCATACCTCACTTCAGGCCGCACAGCGCGATGTCGCTTTGCTTGCGGATCACGTTGATATCGTCGAGGCGGGCACCATTCTGTGCCTGACCGAGGGTTTACAGGCCGTGCGTGCCCTTCGCGAGCAGTGCCCGGACAAAATCATCGTGGCGGACTGGAAAGTGGCCGACGCTGGAGAAACGCTGGCAGAACAGGCGTTCGGTGCAGGCGCGAACTGGATGACCATCATCTGCGCGGCACCGCTGGCGACCGTTAAAAAAGGCCATGAAGTCGCTCAACGCTGCGGCGGCGAAATCCAGATGGAGCTGTTTGGTAACTGGACGCTGGAAGATGCACGCGCATGGCGCCACATCGGGGTGAAACAGGCCATCTATCACCGCGGGCGCGACGCGCAGGCGAGTGGTCAGCAGTGGGGCGAAGCGGATCTCGCGAAAATGAAAGCGCTCTCCGACATCGGTTTACAGCTTTCGATTACCGGCGGGATCACTCCTGCCGACCTGCCGCTGTTTAAGCAGATAAACGTCAAAGCCTTTATTGCCGGCCGCGCGCTGGCTGGTGCTGAAAAGCCACCGCAGGTAGCACAGGCATTCCATTCACAAATCCGCGACATCTGGGGAGAGTAACCATGCGTCAGCATCCGTTGGGTATTTACGAAAAAGCGCTGTCGAAAGATCTCACCTGGCCGGAACGTCTGGTGCTGGCGAAAAGCTGCGGGTTTGATTTTGTCGAAATGTCGGTTGATGAAACTGACGAACGTCTGTCACGTCTTGAGTGGAGCACCACGCAGCGTGCATCGCTGGTTGAAGCCATGCTGGAAACCGGCGTGTCGATTCCATCCATGTGCTTATCTGCCCACCGTCGTTTCCCGTTTGGTAGCCGCGATGAAGCCGTGCGCGAGCGCGCCCGCGAAATCATGACCAAAGCCATCAGGCTGGCGCGTGATTTAGGTATCCGCACCATTCAGCTTGCTGGCTATGACGTTTACTACGAAGAACACGACGAGGGCACCCAGCAGCGCTTCGCAGAAGGGCTGGCGTGGGCGGTGGAACAAGCCGCTGCGGCACAGGTGATGCTGGCAGTGGAGATCATGGACACCGCCTTTATGAACTCGATCAGCAAATGGAAAAAGTGGGACGACATGCTCGCTTCACCGTGGTTTAGCGTTTACCCGGATGTCGGAAACCTGAGCGCGTGGGGCAACGATGTCACCGCCGAGCTGACGTTGGGCATTGACCGTATTGCCGCAATCCACCTGAAAGATACCCAACCCGTCACTGAAAACAGCCCGGGACAGTTCCGCGATGTGCCGTTTGGCGAAGGCTGTGTTGATTTTGTCGGCGTGTTTAACACGCTGAACCAACTGAACTATCGCGGCGCGTTTCTGATTGAAATGTGGACTGAAAAAGCAAAAGAGCCCGTACTGGAAATCATCCAGGCGCGTCGCTGGATTGAAGCCCGTATGCAGGAAGGAGGCATGACATGTTAGAACAACTCAAAGCTGAAGTGCTGGCAGCAAACCTGGCGCTTCCCGCCCACCAGCTGGTGACATTTACCTGGGGCAACGTCAGCGCGGTCGATCGCGAAAGCGGGCTAATGGTGATCAAACCCTCCGGCGTAGAGTATGACGTGATGACCGCAAACGACATGGTGGTGGTTGATCTTGCCACGGGTGCGGTAGTCGAAGGCAGCAAAAAGCCCTCCTCCGACACGCCAACGCATCTTGCATTGTATCGCCGTTACCCTGAGATTGGCGGCATAGTCCATACGCATTCCCGCCACGCCACAATCTGGTCGCAGGCGGGTTTGGATTTACCTGCATGGGGCACCACGCATGCCGACTACTTTTATGGCGCGATCCCCTGCACACGGCTGATGACCACGGCTGAAATAGCCGGGGAATACGAATATCAGACGGGGGAAGTGATCATCAAAACCTTCGAGGAGCGCGACTTAAACCCGATGCAAATTCCGGCAGTGCTGGTCCATTCTCACGGTCCGTTCGCCTGGGGAAAAAATGCGGCCGATGCAGTACACAACGCGGTGGTGCTGGAAGAGTGCGCCTGTATGGGCCTGTTTTCACGTCAGCTGGCACCGCAGCTACCGGTGATGCAACAGGAGCTACTGGACAAGCACTACCTTCGCAAGCACGGGGCGAATGCCTATTACGGGCAGTAATCACCCGGAATTGATGTGTTCCTTACAGTACCGCCGTTTCCAGACGGCGGGTGTTAAGCCCGTGTGTTTGGTAAATATCTGCCGGAAATAGCCCACGTCATTAAACCCGCAGCGGGTTGCCACTTCGGTGAGCGATGCAGAGCCATCCAGTAACAGCTTTTCCGCCGCCCTGACGCGCTGGCGATGTATCGCCTCCGTCAGGGTTAAGTGAAAAGTGCGACGAAACACGCGCCCCAGATAATCGGCATTACAGTGCAACTCTCTGGCGAGCTTCGAAGTAGAGAGGGGTAAATGAAATTGTGTGCGAATAAGCTGTTTCGCCTTCCACGCCATTGCGGCTCCAGCCTCATCCATTTTGTCCTCATACCCCGAAGAGAGCGAAACTTGCTGCAAAATCAGGAGTAAAAGGAGCTCCAGCGCCATACTACGCTGTAATTTTTCCTGCTCACTCAGAAACTGACGGAACAGAGAAATGACATATTGCGCATCCCTGACGCTGCAATGCTGTTCTATTGCCAGAGAGGGGGAGCCCTGCCCTGTGTTTTCCACTTCGAAGTGCAGCCAGTAGAATTTGAGATCTGCCGGGAAATCCTCCACACCAACGTGCCGCCGATCCGGCCAAAGCAATAAACTTTCTCCAGTCTTCACCTCAAAAAGGGTGTTTTCCTCCAGGATCGTTAACGTCCCTTTTTCGACAAAAATTATTTCCCACGACGCCAGCTTTCGCGCCGGATGACGACCCACACCTCGGGAAATAAATAACCCGCCATTTTGTACCTTAATCGGAAGCGCTATGGATAATTCAAGCATCGGTATTCACCATCCCGCTTTTATCGTCATGGAAATTGAGTTTATTCATTGATTATTAATAAATATTAATATCCCTTCCCGATCCAACTCACATTTTTAGCATCAGGTCGGAATTGTCATCTTTTTATACTTTTCCCTTCCCTTGTTGGCCCTGTCGTTCGGTGCAGAATAAATGGAGTACCTTGCATAAATACGATAAAAATCGATTACCGAGGAGTTACCTCATGACTTCCACACCGATTACAGAATCTGACGTTGCACAACCGGCAATAGATGACCGCCTGTCAGTTCGCGAAAAAATAGGCTACGGCCTGGGTGACGCGGGCGGCACGGTCATTACCTGTCTTATCATGAACTTTCTCACCTTTTTCTATACCGATATTTTTGGTCTGACGCCTGCGCTCGTTGGCACGCTATTTATTGCCTTGCGTGTATTTGACGCCATTTCCGACCCGGTAATGGGCGTGATTGCTGACCGCACGCAAAGCCGGTGGGGACGTTTTCGCCCCTGGCAGCTGTGGGTCGCGTTCCCGATTGGGATCATCGGCGTACTGACCTTCACCGTCCCGGAAGCCAGCATGGGAGTAAAAATTACCTGGGCGTTCGGTACCTATTTACTGTTATCCGTAGGCTATACCGCCATCAACGTGCCCTACTGCGCGCTGATCAACACCATGACAACCCGACACAACGAGGTGATCTCCTGCCAGTCATGGCGTTTTGTGCTGTGCGGCGTTGCCGGATTTTTAGTGTCTGTTGGTCTGCCGTGGCTGGTATCCGTATTAGGCCAGGGTAATGCCGCGAAGGGTTATCAGCTTGGCGTGGGCGTGCTGTGCGCCGTCGCCGTGGTGATGTTCCTGTGCTGCTTTTTCTGGGTACGTGAGCGTGTCCCGCTGGCACTGATGGGTAAATTCACTCTGCGCGAGCACCTGGCTGGCCTGCGTAAAAACGACCAACTGCTGTTAATGCTGGTGATGTCCTTCCTGCTGATCAACGTTTTTAACATCCGCGGCAGCGGGTACATGTATTTCATCACCTACGTGCTTCAGGGCAGCACCGCCTACACCTCACTGTTTTTTACCATGGTGACCTTTGCGGCCATTCTTGGGGCGGTGATCGTTAACCCGCTGTCCCGCCGTTTTGATACGGTCAAACTTTACTATTACACCAACCTGGTGCTGGCCGTGCTCGCGGCGGGAATGTGGTTCCTGCCCGGCGGACCAAATTACCAGACGCTCTGGCTGATTGTAATCCTGAGCAACGGCGTCATCCTGGGTTTTACGCTGCCGCTGCACTTCTCGTTGATGGCCTTCGCCGACGACTACGGCGAATGGAAAAACGGCGTGCGCTCGTCGGGCATGAACTTCGCCTTTAACCTGTTTTTCATCAAGCTCGCATGGGCTTCCAGCGCCGGGATCATCAGCCTGGTGTTTATCGCCGTAGCCTATCAACCTGGTGCCGGTAACCAGACGCCGGCATCTCTGCAAGGTATCACCGCCATGGAGACATTACTCCCTGCTCTTTTCCACCTGCTGCTGGCTGTCTCAATTCGCTGGTGCAGACTCAACAATCCAATGATGTCGCGCATTGCCACCGACCTGCGCCAGCGTCACGTACAGTCCTGAGGAGAACAAGATGTCCATAATGGAAGCCGACCTGCATAAACTGAAAATTAACGACCCGTTTCTCGGACAATATCAACGGCTGGTACGCGATGTGGTGATCCCCTACCAGTGGGATGCGCTGAACGATCGCGTGACGGAAGCCGAACCCAGCCACGCCATCACCAACTTCCGTATTGCGGCGGGTCTGGAGAAAGGCGAATTCTACGGCATGGTGTTTCAGGACAGTGACGTAGCAAAATGGCTGGAAGCCGTAGCGTGGTCCCTGTGTCAGAAGCCTGACTCAGACCTGGAAAAAACTGCTGATGAGGTAATTGAGCTGGTTGCGGCGGCACAATGCGAAGACGGTTATCTCAACACCTATTTCACGGTGAAAGCCCCTGAAGCGCGCTGGACGAATCTGGCTGAATGCCACGAGCTGTATTGTGCCGGACACATGATTGAGGCTGGCGTTGCATATTTTCAGGGAACCGGAAAACGCCGTCTGCTGGAGGTGGTGTGCAAACTGGCCGATCACATCGACAGCGTGTTTGGCCCCGGCGAGAACCAGCTACACGGTTATCCGGGTCACCCGGAAATAGAGCTGGCGCTGATGCGGTTGTACGACATCACGCAGGAGCCACGCTACCTGGCACTGGTGAAATATTTCATCGAACAACGCGGTGTACAGCCTCACTTCTATGATATCGAATACGAGAAGCGCGGCAGAACATCATACTGGAACACCTACGGGCCCGCCTGGATGGTCAAGGACAAAGCCTACAGCCAGGCGCATCAGCCGCTTGCTGAACAAGAAACGGCCATCGGCCACGCGGTGCGTTTTGTCTACCTGATGGCGGGCATGGCGCATCTGGCGCGCCTGAGTCATGACGAAGGAAAACGCCAGGACTGCCTGCGGCTGTGGAACAACATGGCCCAGCGCCAGCTGTACATTACCGGCGGGATTGGGTCGCAAAGCAGCGGGGAAGCCTTTAGCAGCGATTACGATCTGCCCAACGATACGGTATATGCCGAAAGCTGCGCCTCCATCGGTCTGATGATGTTTGCCCGCCGGATGCTGGAAATGGAGGCCGACGGTCACTACGCCGACGTGATGGAGCGCGCGCTATATAACACGGTACTCGGCGGCATGGCGCTGGACGGTAAGCACTTCTTCTATGTAAACCCGCTGGAAGTACATCCAAAAACCCTGACGTTCAACCATATCTACGATCACGTAAAACCCGTCCGCCAGCGCTGGTTTGGCTGCGCCTGTTGCCCGCCGAATATCGCCCGCGTGCTGACGTCGCTGGGGCATTACATTTATACCGTTCGCCAGGATGCGCTTTTTATTAATCTCTACGTCGGCAACGATGTCGTTATTCCGGTTGGCGATGAAACCCTGGCGCTGCGGATTAGCGGTAACTACCCGTGGCATGAACAGGTAAAAATCGAAATTACCTCACCTGTACCCGTCACGCATACGCTAGCCCTGCGGCTGCCGGACTGGTGCGCGGCGCCTGGCGTATCGTTGAACGGTGAAGACACTACAGGTGAAATTTCACGGGGATATCTCTACCTGACCCGAAACTGGCAAGAAGGAGATGTCGTCACGCTGACGCTACCGATGCCCGTTCGCCGGGTGTATGGGAACCCGCAGGTACGCCAGCAGGCAGGGAAAGTCGCGCTACAGCGCGGACCGCTGGTTTACTGCCTGGAAGAAGCGGATAACGGTGCCAATCTGCATAACCTTTCCTTGCCGCAAGACAGCGAGTTCCGGGTCTTTGAAGGGAAAGGGATTTTCGCGCACAAGATGCTGATACAGGCAGAGGGGATTGGCTGTCACGTGAAGGACAAGGATGCGCTGTGGCAGTATGACCGCTCGCCAGTACAACGTCAGCCCCAGACGCTGACCTTTATTCCCTGGTTTAGTTGGGCTAACCGGGGAGAAGGAGAAATGCGGATTTGGGTGGATGAAGCATAAACAAAAATAATGTCACCTTTATTAATATATAATATTTTTATCGAGCTCGGTGATGCCGAGCTCACTGATTATCATAGATTGAAAGACAATGTGATCTAACCCTCGGTATTGTTTTTTTGCAGCCGTTCAACTCAGACATACCATTGTCTGACATGCATTTTAGTGTTATTCCATAAAGACACACAGCTCAAAATAAGGATATCCCATGGAATTCACTGAAAGGTTAAATGCCTTATCAAATAAAATCAAACAACAACTTGATGTAATTAATACTGAAGAAGCAACAAAAACTGCATTTGTAATGCCGTTCATTCATAACGTTCTGGGCTATGATGTTTTTGATCCTTCAGAGGTGACACCTGAGTTTGTCTGTGACATCGGTACAAAAAAAGGTGAGAAAATCGATTATGCTATAATGAAAAACAATGATGTACAGATACTTATTGAATGTAAGAAAATTGGCGAACCATTGAATATAAATCATGCCTCGCAGTTATTCAGGTATTTTCATGTAACAAATGCCAGAATCTCAATCCTCACCAATGGACAAAACTATAAATTCTTTACCGATCTGGATGCTCCTAATAAAATGGATGAAAAACCTTTTTTGGAGGTAGATCTTCTTGATATTGACGAAAATATAATACCTGAGTTAAAAAAATTAACTAAATCTTCGTTTGATTTGGAATCAATTATCAATGCTGCTGGTGAATTAAAATATGTCAGCCAAATCAAAAAAATCCTGCATTCTCAGCTAAATAACCCTGAAGATGACTTTGTGAAATTTTTTGCATCCCGAGTTTATGATGGGATTCTCACCCAAAAAGTCAGAGAGTCTTTTTTAAATTTGACTAAAAAAGCTGCAAGCCAGTACATAAATGATCAGGTAAATGAGCGCCTCAAGTCAGCCATTACAGGCATAACCCCAGCGATCATCGAAACTCCAAATGAGTCATCGCATATTGAGGAAGACGAACATAAAGACGAAAGCGATGTGGTAACAACGCTAGAGGAGCTCGAGGGATATCATATTGTTAAAGCAATCACCAGAGCGGTACTGGAGGCACCTCGTATCACTCACAGAGATACCAAAAGCTACTTTGGTATCCTTGTGGATGATAACAACCGCAAACCCCTTTGCCGATTGCATTTTAATCGCACGCAAAAATACATCGGACTTTTCGACATAGAAAAAAACGAAACGCGTCACCCAATAACGACAGTCGATGATATCTATTCCTTTGCAGATATCCTGAAAGCAACAGCAGCTCTGTATAATTAATTTTTACCGGGGCAGCACGCGACGTGCTGCCTCAGCCAGAAATGCGCTTCGGTTGCTAAACTGAGGATGCTCACTGACAAAGGAATCAATCTTTACCAGTAAACGACGGGGCATGGTGATGTTGATACGCTCTGCCCTGCCATCAAACTGTTTCATATCAATGTCCACCAGCAGCCATTGCCCACCAATGAAGTCATCAGGACGACTTTCCAGATGTGTATCAACATTACCCGGAAGAGGCAATGTTTCCTCCACTTCAAACAGCGCTTCAAAGTGTGCTGTGAGAGCATCACGAGCATCCTGAAAAGCCTCATCCAGGGAAACACCTGCAAAAAAACAACCTGGAACGTCAGGGAAAAAACCGCTGGCACTTCCGTCTGAGTCAGAATGAATGTAAGCCGGATAAAACATAACTACTCCTGATATCAGTGTTTAATCCCCGCCTGCCGCCAGATCTGCGCGAGAGTGCCCGGTTTAATATCCTTCTTAGGATGTGGGACTGTAACCAGCCCTTTCTGTTCGGGATGGCGAAACTGATGATGGCTTCCTTTCGTTCTGACACATTTCCAGCCATGGCCGATCAGAACAGTAATCACATCCGCACTTTTCACATCCCAATCCTTCCATGATTATACACATGACACACACCATCACTACCGGGTCGAATCACATTAGCGTATTGAGAAACATCAGTGCAGGCGCTTTTGTCGGAACAGGAAGAAGCATCGGGAAAAGAAAAGAGGATTACAGTCGATTGCAGATAAAAATGCAGGGGCTATCGTAAGCCGGGTAAGGCGAAGCCGCCACCCGGCTTTATCGCATCAGAAACGCCAGGTCAGGCCGGTCATCAGCGCGAAGCTGTCGTCACGGTCGATCATCGGGCTGTTCTTCACGTCATCAGGTAACACGGTATAAACCGCGCTGGCGTTAAGGAACAGTTTCTGGGTTAACTGATATTTAGCCGCCAGACCAACGTATGGCGTCCAGCTGTCACCCGCGGTGTATTCGTCCAGGCCTGAACGACGAGACTCACTGCCGGATACCCCGTAGTAGTAGTCGTTATAGCTCTCATCGCTATAGAAAATACCGACAGATGGCGTCAGTGTCAGGCGTTCCATACGGATTGGACGGAAGTAGGATACCTCACCGATCACGCCGCCGCTTTCATCCGTGGCATCACCAGAGACCGCCACTTTCAGCGAACCCCAGCTTTCATGGCGGTAGTATGCACCACCGAGGAAGGCAGAGGCTTTTCGCTCATCAAGCTTTTTCATCTGATGGTCGTCGTTGTCATCAGGATCAAAGTGGAGCGGCATCCAGGATGCGGTCAGGCTGAATTCATTTTTTTCATCTTTCCACAGGATCCACCCTCCTGTGGTCTGGCGCACATAGAAACGATCGCCTTCGTAGCTAATTAACGGTACTGCCGTTGTATTTTCATTATATCCTTTGTAAGGAGACTCATTAAATACAGCCCCCGCTCCAAGTGAAAAGTCACCGGCCATTGCAGATGATGTTGCAAATAACGTGGCAGCGATGAGTAAATTGTATTTAATAGTCATTACATGTAATCCATTTAAACGCCAAACAAGCGAGGCGAATAATAATGGTTACAAATTTGTCAATGCAACGCTGCGCTTTATATAATATTATATATAAAATCATATAGATTGGTGTGCATGATGAGTAAATTACAACTAAAGCCACGCGAATTAAAAATTATATCCGTCATCGCAGCAACCCACAGTATTGGCGATGCCGCCGCCCTGCTGGGCATGGCGCAGGCCAACGTCAGTAAATATCTCTCTGATTTTGAAACACGGGTTGGACTTAAGGTTTTTGAGCGCACCACGCGCCAGCTGGCCCTGACCCAGTTCGGTGAAGCATTACTCCCTTACATTAACGCCTCGCTGGACAAAAACAGCCAACTTGTTAATTTCATTGCTGATTACAAGCACGAAAAACGTGGAAAAGTGACAATCTATGCCCCTACGGGCATTGTGACCTACCTCGCGCGACACGTGATCCACAAGATAGAGGACATCGGTGATATCCGCATCTCCCTGAAAACGTACAACCTGGATCGGAATGAATATTCAGAAGGTGTTTCCTTTCCTGATGACTGCGATATTTTAATCACCTATGCGCAACCGAAAGACGAAAGTCTGGTTGCGAGTGTTTTAACAAAATATTCGGTCACAGCATTTGCAACCAAAGAGTATTTAAATAAACACCCCTTAACGGGACCTGAAGATTTAATTAACCACTCCTGTATTCTTATAGACTCCATGCTGGTTGATGATGCAAACATCTGGCGTTTCCGCGTGCATGGCAGCGATGAGATCCATGATTATAGAGTGACCGGAAACTATATTTGCGACAATACGCAGACGGCCCTGGAACTGGCAAGAAATAACCTTGGAATTGTTTTTGCTCCCAAAGAGAGCCTGAAAAAAGAATTAACGCAGGGAATGTTGGTCCCTTGCTTCCCGCATCAGGAGGAGTGGTGGCTCGACCTGACGACCATATTCCGCAAGCGCGAATATCAACCCTGGCGTGTGCAATACGTCCTGGATGGCGTACTAAACTGCCTGCGCCAGCAAATTGCTCAGGCCGTCAATGGACGGCCTGAGCGGAGTGATTAGAACAGTCCCAAAGGTTTATCGGAATAACTGACCAGTAGACATTTTGTCTGCTGGTAATGCTCCAGCATCATCTTGTGCGTTTCACGCCCGATGCCCGATTGCTTATAACCACCAAATGCCGCATGCGCCGGATAGGCATGGTAGCAGTTAGTCCATACGCGCCCGGCCTGAATGCCTCTTCCCATCTTATAAGCCAGATTACCGTTGCGGCTCCAGACACCCGCCCCCAGGCCATACGGTGTGTCATTCGCAATTTCCAGTGCCTCCTCCATCGTTTTGAAGGTCGTCACTGCCAGCACCGGTCCGAAAATTTCCTCCTGGAAGACTCGCATATTGTTCTTACCGAACAGGATCGTCGGCTCAAGATAATACCCTTCCTGCAGATCCCCACCGAGCACTTTACGGCGGCCACCGGTCAGGATATCTGCCCCTTCTTTCTTGCCGATATCAATATAGTTGAGGATCGTTTCCAGTTGTCCATGAGAAACCTGCGCCCCCATCTGGGTGACACTATCAAGCGGGTTACCGCTGCGGATAGACTCCACACGACGGATCGCGCGCTCCATAAAGCGCTCGTAAATAGACTCCTGAACCAGCGCCCGGCTCGGGCAAGTGCACACTTCCCCCTGATTGAAGGCAAATAGAGCAAACCCTTCCAGGGCTTTATCGAAGAAGGCATCTTCTTCATCCATCACATCGGCAAAGAAAATATTCGGAGACTTACCGCCCAGTTCCAGCGTTACCGGAATGATGTTCTGCGTCGCGTACTGCATGATCTGCTGACCCACTTCCGTCGACCCGGTAAATGCCACTTTGGCGATACGTTTTGAGGTCGCCAGATATTCACCAATTTCACCTCCGGCACCGTTCACCACGTTGACCACCCCCGGTGGCAGCAGATCGCCAATCACTTCCATCAATAACAGGACCGACAGCGGGGTCAGGCGCGCCGGTTTAAGTACAATACAGTTCCCGGCAGCCAGCGCAGGTGCCATTTTCCAGCTCGCCATCAGCAGCGGGAAGTTCCACGGAATAATTTGCCCTACTACGCCCAAAGGCTCGTGGAAGTGATACGCCACGGTATCGCTGTCGACCTCACTGATTCCGCCCTCCTGAGCACGAATACAGGAAGCAAAATAGCGGAAGTGGTCAATGGCCAGCGGCACATCTGCCGCCATTGTTTCCCGGATAGGCTTGCCGTTATCCCAGGTTTCCGCCGTCGCCAGCAGCTCCAGATTTTGCTCCATCCGGTCGGCAAACTTGAACAATATGGCCGCACGGTCCTGGACGGAAGTATGGCCCCATTTATCTTTCGCTTTATGCGCCGCATCCAGCGCCAGATCGATATCACGCTTGCCGGAGCTGGCTATCTCACAAAGCGGCTGACCGGTGACGGGGGTCAGGTTGGAATAGTATTCGCCGTCGACGGGAGCCACCCAGGCACCGCCAATAAAGTTGTCATAACGGGGTTTCAGCTTGAGGGGAAAACCATACTCGCCAGGCTGGATACGCGATGAGGGAGGATTGTTTGTCATGACCGTCTCCTTGCTGTTGGTGTACAACAAGGGTAGTCCCGACTGACGATTTTCTCGCCAGCCGGTGACGGGTTTACGACAAGGGTCACATCGCGGCGCGGTAAATTTCCATTATCTCTTCATGGGTCGCCTGAACCGGGTTGGTGAACCCACAGGCATCCTTCAGCGCATTGGTTGCCAGGACCGGAATATCTTCCTCTTTGACGTTCAGTTCGCGAAGGCCCGCCGGGATATTGACCTTGCGGGCCAGCGCACGGATCTCAACGATGCAGGCCTGGGCTCCCTGCATGTCGGTCATCTCACTCACATTCACGCCCATGGCTTTTGCACAGTCGCGCAGACGCCCCGCCGCAGCCTTGCTGTTAAACACCTGAACGTGTGGAAGCAGTACAGCATTACAGACGCCATGCGGCAGATCGTAGAAGCCACCCAACTGATGCGCCATCGCGTGTACATAGCCTAGTGAAGCATTGTTAAACGCCATTCCAGCGAGGAATTGTGCATAGGCCATCGCTTCACGCGCCTGAGCGTTACTGCCATCTTCAACGGCATGTACCAGGTTTTCACTAATCATCGTCACCGCTTTCAGCGCGCAGGCATCGGTAATAGGTGTGGCCGCCACAGACACATACGCTTCAATCGCATGCGTCAGGGCATCCATACCGGTTGCCGCTGTCAGTGAGGGTGGCATTCCTGACATGAGCGAGGAATCGTTAACGGACAGTACTGGCGTAACGTGCTTATCCACTATCGCCATTTTAATATGACGCGTCTCATCAGTAATAATACAGAAACGCGTCATTTCCGAAGCCGTACCCGCGGTAGTATTAATCGCAATCATCGGCAATTGGGGCTTTGCAGAGCGATCGACACCTTCATAATCACGAATATCACCGCCGTTCACTGCCACCAGCGCAATACCTTTTGCACAATCGTGAGGTGAACCACCACCCAGTGAAATAATACAGTCACACTGATTTGCTTTTAATATTTCCAGACCTGCCGCCACATTTGCTGTCGTCGGATTAGGGTGCGTGCCGTCATACACAACGCTGGAAATATCACGTTCTTTCAGAGCATGTTGAATACTGGAGACCATACCCAGCTTGCTCAGCATGGTATCGGTGACAATCAGCGCGCGGCATCAGCCGTAGTCGCGCATGGTATCCATTGCGGTGTTTAATGAATCAGAACCAATAATATTCACGGAAGGAATATAAAATACAGATGCAGCCATGATATTTCCTCAAAGAGATAAAAATTGTCTGCAGCATAAGGTAAAGATTACTCAAAAAACATGATCAAAAATATGATTTTGCGAAGACCTTCGCAGGTTGAATAAATTTAACCCTGCGAAGGTGTGAATTAATATTTAAATCTCTTTCTATCTATTCTATTTTTGTATTAATTCCTGTTTTATGTTTGCGGAAATAATAGTGAATCGCGTAATAAATGATCATTTCCGCGACGGCGAGTAAACCCGATACGGTTGAAATATTCCAGGATCTGGATCGCCAGCTTGCGGCCAACATTCAAACGGTCGCGGAAATCGGCTGCACAGGTAGAGCCTCGTTCCTGATCCAGCTCACGGATCAGGTTGGCAAACGCAACAATGCGATCGTTACGGTAATAACGATCTTTCACGATCGCGACGATAAGCCCCTGCTGCGCCGCATGGCGCAATACCTGGCGCATCACTTGCTCGTCAGTATTCGTTTGGCGGGCCAGATCGCGAACCCACCATGGCTCATCGCCAAACAGTGATGCCACTTTTTGCCATACTGCCTCTTGCTCAGCGGTAAACCCGGCTTTGTGATCCGGCAGATGCAGCCAACCGTGGTGACTTTTAATCGCCCCCGTTTCGCGCATATTTTCAATCAACAGCAGCACCAGAGCATCGTCTTCCATCGGCAGCGCCATGCGGCGCAGACGCTCGCGGCCGGGGCCCGGTTCATCCTGATGCTGTTCATGGTAAGTCGCAAGCGTGTTCAATATTTTACGCTGCCAGTGCGCCGCCACCGGGGCATTCAGCAGGCTGTTGCCAGCCTGAATAAAGCCCGGCTCCTGGGTCAGCTGACGTAAACCTTCCTCACTCAACTGGCGAGCCCATGCAAAGTCAGCAAGATTCACCGCACCGCGCTCGAGATGAACCAGCAGCGCTGTTTTATCATCCGTCGCCTGCGCCAGAGCAGACAGCCATTGCAGATACTCAGGTTTACGCTTGCCACGTCGCGGTGAGTGAAGTGTCACCACTCGCGCCCCGGCCAGCGTTTCCCGCGCTGAAATATCGCGCAGAACAAGACGGTCATTATCCGCAAGCCAGAGTGGTGAATCAAAAACCAGCTCGGCAAGGTCGTTTTCCAGCAGCGAGATGCGTCCGGTAATATGGCTGGCCGCGTGATGAATATGCAGCGGTTGCCATTGAGTCAGCGGCATGTGCGTCTGCAGGGAGACGATCACGCGCTCAGACGGTTCTGGAGGGGTATCAGCCAACAGCCAGTCACCACGGTTAAGCTGGTCTTTTTCCGCATCACCGGCAATATTGAGTGCGATTCGCTGCCCGGCATGAGCATGCTCTACGGGCTGGTTTTGCGCATGTAAACCGCGCACGCGCATCGGTTTGTTCACGCCCGTCAGCCATAAACTGTCACCCACTCTCACTTCGCCGCTTAGCGCCGTACCCGTGACGACCAGACCCGCACCTTTAACGGTAAACGCCCGATCAATCGCCAGACGGAAACGATGATGGCTGGCGTGCTCGCGCGACGACAATTGCTGCAAATGGCGGCGAAGATCGTCGATACCGCGACCTTCAGTCGCTACGGTGACAAAAAGCGGCGCATCCGCAAAACCATATTCCCGTAAGGTCGCCTGTACCGTTTCGCGCACTTCACTGATGCGCGCCTCATCCACGCGATCGGCTTTGGTCAGCACCACGGTCAACTGCGGGTTGCCCGTCAGCTGCAGGATCGCCAGATGCTCGCGCGTTTGTGCCATCACGCCGTCATCGCAGGCCACCACCAGCAGGGCATGATCGATCCCCCCCACGCCCGCCAGCATGTTTGAAAGAAACTTTTCATGCCCCGGAACATCAATAAAGCCCAGCACGCGACCATCAGGCTGCGGCCAGTAGGCATAGCCCAGATCGATGGTCATGCCGCGCTTTTTCTCTTCCGGAAGACGATCGGCATTTACGCCCGTAATCGCCTGCAATAACGTGGTTTTTCCGTGGTCGACGTGACCGGCGGTGGCAATAATCATTTCAACAACATCTCCAGAAATCGCTCTTCATCTTCAAGGCAGCGTAGATCCAGCCACATTCTGCCGTCGTAAATCCGCCCGATAACCGGCGTCGGCAACGCGCGCCAGCGCGACGACAGGGTTTCAAGGTGGCTACCGTGCCCGTCACGCGGGGTGAACGTGAGCGCTTCACTCGGCAGTCTGTCCACTGGCAGTGAACCGCTGCCAATCTGCGACTGGCAGGGTTCAATGCGAACGTCAAAATCAGGATAATGAGGGGCAACTCGGGGTAGCAGCAATTCACCCTGTGCACGAATTGAAGCGGCATCCCGGGTTAGCAAACGCAGCGTGGGCAGGCGGTCAGCCAGTTTCTCCGGATGCAGATAGAGCCGCAATGTCGCTTCCAGTGCCGCGAGCGTCATTTTATCCGCGCGCAGGGCTCGCTTGAGCGGATGCTGCTGCAACTGCGCAATCAGCTCACGCTTACCCACTATTATCCCCGCCTGCGGCCCCCCCAGCAGTTTGTCGCCGGAAAAGCTCACCAGGCTGACACCCGCCGCAATCATCTCTTGTGGCATCGGCTCTTTTGGCAAACCGTACTGGCTGAGATCGACCAGGGAACCACTACCGAGATCGGCAATCACCGGTATATTCAGCTCGCGTCCAATCGCTGCCAGCTCAGCTTCTTCAACGGTTTTGGTGAAACCTTCAATATGGTAATTGCTGGTATGAACCTTCATCAGCAGGGCGGTATTTTCATTCACCGCCGCGCGATAATCTTTCGCATGAGTGCGGTTAGTGGTGCCCACTTCATGCAGCGAACAGCCCGCCTGACGCATCACGTCCGGAATGCGAAACGCGCCGCCAATCTCAACCAGCTCACCGCGGGAAACCACCACCTCTCTGCCGCTGGCGGTGGCCGCCAGCATCAGCAGCACCGCGGCGGCGTTGTTATTCACAATGCAGGCATCTTCCGCGCCGGTCAGCTGGCAGAGAAGGTCCGCCAGTGCCCGGTCACGATGTCCGCGCCCTGCACCGTCCAGATCGTACTCCAGCGTCACAGGCATTCGCATGGCCTGCACGACCGCAGCAACCGCCTCTTCCGCCTGTTGCGCGCGCCCCAGGTTGGTGTGCAGTACCGTACCCGTCAGGTTAATCACCGGACGAAGTGCACTTTGCGTTTTCTCATCCAGCCGCTTTTCAACTTCTTGCTCCCACGCCGCGCACCAGTCAGGCAGTGTGTTTTCTGCCTGAATGTGGTGTCGGGCTTCATCCTGAAGCAACCGTAACATCTCAACCGTCGCGGTATGGCCGAAACGCTCAACAGCAGCATGAATGCGAGGCTCGCGAAGAAGACGGTCGGTAGCGGGAATTTGGCTGTACAGCGAATGATGAGTAGTCATGAAAGCGCCTGGCGAGTAAATATCATCCCCCCTCCCGACGGGAGAGGGAGTTAACATGTGGAGGGATTGTACCGCCTCCGGCAGCGAAGTGTTATAACCCGTATCAAGCCTTTGGCGGTTCGGTGCGGGCAAAACTCTCACGGCTAAAAAGCGTTTCGGCAAGTTTTACCAGCAACGGGCGATCGACACACCAGCCAGGGGAAACATGACGGAAGTTGAGATAACCGATGGCGCAGGCGATCGCTATTGTCGCCAGATCCACTCTGTCAGGCTGGATTTTTCCCTCCTGGATGAGCTGCTCACACATATCCAGGCTGCGGCTGATTTTTTCACGCTGGCGTAGCAGTTCTGTTTCCGACTGTTGGGCGGCGGGTCTTGCCTGCTCGCGTACGGAAGTTAACGCCGCATCCATAATGCCATCGGCCAGGGCTTCAATTTGCTTCACAGCCAGCGCGGCTTTTGGGTCAGCCGGTAGCATTGCCGGGGCGACGCCCAGCAGCTCGATGTACTCCGCAATAATCGGGGAATCAAACCAGTATTCACCCTCGTTCGTCACCAGTGCCGGGACTTTACCTAGTGGGTTGTACTGCGCGACGCCGTTTTCGGCGTTGTAAGGCTGTTCATTGACGAATTCAAATTCAATCCCTTTCTCCAGCAGGAGGATAGAGATTTTTCGCACGAAGGGACTGGTGTAGCTACCGATGAGTTTCATTGCCTGATCCTTGATGCCGGAAAAAAATCAGTATGGATCAAGCGACGAAAAAAGGGCAGGTCTGCATGTCGCATTCCTGCCCTGAAAGGATTAGTGATCGAGGTAGAGGTAGTGCATCCAGCTGGTCATACGCAGTAGCACCTTACGCATCACCGAAACATGGGCGAAATGGTCCGAATAAACCGCCACCTGAGCATAAATACCGTCTGGCAGTGCATCGACATCGGCATTCGGGTCAAGCTCGATAGTCCCCAGCACGCCATCCGTACCCGGAACCACCGTCAGAGACTGCAGCGCACCCTGAGCCTGATATGATCCACCCGGCACCACCGGCAGAATGCTGGTGAGCTTACCGGAGAAGACCTGACCCGGCAGCGCATTGAACACCACTTCAGCTTCATCGCCCGGTTTCAGACGCAGCAGCGAGTTCTGACGGAACTGCGCCACAATCTGACGTTTCTGTTCCGGGATAAAGACCATCACCGGGCGCAGAGGCAGCGCGGCGGCATACGTCCCCGGACGAATCAGTACCTGGGTGATATAGCCATTGCTTGGCGCACGCACTACGGTCTGTTCCAGGTTGTATTTGGCTTCGGCAAGCTGGGCGCGCAAAGAGGCAACCTGAGATTGCTCACCGTTAACCATGCTGTCTAACTGAGTCTGAATTTGCGTCTGTTCGGCGACAGAGCCTTTAACCAGCGCGTCTTGTGCCAGATAGTTCTGGCGCGCATTGTCGATATCGCTTTCAGAGAACGGGTTAACCTTTGCCTGACTGCCTTTCAGGTAGCGCTGATAATCCTTATACAGACGATCGCGTTCCGCAGACACCCGCGTGGTATTGGCGACCGCTTCCGACAGTTGTGCCTTAAGGTTGTCGATGTTGTGCGTCGCAGTGACCAGGTCAGCCTGGAGTCTGTCTACACGCGCCTGGTAGCGACCTGGATCAAGTTTAAATAACACTTCACCTTTTTTAATGAGCTGATTATTTTTATCAGTCACTTCACTGACCACCCCGGTGACCTGCGGCGTAATCGGAATAGAAATAACCGCCTTTTGAGCCGTAAAGGTATACGGGTGGTTATAGTTCATTAACAGGATAAGTCCGGCAACAATAAATATCCCGCCTAATGTCGCGGTGGCGAGCGTCCACTGGTTAACGGGAATACGGAATATTTTAAAAATGGCCCAGGCAAATGCCACATAGGTCAGAATAATCAACAGATCCATGATTAGCGCTCCAGCGTGTTCTTATCAGCAGTGGGTTGTGCCGCTGCCAGCTTTTGTTCAAGCTCCGCCACGCGTTTGGTCAGTGCATCCATGCCCGGTACCTCATCAGGCTTCGAGATGTGGTTCTGCATCCCCCAGCCGCGATCTTCACGGTAAAGCGTGGCCCAGATCCACAGGAACGGCCATATAGCATGGAGCGTAAACAGGCTAATCCATCCTGCCGTATGAATCGCATCGGCATGGGGATGGTTACGTTTTTTGGCCATATTATACGGGATGTCATGAATGGCTATGACGCCGTAAAAAAGGACCAGGAATACAAAAATCAATACGCCCAGCGCAAAATAGTTGAGAAACATATTCTCCTCACTTAAACAACGTCAACTCATTAAATTAATAAAACGGTACGCAACCTAATTAATTTTTTATAGGAACAGTAATCACTTGCTATTTCAGCAGCCGGGGAGTATGGATTTTTATAATATCTCCATGCAAGTTTATAAACGTGTCAAAATATAACCTGAATAATAATAGACTTAACCTTACAATATGAGCGTAATCCACGTTTACACTTTTCGCCATACCACATCTGAAAAGTGGTTTTTTAGCTTTCTGTGTCGCCCCATGCCATCCTGACGCTAAATCGCAAGACAGAATTTGTTAAGGATCACAGCCGGAGAATTCTGCATAAAAATATTTTGTGAAATAAGTCACAATACAGAGACAAATCTGCCAGGATCAAATGTGACAAAAATCACAAAAAAGGGTCGTTTCTGCTCTATTTTTCGTCATCGTATTTTTTTTGCCCACTTACTTTGTGATTCAGATCACCACATTGATATCCACACCCCCTACATTTACGTGACACGCATCACACAAATTTTCGTCATCTGGACAGTTGAACGATTCAGTGCCAGATTTCACAGCATGAACAGGGCCCGGCTACCTCTGCCGCCTCACATTAACAATAAACCTCGGGCCGCAAGCCTAAGCGTAAACAGAAGAAGGGGTGTTTTATGTCATCCGATTTCAAGATCAAAGTACAAAGCTTTGGTCGTTTCCTCAGCAACATGGTGATGCCAAATATCGGCGCGTTTATCGCGTGGGGTATCATCACCGCATTGTTCATTCCGACAGGGTGGTTGCCTAACGAAACGCTGGCGAAACTTGTTGGCCCAATGATTACTTATCTGCTGCCGCTGCTCATCGGTTTCACCGGTGGTCGTCTGGTGGGCGGTGACCGTGGCGGTGTAGTGGGTGCAATCACAACCATGGGTGTGATTGTCGGTGCGGATATGCCAATGTTCCTGGGCGCAATGATTGCGGGTCCTCTGGGCGGTTGGGCAATCAAACACTTTGATTCCTGGGTAGACGGTAAGATTCGCTCTGGCTTCGAAATGCTGGTGAACAACTTCTCCGCAGGCATCATTGGTATGATCCTGGCGATTCTGGCGTTCCTCGGCATTGGCCCTGCGGTTGAAGTGCTGTCCAAAATTCTGGCAGCAGGCGTTAACTTCATGGTTGCGCACGACATGCTGCCGCTGGCGTCTATCTTTGTTGAACCGGCGAAAATCCTGTTCCTTAACAACGCCATCAACCACGGTATCTTCTCACCGCTGGGTATTCAGCAGTCTCATGAGCTTGGCAAATCCATCTTCTTCCTGATTGAAGCGAACCCGGGCCCGGGTATGGGTGTTCTGCTGGCGTACATGTTCTTTGGTCGCGGTAGCGCGAAGCAGTCTGCGGGCGGTGCGGCTATCATTCACTTCCTGGGTGGTATCCACGAAATTTACTTCCCGTACGTGCTGATGAATCCGCGTCTGATCCTGGCCGTTATCCTCGGCGGTATGACCGGTGTGTTCACACTGAGCGTGCTGGGCGGTGGTCTGGTTTCTCCGGCGTCTCCGGGTTCTATCCTGGCGGTACTGGCGATGACGCCAAAAGGGGCTTACTTCGCAAACATCGCGGCTATCTGTGCAGCAATGGCGGTCTCCTTCGTGGTCTCTTCTATCCTGCTGAAAACCAGCAAAGTGAAAGAAGATGATGATATCGAAGCGGCTACCCGTCGTATGCACGACATGAAAGCGGAATCCAAAGGTGCTACACCGCTGGCGGCTGGTGATGTCTCTAACGACCTGAGCCACGTGCGTAAAATCATCGTTGCCTGTGACGCCGGTATGGGTTCCAGCGCAATGGGTGCAGGTGTGCTGCGTAAGAAAGTGCAGGATGCGGGTCTGACTAACATCTCTGTGACCAACAGCGCCATCAACAGTCTGCCACCGGATGTGGACCTGGTTATCACGCACCGCGATCTGACCGAACGCGCCATGCGTCAGGTTCCGCAGGCACAGCATATTTCGCTGACCAACTTCCTCGACAGCGGCCTGTACACCAGCCTGACCGAGCGTCTGGTTGCCGCGCAGCGTCACGAAGACAACGAAGTGAAAGTGCGCTCCAGCCTGCAGGACAGTTTCGACGAGAGCAACGCCCACCTGTTCAAACTGGGTGCGGAGAACATCTTCCTCGGTCGTACTGCTGCTACCAAAGAAGAGGCGATTCGCTTTGCCGGTGAGCAACTGGTGAAAGGTGGCTACGTTCAACCTGAATACGTTGATGCGATGCTGGAACGTGAAAAGCTGACACCAACCTACCTGGGTGAATCCATCGCGGTTCCGCACGGTACGGTTGAAGCGAAAGATCGCGTGCTGAAAACCGGCGTCGTATTCTGTCAGTATCCGCAGGGTGTGCGCTTCGGTGAAGAAGAAGACGACATCGCCCGTCTGGTGATTGGTATCGCCGCTCGCAATAACGAGCACATTCAGGTGATTACCAGCCTGACCAACGCCCTGGATGATGAGTCTGTCATTGAGCGTCTGGCCAGCACCACCAGCGTGGAAGAAGTACTGGCGCTGCTGAACAAGTAAGCCCATTTCCGCCCTCTCCCCACAGGGAGAGGGCTAGGGTGAGGGGAAAGTTATGCGGTTCCTCACCCCAGCCCTCTCGGGTAAAAAACATTGATGAAGGTTAACACTATGAAAGCATTACATTTTGGCGCAGGTAATATCGGTCGTGGCTTTATCGGCAAACTGCTGGCAGACGCGGGCATTACGCTGACATTCGCCGATGTGAACCAGGTGGTGCTAGACGCCCTGAATGCCCGTCATAGCTACCAGGTACACGTGGTTGGAGAAAACGAGCAGGTTGAAACGGTTTCAGGTGTGAATGCCGTAAGCAGCATTGGCGACGACGTTATCGACCTGATCGCCAGCGTCGATCTGGTGACCACCGCCGTGGGTCCGGTCGTGCTTGAGCGTATCGCTCCTGCAGTGGCGAAAGGCCTCGCAAAACGTAAAGCGCAGAACATTGATACCCCGCTGAACATCATCGCCTGTGAAAACATGGTGCGCGGCACCACGCAGTTGAAAGGCCATGTGCTCGCCGCTGTTGCCGACGAAGATAAAGCCTGGGTTGAAGCGCACGTGGGGTTTGTTGATTCCGCCGTTGACCGTATCGTCCCACCGTCTGAATCCGCCACCCACGACCCGCTGGAAGTGACCGTTGAAACCTTCAGCGAGTGGATCGTCGATAAAACGCAGTTTAAAGGCGCGCTGCCAACCATACCGGGGATGGAATTAACTGATAACCTGATGGCATTTGTCGAACGCAAACTCTTCACGCTGAACACCGGGCATGCTATAACCGCGTACCTCGGAAAATTGGCCGGTCATCAGACCATCCGTGACGCGATTCTCGATGAGAACATCCGCGCTGTGGTAAAAGGGGCAATGGAAGAGAGCGGCGCGGTGCTGATCAAACGCTACGGTTTTGATGCTGATAAACACGCAGCATACATCCAGAAAATCCTCGGTCGTTTTGAAAACCCGTATCTGAAAGATGACGTTGAGCGCGTTGGCCGTCAGCCCCTGCGCAAGCTGAGCGCGGGCGATCGCCTGATTAAACCGCTGCTGGGCACGCTGGAATACGGTCTGCCGCACGCCAACCTGGTGAAAGGGATTGCCGCCGCAATGCACTACCGCAGCGAGCAGGATCCGCAGGCGCAGGAACTGGCTCAACTGATTGACGATAAAGGCGCGCAGGCTGCGCTGGCGCAGATTTCAGGTCTGGACGCCAACAGCGACGTGGTTGTGGAGGCGGTTAACGCATATAACGCAACCAAATGATGCAGAGTGTGGCGCAGGTAACCCTGCGCCCTGATTACAGATTGTCAGATATGCAGGCAATAATGGAACAAACCCAGGCCTTTGAAAATCGTGTGCTTGAGCGTCTGAATGCTGGCAAAACCGTACGAAGTTTCCTGATTGCCGCCGTCGAGTTGCTAACCGAGGCGGTGAATATCCTGGTGCTTCAGGTGTTTCGCAAAGACGACTACGCGGTAAAATATGCTGTAGAACCGTTACTGGACGGAGACGGACCGCTGGGCGATCTCTCAGTGCGTCTGAAGCTGATTTATGGCCTTGGTGTGCTGAGCAGGCCAGAGTATGAAGACGCTGAGCTGTTGATGGCGCTGCGCGAAGAGTTAAATCATGACGGTAATGAGTACACCTTTACCGATGATGAGATCCTTGGACCTTTCGGCGAGTTGCATTGCGTCACTGCCCTTCCCCCGGCACCTCAGTTTGATAACAGCGATCCTGAGCTATACGCGATGCAAAAGCTGCGTTATCAACAGGTTGTTCGCTCCACAATGGTCCTCTCCCTGACTGAGCTGATTTCCCGAATCAGCTTAAAAAAAGCGTTTCAGAAGTAAGCCTGCTCACATTGGTGTATCCTTCCCTGTAAATTCCCCGTTTTCAGAGTTATTTGTCATGAAAGAAGTCGAAAAGAACGAAATTAAACGCCTGAGCGACCGTCTGGATCTGATCCGCCACCAGATGGCTGGCCTGTCACTGGTCGATTCCGCCGAGAAGTACGCTGAGCTGGAAAAAGAGGTCGCCACGCTGGAAACCGAAATCGAGCGCCTGCGCGAAGTCAAAGGCCAGAGGCTGAGCAAAGAAGCGCAGAAGCTGATGAACATGCCGCACCGCCGTGCGATCACCAAAAAAGAGCAGGCCGACATGGGCAAGCTGAAGAAAAGCGTTCGTGGTCTGGTGGTGGTGCACCCAATGACCGAGCTGGGCCGTGAAATGGGCCTGAAAGAGATGACGGGTTTTTGTAAGACCCCGTTCTGATTCTTAATTTAACTTAAGTTAAATACAAACCAGCCCAATATGTTCACCAGAAGAATGTATTGGGCTTTTTTATTATCTAAAAATACCGGGCCGCTACCCCCACAAATGTAACCAATTACTCGTAAAACCTGCAGGTTCACAATTGTCATTCTTAAGAGTAAAGTAGACATTCATTTCTTTCGATCTAACTAATACACACGGCACGCCATTGAAATATAATATATTTTCTTTGGCTTAATGGTATGTCATTGCATTAGGTTATAAATTTTATGAATTCTACTGAGAGCTCAACTTTTCAAAACAGCGCCCTTTCCTTAGAACAAAAGCTTGAAAAAGCCAGGGCTGAACTTCTGGATTTAGGGGCAAGGAACCGCTTACTCAACATACCGAGATCGAAAAACACACGTTTCCTGGAAGTGATTGATGAACGTTCTGAGCTGGTCTACAACCTTCTGTTTAATGAAAAAAAGACGTTCACATTTTTACATGGTAAATCAGGAAAAGAAGACGACCAGGAGACGGAAGGTAGTACCTCAGAAGAAAAATCCTTTATTTATCAATTTGATGAAGCGGATGATGAAATAAAATCGCAGCATCTCGATACTAAACTGCAAACTCGTTTAACACCGAAAGGGTTGCAGACTCGATTACTCGATTTGTACCACGACGCCAAAACGCTTGAAGAGGAGCAAGGCGCAAATATTCTTTTCCTGGCTCTGGGCACATTGAAGTGGGTAGATCCCGCCAATAAAGAGAATGTCCGTTATGCCCCACTGATACTGGTGCCAGTCAGTCTTGAACGCGGTAGTGCTGGAGAAAGATTTAAACTTAAAGCGCGCTCAGAAGACATCATCTCTAACCTCTCTCTGGAAGCCTTCCTTGAACGCGTGCATCAGATCACATTACCGATAATACAATCTGACAATGATGAAATTAATGTAAGTGGTTACTTTGAAGCTGTACAGCAAGCAATAGCATTGAAAACAGACTGGGAAGTTAAGACCAACGACATTATTCTTGGTTTGTTCTCTTTTTCTAAATTTTTGATGTATCGCGATCTTGACCCTGCCAACTGGCCAGATGATGAAGCTATTACATCAAAATATCTCATTCGTGCGCTCATGGTGACCTGCTCCCCGTTGATTAGTACACCCCGATGTTAGTAATGTCTTCATAAGCCACATGAGGACATCCCCATGAAGAAGCGTTTTTCCGACGAACAGATCATCAGTATTCTCCGCGAAGCCGAAGCTGGGGTACCCGCCCGTGAACTCTGCCGCAAGCATGCCATTTCCGATGCCACGTTTTACACCTGGCGTAAGAAGTATGGCGGTATGGCGGTGCCTGAAGTTAAGCGCCTGAAGTCGCTTGAGGAAGAGAACGCCAGACTCAAGAAGCTGCTTGCCGAAGCCATGCTGGATAAAGAGGCGCTTCAGGTGGCTCTTGGGCGAAAGTACTGACGACAGACCAGAAGCGGGAAGCCGTGATGTTGATGTGTGATGCGACCGGTCTGTCGCAACGTCGTGCCTGCAGGCTTACAGGTTTATCCCTGTCGACCTGCCGCTATGAGGCTCACCGTCCGGCTGCTGATGCGCATTTATCAGGGCGCATCACTGAGCTGGCACTGGAGCGCAGGCGTTTTGGCTACCGTCGTATTTGGCAGTTGCTGCGCCGTGAAGGGCTTCATGTTAATCATAAGCGCGTGTACCGGCTTTATCACCTCAGTGGCCTGGGCGTAAAACGCAGAAGACGTCGTAAAGGGCTGGCAACAGAACGTCTGCCGCTGCTCCGTCCGGCGGCGCCCAATCTGACCTGGTCGATGGATTTCGTCATGGACGCACTTTCCACCGGTCGCAGGATCAAGTGTCTTACCTGCGTCGATGATTTCACAAAGGAATGCCTGACGGTCACTGTTGCCTTTGGGATTTCAGGCGTTCAGGTCACGCGTATTCTGGACAGCATTGCACTGTTTCGAGGCTATCCGGCGACGATAAGAACTGACCAGGGGCCGGAGTTCACTTGCCGTGCACTGGATCAATGGGCCTTTGAGCATGGTGTTGAGTTGCGCTTAATCCAGCCGGGCAAGCCAACGCAGAACGGATTTATTGAGAGCTTTAACGGACGATTTCGCGATGAATGTTTGAATGAGCACTGGTTCAGCGATATCGTTCATGCCAGGAAAATTATTAATGACTGGCGGCAGGATTATAACGAATGCCGCCCGCACTCCACGCTGAATTATCAGACACCGTCTGAATTTGCAGCGGGCTGGAGAAAGGGTCATTCTGAGAATGAAGATTCCGACGTTACTAACTGAGTGTTGTATCTAATCGTGGGGGCAGGTCATAGAGCAGAACACACCTACGGGCGTTCTCGAGCCGTTCCTGTTGATATCGTCACCGTTGAACGAGAAGATGCTATTGAGGTTGGTTTTGATAGAACTGATTCCGCTAATGACCAGTCTGTGAGTTATGAAGAAGCACAGCCCGAAGCCAATCTTTCATATGCTTTACATGAAACACCAACCGGTATACTTGCTGACATGGTTGAAAAAATAGTCTTCACAGAATCGCCTATCCATATAAACGAAGTAATAACTCGTCTTCGCTCAGCGTGGGGATTGCAGCGGGCAGGTGCGCGAATAGAAAACGTTGTTAGTCAAGCTGCTCAAATTGCATGCATGAGGGGTAAGATTTATAAGGAGCATGAGTTTTTCATACACAAAGAAGTAACGATTCGACTCCGCAATAGACAGAACGTGTTGTCTGCAGGTGTACGTAAACCGGAACTGATCGCACCTATAGAAATCGCTTCGGGTGTATTTGACATAGTTAGCGCAAGCCTCGGAGCAACTGAAGATGAAATCATTACATCCGTCTCGAGGATGCTTGGTTTTAAATCAACCAGCAGTGTTCTTCGAAAGGTGATCTCAGATGTCATTGAGCAGGAGATTAAAAATAACCGTCTTAAGCAACAAGATGGTTTGACTGTCATCGGAGATACCGCCTCTGTTCAGAATGCTGTTTAATTCCTGAAATTCTATTAACTCTTTAAGGGGCACACCATCATACGGTGGAGCCCCACTCAAATTGGCCCAACCAATCCACGGTTTCTTTCTTCCCCGCTTCACAAATCCATCATTTCTGCTCACAAAACCATTGCCAGCTCATAACATCTGGTTAACCATTTGTTGTCATTACCCCTACAACACAACATTGGCAGGACCAATTTTACACAGACTGTGACGCAGAGATGAGCGGAGACTCACCCGCAGTACAGGCTGTCTGGTCCCCAGGAGACCTGCATGAGCCTCTGGCAACAAAACTACGACCCGGCCGGAAATATCTGGCTGTCGAGCCTGATCGCATCGCTTCCGATCCTGTTCTTCTTCTTTGCGCTGATTAAGCTCAAGTTGAAGGGCTACCTTGCCGCCACCATCACCGTTGCCATTGCGCTGATGGTGGCATTGTTGTTCTACAAAATGCCGGTCGACCGTGCGCTGGCCTCTGTGGTCTACGGTTTCTTCTATGGCCTATGGCCGATTGCGTGGATCATCATCGCCGCGGTCTTTGTCTATAAAATCTCGGTGAAAACCGGGCAGTTCGACATCATCCGTTCGTCGATTCTCTCCATTACCCCTGACCAGCGCCTGCAGATGCTGATTGTCGGCTTCTCCTTTGGGGCGTTCCTGGAAGGGGCTGCAGGTTTTGGCGCACCGGTGGCGATCACCGCCGCGCTGCTGGTCGGTCTGGGCTTTAACCCGCTGTATGCCGCGGGCCTGTGCCTGATTGTGAACACCGCCCCCGTCGCGTTTGGTGCGATGGGCATTCCAATTCTGGTGGCCGGACAGGTCACCGGGCTGGACAGCTTCGAGATTGGCCAGATGGTGGGCCGCCAACTGCCGTTCCTGACCATTATCGTGCTGTTCTGGATCATGGCGATTATGGACGGCTGGCGCGGCGTGAAGGAGACCTGGCCTGCGGTGATGGTGGCAGGTGGTTCGTTCGCCATCGCCCAGTATCTCAGCTCCAACTTCCTCGGCCCTGAACTGCCGGACATTATCTCTTCGCTGGTTTCGCTGGTTTGTCTGACGCTGTTCCTGAAGCGCTGGCAGCCGGTACGTATTTTCCGTTTTGCCGATATGGGCGCCTCTCAGGTCGATCAAACCCTGGCACGTACAGGCTATACGGCAGGACAGGTGATCCGCGCCTGGTCGCCGTTCCTGTTCCTGACCGCAACGGTCACGCTGTGGAGCATCCCACCTTTCAAAGCCCTGTTTGCCCCGGGTGGCGCGCTGTACGACATGGTGATTAACATCTCCGTACCGTTCCTCGACAAGATGGTCGCCCGTATGCCGCCAGTGGTCCACGCCGCAACGCCGTATGCCGCGGTGTACAAATTCGACTGGTTCTCCGCGACCGGTACGGCGATTCTGTTTGCCGCTATCCTTTCTGTTGTCTGGCTGCGCATGAAGCCTGTCGCTGCAGTACAGACCTTTGCGGCGACCATTAAAGAACTGATGCTGCCGATTTACTCTATCGGCATGGTGCTGGCATTCGCGTTTATCTCAAACTATTCCGGTTTGTCATCTACGCTGGCTCTGGCGCTGGCGCATACCAGCCACGCATTCACCTTCTTCTCGCCGTTCCTCGGCTGGTTAGGGGTGTTCCTGACCGGTTCAGATACCTCGTCTAACGCCCTGTTTGCTGCTCTGCAGGCGACGGCGGCCCAACAGATTGGCGTGTCAGATGTCCTTCTGGTGGCGGCTAACACCACTGGCGGCGTGACCGGGAAAATGATCTCCCCGCAATCCATCGCCATTGCCTGCGCTGCGGTGGGACTGGTCGGTAAAGAGTCGGACCTGTTCCGCTTTACCGTGAAACACAGCCTGATATTCACCTGCATGGTCGGGGTGATCACCACCCTGCAGGCCTATGTCTTAACCTGGATGATTCCATGATAGTGATGCCCAGACGCCTGTCCGACGAGATCGCCTCTCGCGTGCGGGCGCTGATTGAAGAACAACAGCTGGAAGCGGGCATGAAATTACCCGCCGAACGCCAGCTCGCCGCCCAGCTTGGTGTATCACGTAATTCGCTGCGTGAAGCACTGGCGACACTGGTCAGCGAAGGGGTACTGGTAAGCCGCCGTGGTGGTGGCACCTTTGTCCGCTGGCAGCATGATGACTGGTCTGAGCAAAACATTGTTCAGCCGCTGAAAACGCTGATGGAGAACGACCCGGACTACAGCTTCGACATCCTTGAAGCGCGTCACGCCATCGAAACCAGTACCGCCTGGCATGCAGCCATGCGGGCAACCGAGGCCGATAAAGAGAAGCTAAGAGCCTGTTTTGAGGCCACGCAAAGCAGTGACCCGGATATCGCCTCCCAGGCGGACGTGCGCTTTCACCTGGCGATTGCCGAGGCATCACACAACGTGGTTCTGCTGCAGACCATGCGCGGTTTCTTCGACTTGCTGCAATCCTCCGTGAAGCAGAGCCGCCAGCGTATGTATCTGGTTCCACCGGTGTTTGCCCAGTTGACCGAACAACACGAGGCGGTGCTTAACGCCATTCTGGCCGGTGATGCCGAGGCCGCGCGAAAAGCGATGATGGCGCATCTGGGCTTCGTACACACCACCATTAAACGATTCGATGAAGATCAGGCCCGACAGGCGCGTATTACCCGTCTGCCTGGCGACAGTGATATTTCCAGGGAGAACAAAGCATGATTATTTCAGCAGCCAGTGACTATCGCGCCGCGGCACAGCGCATTTTGCCACCTTTCCTGTTTCACTATATCGACGGCGGGGCCTATGCCGAGCACACCCTGCGTCGCAACGTGGAAGACCTGTCGGAAGTGGCTCTGCGCCAGCGCGTGCTGAAGAATATGTCTGACCTGAGCCTTGAGACGAAATTGTTCAATGAAACGCTCTCCATGCCGGTCGCCCTCGCCCCCGTAGGCCTGTGCGGCATGTACGCCCGTCGTGGCGAAGTACAGGCGGCCGCGGCTGCAGATGCCAAAGGCATTCCGTTTACCCTCTCCACCGTTTCCGTCTGCCCGATTGAAGAAGTCGCTCCAACCATCAAGCGCCCGATGTGGTTCCAGCTGTACGTTCTGCGCGATCGCGGGTTTATGCGTAATGCGCTGGAGCGTGCCAAAGCGGCGGGCTGCTCAACGCTGGTCTTTACCGTCGATATGCCAACCCCCGGCGCACGCTACCGTGATGCTCACTCAGGCATGAGCGGACCGAATGCCGCCCTGCGCCGTTACTGGCAGGCGGTGACGCATCCGCAATGGGCCTGGGATGTCGGTCTGAACGGACGTCCACACGATCTGGGCAACATCTCGGCTTACCTTGGTAAACCTACCGGGCTGGAAGATTACATCGGCTGGCTGGCAAATAACTTCGACCCGTCCATCTCCTGGAAAGACCTGGAGTGGATCCGCGATTTCTGGGACGGCCCGATGGTGATCAAAGGGATCCTCGACCCGGAAGATGCCCGCGACGCGGTACGCTTTGGCGCTGACGGGATTGTGGTTTCTAACCACGGCGGACGCCAGCTTGACGGTGTGCTCTCTTCCGCACGAGCCCTGCCTGCCATTGCCGATGCAGTGAAAGGCGACATCGCTATCCTGGCTGACAGCGGCATCCGCAGCGGGCTGGACGTGGTGCGTATGATCGCGCTGGGCGCTGACAGCGTACTGCTGGGCCGTGCGTATCTGTATGCGCTGGCGACGGCGGGCCAGGCGGGTGTGGCAAACCTGCTGAACCTGATCGAAAAAGAGATGAAGGTGGCGATGACGTTAACTGGCGCGAAAACGATTAGTGAAATCAGTAAGGATTCCCTGGTGCAGGAGTTAAGCAAATTACCGGCGACGCTGGCTCCGCTTGCTCAGGGAAACGCAGCCTGAGTCTTCTCCATTAACACCTCTTTTTCACGCGCCCGATTCCCCCTCGGGCGCTTTTTTATGCCAAAAATAACATCCAGATAACATATTGGATAAGAAAATTTGACATCAACCTGCCGCGCGCAATTGTATAGACAAGCAAATACAAGAACACAAAAACAACATCACATCAGAGGGGAGCGTATGACATATTCAGGTAAGGTGGATATTCAGCAGGTGATCGATGAGAGTCCCTTTTCAGGGTTTCACTGGCTTCTTATCGTTCTGGGCTTTCTGGTTCTGGCGATCGATGGTTTTGATACGGCGGCGATGGGTTACATCGCGCCTACGCTGTCGGCAGAATGGGGGATACACAAACAGGATCTGGGGCCGGTGCTGAGCGCAGCGCTGCTGGGGCTGTCGTTGGGGGCACTTATCGCCGGTCCGGTATCGGACCGGATGGGACGCAAGCGCGTACTGGTCTTTTCGTGTCTGTTCTTCGGTCTTGCGAGCCTGGGAACGGCCTGGGCGCAAAGTCTGAATACGCTCACGCTGTGGCGCTTTTTGACGGGTCTGGGCCTCGGCGCTGCAATGCCTAACGCCATCACGCTGATCTCCGAGTTTGCCCCCCAGCGCTGCCGCGCCATGGCGATTAACACCATGTACTGCGGCTTCCCTCTGGGTGCGGCAGGCGGCGGCGCGATCTCTTCCTGGCTTATCCCCCACCACGGCTGGCGAAGCGTGCTGCTGACCGGCGCGATTGCTCCGCTGATTTTAACGCTGCTTCTGGCACTGCTTTTACCCGAGTCTGTGAAGTTTTTGGTACAACGCGGGAAAGACGTCATGCAGGTCCGCCGCATCGCCAGCCGGTTTGCACGCAGCACGCTGGATAGCGTCACGGGCTTTTTCCTGGCGGAAGAAAAGGTGGTCACTAAAAAAGGGAGCGTGGCGCAACTGTTTGCTATGCCCTGGCTGCCCGGCACCCTGATGCTGTGGGTGACCTACTTTATGGGGCTGGTCATTTACTACGTCCTGCTGAGCTGGATGCCAACGCTGATGCAGGGGATGGGTTATGCTCTGGCGGAATCCGCCTGGCTCACCTCGCTGTTCACCTTCGGCGGTACCGCAGGCATTCTGCTCGCGGGCTGGATGATGGACCGCTGGGAAGCGCACAAGGTGGTCGCCGGGGGATTTGTCCTGACAATGGGACTGATCCTGTTACTCGGCCTTGAGCAAAACCATATCGCCCTGTTTGGCGGACTGATTTTCCTGATGGGGATCGCAATGAACGGTGCGCAATCGGGCATGCAGACCCTGGCCGCTACCTTTTACCCTACCGAGTGCCGCGCGACAGGTATCGCCTGGATGCAGGGCATCGGCCGCTTTGGCGGCGTGGCGGGAACCATGACCAGCGCCCAGCTTCTTTCCATGCAGTGGCAGGCAGACAGTATTTTAATGATCCTCAGCGTACCCGCCATGGTGGCCGCCGCGGCAACCGTCTACAAAATGCTGTATAGCCGCTCGCAGGAACCCGGCGTCGCGTAGTTCCTCTCTTTTCTGCTATTCTGCCCCCGCAATTAAGGGGGCAGCATGCTTAACATCGTTTTATTCGAACCAGAAATCCCGCCGAATACCGGCAATATCATCCGCTTGTGTGCGAACACCGGTTTTCGCCTGCATATCATTGAGCCAATGGGTTTTACGTGGGACGACAAACGTCTGCGACGTGCGGGGCTGGATTATCATGAATTTACTGCCGTGGTGCGTCATCATGATTACGCCGCGTTTCTGGAAAGCGAAAAGCCACAGCGTATGTTCGCCCTGACCACGAAAGGGACGCCTGCACACAGCGCAGTGAGCTATCAGGAAGGGGATTATCTGATGTTTGGCCCGGAAACCCGTGGCCTGCCCGCAATCATCCTGGACGCCCTGCCCGCTGAGCAAAAAATCCGTATTCCAATGATGCCGGACAGTCGCAGCATGAACCTGTCAAATGCGGTGTCAGTGGTTGTGTATGAAGCATGGCGCCAGTTGGGATACCCGGGCGCCATTCTCAGAAGTTAAATACCGTCCCCATACTCGAAAGTATGGTGGATACCGTTGAAGTGCTGATCCATATCCATTGACGGTTTATCGCTGTCTGGCTTGCCGACAATACGTGCCGGTACGCCAGCGGCGGTGGTGTGCGGCGGAACTGGCTGAAGCACGACTGAACCCGCACCAATCTTCGCCCCGCGCCCTACTTCGATATTCCCGAGGATCTTGGCACCTGCGCCAATCATCACCCCTTCACGGATCTTCGGGTGACGATCGCCGCTGGTTTTGCCCGTACCGCCCAGCGTGACCGATTGCAGAATAGAGACGTCATCTTCAATTACCGCCGTTTCACCGACAACAATGCCGGTGGCATGGTCGAGCATAATCCCACGGCCAATTTTCGCCGCCGGGTGGATATCAACCTGAAAGGTTACAGACACCTGGTTTTGCAGGAAGATGGCCAGCGCGCGGCGGCCTTCGTTCCACAGCCAGTGACCAATGCGGTAGGCCTGAAGCGCATGGAAGCCTTTCAGGTACAGCAGCGGTGTAGAGTATTTATCGACAGCCGGGTCACGCGTGCGCACAGCCTGGATATCACAGGCGGCAGAGGCGATCATTTCCGGATCTGCGGCGTAGGCCTCTTCTACCACTTCGCGAATGGCGATGGCAGGCATAATTGAGGAGGCCAGTTTGTTGGCAAGCATATAGCTCAGGGCGCTGCCGAGGTTTTCGTGCTTGAGTAGCGTCGCGTGGTAGAAACTGGCCAGCATAGGCTCGCAGTCGGCCAACGCCCGGGCTTCGGCTTTAATATTGTTCCAGACGATATCCAGTTCTTCACACGGCATTGCTTACTCCAGACGTAATAGTACGATCGGCCAGTCTCTGCTGGCCGTATCGTTGGGTGACAACGGTTCCCTGCGACTAGTTGCTGCTGCGCTCGTCCTTTCGCGCACGACCTAATAAGGTCAATGCTGCCTCGCGCGCATTTTTTCCGCAATACAATACCTGATAAATTTCCTCGGTTATTGGCATTTCAACGCCAAACCGATGGGCAAGTTCGCGAACTTCTTTGGTATTGCGGTAACCTTCAACCACCTGACCAATCTTCTCCTGCGCGCCTTTTACATCGCTGCCCTGTCCGAGCATCATGCCAAAGCGGCGGTTACGCGACTGGTTGTCGGTACAGGTCAGCACCAGGTCGCCCAGACCTGCCATCCCCATAAAGGTCGCCGGATCGGCACCCAGTGCCGCTCCCAGACGGGACATTTCTGTCAAACCACGGGTGATCAACGCCGTACGTGCGTTGGCACCAAAACCAATGCCGTCTGACATCCCGGCACCAATCGCAATCACGTTCTTCACCGCACCGCCCAGCTGCACGCCGATAAAATCAGGGTTGCTGTAGACGCGGAAGCTCTTGCCGCAGTGCAGCAGCTGTTGAAGATCGTCGGAGAAGGCCTGATCGGTTGAAGCCAGCGAAATCGCTGTTGGTAGGCCAGCAGCCAGCTCTTTAGCAAAGGTCGGGCCGGAGATGACCGCCAGCGGGATCTCATCACCCAGCACTTCGCGGGCAACGTCCTGCAGCAGACGCCCGGTTTCGGCTTCCAGTCCTTTCGTCGCCCATACAATACGTGCATCCGGACGCATCAGCGGCTTGATCTGGCGCAGCACTTCGCCAAAGACATGGCTTGGCACCACAATCAGAATGTTGCGGCTGGCTGCCAGTGCGGTCGCAAGATCGCTTTCCAGGTGCAGGGTGTCTGGGAACGGAACGTCAGGGAGAAACGCCACGTTGCAGCGGTCATGTTGCAACGTCGCGATATGTTTTGGATCGTGGCCCCACAGGACCACATCGTGACCATTTCTTGCCAGTGTGATGGCAAGAGCGGTGCCGTATGAGCCGGCACCGATCACAGTCATTGACGCATTAACAGTGCTCATCAGGCATCCTGATGTTGTTCAGCACCTTCGCCAGCTTGCTGCTGCAGATAGTTCATGAACAGCGCATCAAAGTTTACTGGCGCAAGGTTCAGTTGCGGGAATGTACCGCGAGAAACCAGGCTGGTGATGCATTCACGCGCATACGGGAACAGGATGTTCGGGCAGTATGCACCCAGGCAATGCGCCATCTGGTTGCCTTCAATGCCGCCGATGGAGAAGATGCCGCCCTGCTGTACTTCACACAGGAAAGCCGTTTCTTCGCCCAGAGAAGCGGTAACAGTCACACGCAGTACGACTTCATACACATCATCCGCCAGTTGGGTGGATGCAGTATCCAGATCAAGTTTAACCTCTGGCTGCCAATCTTTCTGGAAAACGTGTGGCGCATTTGGCGCTTCGAAAGAGACATCCTTGGTGTAGATGCGCTGGATCTGGAAAGTCATTTCGGTGTTGTTTTGTTCTGACATGGAAAAACCCTTTTTAATTGTCCTAAAGTCTCTTAGCGCAGCAGGGGATCGAGTCCACCACGTGCGTCGAGCGCATACAAGTCATCACAGCCGCCAATGTGCTGCGCATCAATAAAAATCTGCGGAACCGTCGTGCGACCACTACGTTGAATCATCTCTTCGCGTTTTGTCGCGTCACCGTCGATTGGCAATTCCTGGAACGTGACGCCTTTGCTGTTAAGCAGTGCTTTCGCACGATGGCAGAACGGACAGGTTGCTTTGGTGTAGATCTCAATATTGGCCATCACTGAACTCCTTATTTACCGCGAACCAAAGGAAGATTTTCCCCGCTCCAGCCGGAAATACCTTCTTTCAGTACCGTTACGTTTTCGAAACCTGCTTTGTGCAGTGCGTTAGCCGATTCCTGCGCCTGCATGCCAGTACCATCCACGACGATAATTGGCTGGGCTTTATGCTTTTCCAGCTCACCAACGTTGTTCGCTTTGATTTCAGCAGGCAGCAAGTTGATAGAACCTGCGATGTGGCCTTTGCGGAAATCATCACGCTGACGGAGATCGACAACTACAGCGTCTTCTTTGTTGATCAGGCGCGTGGCTTCACCACGGGTGATCACCTTAATTTTAGACGTCAGCCCTTTAAAGGTAGTGAACAGCACAGCGGCCAGCAGGCCAATCCACGCGATGCTCAGAACCGGGTGGCGGCTAACAAATTGCATAATTTCTTGCATGGGGGGTAACAACTCCCGACTAAGTGATTAAAAAAACCAGGACAGGAGTATACCTGTGCGTTGTGGCAAATACAGCCAGCGACATTAAGCTAATCCATTTTCTGCGGCATGCCACGAAAAAAAAGCCTCAAAATGACCAGAGAAGCGCCTTACCCCTACGCATTCTTTGATCTTCTGCGGCTATTTGATCGATTCAGCTGTAGTAAAATTACGCAAATTTTTCGTCTCTTGAGCATGAGGTTGTCGCAATGTCGGTTTCTAAAAAACCTATGGTACTGGTGATTCTGGATGGCTATGGCTACCGTGAAGATCAACAGGATAACGCCATTTTCAACGCCAAAACCCCGGTCATGGATGCAATGTGGGCAAAACGTCCCCATACCCTGATTGACGCATCCGGCCTGGAAGTCGGTCTGCCGGATCGCCAGATGGGTAACTCCGAAGTGGGTCACGTGAACCTGGGCGCGGGCCGTATCGTGTATCAGGATCTGACCCGCCTGGACGTTGAAATCAAAGAACGTACCTTCTTCTCCAACCCTGTTCTGTCTGGCGCGGTAGATAAAGCCGTGGCTGCAGGCAAAGCCGTTCACATCATGGGCCTGCTCTCTGCTGGCGGCGTTCACAGCCACGAAGATCACATCATGGCGATGGTTGAACTGGCCGCTGAGCGCGGTGCGGAAAAAATCTATCTGCACGCTTTCCTGGACGGTCGCGATACGCCACCACGCAGCGCAAAAGGCTCTCTGCAAGCCTTCGAAGAGAAATTCGCCGCGCTGGGTAAAGGCCGCGTAGCGTCCATCATTGGTCGTTACTATGCCATGGACCGCGACAACCGCTGGGATCGCGTTGAACAGGCCTATGACCTGATGACCCTGGCAAAAGGTGAATTCCAGTTCGCCACCGCCGTTGAAGCCCTGGAAGCGGCTTATGCACGTGATGAAAACGACGAATTCGTGAAAGCGACCGTCATTCGTGCTGAAGGCCAGGCTGATGCCGCCATGGAAGATGGCGACGCGCTGATCTTCATGAACTTCCGTGCTGACCGCGCGCGTGAAATCACCCGTGCGTTCGTTAACAGCGATTTCGACGGTTTTGCCCGTAAGAAAGTGGTCAACCTCGATTTCATCCAGCTGACTGAATACGCTGCAGACATCAAAGCCCCATGCGCATATCCACCAGCCTCGCTGGCCAATACTTTTGGTGAGTGGATGGCGAAGAACGATAAAACGCAGCTGCGTATTTCCGAAACTGAAAAATACGCACACGTGACCTTCTTCTTCAACGGCGGTGTGGAAGAGCCGTTCAAAGGCGAAGACCGTATTCTGATCAACTCGCCGAAAGTGGCCACCTACGATCTGCAGCCAGAAATGAGCTCTGCGGAACTGACCGAAAAACTGGTTGCGGCCATCGAGAGCGGCAAGTACGACACCATCATCTGTAACTACCCAAATGGCGATATGGTTGGCCATACCGGGGTCATGGAAGCGGCGGTAAAAGCAGTTGAAGCGCTGGATCACTGTGTTGATCAGGTCGCGAAAGCCGTTGAATCTGTTGGTGGTCAGCTCCTGATCACCGCTGACCACGGTAACGCTGAACAGATGCGCGACCCGGCTACCGGCCAGGCGCACACCGCCCATACCAACCTGCCTGTTCCACTGATTTATGTCGGTGATAAAGCCCTGAAAGCAGTGGAAGGCGGCAAGCTTTCTGACATCGCGCCAACCATGTTGTCGCTGATGGGTATGCCGATCCCTGAAGAGATGACTGGTAAGCCGCTGTTCATCGTGGAATAATCGCTCCCCATGAGGGGAAAGGCGATTTTTTCAATCACATGGGTCGTGAAGCCGCTTAGGTTATCAGTCAGACCTCTGTTTTACGCCAGCGCACTCAGCGCTGGCGTATTGCTGTGCGCCGCATCCGCCCACGCGGATGACCGCGACCAGCTCAAATCTATTCAGGCCGATATCGCCGCCAAAGAGCGTGCGGTACGTCAGCAACAACAGCAACGCTCCGCACTGCTCGCCCAGCTTAAACAGCAGGAAGAGGCGATCTCCGCCGCCACGCGTAAACTCCGTGAAACACAAAACACCCTCGCCCAGTTGAATAAACAGATCGACGAGATGAACGCGTCGATTGCCAAACTGGAACGTCAGCGTGATGCGCAGGAACGCAACCTTGCCGCACAGCTTGATGCCGCATTCCGCCAGGGTGAGCACACCGGCCTTCAGTTGATCCTCAGCGGAGAAGAGAGCCAGCGTGGTCAGCGCCTGCAGGCTTACTTTGGCTACCTGAACCAGGCGCGTCAAGAGACTATCGCGCAGCTGAAACAGACGCGCGAAGAGGTCACCACGCAAAAAGCCGAGCTGGAAGAAAAGCAGAGCCAGCAGCAGACGCTGCTCTACGATCAGCAGGCCCAGCAGGCAAAACTCGAGCAGGCACGTAACGAGCGTAAGAAAACGCTTTCTGGCCTTGAGTCCTCCATTCAGGAAGGGCAGAGCCAGTTGAGCGAAATGCGTGCCAACGAATCAAAACTGCGCAACAGCATCGCCCGTGCGGAAGCCGCGGCGAAAGCACGCGCCGACAAAGAGGCCCGCGAGGCGCAGGCCGTTCGCGACAAACAGCAGGAAGCATCCCGCAAAGGGACAACCTACAAACCAAGCGAAAGCGAACGTTCCCTAATGTCGCGAACCGGTGGTTTGGGCTCTCCTCGCGGCCAGGCGTACTGGCCCGTACGCGGTTCAATTCTGCATCGTTATGGCGAACAGTTGCAGGGTGAGCTACGTTGGAAAGGGATAGTTATCGGTGCGTCTGAAGGTAGCGAAGTGAAAGCCATTGCCGATGGCCGCGTGATTCTGGCCGACTGGCTACAGGGTTACGGGCTGGTAGTGGTGGTCGAACACGGTAAAGGTGATATGAGTCTTTACGGCTACAACCAGAGCGCACTGGTCAGCGTCGGCACGCAGGTGCGCGCCGGCCAACCCATCGCCCTTGTGGGCAGCAGTGGCGGTCAGGGCCGCCCGTCACTCTATTTCGAAATTCGTCGCCAGGGTCAGGCGGTCAATCCACAGCCGTGGTTGGGAAGATAAGTTTTGCTTCAATTTCGTCGAATTGTTTTCTCCGTCGCCAGCGCACTGGCGCTGGCTGCACCGGTATACGCCGGTAAACTCGCCATTGTGATTGATGACTTCGGTTATCGTCCGCAAACTGAAAACCAGGTGCTGGCCATGCCGTCAGCCATCTCTGTTGCCGTCCTGCCCAATGCGCCGCACGCGCGCGAAATGGCGACCAAAGCCCATAACAGTGGACATCAGGTTCTCATCCATCTGCCGATGGCACCGCTCAGCAAGCAGCCACTGGAAAAAGATACCCTGCGCCCGGATATGAGCAGCGATGAGATCGAGCGCATCATCCGCGACGCATACAACAAAGTGCCGTATGCCGTAGGGCTGAACAACCACATGGGCAGCGCGATGACATCGAGCCTGTATGGGATGCTCAAGGTGATGCAGGCGCTGGAGCGCTACAACCTCTACTTCCTCGATAGCATGACGATTGGCAACAGCCAGGCGATGCGCGCCGCTCAGGGAACAGGTGTGAAGGTGATTAAGCGTAAAGTGTTCCTGGATGATACGCAAAACGAAGCGGACATTCGCGTGCAGTTCAATCGTGCCGTGCAGCTGGCCCGACGCAATGGCTCAGCTATTGCTATCGGTCACCCGCATCCGTCTACCGTCCGTGTTCTGCAACAGATGCTGCCGACATTACCGTCTGACATCACGCTGGTACGCCCGAGCGACCTGCTGAATGAACCGCAGGTGGACACCTCTACACCGAATTCGGCCCTGCCCGCTCCGACAGCTCCACGTAATCCGTTCCGCGGCGTGAAGAGTTGCAAACCAAAACAGCCGCCAGCGCCGGTCTACGCGACCCGCTTCTTCTCGGTGATTGGCGAAAGCATTGGAGAAAGCACGCTGGTGAAATACGTTCAGCAGCAATGGCAGGGATGGGGTAAGAAATCCGGTAATGGTGCCAACTTACTGATTTAGTGTATGATGGTGTTTTTGAGGTGCTCCAGTGGCTTCTGTTTCTATCAGCTGTCCCTCCTGTTCAGCTACTGAAGGCGTGGTGCGTAACGGTAAAAGTACTGCCGGACATCAGCGCTATCTCTGCTCTCACTGCCGTAAAACATGGCAGCTACAGTTCACTTACACCGCTTCTCAACCCGGTACGCATCAGAAAATCATTGATATGGCCATGAATGGCGTCGGATGTCGCGCCAGTGCACGCATTATGGGCGTTGGCCTCAACACGATTTTACGACACTTAAAAAACTCAGGCCGCAGTCGGTAAACTCACGCATACAACCGGGCAGTGACGTCATTGTTTGCGCGGAAATGGACGAACAGTGGGGTTACGTCGGCGCTAAATCACGCCAGCGCTGGTTGTTTTACGCGTATGACAGGATACGGAGGACGGTTGTGGCGCACGTATTCGGTGAACGCACGTTGGCCACGCTGGAGCGTCTTCTGGGCCTGCTGTCGGCCTTTGAGGTCGTGGTATGGATGACGGATGGCTGGCCGCTGTATGAATCACGCCTGAAGGGAGAACTGCACGTTATCAGCAAGCGATATACGCAGCGCATTGAGCGGCATAACCTGAATCTGAGGCAGCATCTGGCAAGGCTGGGCAGGAAGTCACTGTCGTTCTCAAAATCGGTGGAGCTGCATGACAAAGTCATCGGGCATTATCTGAACATAAAACACTATCAGTAAGTTGGAGTCATTACCAGAAATCCTGATAACAAAAAGCCACCTGTAAGGGTGGCTTTTTGTCATTACAGACGGAAGGTATCGTCGAGGATCTGGCTGTACAGCGTCGGCTTACCGTTATCCGCAGTACGATACTGTTCCTTGTGGGAGAGTTTATAGATACCCACAGGATCGCGATTCAGTATCTCTACTGCCGCAGCATCAGGTGCGGCAGAGATAAACTGGCGAATCAAAAAGCGATTATTTCCCGTCACCGGCTGTGCGTTCATGAGCTCGCGAAACTGAGGATAACGTTCGCGTGCATACAAGAAGCTGTAATCAATTAAGAAATATTCGAGCAGGATATCGTGATGTTGCCAGTAGCGATAAAGGATATCCCTGACCAGTTTCACCAGGGTATTGCCCTTTTGTGAGGCAAGAAAATAAGCCGTCCAGAATCCCTGGCTTGTCGCATTTTCACCCGAGTCAAAACGCAGCGATGAGAAGCTATTTTCATAGAAAGACTCAGGCACGGCTTTCGTTATAAAGACGGTGGCATCCATCCAGATCCCACCGTACTGATACAGTAAAGAGCAGCGAACAATATCGGAATACTGCGCTTTGCTGATGAGCCCGGCCTGATACTTGGCTTTAATGTGATCCGGTAATGAGAGGTAGTCAGGAATATTGTCATCCGTCAGGATGACAACCTGAGCGTCTGGCGTATTTCGTTGCACGGATTCGATACAACGTTTAACCAGCTCTGGCGCGCTTTCCAGCCCCTGAAACCAGCAGACCCAGATGATGCGCGACTGTGCAGGTTCAGTGTTACTCGCGGATTCCGGCTGAATTTTCAGCGCATCAATAACGTCAAACAGCGTCTCTTTCTTCTTCTGCTCAAAGTGCTCAGCCGCACGCTGGAAAAGAGATAAACCGGTTTTCTTGTGCCAGCGCCGTGTTTTTTTGATGAGTTTATTGGTTAGATTGAGATTCATCATTCCGCCCTTATGCGCCCTTGAACATCTCTTTTAATGTCCGGCGCAGCAGTTTCATTCTCAGCTTGGCATCTTTTTTACGCCCGCGTAATAAACAGTTCATGCGAGAAGATTTAAAGCCACGGAAAGACATCAGCTGGAACAGGTTGTTGCTTTTGGTTTCATCGGACATATGCTCACGATATTTAAAATAGAGCTTCCGATAAGCATTATATTTTTTAATTTGCGAGGTAATTCGGTTACTGCCGTGCTCAGCATCCACCATGGCAGTGCTAAAACTGTATTTAATACCAGAACCATATTTCAGGATTAATTTAATCCAGACATCGCGATCCTGCTGTTGTTTAATCTCAGGGGAAAAACCACCCACACCAGACAGTTTCTCTTTTGTTGTTAGTACCTGATTACCCACCACGTTTTCACAGAGGATATCCTGTAAACCAATTATTCTTTTATCGTTGGTATCTGGATAGGTGCGGTGAGTTTTGTCCAGTCGGGCAGGCGTATCCGTGACAAAGGCATAGTTTTCATCGTAGCGCGAAACCAGCTTTGATAAACGCTCAGGGAGGAAATAGTCGTCGTCATCCAGACCGGTGACAAACACGCCGTGCGAGAGTGCGTAACCCCGGTTGCGGCTGAAATTGGAACCGCTGTTCTTCTCATTACGTTCGTAGGTGAAATGCACGAAGCGCGCCTCACACTCCGCGCGCATACGCTCAATAAGTTGCGCGGTTTTTTCATTAGAACAGTCATCAACAATAACCAGTTCTACCGCAGGATATGTCTGAGCGATAACTGAACGAATTGCGCGTTCCAGCAACTCCTCTCTGTTGTAAGTAGTGATGATTACTGAAATCAGTTCGTTCATGGCGGGCTCGTCTGGTAAAAGATATTTCTCCATCGGGAGAATACCTTTTTCCCGATGGAGAATCAAAATGATTACTTAATGACCGTTCGATGTTTGTTTTGTTCCAGGAAAACGATCGATATTATAAGTGTCAGCATCCAGGCTACAGGTGTTGTTTTAGAATAGAACATTACGCCGCCCACTCCAAACATAACTATCGAAACGAGGAAAGCGAAAAGAATAATACTTTTACGTTTACACAGTGCATACCAGCCAAGCGATATTACAAACAGGATATAAAGAATAACGCCAGAAGGGCCTTTTACAGAGAGTGTTTCAACAATTTCATTATGAAGATGACCACGGATGTGATCCAGCGCGCCTGACAGGCTTGGATCTTTATTAACTTCTTCGACAATCTTTACGTTTCGCTCATCAGTAGACTGCCATAAATAATTATTTTTAGACGCCGCTAATCCCACCTTCCACATAGCGAAACGTGCACCAACAGACGTGGCACTGTTCGCTTTATCATAGGAAACGATGTCGCTATTAAAGTCATGATAACGCTGAATCAGGCTGTCCTTCATCATAAATGCGCCAGCCAACAATGCAATCAGGAAAACAGAAACCCCTTTCCACGGGATATGCTTTTCCTTGTACAGCTTCACCACCAGCAAACCGAAGAAAATAATCGGATAGGTCAGAATGGCGGCACGCGTTTCTGTCGCCACCAGTACCAGGAAGGTAATAAAAAAGTGCCCAAGGATAAACAGCTCTTTCCATCTGCTTGAACTGTGTTGTAGCACCAGAATCGTGTAGAACGAGATAAATGCAATGGTATAAGCAGCCCCTGTCGCATCCGCACCACCAGCAAGGGAGAGCGTTACCCTTTGGTTTTCAAGAAACAGATGTTGGTACCCGGCGTAGGCAACGATCATCAATTGCAATGCGATGACCAGTAACATATGGATCTTATTGCAGCCTACTTTGAGCTGATTACGGTTTACAAACACAAAAATGGAGAAAGCCCCAAACAGGCAGATTTTCCCGACTTCCAGGTAAGCGCGATACGAGTTGATCGCTTCGCTATCAACCTTATACATCCGGTACCAGATCAGATCGCAAACCCCGATGATCAGCAGAACCAGACAAAGCCAGAATGCATCATTCTTTCTGAAGTTTTTAATATCCAACAAGAAAATCACTAATGCGGTTATACCCGCCAGCCCCAAAATTTTCGCGGATAAATTAGGTGAAACCACGACGCAACCAAAAGCAAGCGCGCACAGTCCGAAGAGTAATTGCAACAATGCAAACTGGACCTTATCTCGTTCTACATTAATCATCATCATTCCATTTACTAAAAGTAAAGCAGGCTAGCACACCGCTAAAAACAAGTTTATCGCACCAGTGTTAACGAATATTACGCCAGTCATAGGACTTCCCGGTTGTGTCCAGCACGGTAACATCCTTATTGTAACCCGCAAGCCAGGACTGTACCGTCTGAACAGGCTCTCCCTGACGGTGGATCCCAAGCCACAGTTCAGCAAGCGTATTAACGTCATCAGCAGACCAAACGGTATTGTAATCTCCGGTATACTTTTTATCCGAATCAACCTGTTGTCCATACCAGATAAACGCCGGGATATGCAGAGCTTCTCGCGGAGGATTAACGTTGCCGTGAGAGTAAGCCACAGCGCGCTTCGGATCGCGAATCAGGCCATGATCGGAGAAATACATGACCGAAGAGCGCGAGTTTTCCAGCAAGCTAAACACCTTGCCCATCAACTTATCCGTATAGCGCACCGAGTTGTCATAACAATCATCGGCTTCATTATCACCGTGTAACACCGCCTCACTGGCCGGGAAACGTCGACAGGAAGGCTCATGGCTCCCATATAAATGCAGGACGACCAGTTTTTTGCCCGGTGTTTTAAGCGCATTCTGCAACAGAGGCAGGAGGTCTTCATCGTAGCCGCCGTCAATCCATTCATGCTGTCTGGTGTTCATGGCAATTCCGGTGATGACGTTGTTATGCGCCCCACCCTTGCCCTGACGACTAAACCAGTAAGTATCATATCCCGCCTTATTCGCGATATTGATGACATTATCGCCATATTTTTTCGGATCGCGCGCATTCACGGCATCAGCGGTCAACGCCAGTGGCACGGCCATAATTGTAACCGGTGCTGGCGTCACAGCATTACGGAACAGTAAAAGCTGCGATTTTTGCTTCTCCAGCTCCGGTGTAGTATCTCGTTGATAACCATAGATACCCATATTTGCCGTACGCTCGGACTCGCCAATGATCAGCACATAATTTTCGATGCCGGTTTCGGTTAGCGCGATCTTATAATCAGGGATGTTGTTACCGATGTTGGCGACTACTGCATTATCTTCAATCGCCTGCATGAAAACTTTTGCCGTGCTAACAGGCGTCGCCTGAACCACACGCTGCGCCAGACTTTCAACACTGCTTTTCCGGAGCTGGTGCTGTAACGCCTGACCATAAAAAGACAGCAGCGTGACGACAAGTACGATGGCTGGCCAGCGACGAAAACGCGGTGCGACAGGCCACATGCCGGTATTGGCGGTATAAATAAATAATGCAGACAGGGCAATAAAGGTCAGACAATCGCGCCAGTACAAGCCGAGCATCGAACTTGCTTCACCTGGTGTCGTGTTGAGTACGCTCAGGGCAAACCCATAGCTAAACGCTGAATTGAAATTATTCCATGCGTATAACTGTAAAGTAATATCTGCCGCAACCGGAATTAATAAAATAATCGCCAGTACATTTCTGATTAATTTATTGTTTAAACATTTCAGTGTCAGCAATATCAGTGTAAAAACCAGCGTACGGTTAATCACCGCATTATATTTGGCATGGATAATATTAACGCCAATGACTATTAGCAGAGAAATCACTACCGTTAAAAAAGCGGCAAGCCGTGGAGGGGTGTTAACCAACTTCTGCGAAAACAATGTGGACATAATAGCCTGATTAGCCTGGCAAAATCTTTCCTGACGTAATCATTATGACTGCAAGAATGAACGCGCGGAGAAGACCCTGTGGAGAAAAATTCGCCAGAAGTTAACAAGTAACCCCTGGAAAGTCAAACCGCTAAAAAGTGTAAGGGCACCCGTAAAAACGGGTGCCTGAGAGCAGGTTAATCCCAGCTCAGGATAACTTTCCCGGACTGGCCTGAACGCATTGCGTCAAAGCCCTGCTGGAATTCATCAATGGAGAAACGATGAGTGATAATTGGCGACAGATCCAGGCCAGACTGGATCAGTGCAGCCATCTTGTACCAGGTCTCAAACATCTCACGGCCATAGATGCCTTTGATGAACAGTCCTTTGAAGATAACCTTGTTCCAGTCGATAGACATGTCTGACGGTGGAATACCCAGCATGGCAATACGACCACCGTGGTTCATGGTATCCAGCATGGTGCGAAACGCCGGTGGCGCGCCGGACATCTCCAGGCCTACGTCGAAGCCTTCGGTCATGCCCAGCTCTTCCATTACGTCGCTCAGGCTCTCTTTAGAGACATCTACCGCGCGGGTCACGCCCATTTTGCGTGCCAGTGACAGACGGTATTCATTCACGTCGGTAATCACGACATTTCGCGCACCAACGTGCTTCGCCACCGCTGCCGCCATAATCCCGATTGGGCCTGCGCCGGAAACCAGCACATCTTCACCGACCAGGTCGAAGGAGAGCGCCGTGTGCACCGCGTTGCCGAACGGGTCGAAGATGGAGGCCAGATCGTCAGAGATATTATCCGGGATTTTGAACGCGTTAAACGCCGGGATCACCAGGTATTCCGCGAAGCAGCCCGGACGGTTTACGCCCACGCCAATGGTATTACGACACAGGTGCGTACGCCCACCGCGGCAGTTACGGCAGTGACCGCAGGTAATATGGCCTTCACCGGAGACGCGGTCGCCAATTTTGAAGCCTTTTACTTCCTGGCCGATACCCACCACTTCGCCGACATATTCGTGACCCACCACCATCGGTACCGGAATGGTTTTCTGCGACCACTGGTCCCAGTTGTAGATGTGAACGTCAGTACCGCAGATAGCCGTTTTACGAATTTTGATCAGCAGATCGTTATGACCGACTTCCGGCTCCGGCACGTCGGTCATCCAAATCCCTTCTTCCGCTTTCAGTTTGGATAACGCTTTCATCACACGTCCTCAGGCAATTACGCCCAGCTGTTTTCCGATGCGGGTAAAGGCTTCCACCGCACGTTCAATTTGTTCAGGCGTATGCGCCGCAGACATCTGGGTGCGGATACGCGCCTGACCTTTTGGCACCACCGGGAAGAAGAACCCGGTGACGTAAATCCCTTCTTTTTGCAGTTCGCGGGCAAAGTTTTGTGCGACTACCGCATCACCCAGCATGACCGGGATGATGGCGTGGTCAGCACCGGCCAGGGTAAAGCCTGCGGCACTCATTTTTTCACGGAACAGACGGGCGTTGGACCACAGACGGTCACGCAGCGCCGCCCCAGACTCCACCATCTCCAGCACTTTGATAGAGGCAGAAACAATGGCTGGTGCCAGGGAGTTAGAGAACAGGTACGGACGGGAGCGTTGACGCAGCCACTCAACCACCTCTTTACGCGCAGCGGTATAGCCACCAGACGCACCGCCCAGTGCTTTACCGAGCGTACCGGTGATGATGTCCACACGCCCCATCACGTCACAGTATTCGTGGGAACCACGACCATTCTCGCCGACAAAACCGACCGCGTGAGAGTCATCAACCATCACCAGCGCATCGTATTTATCCGCCAGATCGCACACGCCTTTCAGGTTGGCAATCACGCCGTCCATGGAGAACACGCCGTCGGTGGCGATCAGCACGTGGCGAGCGCCCGCTTCACGCGCTTCTTTCAGGCGCGCTTCCAGCTCAACCATGTCGTTGTTGGCGTAACGGAAACGCTTCGCTTTGCACAGACGAACGCCGTCAATAATGGAAGCATGGTTCAGTGCGTCGGAGATAATCGCATCTTCTGCGCCGAGCAGGGTCTCGAACAGACCGCCGTTGGCGTCGAAGCAGGAGGAGTACAGAATGGCGTCTTCCATTCCGAGGAAACTCGCCAGCTTTTTCTCAAGCTGCTTATGGCTGTCCTGGGTACCGCAGATAAAGCGGACGGAAGCCATGCCGAAACCGTGGGTGTCCATGCCGTTTTTCGCAGCGGCAATCAGCTCAGGGTGATTCGCAAGACCTAAGTAGTTGTTCGCACAAAAGTTGATCACATGGCTGCCATCGGCAACGGTGATGTCCGCCTGCTGAGCAGACGTGATAATACGCTCTTCCTTGAACAACCCTTCTGCACGTGCAGTTTCGAGGTCGCTATTTAACTGTTTGTAAAAATCACCACGCATTGCAATTCTCCAGACTCGGCAAATTTCGGGACATATTACCCAAACCTATAGTTCATGACGAGATGACACATTATCTCTTCTCGTTTTTGCAGCATAAATCACGTGTACCCTTGCGCTATGTCGGTGAATGGCTGAAGGGCAGCCATACTAATGATATGATAAGCACATTAGCGTCCGGGATTGTCCCCGGCCCCCACACTTCAAAGGTACAGTTATGATCATCGTTACCGGCGGCGCAGGCTTTATCGGCAGCAATATTGTTAAGGCTCTCAACGACAAAGGCATCACCGACATCCTGGTGGTTGACAACCTGAAAGATGGCACCAAGTTCGTCAACCTGGTGGATCTGAACATCGCTGACTATATGGATAAAGAAGACTTCCTTATCCAGATTATGGCAGGTGAAGAGTTCGGCGAAATCGAAGCTATCTTCCACGAGGGTGCGTGCTCTTCCACCACCGAGTGGGACGGCAAGTACATGATGGACAACAACTATCAGTACTCTAAAGAGATCCTTCACTACTGCCTGGAGCGTGAAATTCCGTTCCTGTATGCCTCTTCTGCAGCAACCTACGGCGGTCGCACGTCAGACTTCATCGAATCCCGCGAATATGAACAGCCGCTGAACGTCTACGGTTACTCTAAGTTCCTGTTCGACGAATACGTGCGTCAGGTTCTGCCTGAAGCGAACTCCCAGATTGTGGGCTTCCGCTACTTCAACGTCTACGGGCCGCGCGAAGGGCACAAAGGCAGCATGGCGAGCGTGGCTTTCCACCTGAACACCCAGTTGAATAACGGCGAAAGTCCGAAACTGTTTGAAGGCAGCGACGGCTTCAAGCGTGACTTCGTCTACGTAGGCGACGTTGCCGCAGTGAATCTGTGGTTCTGGGAAAACGGCGTGTCTGGCATCTTTAACCTGGGTACGGGCCGTGCGGAATCCTTCCAGGCTGTTGCAGACGCGACCCTGGCGTACCACAAAAAAGGCAGCATTGAGTACATTCCGTTCCCGGATAAACTGAAAGGCCGCTATCAGGCGTTCACTCAGGCTGATCTGACCAACCTGCGCGCAGCAGGTTATGACAAGCCGTTCAAGACCGTTGCGGAAGGCGTAACGGAATATATGGCCTGGCTGAACCGCGACGCGTAAGAAACAAGCATGAAGATACTGGTGATCGGCCCGTCATGGGTGGGCGACATGATGATGTCGCAAAGTCTCTATCGCACGCTCAAGGCGCGCTATCCCCAGGCGATAATCGACGTGATGGCACCTGCATGGTGCCGTCCGTTGTTATCGCGTATGCCGGAAGTTAACGAGGCGATCCCAATGCCGCTCGGCCACGGGGCGCTGGAAATCGGCGAACGCCGCAAGCTCGGCCACAGCCTGCGCGAGAAGCGTTACGATCGCGCTTACGTGCTGCCCAACTCCTTCAAATCTGCCCTGGTACCTTTCTTTGCAGGCGTGCCTCATCGTACAGGCTGGCGCGGTGAAATGCGTTACGGTCTGCTGAACGACGCCCGCGTGCTGGATAAAGAGGCCTGGCCGCTGATGGTAGAGCGCTATGTCGCGCTGGCCTACGACAAAGGCGTGATGCGCAGCGCGAAAGATCTGCCGCAGCCGCTGCTGTGGCCGCAGTTGCAGGTTAACGATGGCGAAAAATCTCAGACCTGTAACGCATTTGGCATTTCGGCCGAACGTACGATGATCGGCTTCTGCCCTGGCGCAGAGTTCGGCCCGGCAAAACGCTGGCCGCACTATCACTATGCGGAGCTGGCAAAACAGCTGATTGACGAAGGCTACCAGATTGTCCTGTTCGGTTCGGCAAAAGATCACGACGCCGGTAACGAAATCCTTGCCACGCTGAGCACAGAACAGCAGGCCTGGTGCCGCAACCTGGCCGGGGAAACCCAGCTGGAGCAAGCGGTTATTCTGATTGCCGCCTGTAAAGCCGTGGTCACTAATGATTCCGGTCTGATGCACGTCGCCGCGGCGCTAAATCGCCCATTGGTTGCGCTGTATGGCCCAAGCAGCCCGGACTTTACCCCGCCGCTGTCCCACAAAGCGCGTGTCATTCGCCTGATCACCGGCTACCACAAAGTGCGTAAAGGCGATGCGGCGGAAGGCTATCACCAGAGCCTGATCGACATTACGCCAGAGCGCGTGCTGGAAGAGCTTAACGAACTGCTGTTGAGCGAAGAAGGATAACGGATGCGGGTATTGATCGTTAAAACCTCTTCGATGGGCGATGTTCTGCATACGCTGCCGTCGCTGACGGATGCCATGCAGGCCATTCCCGGCATTCGTTTTGACTGGGTGGTGGAAGAAGGCTTCGCGCAGATCCCCACCTGGCATGAAGCGGTCGACCGTGTGATCCCGGTGGCTATCCGCCGCTGGCGTAAGGCGTGGTTCTCGGCACCGATTAAAGCCGAACGCAAAGCGTTTCGTGATGCGGTGCAGGCCCAGCAGTACGATGCCATTATCGACGCGCAAGGGCTGGTCAAAAGCGCTGCGCTGGTAACACGACTGGCACACGGCGTAAAGCACGGCATGGACTGGCACAGCGCCCGTGAACCGCTGGCGAGCCTGTTCTATAACCGTCGCCACGCTATCGCAAAGCAGCAGCACGCGGTGGAACGCACCCGTGAACTGTTTGCCAAAAGCCTGGGCTATACAAAACCTGAAGTGCAGGGTGATTACGCCATTTCACAGCATTTTCTTCACAATTCACGGCAAAATAGTTCCCCTTATCTCATTTTCCTCCATGCCACTACCCGGGATGACAAACACTGGCCGGAAACCCACTGGCGTGAGCTGATTGGTTTACTGGGCACAGCAGGTTTGCGCATCAAACTGCCGTGGGGGGCACCGCATGAAGAAGCGCGCGCCAGACGCCTGGCGGAAGGATTTGATTATGTGGACGTCTTGCCACGCATGAAGCTCGACGGCGTGGCACAAGAGCTGGCGGGTGCTACGGCAGTGGTATCGGTTGATACTGGCCTGAGCCACCTGACGGCCGCGCTGGATAGACCTAATATTACGCTTTACGGCCCAACGGACCCGGGTCTTATCGGCGGCTACGGAAAAAATCAACATATCTGCCGCCCGGAACATTCATCGCAGCTGAGCGACCTTAGTGCCGCTGCGGTATTTGCACAATTAGAGCCTTTGCTGGCAGCAGAGAGAGCCTATGTCTGATTTTTTCTCAGCGGAGCGCCCACCGAAGCGCGTGCTGATCATTAAGCTGCGTCACCACGGTGACGTGCTGCTTACCTCACCGGTCTTTACCGTACTGAAAAAGAACTGGCCAAACGTTGAAGTCGACGCGCTGGTCTACGACGACACGCAGGCGATGTTGACCAGCCATCCGCATATCGATCAGGTACATACCATTGGTCGCAACTGGCGCAAAAAGGGCTGGTTCGAGCAATTCCGTCTGTATCGCGCCCTGGTCAATACGCTGAAAGGGCGTCAGTACGATGTGCTGATTAACCTGACCGAACACTGGCACGGCGCGCGTCTGGCGCGTCGACTGAAGCCACGCGTCTCCGTCGGCTTTAAGCCGGATAAACGCGGTGGGCTGGCACGTCGTCGCTGGGTGAAATCCTTCACCACGCTCTACCCGGCGATTCAGGACAACAGCCGTCATATGGTGGAAGTGAACCTGGACGCCCTGCGCCGGATTGGGATCCACCCGCAGTCTGCTGAAGACAAACATACCCTGTTTGTACCGGGCGATGCGGCGGAAACCTCCGTCGCTGAGAAACTGGCCGGGTTTGGCCTGGAGAGCAAATCCTACATTCTGGTGCACCCAACGTCGCGCTGGATGTTTAAAGCCTGGGATATCAAAAAGCTGGCGGCAACCATCGATAACCTGGCGGCTCGCGGCCTGCCGATTATCCTCTCAGCCGCGCCGTCGAAAGAAGAAACCGCGTATATGGATGAGCTGCGCGCTGCGCTTACCCAGCCGGTGTTTGATTTGAGCGGACAGCTGAACCTGAAAGAGCTCGGCGCCCTGATGAAACACGCGCGTATCTACTTCGGCGTTGACTCTATGCCGATGCACCTCGCGAGTGCCGTGGGGACCCCAACCGTGGCTATCTTTGGCCCAACCGGGGCAATCAAGTGGGCACCGTGGGGGGTGAATTATCGTGTGATCACCGCCGGATTTACCTGCCAGCCTTGCGGCAAAGCGGGTTGCGGTGACGGTGGCGTTTCCGACTGCATCACCGCCATTACCCCGCAACAGGTGCTGAGCGCCATTGATACCCTGCTGCTGGAATATCCGGCATGAAACTGGCGATCGTCCGACAGACCTACAACCCCAACGGCGGTGCGGAGCGTTTCGTTTCCCGCGCCTTAAACGTGCTGGCCCAGGATACCACCCTGGATGTCACGTTGATTGCCCGCCAGTGGGAAGATGCGTCAGGCTGGAAAACGCTGACGGTAAATCCGCCGTTTCGTAACCGTATCGCCCGTGAATCTGGGTTTGCGGTGGAAGCGGCCTCGCATTTTGCTCAGTTCGATATTGTGCAAAGTCATGAGCGTATTCCCGGGGCAACTATTTTCCGCGCAGGCGACGGCGTACACGCCACCTGGCTTGAACAGTATGGCCGCATTCTGTCGCCGCTGGCGCGCTGGGCGCAGTCATTCAGCCGTTACCACCGCTATATTTTGCAGGCTGAAGCGCAGATGTTTACCCATCCGCAACTGCGCAAGGTGATCTGTAACTCAAAGATGGTACGCGATGACATCGCCCGCCGCTTCGCGCTGACGGATGACAGACTGACCGTTATCTACAATGGCGTGGATACGGCGCATTTCAGCCCGAATGTCCGCTCGTTATCGCAGCGTACTGCGCTCGGCATCCCGGAGGATGCGCCAGTGCTGGCGTATGTCGGGTCTGGCTTTAGCCGTAAAGGCGTGGCCACCGCGCTACGGGCCATCGTGCCTCATCCTGACGTTTGGCTACTGATTGCCGGACGAGATAAACACGCGCGCAAATTCGAAAAGCTGGCACAGACGCTGGGGGTTTCTTCGCGGGTGAAGTTCCTGGGGCCGGTTGCGGATGTGCGGGAAGTTTACGGCACGGCGGACGCGCTGATCCTGCCGACGCTCTACGATCCGTTCCCGAATGTCTGCGTGGAAGCGCTGGCCTGCGGTCTGCCGCTGCTCACCAGCCACGGCTGCGGCGCGGCAGAGTGGATAACTGAAGGACAGAACGGCTGGGTGCGTGATGCGCTGGACAGTGAAGGCTACCAGCAGGCTATCGCCCAGTGGCTGAAAGGCCGTGACCAGGGCGTTGATTATTCAGCGACGGCGCGCGCAACAGCTGAACCCTACACCCTGGACAGAATGGCAAAAGAGCTACAGGCGCTTTATCGCGATCTGCTGCGCTGAGCCGCTTCAGAGAAGACTTTCTCCATCGCGTCCAGCATACATTCGCGAGTAAAGTGGGTGCTCAGGTAATCATAACCCTGCTGCGCCAGCTTCTCGCGAAGGGATGCGTCGTCATACAGCTTAACGATGGCATCGTGCAGCGCATTTTCATCACGCTGTGCGACCAGAATCCCCGTCTGGCCATCAATCACCGCATCACCCGTCCCGCCGGCATCGGTCGCGATGGTGGCAATGCGAGAGGCCAGCGATTGCAGGACGCCCTGGGGTACACCTTCCATATCGTGCGAAGGGCTCAGCGCAATATCAAACGCCGGGAACCAGCTCTCCGGATCGCTTTGATGCCCCGCCATCACTACACGCTGCTGTAATCCCAACGCGACAATTTCCTGTTCCAGCGTCGCTTTATGCGGACCTTCACCGACGATCGCCAGCTTAATCTGCGGATTGTCGATTTTCGCCAGGGCGCGCAGCAGTACGCTATGGCCTTTGTTCGGACGCAGATGCGACACCACACCCAGCCAGAAATCCTCCTGCGACAAACCACAATGCGCACGGGCTTCGTGCTTATCTCCCGGGCGGAAACGCTGCGTATCCACACCGCTCGGCACCGACGTACTCTGGGACATCGGGACACCAATATTCGCCACCTGATGACGCAGCGCTTCGCCAGTCGTGACGATATGCGCACAGGCTTTACGGAACAGCCAGCGCGTCGTCCAGTTGTTACGCGGTACACCTGAAGCATGGCGGGTACGGACCAGTGGCACAGGATTAGAGAGCGTCAGATTCGCCAGTGCCACCAGCCAGGTATCCGCCGAGTTATGGCTATTGATGACATCAATAGACTGGCGGTTATCCTTCAGCCAGCGGCGCAGCAACTGCAGGTTTTTAAGGTTCTTACGTTTCAACGGCATCGTGACAACCGTCAACCCAGCATCACGCGCCAGCGTATGCAGCGGTGCAGTTTCCGGGCAAAGAAGGGTCACCTGATGGCCACGCTGAATCATCCCGAGCGATTCGTTAATAATGCGCAGAGGCTGTCCGCCTTTGCCGCCGTCTGCTTCAGTGTGAACAATATGCATACATTTCCTGTTAAGAATCTCGCCAGCATGACGCTAATTTGCCGCCTGAGGGGATCTTTGTCCCTCCAGGCATATGTTTTTAGTATCCACCGGATATAATACAGCACGAATGGTACCACCAACATGGGTGGCCTGCCCTGAACACAACGGAGAAAGCATGTCCGACACACCTTTATTGAGCCTTGTAGTCGCCGTCTATAACGGTGAAAAATTCCTGAGTGCATTTTTCGACAGCATCAAAGCTCAACATCTGGACAGTCTGGAACTGGTCGTTGTGGACGATGGGTCAAGTGATAACTCTGCGGCCATCATTGCGCAATATGCCAGTGAATTTCCGTATTACAAGGTTATCGAACAGGCCAATCAGGGCGTCTCTGCCGCCCGTAACACCGGTCTGGCAGAGGCAACTGGCGAATATGTCGCGTTTCCGGACATCGACGATGTGATCTACCCGGGCATGTACCCACGCCTGCTTGAGATGGCGAAGAAAAACGATCTCGACGTTGCCACCTGTAACGGCACCTATATTTATGATGACGGTAGACCGTCGAAAAAAATCTTCCCGTCCGACAAGCTGCAGTCCACCGACGTGCTGGACGGCCCAACCTGGCTTCAGCGCGCGCTGGCTTCACGTAAATTCCTGCATGTGACCTGGCTGAATATTTACCGCCACGCCTTTATTAAAGCTCAGGGGTTCACGTTTGAGCATGGACTGCGTCATCAGGATATCCCGTGGACGACCGAAGTGCTGCTTACCGCAAAACGCGTTCAGTACACCGACGAAACGTTCTACGACTATCTCATCCATTCCGCCTCGGTATCACACACGCCAGGCACGGATGACACGCGGATGCGTAACGCGCGTCACTATATGAAAATCCTTGAGATGCTGGACGTTATCAACCAGCGCTACCCGGATGCTGTACGCCGCGTGCCCGCCTGCCAGTGGCAAATCGCGAAAGAGGGTCTGGGTATTCTGCACGCGATTAACAACATTGGTGATGCCACCAAAAAGCGTGAAATTATTCAGGAACTGTTCGATCGCGGGATCTGGACGCTTATCTGGAAAAACGCCCGTGGGCTTCGCCAGCACTGGCGACTGGGTCGCCGTTATTTCCGTTTAAAGCGGTATCTGGCATAAGAGATAGCTTTACCTGGCTTAAATGCTTAGAATTTGCCCGCCGAAACTAAAAAAACGGATAATCGCTTGGAATTGTTGTATACCGCCCTGCTCTACATCATTCAGCCACTGGTGTGGCTGAGACTGTTGCTTCGTAGCCGTAAAGCACCTGCGTATCGTAAACGCTGGGCTGAGCGCTATGGCTTCTGCCGCAATAAAGTCGCGCCGGACGGTATTTTGCTGCATTCCGTTTCCGTTGGCGAAACGCTGGCGGCTATTCCGCTGGTCCGCGCCCTGCGCCATCGTTATCCCTCTTTGCCGATCACCGTCACCACCATGACCCCAACCGGCTCTGAGCGCGTGATGTCCGCATTTGGTAAAGACGTGCATCACGTCTATCTGCCCTACGACCTGCCCTGCGCCATGAACCGTTTCCTCGAAACTGTTCGCCCAAAGCTTGTGATCGTGATGGAAACCGAGCTGTGGCCAAACATGATTTCCGCCTTGCATGCCCGTAAAATTCCGCTGGTGATTGCCAACGCGCGCCTGTCAGAACGCTCGGCTAAAGGGTACGGCAAGCTGGGCAAATTTATGCGCCGCCTGCTGAGCCAGATCACGCTGATTGCCGCGCAAAACGAAGAAGATGCCGCACGCTTTGTCTCTCTTGGTCTTAAGCGCAATCAGCTCGCGGTAACCGGCAGTCTGAAATTCGATATTTCGGTCACACCTGAACTCGCTGCCCGAGCGGTGACACTGCGCCGCCAGTGGGCGCCGCGTCGTCAGGTCTGGATTGCGACCAGTACCCACGACGGCGAAGAAGCGATCATCCTGCAAGCACACCGTAAGCTGCTGGAAAAATTCCCGGATTTATTGCTCATTCTGGTGCCTCGTCACCCGGAACGTTTCAAAGACGCCCGCGAGATGGTGCAAAAAGGCGGTTTCAGTTTCACCCTGCGTAGCAGCGGCGAGATCCCGTCCAGCAGCACCCAGGTGGTGATTGGCGATACGATGGGCGAACTGATGCTGCTGTACGGCATTGCCGACCTCGCCTTTGTCGGCGGCAGCCTGGTCGAGCGCGGTGGTCATAACCCGCTGGAGCCAGCGGCGCATGCGATTCCGGTGCTGATGGGGCCGCATACATTTAATTTCAAAGATATCTGCGCTAAATTGCAGCAAGCCGATGGTTTAATTACCGTGACCGATGCGGACTCAGTGGTCAAAGAGGTTTCGACCTTACTGACCGACGAAGATTACCGTCTGTGGTACGGTCGCCATGCCGTCGAAGTGCTGCATCAGAACCAGGGCGCTCTGACCCGTCTGCTGCAGCTTCTGCAACCTTATCTGCCTCAGCGGAGCCACTAATGTCTCAGCGTCTGTCGGTCGTGATGATCGCCAAAAACGCCGCCGACCTGCTTCCCGATTGCCTGGCCTCTGTCGCCTGGGCCGACGAAATTGTCGTGCTTGATTCCGGCAGCACGGACAACACGGTGGATGTTGTCCGTGCTGCGGGCGCAAAGGTCTTTATCGACACAGACTGGCAAGGCTATGGCATCCAGCGCCAGCGCGCGCAGGGACACGCCACTGGTGATTATGTCCTGATGCTCGATACCGACGAGCGCATCACGCCAGAACTCCAGCAGGCGATTCAGAGTGTGCTCTCTGCGCCGCAGCCAGGTGCGGTGTACAGCATCGCGCGTCGTAACTACTTTCTCGGCCGGTTTATGCGCCACAGCGGCTGGTATCCTGACCGCGTGATGCGCCTGTATGAGCGCGAGCGTTATCAGTACAACGATAACCTGGTGCATGAGTCCCTGGCCTGCGATACCGCCCCGGTAGTCGCCTTAAACGGTGATTTACTGCACCTGACCTGCCGCGATTTCGCCAGCTTCCAGCGTAAACAGCTCAACTATGCCACCGCATGGGCGCAGGAACGTCATCAGCGCGGCAAGAAGGCCACGTTGACCGGTATCTTCACCCACACGCTGGGCGCGTTTCTGAAAACGCTGCTGCTACGTGGCGGCGTTCTGGATGGTAAACAGGGCTGGTTACTGGCGGTGGTGAATGCCCAGTATACTTTCAACAAATACACCGAGCTGTGGGCGCTTAGCCGCGGCTACTCAGAGAAAACGTGAGCCATGAGCACAAAAGCGATTTATCCGGGTACCTTCGATCCCATCACTAACGGTCATCTTGATATTATCACCCGTGCGGCGAGTATGTTTGACAAGGTGATTCTGGCGATAGCCGCCAGCCCCAGTAAGAAACCGATGTTCGATCTGCCCGAGCGCGTACAGCTCGCCAGCGATGCGATCTCACATCTGTCGAACGTTGAGGTGGTGGGCTTCAGTGACCTGATGGCTAATTTCGCCCGCACCCAGCAGGCTAATATCCTGATCCGCGGCTTACGCGCAGTGGCAGATTTTGAGTACGAGATGCAATTGGCGCACATGAACCGCCACCTGATGCCAGAGCTGGAGAGCGTGTTTCTGATGCCTTCCAAAGAGTGGTCATTTATCTCTTCCACGCTGGTGAAAGAAGTTGCACGGCATCACGGCGATGTGACCCATTTCCTGCCGGTTAACGTCCATCAGGCGTTGATGGAAAAGTTAAAGTAGCCCTATTTCTGGCACTGACGGCAATAAAACGTGGCGCGCTGGGCATGCTTCGTTGCGATAATCGGCGTTCCGCACACGCGGCATGGTTCACCTTTACGGCCATATACCTGTAGCTCCTGAGCAAAATAACCGGGCTTACCGTCACTCTGCAGGAAATCCTTCAGCGTTGTTCCGCCCTGCTCAATGGAACGCAGCAGCACCGCTTTAATCACCCTCACCAGCAGCTCGCACTCTTGCGCAGACAGCGAAGAGGCCAGCCGATCGGGATGGATCCCGGCAGCAAACAGTGATTCACTGGCATAGATATTCCCCACGCCGACCACCAGCTTGTTATCCATCAGCCATGGCTTAATCGGGCTTTTTTTCTTTGCACACTTCTCTTTCAGGTATTCCGCATTAAACGCGTCTGAGAGCGGCTCTGGCCCCAAATGCGCCAGCACGCTGTGACCTTCAAGTTCTTTAGTCCACAACCATGCGCCAAAGCGTCTTGGGTCGGTGTAACGCAGCACTTTGCCGTTACTCATGACCAGATCGACGTGGTCGTGCTTTTCCGCTGGCAGTTCTTCAGTGAGGATACGCAGGCTCCCGGACATCCCCAGATGGATAATAATCCAGCCGTCGGGCAGCTCCAGCAGCAGATACTTGGCGCGACGCTGAACGCTGAGGATCGGTTTGTCGCTTAACGCATGGATCTCATCGGAAACCGGCCAGCGAAGACGCCCATTACGGACAACCGCATGAAGAATAGTCGCACCGACCAGATGCGGCTCAATACCGCGGCGGCTAGTCTCTACCTCTGGTAATTCTGGCATGGTTCCTCCGTTGAGATACAGAATGCAAAAAACCCCGCAGTTGCGGGGTTTTTCAATACAAGGAGACTAAAATTATTTGATTTTAGCTTCTTTGTACAGTACGTGCTGGCGTACAACTGGATCGAATTTTTTCAGTTCCAGTTTTTCCGGCTTAGTACGTTTGTTCTTCGTGGTGGTGTAGAAGTGACCTGTACCAGCAGAAGAAACCAGCTTGATTTTCTCGCGAATACCTTTAGCCATGATTTATTTCCTCTTTAAGTACTTAGTACTTTTCGCCACGGGCACGCAGTTCAGACAGAACTGTATCGATGCCTTTCTTATCAATTACACGCATACCTTTAGCAGATACACGCAGGGTGACAAAACGCTTCTCGCTCTCAACCCAGAAACGGTGAGAGTGCAGGTTCGGCAGGAAACGGCGTTTAGTCGCGTTCAGTGCGTGGGAACGGTTGTTACCGGTCACCGGACGCTTGCCAGTAACTTGGCAGACTCGGGACATGTCTATTCTCCAAAAATCAAATTAGCTCGAGCTTCGTATGGGGTATCGGCGCCTCGTCAGGCTTTACAGCCCGGTCATCGCATAGTTCTAAGTGAACTCTCGATTGCCAGGCCCAAATGCCAAACCCGAGATTCTCAAAGGTGGCGTAGTATACGCTGACTCGGCGGTGTGCTCAAGTCCCGAACAGACAAAGATCCCGATGGATCGCGAGAAATAGCCTAAATCCAGCCATGTTCTGCAAAAGAAATGTACTCTCCGCGGCCAATTATCAGATGGTCCAGCACACGAATGTCCATGAATTGACAGCATTTGATAATGCGTTCGGTAATTTCTTTGTCAGCTCTGCTCGGTTGTGCACAGCCAGAGGGGTGATTATGCGCGAGGATCACGCCGGCTGCATTCACTTTTATCGCTTCGCGCACAATTTCACGCGGATGTACCTCAACGTGGCTCAATGTGCCCGAAAAGAGGTGGCTATGTTTCAGTATCCGGTTTCTGTTGTCGAGAAAGATCACCATAAAGATCTCGCGCTCCGCATCCGCCAGCTGGCTTTGCAGGAATTCACGCGCGCCTTCTGGGGTCAGAACTGGATCCTCTTCTTCCAGACGGACATTGTAAAAACGCCGTGCAAGCTCGGCAATGCCCCTCAATTGAGCATATTTCGCCACGCCGATCCCCTCGACGTGCTTAAACTGAGCCAGGTCGGCAGTCAACAAGCCATACAGTGAACCAAAATGCCCTATCAGCTCTTTTGCCAGCGTAAATACCGTTTTTCCGGGCGTGCCGGTACGTAAAAAGAGCGCCAGGAGCTCATCGTCTTTTAACAGGGTTACTCCATAACGCAGCAGTTTTTCGCGCGGCAGCAACTGCTCATCCTCTTCTTCCATGCTCTTTCTCCCTTTTCCTCTCATGCTGCCACAAGCCAGACAGGCGCTCGACGGCGACGTTGCAGTCTTGCGTAACGCCTCGCAAAGTGTCCGAAGGACAAAATCACCCCATATTAGGGATTGTGATAAAATGCCCGCTCTCTGGTGAACCCCAACAGGAAAGAATCATGATGAGCCTGGCCGGTAAAAAAATCGTTCTTGGCGTGAGCGGCGGTATTGCTGCTTATAAAGCGCCGGAACTGGTGCGTCGTCTGCGTGAGCGTGGAGCCGATGTGCGGGTCGCGATCACCGAAGGCGGTAAAGCCTTTATCACTCCATTGAGCCTGCAGGCCGTTTCAGGATACCCGGTATCTGACAGCCTGCTTGATCCGGCAGCCGAAGCTGCGATGGGCCATATTGAGCTTGGGAAATGGGCTGACCTGGTTATTCTTGCCCCTGCCACGGCAGATTTAATCGCTCGTGTGGCGGCCGGCATGGCAAATGACCTGGTCTCAACCATTTGCCTGGCCACGCCTGCCCCCGTCGCCGTCGTACCCGCGATGAACCAGCAGATGTATCGCAATGCCGCCACCCAGCATAATCTGGAGACGCTGGCCGCTCGTGGCCTGTTAATTTGGGGACCGGATAGCGGCAGTCAGGCCTGTGGTGATATCGGCCCAGGACGTATGCTCGACCCGCTGACTATCGTTGATATGGCTGCAGCCCATTTTTCCCCTGTCAACGATCTGCAACATCTCAATATCATGATTACCGCGGGCCCAACGCGTGAACCGCTGGATCCGGTGCGTTACATCACTAACCACAGCTCCGGTAAAATGGGCTTTGCGATTGCGGCAGCGGCAGCAAAGCGCGGTGCAAACGTTACGCTTGTGAGCGGCCCGGTCTCATTACCTACACCGCCGTTTGTTCAGCGCATTGATGTGACTACCGCGCTGGAAATGGAAGCCGCAGTACAAGCACATGCGCAAAACCAACAGATTTTTATCGGCTGTGCGGCCGTCGCAGATTATCGCGCCGAGACCATCGCCGAGGCTAAAATCAAAAAGCAAGGTGATGAATTAACAATAAAAATGGTGAAAAACCCGGATATCGTTGCCGGTGTCGCCGCACTAAAAAGCCATCGACCTTACGTTGTTGGGTTTGCCGCAGAAACAAATAATGTGGAAGAATATGCCCGGCAAAAACGTACCCGCAAAAACCTCGATTTGATTTGCGCGAACGACGTATCGCTGGCCACGCAAGGATTTAACAGCGACAGCAACGCACTGCACCTTTTCTGGCAGGATGGAGATAAAGTCTTACCGCTTGAGCGCAAGGAACTCCTGGGCCAACAATTACTGGACGAGATCGTTACCCGTTATGATGAAAAAAATCGACGTTAAGATTCTGGACCCGCGTGTTGGCGAGCAATTTCCGCTGCCAACCTATGCCACCTCCGGCTCTGCCGGACTTGACCTGCGAGCCTGTCTCGATGACGCCGTAGAACTGGCTCCGGGTGCCACTACTCTGATCCCGACGGGTCTGGCGATCCACATTGCTGACCCATCACTCGCCGCAGTGATCCTGCCACGTTCTGGCCTGGGCCATAAGCATGGCGTTGTGCTGGGTAACCTGGTTGGCCTGATCGACTCCGACTACCTGGGTCAGCTGATGGTCTCCGTCTGGAACCGTGGTCAGGACAGCTTCACCATTGAACCTGGCGAGCGTATTGCGCAGATGGTCTTCGTACCGGTGGTACAGGCAGAATTTAACCTGGTGGAAGACTTTGACGCCACCGACCGTGGCGAAGGCGGCTTCGGCCATTCCGGGCGTAAATAATCGCCCAATAAATACGCGTCCCACAGCGCCATAATGCAATAACAAACCGCAAGCCTCAGTTTGCGGTCGCTGTGTGGATGCCAGCCTGGCAAGTGCTTATTTTCAGGGGTATTTTGTAACATGGCAGAAAAACAAACCGCGAAAAGGAATCGTCGCGAAGAAATACTTCAATCTCTGGCTCTGATGCTTGAATCCAGCGATGGCAGTCAACGCATCACCACCGCGAAACTGGCCGCTTCTGTAGGCGTGTCTGAGGCGGCGCTGTATCGTCATTTTCCCAGCAAAACCCGGATGTTCGACAGCCTGATCGAGTTTATCGAAGACAGCCTGATCACGCGCATCAACCTGATTCTGAAAGACGAAAAAGACACCACCGCGCGTCTGCGTCTGATTGTGCTGTTAGTCCTTGGCTTTGGTGAACGCAATCCGGGCTTAACCCGTATCCTGACCGGTCATGCCCTGATGTTTGAGCAGGACAGACTGCAGGGCCGCATTAACCAGCTTTTCGAGCGCATTGAAGCGCAACTGCGCCAGGTTCTGCGTGAGAAGAAAATGCGTGAAGGGGAAGGTTACAACACTGATGAGACGCTGCTGGCAAGCCAGATTCTGGCGTTTTGCGAAGGGATGCTCTCCCGCTTTGTGCGTAGCGAATTCAAATACCGTCCAACGGACGATTTTGACGCCCGCTGGCCGTTAGTGGCTACCCAATTGCAGTAACGCCGTAGGCCCGGTAAGCGTAGCGCTTCCGGGCAATAACATTACACGCCAAACTCTTCTCGATATGCGCGTACCGCTGCAAGATGGTCCGCCATCTCAGGCTTCTCTTCCAGATACGCAATCAGATCTTTCAGGGTGATAATCGACGTCACTTTACAGTTGTAATCGCGCTCCACCTCCTGAATGGCAGAGATCTCTCCGCGACCACGTTCCTGACGATCCAGAGAAATCAGCACGCCTGCAAGCGTCGCGCCATTGGCCTGGATAATTTCCATAGATTCACGAATTGCTGTGCCTGCAGTGATTACATCGTCGACCAGCATGACGCGGCCCTGCAACGCGCTGCCGACCAGATTTCCACCTTCACCGTGGGTTTTGGCCTCTTTGCGGTTAAAGCAGTATGGCACGTCGCGGTCGTGATGTTCTGCCAGCGCCACCGCTGTGGTGGTCGCAATCGGAATGCCTTTATAGGCCGGGCCAAACAGCAGGTCAAAATCAATCCCGGAATCCACCAGCGCTTCGGCATAGAAACGGCCTAACAATGCCAGATCGCGCCCGGTATTAAACAGCCCGGCGTTGAAGAAATAGGGGCTCTTACGCCCGGATTTCAGCGTAAATTCGCCAAACTTAAGTACCTGCTTGTTAAGCGCAAACTCAATAAACTGGCGCTGATACGATTTCATGGATTTGCTCCTTTGGTTTTTCTGTCTTACAGGCAAAAAAAAGGCGACTCATTGGTCGCCTTTAAAATCAATTTTCTAACGCCGCTTTCTGCGTCGTTACAATAGATTCGATTCCCCCTCGGGCCAGAGCCAGCAAGGTAAGAAGTTCTTCATGGGTGAATGGCTCACCTTCTGCAGTGCCCTGCACCTCAATGATGCGACCGTCTTCGGTCATCACCACGTTCATGTCCGTCTCGGCAGCGGAATCTTCCACGTATTCCAGATCGCAAAGCGCTTCGCCGTTAACGATACCCACGGAAACGGCTGCAACCATCCCTTTCATTGGATTGGTTTTCAGCTTACCGGCTGCAACCAGTTTATTCAGGGCATCGGCCAGCGCTACGCAGGCACCAGTAATCGACGCCGTACGCGTACCGCCGTCTGCCTGAATCACATCACAGTCAAGGGTAATGGTGTATTCACCGAGCGTTTTCAGATCAACGGCGGCGCGCAGCGCACGCGCGATCAGACGCTGAATCTCCATGGTACGGCCACCCTGTTTACCCTTTGCCGCTTCGCGGGCATTACGGGTATGGGTCGCACGCGGCAGCATGCCGTATTCAGCCGTGATCCAGCCCTGGCCCTGACCTTTCAGAAAGCGCGGAACACCTTCTTCAATAGATGCAGTACACAGTACTTTGGTGTCACCAAACTCAACCAGCACGGAGCCTTCAGCGTGTTTTGTATAGTTACGGGTCAGGGTGACGGGACGCACCTGATTGGCGCTACGACCTGCTGGACGCATGATGAATTCTCCGGCTTGAAACGAATGTGGCTGCGCATTATACGGATAAAGGACGCTTATTCCTATCCTGAGAAGCCCCCGAAAGCTATAATCCCCCCATCTCTCCTTTAAAAACGGGAATATCTATGATCCGCAGTATGACCGCCTACGCCCGGCGTGAAATCAAGGGTAGCTGGGGTAGCGCTACCTGGGAAATGCGCTCGGTAAACCAGCGCTATCTGGAAACCTATTTCCGTATGCCGGAGCAGTTCCGCAGCCTTGAGCCCGTCGTACGTGAGCGAATCCGTACGCGTCTGACGCGCGGTAAAGTGGAATGTAACCTGCGTTTTGAGCCTGATGCCAGCGCGCAGGGCGAACTGATCCTCAACGAAAAACTGGCAAAACAGCTCGTTAATGCAGCGAACTGGGTCAAAATGCAGAGCGATGAAGGCGAAATCAACCCGGTTGATATTCTGCGCTGGCCAGGCGTCATGGCCGCCGGTGAGCAGGACCTGGATGCCATTGCCGCTGAAATTCTCAGTGCCCTTGACAGCACCCTGGATGACTTTATCGTTGCCCGCGAAACCGAAGGTCAGGCACTGAAGGCGATGATTGAGCAGCGTCTTGAAGGCGTTAGCACTGAAGTAGCGAAAGTGCGCACCCATATGCCTGAAGTGCTGCAATGGCAGCGCGAGCGCCTGGTCGCCAAACTGGAAGAAGCCGAAGTTCAGCTGGAAAATAACCGTCTGGAACAAGAGCTGGTGCTGATGGCGCAGCGCGTTGACGTAGCTGAAGAGCTGGATCGTCTGGAAGCGCACGTTAAAGAGACCTACAACATCCTGAAGAAGAAGGAAGCTGTGGGCCGCCGTCTGGACTTTATGATGCAGGAGTTCAACCGCGAGTCGAACACCCTGGCGTCTAAGTCGATCAATGCCGAAGTAACCAACTCAGCGATTGAACTTAAGGTTCTGATTGAGCAAATGCGCGAGCAGATCCAGAATATCGAGTAACACCTTCCGGATGGCGTCGGATGGCGTCATCCATTATTATTTCTAATCCGTTACATGCCGGGATTTCTCATCTCACCACCATTCATAAGCCATTTACGGTAAGGCTTGATAATATTTTATATGGCAAACTGAATCGCCTTAGAAAATCTCAATCGTGATCTTGCGCACAAATCGCTAACCTCCCCACGTTCACTCCGGAGGTTATATGTTGCTTCACATTCTCTATATTATTGGTATCACCGCAGAGGCCATGACTGGCGCACTCGCCGCCGGACGTCGCCGGATGGACACCTTCGGTGTGATCATTATCGCCACTGCTACCGCATTGGGCGGCGGTTCTGTACGCGATATCCTGCTTGGTCATTACCCACTCGGTTGGGTTAAACACCCCGAGTATGTGATTATCGTGGCGACAGCCGCAGTATTAACCACCATTGTTGCCCCCGTTATGCCTCATCTGCGCCGCTTGTTCCTGGTGCTTGATGCACTGGGGCTGATCGTCTTTTCGATCATCGGAGCACAAATCGCGCTCGATATGGGTGAAGGACCTGTTATTGCCACCATTGCCGCGGTGATCACGGGCGTATTCGGAGGTGTACTGCGCGATATGTTCTGCAAACGCATTCCTCTGGTCTTTCAAAAAGAGCTGTATGCCGGCATATCCTTCGCAGCAGCAGTGCTGTATATCGCCCTGCAACATTACGTGTCGAACCATGATGTGGTGGTCATCTCCACGCTGCTGTTCGGCTTTACAGCGCGCATGCTGGCGCTGCGGCTGAAGCTTGGACTGCCTGTTTTTCACTACAAACACAGCGCTCATTGATGTCAAAATCCCTTGATGTGCTGCTCCGCTAGCCACTTTGCCAGCACATCTACCTGAGGCGCGTGCATCCAGTTAACGATTTGCCGCGCTTTCTCCTCTCCCGTCCCCGGCAAGGACTGCCAGTCCTTTTCATTACGCGCGCTCATCTTCTGCCAGGACATGTCCCCCATCGCCTTCAGCGAGGCCTGTGTCAGCGGCACACCCAACGCCATAAGCCAGCGAATAAAAGGTTGCTCACGCACCAGATTAAAGCGATGCCAGAGCGCTAACCCACGCGCAGCGGAAAACCCCGGCGTAGACTGCAGCTGCGACTGAGTTAATAACAGCCATGAAAAGAGATGTTCAAAATGATGTGCTTGCCAGAGTGCCCGCCATCCTGATTCTCCTAAACCTTCAATGTTGAATACCTGCTTTGAGCTGAGCCACGTCAACCGCGCAAAGAATTGTTCCATACACTCCGGTGAAGCATAAAAACAGCTCATTGAATGATAACGCGAGGGCGGAGGGAGTGGTTTTTGTCGGTCCGTTCCTCGCCAGACCACCTTATCAAACCGGGGGATACCCTGACCGGCCAGGCTAACCTGTATCTGATCGCCCGGGGCAATATCCAGACTCTGCCAACGACCGACCGATCCCAGGCTCACTCGCTGCACCTGTTTATCATCCAGTAGCACCGGTTCCAGCGCTGCTACAACGGAAATTTTGCCCGTTCGCCCCACGGTAAAACGAATATCACTGACCTCTGTTACCTGTGTTGCAGGGGAATATTTCCACGCGACAACCCAGTTACCTTCCCCGGGCAACCAGTTTTCACCCTGGGGAGAATCTGCGGATCGCACTACAATGCCATCCGTAGCAAAGGGTAATGCCGTGTTTTGCCACGTTGAACGCTGTTTATCGACGCCTTCTACAGTCTCAACTGGCAAGGTATAGCGCGCCGTCAGAGGAAACCCTGCACTGGTAAGTTCAGACAACATGCTTTGCATATCTTTGGGTCCATCCGGCCAGGCCCAGATAAATATCCCTGTCTGTTTCAGAAGCGCGTTGTCCTTTTGCCGCATCATCGCACCCGCCACTTTTGCGCGTGCATTCAATCCCCCCATCTGTCGTTGAATGTGGTTTTCGCGCAACCAAAAAAGCTCCCCTTGCAGGACACTGTTTGCCAGCGCACCCGACACGTCTTGAGGGACTGACGGGATCAAACGCACTTGTGCAGTCCAGTCCTCACCTTTAAGGCCATTACCACGACTGATGGCCTGAATTAACTTTCCGTCACGATAGACCAGCGTCACCGCCACGCCATCGACTTTTGGCTGCATCCAGAGATTGTGCCGGGCATGCATCCACGTGCGAAGCGCCTCTTTACTGGCCACTTTATGGACCCCGGTATGGGCGACAGGATGTTTGATATTTCCCGTCAGGGCAGGAATGGCGGCATCCAGTGATTCACTGCCAAAACAGTGCTGCCACTGTTTTAACCGGCCGCTAAGCTGGTCGTATACCTCGTCATTGACCTCGCTAACGCCCTGTTTCCAGTAGGCATCATCCCAGCGTTTGATTTGCGCACTTAAGGACGCAATTTCTTTCTCTGCTTTTGCCTGTGACCACACCGGACACACAGCAACCCCATAACCACACCACAACAGCATTAACCCGCTTATCCATTGCCACATCTCAACCCTCCTTTGTGTTGCAGGAGGTATACCCGGATGCCTGACACAACGCTAACGTCAACGTTTCACAATGCGAGACGCTGTCCGGTATTTCTTTTGGTTGCAGAAAACCACAGATAAAACCTGAAAACGGCACGCAAAATTCAATATTCGAGGGGAAAAAGTGTGACAAAGACTACGTCACAGAGCGGTGACGTGTATAATAAGCCCGTATGTAGGACTTCTTCGCTAACACATACAAAAGACTCTCATGGCTCAAGGCACGCTTTATATTGTTTCTGCCCCAAGTGGCGCGGGTAAATCCAGCCTTATTCAGGCACTGTTAAAAACCCAACCGTTGTACGACACACAGGTTTCTGTTTCTCACACCACGCGAGCGCCGCGTCCGGGTGAAGTACACGGTGAACACTATTTCTTTGTGAATCACGACGAATTCAGAGCGATGATTGGCAGAGACGCGTTTCTTGAACACGCAGAAGTGTTCGGTAACTATTACGGCACCTCGCGTGAAACCATTGAGCAAGTTCTGGCAACTGGCGTAAATGTGTTCCTGGATATCGACTGGCAGGGCGCACAGCAGATTCGCAAGAAGATGCCTGACTCACGCAGCATCTTTATTTTACCGCCATCGAAAGATGAGTTGGATCGCCGCCTGCGCGGTCGTGGCCAGGACAGCGAAGAAGTGATCGCAAAGCGTATGGAACAGGCAGTTGCAGAAATGAGCCATTACGCGGAATATGATTACCTTATTGTGAATGATGATTTTGATGCCGCGCTGAGCGATCTCAAAACCATTCTTCGCGCAGAACGTCTGCGTATGAGCCGCCAGAAGCAGCGACATGACGCATTAATCACCAAACTGTTGGCAGACTGAACCCACTTTCAGTATCATGCCCAGTCATTTCTTCACCTGTGGAGCATTTTAAGTATGGCACGCGTAACTGTTCAGGACGCTGTAGAGAAAATTGGTAACCGTTTTGACCTGGTGCTGGTCGCCGCGCGTCGCGCTCGTCAGATGCAGGTAGGCGGTAAAGATCCGCTGGTACCGGAAGAAAACGATAAAACTACCGTTATTGCACTTCGCGAAATCGAAGAAGGTCTGATTAACAACCAGATCCTCGACGTGCGCGAGCGCCAGGAGCAGCAAGAGCAGGAAGCCGCAGAACTGCAGGCCGTAACCGCTATTGCTGAAGGTCGTCGTTAATTAAACCTGCGGGTCGCCCTTGTATCTGTTTGAAAGCCTGAATCAACTGATTCAAACCTACCTGCCTGAAGACCAGATTAAGCGTCTTCAGCAGGCGTATCTCGTTGCACGTGACGCTCACGAGGGCCAGACACGTTCAAGCGGTGAACCCTATATCACGCACCCGGTAGCGGTAGCCTGTATTCTGGCCGAGATGAAACTCGACTACGAAACACTGATGGCCGCTCTGCTGCACGACGTGATTGAAGATACCCCTGCCACTTACCAGGACATGGAACAGCTGTTTGGCAAAAGCGTTGCCGAACTGGTGGAAGGGGTCTCTAAGCTTGATAAGCTGAATTTCCGCGACAAGAAAGAGGCGCAAGCCGAAAACTTCCGCAAGATGATTATGGCGATGGTGCAGGACATCCGCGTCATTCTTATCAAACTCGCTGACCGTACCCACAACATGCGCACGCTGGGCTCACTTCGCCCGGATAAACGTCGCCGCATTGCCCGTGAAACCCTCGAAATCTACAGTCCACTGGCGCATCGTTTAGGTATCCATCACATTAAAACCGAGCTGGAAGAGCTGGGTTTTGAAGCGTTGTACCCGAACCGCTATCGTGTGATTAAAGAGGTGGTGAAAGCCGCACGCGGTAACCGTAAAGAGATGATTCAAAAGATCCTCTCGGAAATCGAAGGGCGTTTACAGGAAGCGGGAATTCCGTGCCGCGTCAGCGGTCGTGAAAAACATCTGTACTCCATTTACTGCAAAATGGTGCTCAAAGAGCAGCGTTTTCACTCGATCATGGATATCTACGCGTTCCGCGTGATCGTCCACGACGCCGACACGTGCTATCGCGTGCTGGGGCAGATGCACAGCCTGTATAAACCGCGTCCGGGTCGCATGAAAGATTACATCGCCATTCCAAAAGCGAACGGCTATCAATCTTTGCACACCTCGATGATCGGGCCACACGGCGTGCCGGTTGAAGTGCAAATTCGCACCGAAGATATGGACCAGATGGCAGAGATGGGTGTTGCCGCACACTGGGCGTATAAAGAGCACGGTGGCGAAAGCAGTACCACCGCACAAATCCGCGCACAACGCTGGATGCAGAGCCTGCTGGAACTTCAGCAGAGTGCGGGCAGCTCGTTTGAATTTATCGAGAGCGTTAAATCCGATCTCTTCCCGGATGAGATTTACGTTTTCACCCCAGAAGGCCGTATTGTCGAACTGCCTGCGGGCGCAACGCCGGTCGACTTCGCTTACGCCGTGCATACCGATATTGGTCATGCCTGCGTGGGTGCACGCGTCGACAGACAGCCTTACCCGCTGTCTCAGCCGCTCTCCAGTGGCCAGACGGTGGAAATTATTACCGCACCGGGCGCACGTCCGAACGCGGCCTGGCTGAACTTTGTCGTGAGTTCTAAAGCACGCGCCAAAATCCGTCAGTTACTGAAAAACCTCAAGCGCGATGATTCGGTCAGTCTGGGACGTCGTCTGCTCAACCACGCGTTGGGCGGCAGCCGTAAGCTGGCTGAAATCCCGCAAGAGAACATTCAGCGTGAGCTGGAGCGCATGAAACTCGCCTCGCTTGATGACCTGCTGGCAGAGATCGGCCTCGGTAACGCCATGAGTGTAGTGGTAGCGAAAAATCTGCAACAGGGGGATGCCTCCGTTGCGCAGCCCGCTACGCAAAGCCACGGTCATTTGCCTATCAAAGGCGCAGACGGCGTGCTTATCACTTTCGCAAAATGCTGCCGTCCAATCCCTGGCGACCCGATTATTGCGCACGTCAGCCCGGGCAAAGGGCTGGTTATCCACCACGAATCCTGTCGTAACATTCGCGGCTACCAGAAAGAAGCCGAGAAGTTTATGGCGGTCGAGTGGGATAAAGAGACCGCACAGGAATTTATCACCGAAATTAAGGTGGATATGTTCAACCACCAGGGTGCCCTGGCGAACCTGACGGCAGCGATCAACACGGCCTCTTCCAACATTCAGAGTCTGAATACGGAAGAAAAAGATGGCCGCGTATACAGCGCCTTTATTCGTCTGACCGCCCGCGACCGCGTGCACCTGGCGAACATTATGCGCAAGATCCGCGTCATGCCGGACGTGATTAAAGTCACCCGAAACAGAAACTAGTTTTATGAATGCACAACGTTATGCACGTATCTGCGAGATGCTCGCCAGGCGTCAGCCAGACCTGACGGTCTGCATGGAGCAGGTCCATAAGCCCCATAACGTTTCTGCCATTGTCCGTACTGCAGACGCCGTCGGCGTGCATGAAGTGCACGCTGTCTGGCCGGGCTCCCGCATGCGTACCATGGTATCTGCCGCTGCAGGCAGTAACAGCTGGGTTTCTGTCAAACACCACCAGACCATAGGCGAAGCCGTAACCCACCTGAAAGGGCGCGGTATGCAGGTACTTGCCACTAACCTGTCCGCTAAAGCCGTAGATTTCCGCGAGATCGACTACACCCGTCCGACCTGTATTTTGATGGGTCAGGAGAAAACCGGTATCACTCAGGAAGCACTGGATCTGGCGGATCGGGACATTATCATTCCGATGATCGGTATGGTTCAGTCCCTCAATGTTTCTGTGGCCTCCGCGCTTATTCTTTATGAAGCGCAGCGCCAGCGTCAGAATGCCGGAATGTACAAACGCAGCAACAGTATGCTGCCGGAAGATGAACAGCAGCGCCTGCTGTTTGAAGGGGGTTATCCGGTGCTGGCTCGCGTTGCGAAACAGAAAAAATTGCCTTACCCCCACGTCAACGCGCAGGGCGAAATTGAAGCCGATGGCGAGTGGTGGGCCACCATGCAGTACGCCGGGTAACCGATGAAAGGCCGCCTGCTGGATGCCATCCCGCTCAATAGCCTGACGGGCGTGGGCGCGGCGCAAAGCAATAAGCTGGCTAAAATCGGCCTGCACACCGTGCAGGATCTCCTGCTCCACCTCCCCCTGCGTTACGAAGACCGCACCCAGCTGTACAAAATTGGCGATTTGCTGCCTGCCATTTATGCCACCGTTGAAGGCGAAGTCCTGAACTGCAATATCACCTTCGGCGGACGTCGGATGATGACCTGTCAGATCAGCGACGGCACCGGCATTCTCACCATGCGCTTTTTCAACTTCAACGCGGCAATGAAAAACAGCCTGGCGACAGGTCGCAGAGTGCTGGCCTATGGCGAAGCCAAACGCGGAAAATACGGCGCAGAGATGATCCACCCGGAGTACCGCGTACAGGGCGATCTCAGCACACCGGAGCTGCAGGAAACACTTACCCCGGTTTATCCGACAACCGAAGGCATCAAGCAGGCGACGTTGCGAAAGCTCACCGATCAGGCGCTGGAGCTGCTAGATACCTGCGCCATTACCGAGCTGCTGCCGCCAGAGCTGGCGCAGGGCATGATGAGCCTGCCCGAAGCGCTGCGTACTCTTCACCGCCCGCCGCCAACGCTGCAGCTCAGCGATTTAGAAAGCGGCAAACACCCCGCCCAACGGCGTCTTATCCTTGAGGAATTACTGGCGCATAACCTGAGCATGCTGGCGCTCCGCGCCGGCGCGCAGCGTTTCCACGCCCAGCCCTTAAGCCCGCGTGATGAGCTCAAAGATAAACTGCTGGCCTCGCTGCCGTTTAAACCCACCGGTGCACAGGCGCGCGTCACCGCCGAGATCGAACGCGATATGGCGCTTGATGTGCCGATGATGCGCCTGGTGCAGGGTGATGTAGGCTCCGGTAAAACGCTGGTCGCCGCCCTGGCCGCCCTGCGCGCCATTGCTCACGGCAAACAGGTGGCACTGATGGCACCGACGGAACTGCTGGCCGAACAGCACGCCAACAATTTCCGCGCCTGGTTTGCGCCGCTGGGCATTGAAGTGGGCTGGCTTGCCGGGAAGCAAAAAGGCAAAGCCCGCCTTGCCCAACAGGACGCAATTGCCAGCGGCCAGGTACAAATGATTGTTGGCACACATGCCATCTTCCAGGAACAGGTTCAGTTTAACGGCCTGGCGCTGGTGATTATCGACGAGCAGCACCGCTTTGGTGTGCATCAGCGTCTGGCACTGTGGGAGAAAGGTTTGCAGCAGGGTTTCCACCCGCATCAGCTGATCATGACCGCGACGCCGATCCCCCGCACCCTGGCAATGACCGCCTACGCCGATCTGGATACCTCCACCATCGACGAGTTGCCGCCGGGTCGTACACCGGTTACAACGGTCGCCATTCCTGACACGCGTCGCAGCGATATCATCGACCGCGTGCGCAACGCCTGCACGCATGAAGGGCGTCAGGCCTACTGGGTGTGTACGCTAATTGAAGAGTCCGAGCTGCTGGAAGCGCAGGCTGCAGAAGCGACGTGGGAAGAACTGAAACTGGCACTGCCAGAGTTGAAGGTGGGTCTGGTTCACGGACGTATGAAGCCCGCCGAAAAGCAGGCGGTGATGCAGTCGTTTAAACAGGGCGATTTACACCTGCTGATCGCCACCACGGTGATCGAGGTCGGCGTGGACGTCCCGAATTCCAGCCTGATGATCATCGAAAACCCGGAGCGCCTGGGGCTTGCCCAACTCCACCAGCTGCGCGGACGTGTTGGCCGTGGTGCGGTAGCGTCCCACTGCGTACTGCTCTATAAAGCCCCGCTCTCGAAAACCGCCCAGATGCGTTTGCAGGTGCTGCGCGACAGCAACGACGGCTTTGTTATTGCGCAAAAAGACCTTGAGATACGTGGCCCGGGAGAACTTTTGGGCACGCGGCAGACGGGGAATGCTGAATTCAAAGTGGCGGATTTGTTGCGCGATCAGGCGATGATCCCCGAAGTTCAACGCCTGGCCCGCCATATTCATGAACGCTACCCCGAACAGGCGGCAGCGTTAATAGAGCGCTGGATGCCGGAAACCGAACGTTATTCCAACGCCTGATCTCAGGCAAACATCGGCAGCATCAGATACAGCTTAATCACCAACGCGTTGACGATATCTATAAAGAACGCACCGACCATCGGTACCACCAGAAACGCCATATGCGATGGGCCAAAGCGTTCAGTGATCGCCTGCATGTTGGCAATCGCCGTTGGGGTTGCCCCCAGACCAAACCCGCAATGACCCGCTGCCAGCACCGCCGCATCGTAGTTCTTGCCCATCATGCGCCAGGTAACAAACATCGCGTACAACGCCATAAACAGTGCCTGCACCGCCAGAATGGCCACCATCGGCAGCGCCAGCGAGGCCAGCTCCCACAGTTTGAGGCTCATCAGCGCCATTGCGAGGAACAGCGACAGACAGACGTTGCCCAGCACTGAAACCGCACGTTCGAACACACGATAAAAACCCATCAGCGCCAGACCGTTGCTCAGGATCACCCCGATAAACAGCACGCAGACAAACGTCGGCAGTTCGAACGGGGAACCTGCCAGCCATTGCGCAACCACTTTCCCCACCGTCAGGCAGATAGCAATCATCGCGATGGTCTCAATCAGCACCAGTGAAGTAATGCTGCGCCCAACATCCGGTTTTTCGAATGCAGTCGGCACCAGCTCATCGTCCGGCCTGCCGTCCGGCGTGGTGGAGTGCTTCACCAGATAACGCGCCACCGGGCCACCAATCAATCCACCCAGCACCAGGCCAAAGGTCGCACAGGCCATCGCCACTTCAGTTGCGTTTTCAAAGCCATAGCGCTCGATAAACAGCTTGCTCCACGCCGCGCCGGTACCGTGTCCACCAGACAATGTAATTGACCCGGCCAGCAACCCCATCAGCGGATCCAGCCCCAGCAACGTCGCCATTCCGATGCCGATAGCGTTTTGCATCAGCAGCAACCCAACCACCACAATCAGAAATACGCCGAGTACTTTACCCCCTGCCCGCAGGCTCGCGAGGTTGGCATTCAGGCCGATGGTGGCAAAAAAGGCCAGCATCAGCGGGTCTTTCAGGGACATATCAAAATCAATTTCCCAGCCCATGCTCTTTTTCAGCACCAGCAGGGCCAGCGCTACCAGCAGGCCACCGGCGACAGGTTCGGGAATGGTGTATTTCTTCAGAAGGGAAACGCTATGCACCAGCTTACGGCCAAGCAGTAAGACCAGCGTTGCGGCAACAAGGGTCGACAACGTATCGAGATGAATCATAGAAGGCTCCTGTATTGCGCGTGTTCCATACACACGCGGCGTTATCCTGGGCCGGTTTGCGCTCTTCATGAGCCACCGGCGCAAAAAGTGTAATTTTTTTCCCGATACGTTGTAGAAAACCTGCTCAAAGCGGCAGATTTTCTTCCTTTTTTTTGCTGGCAATCGTTTGCTTTTACCAGATGGTCAGATAAAATGCCCGCTTTTCCACCGTGGGATTGCCGCCGATGTCCGTTAACACCATAGAGTCGCCTGATGCGCAACCGATTGCGCAGAAGCAAAATAGCGAACTGATTTACCGCCTTGAAGACCGCCCGCCGCTGCCGCAAACGCTTTTCGCCGCCTGCCAGCATCTTCTGGCGATGTTTGTTGCGGTGATCACCCCGGCGCTGCTGATCTGCCAGGCGCTCGGTTTACCGGCTCAGGACACTCAGCACATCATCAGCATGTCTCTCTTTGCCTCTGGCGTGGCCTCGATTATTCAAATTAAAGCGTGGGGTCCGGTGGGGTCGGGTTTATTGTCGATTCAGGGCACCAGTTTTAACTTCGTGGCGCCACTGATCATGGGTGGTACAGCGCTGAAAACCGGCGGTGCGGATGTGCCGACGATGATGGCAGCGCTGTTCGGCACGCTGATGCTGGCAAGCTGCACTGAAATGGTCATCTCCCGCGTTCTGCATCTGGCTCGCCGCGTCATCACCCCGCTGGTGTCTGGCGTCGTCGTGATGATTATCGGCCTGTCGCTGATCCAGGTGGGCCTCACCTCCATCGGCGGCGGCTATGCCGCAATGAGCGACCACACCTTCGGCGCGCCGAAAAACCTGCTGCTGGCGGGTGTCGTGCTGGCGATCATTATTCTGCTTAACCGTCAGCGCAACCCGTATCTGCGCGTCGCCTCGCTGGTGATTGCCATGGCGGCGGGTTATCTGCTGGCGTGGGCGCTGGGCATGCTGCCAGAGAACACCGCGCCGACCAACAGCGCGCTGATCACCGTTCCAACACCACTCTACTACGGCCTGGGCATTGACTGGGGCCTGCTCCTGCCGCTGATGCTGGTCTTTATGATCACCTCTCTGGAGACCATCGGCGATATCACTGCCACGTCAGACGTCTCCGAGCAGCCGGTTTCCGGCCCGCTGTACATGAAGCGCCTGAAAGGCGGCGTGCTGGCGAACGGCCTGAACTCGTTTGTCTCTGCGGTATTCAATACCTTCCCGAACTCCTGCTTCGGCCAGAACAACGGCGTGATCCAGTTGACTGGCGTTGCCAGCCGCTACGTCGGTTTTGTGGTGGCGCTGATGCTGATTGTCCTCGGTCTGTTCCCGGCGGTAAGCGGCTTTGTGCAGCACATTCCTGAGCCGGTACTGGGCGGCGCAACGCTGGTGATGTTTGGCACAATTGCCGCTTCCGGCGTACGTATCGTTTCCCGCGAACCGCTGAACCGCCGTGCGATTATGATTATCGCGCTGTCGCTGGCCGTGGGTCTGGGTGTGTCTCAGCAGCCGCTGATCCTGCAGTTTGCCCCGGACTGGGTGAAAAACCTGCTCTCTTCCGGCATTGCCGCGGGCGGTATCACCGCTATCGTTCTGAACCTCGTATTCCCGCCTGAGAAAAATTGATCTCTCTCACGGCAGGCAGTCAATGCCTGCCGTGACATCTTATTACACCATTCCCGCCTTGAGGATTGCGCATAAATCGTGCATAACTCCTTTATGTGCGTTTTGCGGGATGGAAGACCATGAAATTTATTGGAAAGCTACTCGTCTATCTTCTGGTAGCCGTGCTGATTGTGGTTCTGGCGCTCTATATCCTGCTCCAGACCCGCTGGGGTGCGAGTCAGGTCAGCAACTGGGTGACGGTAAATACCGACTACGAGCTCAGTTTCGACAAGATGAATCACCGCTTTTCGTCGCCTTCCCACATCATTCTGGAAAACGTCACCTTTGGCCGGGATGGCAAACCCGCCACGCTGGTTGCCAAAAAAGTCGATATTGGCCTCAGTAGCCGACAGGTTACCGATCCGCTGCATATGGACACCATCTCCCTGTTCGATGGCACGCTGAACCTTTCTCCTCAGACTGCGCCGCTGCCCTTCCAGGCAGACCGTCTGCAACTGAACAACATGGCCTTTAACAGCCCCAATACGGAGTGGGATTTAAGTGCCCAGAAAGTCACGGGGGGCGTCAGCCCATGGCAACCAGAAGCAGGCAACGTGCTGGGTAAAAATGCGCAGATCCAGATGAGCGCAGGATCGCTCACCCTGAACGGCGTGCCGGCCACCAACGTGTTGATCGAGGGTCAGTTGAACGGCAAGGAAGTGGTGTTGAACACCATCGGTGCCGATATGGCCCGCGGTTCACTCACCGGCTCCGCCCTGCGTAACGCCGACGGAAGCTGGATCATCGACACCCTGCGTCTGAACGAGATCCGTCTGCAGAGCGATAAAACGCTGATGGATTTCTTCGCACCGCTGACCACCATCCCCTCTCTGCAGATTGGCCGCCTGGAAGTGACCGACGCCCGCCTGCAGGGCCCGGACTGGGCAGTTACTGATCTTGATTTAAGCCTGCGCAACCTGACGCTGAGTAAAGGCGACTGGCAGAGCCAGGAAGGGCGTTTATCCATGAACGCCAGCGAATTCATCTACGGTTCGCTGCATCTGTTTGACCCAATCCTGAATGCGGAATTCTCTCCGCAGGGCGTGGCGTTGCGCCAGCTAACCTCCCGCTGGGAAGGCGGCATGGTGCGCACCTCTGGCAACTGGCAGCGCGACGGCAAAGCGCTGATGCTGGACGATGTCGCCATCGCCGGGCTGGAGTATACCCTGCCGCAGAACTGGAAAACGCTGTGGATGGAGCCTCTGCCGGAATGGCTGAACAGCGTGACGCTGCAAAAATTCGGTCTGAGCCGCAACCTGGTGATCGACATCGATCCTGCCTTCCCGTGGCAGATCACCTCTCTGGATGGCTATGGCGCAAACCTGCAGCTGGTGAAAGATCGCCAGTGGGGCGTCTGGGGCGGCAGCGCAACCCTGAATGGCGCGGCGGCAACCTTTAACCGCGTGGATGTGCGTCGTCCGTCACTGGCACTGAATGCTAACGCTGCCACGGTGAATATTACTGACCTGAGCGCGTTTACTGAGAAAGGCATTCTGGAAGCCACGGCGACTGTTTCACAACTGCCCCAACGGCAAACCACTGTTAGCCTGAACGGGCGCGGTGTGCCGCTGAACGTGATCGAGCACTGGGGTTGGCCAGCGCTGCCGATTGCGGGTGACGGCAATATTCAGCTCACCGCCAGCGGCAGCGTGCAGGACAAAGCCCCGCTGAAGCCAACCGTTAACGGGAAACTGAATGCAGTGAATATGGATAAGCAGCAGGTCGAGCAGACAATGACGGGCGGTGTGGTTTCAACACCGGTGCAATAACCAAGCCGGGTGGCGGCTGCGAGGTTTTGTTCCCTCTCCCTGTGGGAGAGGGCCAGGGTGAGGGCATCAGACCGCACAATTCCTGATATATCAAAGATGAACCACCACCTCATCCCCCTCTGCTTTCACCACCACACCCCACTCGCTGCCCGCGTGTGAACCGCCCTTCACACCGCTCACCTTCTGCACGTTGCGCAAGCACACCGACCAGTTTTGCGCGTCTCCCGCGCCGGTAAGGGTCACGATTTCGCCCCGACGTGACGCCTTCAGCGTAAACGTCACGGAGCCGTCCGTCGCAGGCACTTCGCTCATCGCCGTTGCGCCGTCATCCAGGTTAAACAGCTGGAAGGCTGTGCCCTCATGCCACGCGTAATCCGGCTTCTGGTTATTATTGCCCAGCGCCAGCAGTGTGTTATCGCGCACATAAACTGGCAGGCTCATAAAATCGTGCTGCTGTTTATGCCAGCGGCTGCCCTGGATTTCATCGTTATGCCACAGATGCGTCCAGCGTCCTTCCGGCAGATAAAACTGCACGTCACCCACTTCGGAGAACACCGGCGCAACCATCATGGAATCCCCCAGCATGTACTGACGGTCAAGATAATCGCACGCCGGATCGTCCGGGAACTCGAGCATCATCGCCCGCAGCATCGGGGTACCGAACTCGCGCGCCAGCGCAGCCTGACGATACAAATACGGCATCATCTGGCATTTCAACTGAGTGAAATGGCGCACCCCGTCGCAGGACTCGTCATCGTACGCCCACGGCACGCGGTAGGATTTGCTGCCGTGCAGGCGACTGTGGCTGGAGAACAGCCCAAACGCGCACCAGCGCTTGTAGACGTGCGCCGGAGCCGTATTTTCGAACCCGCCGATATCGTGGCTCCAGAAGCCAAAGCCAGACAGGCCGATCGACAGCCCACCGCGCAGGCTTTCTGCCATTGATTCATAGTTGGCGTAACAGTCACCACCCCAGTGCACCGGGAACTTCTGCGCACCCACGGACGCTGAACGGGCGAACAGTACAGCCTCGTCTTCGCCGACGGTTTCTTTCAGTACGTTCCACACCAGTTCGTTATAGATGTAGGCGTAGTGGTTGTGCATCTTCTGCGGATCGGAACCGTCGAACCACTGCACGTCGGTCGGGATACGCTCGCCGAAGTCAGTCTTGAAACAATCCACGCCAATATCCCCCAGGCCTTTCAGCTTGTCGGCGTACCATTTGCAGGCTTCCGGGTTGGTGAAGTCATAGATCGCCAGACCCGGCTGCCATTTGTCCCACTGCCACAGGGAGCCATCCGGGCGCTTGAGCAGGTAACCCTTCTCTTTCAGTTCCTGGAAGATTGGGGATTTCTGGCCGATGTACGGGTTGATCCACACGCAAACCTTCAACCCTTTCTCTTTCAGGCGACGGATCATCCCTTCAGGATCCGGGAAGGTCACCGGGTCCCACTCGAAATCGCACCACTGGAAGGCCTTCATCCAGAAGCAGTCGAAGTGGAAGACGTGTAGCGGCAGGTCGCGCTCGACCATACCGTCGATAAAGCTGTTGACCGTGGCTTCGTCGTAGTTAGTAGTGAACGAAGTGGTCAGCCACAGGCCGAACGACCAGGCTGGCGGCAGCGCCGGACGCCCGGTGAACTGCGTATAGCGGTTCAGCACCTCTTTCGGCGTCGGGCCGTCGATCACGAAGTACTCGAGATATTCTCCTTCCACGCTGAACTGCACTTTGGAGACCTTCTCGGAGCCGACTTCAAACGAGACGTTTTCCGGGTGATTCACCAGCACGCCGTAGCCGCGGTTGGTCAGGTAGAACGGGATATTTTTGTAGGACTGCTCGGTGCTGGTGCCGCCGTCGCGGTTCCAGGTTTCGACCGTTTGCCCGTTGCGCACCAGCGCGGTAAAGCGCTCGCCCAGGCCGTAGACCGTTTCCCCCACGCCCAGATCCAGACGCTCAAAAACGTAGCTGCGGTCGGTATTGCTGTCCTGCACGTAGCCGTTGTTTTTCAGCTGGCTGCCGGTAATACGCTGGCCGTTGCGCAGGAAATCCAGCGTCCAGAACTCACCTTTGGTGACGCGTATGCTAACGCTGCCGCTTTTCAGCTCGGCAAATTCCGCATTGTTTTCAATCTCTACCTTCACGTCTTTCAGCATGTTCAGCGGATAGTGCGGGCCGTTATCCAGCGCGCCCTGGAAGTGCTCAATGCGCACCCCGACAATCCCTTCCTGCGGCGCGAACAGGCGAACCGTAAACATCAGGGTATCGAGTTGCCAGGTACGTTCGCGCACGTCGCGCGGCGCCACGTAGACCACCAGGTCGTTGCCCTGCTGCTCCACGTCGAATACCTGAACCGGATACGTCACGTTCAGCCCCGGTTGAATAAGCCAGTTTCCATCACTGATTTTCATCTTATCGTCCTCTTAGTTCTGCAATTCTTTGCTGACCGGCAGGTTCTCAAACGCCTGCTGGTTGCGGCGCGCGCCCTGCGCCAGTTCGCCCAGGATTTTGGTCAGGAAAGGGGTTTTCAGCGTGTAATAGCGTTTGGCGATAATGGCGCTCAGCACGTAGCAGATCGCCGGTGCCAGGGTAAACAGGCCGATAATGATGCTGATGGTCGCGCTGTTCTGGGTTTTGGCTGCCGCGTCGTAGCCGCCGCCTGCCAGCATCCAGCCAATCATCGCCCCGCCCAGCGCAAGGCCTAGCTTCAGCACGAACAGCGTGCCGGCAAAGCTGATGCCGGTGAGGCGTTTGCCGTTGGTCCATTCACCGTAGTCGACGGTATCGGACATCATCACCCACTGAATCGGCGTCACCAGCTGGTGCAGCACGCCGATGACAAAGATAAAGGCGAACATCAGCACGGTGGCATGCATCGGCACGAAGAACATCGCCACGCTGACCACCGCCAGCGCGGCGTTGGTCCACCAGAAGATGCTTACCTTGCACTTCCAGTCGGTGAGCGGTTTGGCAAGCGCGGAGCCAATCAGGTTGCCGACGCAGTAGGTGGTGAGGAACGCGACGAACACCTCAGGCGAACCCATGATCCAGGTGCAGTAGTACATCATCGCCCCGCCGCGCACGCAGACGGCGAGGATGTTGAGGATAGTGAGCACGCCGACGATTCGCCACTGGTCGTTTTGCCAGATGTCGCGCAGGTCTTCCCGCATGGAGGTGGTGCTCGGCGGCACCTGAATGCGCTCTTTGGTGGTGAAGAAGCAAAACGCCAGCATCAGGAACGCGACCACCGACAGCACGGCGATACCGCCCTGGAATCCAAAGGCTTTATCGTCGCCGCCAATCAGGTTTACCAGCGGCATCATCAGCACCGTGGAGAGCATGCCGCCCGCCGTCGCCAGCACAAAGCGCCAGGACTGGAGGGAGATACGCTGCGTCGGGTCGTTGGTGATCACGCCGCCCAGCGCGCAGTAGGGGATGTTGACGACGGTATAGAGCAGGGTCAGCAGGGTGTAAGTAACGGCGGCGTAAACCATTTTACCGTTGAGGCTGAGGTCCGGCGTGGTGTAGGCCAGCACGCAGACGATGCCGAACGGGATGGCACCAAACAAAATCCACGGACGGAACTTGCCCCAGCGGCTGCGGGTGCGGTCGGCAATCAGGCCCATGCACGGGTCGGAGATCGCATCCAGCGCGCGCGCCAGCAGGAACATGGTGCCGACAAACCCGGCGGGAATGCCGAAAATATCGGTGTAGAAAAACATCATGTACAACATGACGTTATCAAAAATGATGTGGCTGGCGGCGTCTCCCATGCCGTAGCCAATCTTCTCTTTTACTGACAATACTTCGCTCATCTTTTTTTATCCTTCACGCTGTAGGGGGCGCTGAGACCGGTTGCATTGGTTTTAAACCATTGTTTCAAAGGCGGGTATTGCGATTTCTGGTTAGCAGATTACGTTTCTTGTTTTTTGTGATCGCGGTAAATGTCCGGGAGAGCGGAGGGCTAACATGAGGATTTTCTTAGGAATTACCTGAAACAGGGGTGTACAGGTCAAAAGAGAGGTGAAAAAAGTGGTGTGGGGTATGTGGTAAATGCCTGAAAGTAGCTATAATGCGCCCCGCCTCCATGTAGCAATCGAGGCGCGGAAGATCGTCATCTCCGGTGAGGTGGCTGGACTTCAAATCCAGTTGGGGACGCCAGCGTTCCCGGGCAGGTTCGACTCCTGTGATCTTCCGCCAAAATTAAATTTGTTATAAGCCTAACTCAAATCGCATTTTGTTAATTATCTGAACAAGCTCAGCATAAGTAATATTAAGGGTGGGATATAAATTAGTCTTTGTGCTACTAGAAAATATTGATTTATCCGATAAGTAAATTTCCTCTGCATTTATCAATTTGTCACAAATATGTTGGTCACTTTCCAATTTTTCTGGTTCTAATGGAGCTGTATAATTACTTAAATTGAGCTTTATCTCTCTAATTCGATTTTTGTGATCAGATAATTCTTCCATACAAAATCTCAAAAAATTATTCTGCCTTGTACTTCTTCTAAATGGGAGGCGCTTACAATATTCTGAAGACACCTCACCATTGAGATATTCTATTGTTTTTCTAGCCTTTCCTATTACAACTAGATTATTACCAATATTAACTATTTCAGCGAGACCTATAACATTATAACGGATATATTCATTTATGTCATATTCATTGCTAGAGGGATCTAAAAGATTGATATCAACAACAGCTCCATTATTATAAATAAAAAACTCTTTTTTTTCCTTAGCCAAATTACATTTATCACAGACTTTGTGTAAATTACTCCATTCGTAAGCTAAATGTGGAAATAGTTTTTTAGGCTTATAATGTTCAACATCATATTTCTCATCACTAACATCACATTCACATATATAGCATTTATCAAAATATAAATCACCCAAACTTTGCTTAACATCATTATGTGCATAAATTGAATTTGATATCTGTTCGTAATTATTTAGATGAGCGAGATTCTCAGCAGTTAAATTCTGTAACCTTGCAGGAAAAATGACAGAATCTCTATTGACCTTTCTCATGCTAGCCTCTTATTTTATTTCTCTTATAACATCTATATTAGAATAAGATGCTAATAATAAGTCCATTTCTTCTTTTGCAGATTCTGAAGTTACCAAGGCATTATATATATTCTTCAACTCTTCGATATTTTTATTTTCATCAATCAAAAGAATTTTAAATGTATTTAGTTTTGATCTTACATCCTCAGAGAAACTGCCGGCATAACCAAAAATGATGTTAGTTATACTATCAATATCCATTGCCTTGAAATTTTCTTTATAAACTTCACCAGATGGAAGACTAACAACAACAGAGTTATCTGGAAGTCCCCTTATAACAAATGGACTATGTGTAGTTAGAATAAAAGTGATATTTGGAAATATCTCTATTAACACTTTAATATATTTTTCCTGAGCTCTTGGATGTAAATGAAGATCAACTTCATCAATCAACACAAAACCAGGGACCTTAAAGAAATCATCAAGTCCCAATAGTTTTTTGTCATCTTCAGTATATTTTCCATAAATAAATATCTGTCTTTTAACAATAGAGGAAATTGTTACTAGGATATCCATTTCACCTTGTGATAAAGATTCTAATCTACCAACACTCTCAAACACCATTACCCTATAAGGAGAGCTTGATACTGTTATTTTACCGAAATCCTTACCTGTGATTTTAGTTAATATACTCTGAATTCTTGCAAGGCCTAACTGGGCATCTTTGTATCCAATAACTGAATCAAAGGCCATGTCAAGAAATAAGCTTTGAATATTTTCACCAACATGAGAAATTTCGAATGCAAATGGGAAATGCCCCCAAAGACTGTCTTTGCTTTCTAAAGTAGAAATATCACAACCAAGATTATTGCAGTCTAATTCGTACGGTTCATGTCTAGGGAAGGTGCGAATAAGCAGGTCATTTCTTCCCAAGCTGACTCGCTGATTAAAATTTCGCGGATCTGGGCCGATTTTTTTCCCGCAAACACATCGAATCAGCCTATTTAGGCTATTTTTTCCACCATTTCTGGCGTTATTTCAGGTTTTTACTGAGATCTCTCCCTCTGACGTATCATTTGGTCCACTCGAAACAGGTTGGCCAGGGTGAATAACATCGCCAGTTGGTTATCGTTTTTCAGCAGCCCCTTGTATCTGGCTTTCACGAAGCCGAACTGCCGCTTGATGATGCGAAACGGGTGCTCCACCCTGGCACGGATGCTGGCTTTCATGTATTCGATGTTGATGGCCGTTTTGTTCTTGCGCGGATGCTGCTTCAAGGTTTTTACCCTGCCGGGACGCTCGGCGATCAGCCAGTCCACATCCACCTCGGCCAGCTCCTCGCGCTGTGGCGCTCCTTGGTAGCCGGCATCGGCTGAGACAAATTGCTCCTCTCCATGAAGCAGATTACCCAGCTGATTGAGGTCATGCTCGTTGGCCGCGGTGGTGACTAGGCTGTGGGTCAGGCCACTCTTGGCATCGACACCAATGTGGGCCTTCATGCCAAAGTGCCACTGATTGCCTTTCTTGGTCTGATGCATCTCCGGATCGCGTTGCTGCTCTTTGTTCTTGGTAGAGCTGGGTGCCTCAATGATGGTGGCATCCACCAAAGTGCCTTGGGTCATCATGACGCCTGCTTCGGCCAGCCAGCGATTGATGGTCTTGAACAATTGACGGGCCAGTTGATGCTGCTCGAGCAGGTGGCGGAAATTCATGATGGTGGTGCGATCCGGCAGGGCGCTATCCAGGGATAATCGGGCAAACAGGCGCATGGAGGCGATTTCGTACAGAGCATCTTCCATCGCGCCATCGCTCAGGTTGTACCAATGCTGCATGCAGTGAATGCGTAGCATGGTTTCCAGCGGATAAGGTCGCCGGCCATTACCAGCCTTGGGGTAAAACGGCTCGATGACTTCCACCATGTTTTGCCATGGCAGAATCTGCTCCATGCGGGACAAGAAAATCTCTTTTCTGGTCTGACGGCGCTTACTGCTGAATTCACTGTCGGCGAAGGTAAGTTGATGACTCATGATGAACCCTGTTCCATGGCTCCAGATGACAAACATGATCTCATATCAGGGACTTGTTCGCACCTTCCCTAATCCTTCATGGCAGTTGTTCGGGTAAACCGAACAACTGAGGAACAGTGAATATTGTAGCGGACTGTCCACCCTCACCCTAGCCCTCTCCCAAAGGGAGAGGGAACCGATTGTGCGGTTTGTCCACTCCACCGACCGTGTTAACTCCTAATCTCCATCACCGCATACACCCCGTCCTTCGGTACCACCACGGTGACGTTTTCCACCGGCACGCCCGCCGCGAGGTGAATATCCTGCAGCTGCTGTAACGACCTCGGGTGAATATCCTCCCAGCCGATACCCCGCAGCACAAAGTCAATTTGCGGGCTGCTGATCAACATGTTCGACACAATCACCGCTCCGCCAGGCTTTACCAGCCGCAGCGCGCGCTGGAGGAAAATCACCGCATCGGTATCGTTGAAGTATTCGAAAATCCCCAGTGCATCGACAAGCTCGGCCTGCTGCTCGCCCAGCTCCAGCAGCAGGTCCTCGTTACGTATCAGCGTATGGAGCAGATTGCGCCTGAGCAGCGTAAGCTGTTCGCCCACCACAATGCCTTCCTGCGCCGCCATGGTTTCGGCCCAGCTGAGCGCCACGGGGTCTTTGTCCACCAGCGTGAGAAAAACCTGCTGACCGTCGAGCTTTGCCTCGCGCAGCGCCTCAAGCACCGGAATAGCGGCCCCACTCGCCAGGCTGACCCAGTTGTTCTCACTTTCGTTATGAATGTACTTTTCCACCAGCGCGGCCAGTACTTTGGCACGGGAGCGCACGCCAACCGCATCGTTAGCGTGGATAAACCACTGGCGGCTGTCGCTGTCCATTTTTGTACCGTCAGGCAGACGGTCTTCCAGCGGGTTTTGCACCACAAACAACGCCAGCGCGGAGGGCACCAGTCGCGTTCGCCACGCGGTAAGCGCCGGCCGGTTACGAAAAGCCTGTTCGGAATAACGGTTCTGAGGGACAAGCACGGCCTGCCCGCCTTCTTCGTATTCAATCAGCGGGGGCCGGAGCGCTGGCTCGGCTTTCAGCGCCCGGTCAAGCGCAGCGATCTCACGGGCAGCATCGTCTTTCATCGGCCACTGGTCGCTGACATCGGGAAATGACGCACTGAAAATCGTCATATTTTCCGGCGCGTCGCCGCGAAAAGGCTGCCAGTTCATCTCGTTGTCTCCCGTTACGCTAATAACGAAAGTCTATCCAGGCAGACCAGTAATACCCTACGAAGAAAGCACGATCTTCACTGCTTCACCCACACCAGTTGATCAACACGAAAACCCAAACCGCGCGCGGTATTCAGGTAATCCTGTTTCACGGCATCCGGGATTGTCGGGGTACGCGACAAAATCCACAGGTAATCGCGGTTCGGGCCGCTCACCAGCGCGTACTGGTACTTATCGTCCAGCTTGATCACGTTATAGCCGCCGTAGAACGGGCCGAAGAACGACACCTTCAGCGCCGCCGTGGTCGGTTCACCGGTAAAATACGCTTTGCCTTCGCTCTCATTCCACGTCTTCTTCACCGGGTCATAACCCCGGTTTAGCACGCTAATGCCGTCGTCACTGCGTTTGCCGTAGGTGGCAGTCACCTGCTCCAGCCCGCGTTCAAAGCGGTTTTCCAGGCGAGCGATTTCGTACCATTTGCCGAGATAGCGGCTGGCATCAAAGCCTGAAATGGGCTGTACGCCTTTCGGCGGCGTAGGAGATTTACAGGCGACCAGTGTCAGAGCGATGGCGACACCGGTCACAACAGGCCATACCTTCATGAGAACTCCTTTCATTTGCATGGTTGGACGTTAATTGTAGTGCACCGTTTCGACGCTTCATCCCGTCCGGGAAAATTCGTAGTATATTGAGAATATTCCTCCACTCTGGACACGGGCATGGCTTACTCCATCGGCGAATTCGCCAGACTCAGCGGCATCACCGCCACCACGCTGCGGGCGTGGCAGCGTCGCTATGGTTTACTCAAGCCGCAGCGCACGGATGGCGGTCACCGCCAGTACAGCGATGAAGACGTCCAGCAGGCGCTAAAAATCCTCGACTGGGTAAAAAAAGGGGTCCCGATTGGCCAGGTCAAACCCCTGCTGGAACGCCCGACACCGGGTCGGACCAATAACTGGCAAACCCTGCAACAGAACATGCTGCAACGCCTGCAGGACGGTAAAGTCGAGTCCCTGCGCCAGATGATTTACGATGCCGGACGCGAATACCCTCGGCCAGAGCTGGTCGCGAACGTACTGCGCCCCTTGCGTAGTCAGGTCTCCGCTAACGTCGCTGCTGCCATGACCCTGCGTGAAATCCTCGATGGCATCATCATCGCCTACACCTCGTTTTGTCTCGAGGGAGATAAAAAAGCGCCTGGCGATAATATTCTGCTCAGTGGCTGGCATCTGAATGACCCGTGCGAGATCTGGCTCGAAGCCTTAACGCGCACCGGGCAAGGTCACCGGATCGACATTCTGCCCTCGCCTCCTGCCGCGCTGGCACCGGAAATATTCCCGGATCGTAAATGGCTTCTGGTCACCAGCGGTAAACTCACCGCTGCACGGAAAAAGCAGGTGGAGCAGTGGCAGCAGCAGGTATCGCTTGAAGTGATTATCCTCTGACGATTTTCTCCTGTGGGAATCTTCACGAAAAGTTGAATATTTTTTCGCACCGCAGATGCTAACGTTTTCCTGTGACGAATAACCCAACAGGAAAACACCATGAAAAAAACCGCCCCTTTGCTGATGCTGACCACCCTGGCCTTTGCTCCGGCTGTATTTAGTGCCCCTGTCGGCACGCTGAGTGTACACGTTCTTGACCAGCAAACCGGGATGCCGCCATCCGACGTTACCGTCACGCTGGAAAAACAGCAGCAGGACAAATGGACCCAGGTTGCCAGCGGTAAAACCGACCACGACGGACGTATCAAATCGCTTTATCCGCAGGATCAGGATATGCAGCCTGGCGTGTATAAAGTGACCTTCAAAACCGCAGATTACTTCCACGGCAAAAAGCTGGACTCCTTCTTCCCGGAGATCCCGGTGCTGTTTACCGTGACCCGCACCAACGAAAAACTGCACATCCCACTCCTGCTGAGCCAGTACGGTTACTCGACCTACAAGGGAAGTTAATATTCATTGATTTTAAAGGAATATAAAAAATACTTACGCTAATACTTGGACAAATTACGCATGTTGTGTAAGTTTTAAAGGGAGAATGGGAGGACCACACCATGACAAAAAAACCTGTGCTGGGTATTAGCGGATGTTTGACCGGTTCCGCCGTTCGCTTTGACGGCGGGCATAAACGTATGGGTTTTGTCATGGACGAACTGGCCCAGTGGGTAAGCTTCAAGCCGGTCTGCCCTGAAATGGCGATTGGGCTGCCTACGCCACGCCCTGCCATTCGTTTAACGCTGACAGAAAGCTGTGAAACGCAGCTGCGCTTCAGCAAGCCACCTCATGACAATCTCACGCAGAAAATGGCTGACTTTACGACAGATTATCTGTCGAAAATCGGCGATCTGGCGGGGTTCATTGTCTGTGCAAAATCCCCAAGCTGCGGCATGGAACGCGTGCGGCTGTATGACGAAAACGGCAACCGGGGCCGCAAGGAGGGCGTCGGGCTGTTCACCGCCGCGCTCCTTGAAACCTGGCCGTGGCTGCCCGTGGAAGAGGATGGACGGCTGCACGACCCGGTTCTGCGGGAAAACTTTGTCGAACGTGTTTTTGCCCTGCACGAACTGAACACGCTGCGTAGAAATGGCCTCACGCGCCGCGCGCTGCTGGACTTCCACAGCCGTTACAAACTCCAGCTGCTGGCGCACCATCAGGCGGGTTACCGTGAAATCGGCCCGTTCGTTGCCTCGCTGCACGAGTGGGAAGACCTGGACGCCTTCTTCGTGGCGTACCGGGAAAAGCTGATGACCATCCTGAAAAAACCCGCTTCGCGTAAGAATCACACCAACGTGCTGATGCATATTCAGGGGTATTTTCGTAACCAGCTGAACACCCGCCAGCGAGGCGAGCTGCGCGACGTAATCCTGCACTATCGCAACGGACAGTTGCCTATTCTCGCCCCGATAACGCTGCTGAAGCATTACCTGGCCGAATACCCCGACCGGTATCTGATGACGCAAAACTACTTTGATCCCTATCCTGATGATTTGGGTCTGCGTCTGGCAGTCAAGTGATCATAAAAATGCGAAGGCCCCATTGACCCTTAGAGGCCCAAAGCAGTACCCCGTTTAGACGACATCCTCACTGTCGTCTCTTTTTTGCATTTCATCTCAAAGGCTGTGATTATATACAGGCTTATTCTGCGAAAGGGGCCTGCCTGTGATCAACACCCTGCACATTCAAAACTACCGATCCATCCGCGACATGTCGCTGGAGCTGGAGCAGCTCAATATCGTCTTCGGGCCGAACGGCACCGGAAAATCGAATATCTACAAGGCGATACACCTGATGCACAGCGCCGCGCAGGGGCAGTTTTCCCAGGCGCTGGCGAATGAAGGTGGAATTTTGAAAGTATTCTGGGCAGGCAAAACCCGCAGCGACCAGCTGCGGCGGATGAATCTGGCGGTGGAAACAGAGACCTACGAATACGAGCTGCAGGTCGGGTTTGTGGAGAAGCTGCCCTATCCCTCGCAGTTTCAGCTCGATCCGGTGATCAAAGAAGAGTCCATCTGGCTGAGCGGCCAGCACCGTCGTCCTTCGTCACAGCTGATGAAGCGTAAGAACCAGGCAGTGTTTCTGAACAACGTGCATCACGAGAAAGTGACCCACAGCGGCACGCTGTACGAGAACGAATCGGTATTCGGACAGCTCGGCGAACCGCATCTTTACCCGGAGGTTTCGCAGATGCGCGAGTCCCTGCGTAACTGGCGCTTTTATCATGAGTTTTCCGTCTCATCCGGCTCGGCGATGCGGGCTCCGCAGGTCGGTTTCCGCTCCCCGGTGCTCGCCAGCGATGGCTCAAATCTGGCCGCAGCGTTTCAGACCATTGTCGAGATTGGCGACGAATTGCTGCTGATGCGCATTCTCGACCAGGCATTTCCTGGCTGCGTATTTTACAGCGACAACACCGGCGGACGTTTCCGCATGATGATGCAGCGGGAAGGTCTGAGCAGGCCGCTGGAACCGGCGGAGTTTTCCGACGGCACCCTGCGTTTCCTGTGCCTGGCGGTGGCGCTATTAAGCCCGCGACCGCCAGCGTTTATCGCGTTGAACGAACCGGAAAACAGCCTGCACCCGCAGATGCTGCCAGCCCTGGCGAGCTTAATCGCCGAAGCCAGCCGCTACTCGCAGATCTGGCTCACCAGCCACTCGCCGGAGCTGGCGACGTTAATTGAGAAGCAGCGATCGTTTTCGCTGTATCAGCTGTCGATGGTGGAGGGGGAGACTAGGGTGGAGAGGCTGGGGTAAGCCGCATTCTCTTCCTTTGAAGTCCAGTAAAATGAAATTTTCATTTTTTCTCTTTCACCTGCAGGGACTGCCCCCCTCCAATGATGAACCCTGCGCCTACAGAGATTTTGAGCGCAGTAATCAAGTCGCTCCACTTGAAATCAAAATCATTAAGGAAGAGATACGAGGCATCTGCAATTAGCAGACGGCCTGCAGCCATAGTGATAAAGAGACCTGACATCCAGAGTAATACCAGTAATAAGAAAAGTTTTAGTCGCGGATTAATCATCATTTTGAATAATCGTCCACCATTCCTTTCGTAATATTTAGTACTCACCATTTGCCGTACGTCGAGATACGTATAGACCTCTTCTCAGCGCTTACATTGAATATTGTCTATCTCGACTACCTGACGATTGCCACGATTGCCACGATTGAAGCAATAACATTTGTACTGGCATCCGTTTAATCTCCAACCATAAAAACCACATGACTGATAATTAATTTAACTACAATCAAAACTCGAGAGGAAAAATCAAACATCAATAAAATAAGTAGACCACACTTTACAACAACCTAACGGTTTTTGCAAAAGCACCTTTTATATTAATATTATTAATTATAGCTCATTAAAAATTGCACTTAGCAAATAATTTCGTACAGTTGGACTTGATATCCATCTAACAAGCTTAGCGAAATTTCCGGAAAAATTTGATTGAGTGGCTTCTGCTGCCTACACAACTTTATCTTTTCACTCGCTGGGTTACAAAATTCCTTTGTGTAACAGATATTTATTCATCGCTAATAATTATCTGGATATTGCTACCATCAGGAATATCTCGAACCTGCAATGCAATATTTGCTCTTATTTTCAATGATTCATGTGAGGTACACATGTATAGATTGCTAAGTTCATATAATCCGCCTGCTATAAATGGGATTTTTGGTACTAAACGACATCCTGGAGGAATGGGACCATTAATCAATTGCCATGAATGTGCCAAAGGATAACCAGTTATAACCCTATAATCTGATAGAATTAACTTAATCCACTCATTTATGGTATTAGCTAATTTATCTACATTTGCCGTTTCTGGATCGAAATAATAAACACCATCATCTTTTAAACAAAATTGTCCACCAAAGATATCCTCTGCAAAATACAATGCATCTAAAGCCATATCTTCATAAGCGGAAATCCATAACTCCTTTTCATTCCAGTCCAGCAACCCTATCTCTTTATCTGTCGTTTCATAAGGGAAAACGTGTAATGCTGACTCAAAACCATAAAACCCATTTTTTTCCCTCAACAACTCATCTAATTGAGCTGCGATTGGTGAGTTGAACAATACAGAGCAATCCTTAACCGATTGATTTGATGATAATTCATCACCACTAATAGATAGTAATTTTTTCATAAAAGTACTCATTTCTTAATATCCCCATCTGTCTTTATAGTTACAGATGTACCATCTGGTAAATTTCGGCATTGTGCACCAATACAAGCACCAGCACCACGATTATCAGAAGGTGTGATGGGCCTAACCGAAGCGCCGGTGCCACCTTCTTTAAACATTGCCGGCGGATATTCATCTCTATCCATACCTTTCACTGGGGGTGTATCCTTTAATGACTCCCGCCGTCTCTGAGCTGCACCGCCACGATCAATAGTTAAAATAGCTGGCTGCCCTGCAGCCTGAGCATCTTCAATATGCTTAGCAGATTCGGGGTACTTCGATTCATTAATAATTATTACCTTACCTCCGGCCCCCTGGACGATACCATCATCATCTACCACCCCCATTTTCAGAGGATTAATTGGATAAACTTTTAATGGGAAATTGCCGTGTTCTTTCTCAATTTTCTCTTCATCATGGCCAGGACTCAGCGTGTTATTCTCAACCGTCGTCTTGCCCGCCTGAGCCGCTGCTACCGCGTTCGCGCTGCTGTCTCCGACAAGCCCGCCAGCCAGACCAGAGGCCAGTGTCGCCAGCGCTGATACCGTCTGTTTATCTTCCTCGCTCAGTTCGCTGACCGGTTTGCCAAAACCATCAACCGCAATCTTACCGGCCAGCTTGTCTACCGCAATTTTACCGACAAGCTCACCCACCGCCGCACCCGCTGCAGCGGACGCCGCATCTCTGCCGGAAGCCGCTGCAAGCGCGGCGTTGACGACCGCATGGGCCAGCACACGTCCCTTAAGGTCCGTATCCGGAATGGCATTCGCGATGGCATTGGCAATATACGGCGCGGAAGCGCCCGCAATCGCGGCTTTAATGTCTCCACCTGCCAGCGCCTGAACCGCTGCCGTTGCTGCCGTGATGGCCCGCTGGGTGCTCTGCCCCGAACCCATACCAGACTGGTTAAACGCTTCGTTATAGAAGGTCTGGTACATCTGGTCATGAATCGCCTGCTCGGTAATCTCTTTACCGTCTTTTTTCAGCTGACTGATGGCGGCGTTACGCGCATCGCCGCCAGCGGTTTTCATCTTCTCGTTGGCCGCTTCCGTGGCCGCAATCTTGCCGTTGGTGCGCGCAATATCCGCAACCTGATTGCCGATATCGCCAATCATCTGCGCGGTTTGCAGGCGTTTCTGCTCTTTCTCTTTGTTAAAGATCGGGCCGATGCTGCCGTTGGCATGGTCAGTGTCACGGCTGAGCGTGCTGACGTCCTGCTTCTGGTTAGCCTGGTCGCGAACAATGATAGCACCATCGGCTACCGCTGACTGCGTCGTCCCTTCAGCATGGCCGCTGCCGCTAAAGCTGATACGTATCCTTGACCACGCCTTCCCCGGCTGCGCGTTTTACAGAGACAACACCGGCGGAGTTCTTCGACGGCACCCTGCGCTTTCTGTACCTGGCGGTGGCGCTCTTAAGCCCACGTCCACCGGCATTTATCGCGTTGAACGAACCGAAAAACAGCCTGCACCCGCAGATGCTGCCCGCGCTGACGAGCTTAATCGCTGAGGCAAGCCGCTAACCTGGGTGCCATCGAGCACGGTGAGTTCGCCGAGTAATGAACACCACCCTCGGCCCGCACCGGGGGTTTTTATTTTAACGCGGGGGGCGGGGCATCGCTCTGACCGGGTGGTTTTGTCATACCGTTGGCATGACGGTAATGACAAAACATTTCCTGTCCGGTTGATAACTGCTTTACAGAGCACGCTGAAAAGCAACTGGCTGGAAGCGATCTGCTTTAACACCAGCCAGATGACTATCGTCACCCAATGTCGCTATAAGGATTTCTAGCTAAAATTTCGTTTATTTCTTCCTGTGCTCTTAAAGCCCATGATGGATTTAGGGAAGGTGCGAACAAGTCCCTGATATGAGATCATGTTTGTCATCTGGAGCCATGGAACAGGGTTCATCATGAGTCATCAACTTACCTTCGCCGACAGTGAATTCAGCAGTAAGCGCCGTCAGACCAGAAAAGAGATTTTCTTGTCCCGCATGGAGCAGATTCTGCCATGGCAAAACATGGTGGAAGTCATCGAGCCGTTTTACCCCAAGGCTGGTAATGGCCGGCGACCTTATCCGCTGGAAACCATGCTACGCATTCACTGCATGCAGCATTGGTACAACCTGAGCGATGGCGCGATGGAAGATGCTCTGTACGAAATCGCCTCCATGCGCCTGTTTGCCCGATTATCCCTGGATAGCGCCCTGCCGGATCGCACCACCATCATGAATTTCCGCCACCTGCTCGAGCAGCATCAACTGGCCCGTCAATTGTTCAAGACCATCAATCGCTGGCTGGCCGAAGCAGGCGTCATGATGACCCAAGGCACTTTGGTGGATGCCACCATCATTGAGGCACCCAGCTCTACCAAGAACAAAGAGCAGCAACGCGATCCGGAGATGCATCAGACCAAGAAAGGCAATCAGTGGCACTTTGGCATGAAGGCCCACATTGGTGTCGATGCCAAGAGTGGCCTGACCCACAGCCTAGTCACCACCGCGGCCAACGAGCATGACCTCAATCAGCTGGGTAATCTGCTTCATGGAGAGGAGCAATTTGTCTCAGCCGATGCCGGCTACCAAGGAGCGCCACAGCGCGAGGAGCTGGCCGAGGTGGATGTGGACTGGCTGATCGCCGAGCGTCCCGGCAGGGTAAAAACCTTGAAGCAGCATCCGCGCAAGAACAAAACGGCCATCAACATCGAATACATGAAAGCCAGCATCCGTGCCAGGGTGGAGCACCCGTTTCGCATCATCAAGCGGCAGTTCGGCTTCGTGAAAGCCAGATACAAGGGGCTGCTGAAAAACGATAACCAACTGGCGATGTTATTCACCCTGGCCAACCTGTTTCGAGTGGACCAAATGATACGTCAGAGGGAGAGATCTCAGTAAAAACCTGAAATAACGCCAGAAATGGTGGAAAAAATAGCCTAAATAGGCTGATTCGATGTGTTTGCGGGAAAAAAATCGGCCCAGATCCGCGAAATTTTAATCAGCGAGTCAGCTTGGGAAGAAATGACCTGCTTATTCGCACCTTCCTTAGGTACAGGGTTACCATCCATATCCTTGAGCGTTCCTGTGATATCATGATCTTTTAAGGCATTTTTTATAGTGTTATCGATCTTCTTGATAGCACTTTCTTGCTTTTGATTGAGTTTATCAACAGGCTTATTTTCTTGTTTTTCATGATCATTTTCTGGTGGAGTCGGAGAGCCTGCCCCAGCACCACCATATTCAGCCTTCTCGTTATCCGTCATGTTACCGGCAACGTTGGGTTTCGATTCCTGATTTGAATCATCCGAAGAACATGCACGCCCAAAGCTACACTGAGTGGCTTTATCAATCGCATCAAACAGATCATCCACAGCTGACGCTATTTTGTCATTGGCGTTTTTGGTGGCCTGATCTCCGGGGCTTACCGGAACCCCGGGAACAGGCACCGGAACCGGAGGCGCAACACTCAGCGTGTTATTCTCAACGGTCGTCTTGCCCGCCTGAGCCGCTGCTACCGCGTTCGCGCTGCTGTCTCCGACAAGCCCCCCAGCCAGACCAGAAGCCAGTGTCGCCAGCGCTGATACCGTCTGTTTATCTTCCTCGCTCAGTTCGCTGACCGGTTTGCCAAAGCCATCAACTGCAATCTTACCGGCCAGCTTGTCTACCGCAATTTTACCGACAAGCTCGCCCACCGCCGCACCCGCTGCGGCGGACGCCGCATCTCTGCCGGAAGCCGCTGCAAGCGCGGCGTTGACAACCGCATGGGCCAGCACACGTCCCTTAAGATCCGTATCCGGAATGGCATTTGCGATGGCATTGGCAATATACGGCGCGGAAGCGCCCGCAATCGCGGCTTTAATGTCTCCGCCTGCCAGCGCCTGAACCGCTGCCGTTGCTGCTGTGATGGCCCGCTGGGTGCTCTGCCCCGTACCCATACCAGACTTGTTAAACGCTTCGTTATAGAAGGTCTGGTACATCTGGTCATGAATCGCCTGATCGGTAACCTCTTTACCGTCTTTTTTCAGCTGGCTGATGGCGGCGTTACGCGCATCGCCGCCAGCGGTTTTCATCTTCTCGTTGGCCGCTTCCGTGGCCGCAATCTTGCCGTTGGTGCGCGCAATATCCGCAACCTGATTGCCGATATCGCCAATCATCTGCGCGGTTTGCAGGCGTTTCTGCTCTTTCTCTTTGTTAAAGATCGGGTCGATGCTGCCGTTGGCATGGTCAGTGTCACGGCTGAGCGTGCTGACGTCCTGCTTCTGGTTAGCCTGGTCGCGAACAATGATAGCACCGTCGGCTACCGCTGACTGCGTCGTCCCTTCAGCATGGCCGCTGCCGCCCATTCCTGCCAGCATTGTGCTGGCCATATTGCTAACCAGATTACCCGCAACCCCGCCGCCAGTACTGAAGCCCACACCCTGATGCTCAACCTTATACTCCGCCTTATTGTTGATGTCCGTAAAGCCCAGCGTGCCGGTCTCAAGGCGGTTTTTGTCTGCATCAGCACGGCTGGCAATCACCGCACCGTCCAGCTGCGTATGGTTGCCAACGTTAATATCAAAGCCGCCTTTGCCTGCGAAGATCCCGGTCTGCTCCTGCACCGAGTCGTAGTTGCTCTTCATCTTATCGCGGCTGATGCTAAAGCTGCCGCTACCGCTGCCCGCCCCCCAGGTGTAGCTTGCACCCGCATTCATACTCTGCTGTTTGCTGTTGTATTTGTCGCTATCCTGCAGGCTGCTGAGGATCAGGTCGCGCCCGACATCCGCCGTGACCTTATCGCCGTTGACCTGCGCGCCTTTAAGCACCGTATCGCGGCCGCTGGTCAGGCTGACGTTCTGTCCGGCATCCAGCGTCGTTTCGTTCCAGGAGGTCCCATTGCCTTTTTCGCTGCCTCTGGCGGCGTTTACGCTGGCAGAGACGGTGATGCCCGCGCCATTCGGACCGGCGGTAATACCGATCCCGATTGAGCCACCCTTGCTGGAGTTACTGCCCGTCAGTTTATTGGTGTCGGCTGCACTCGTCAGGTTGATATCCTGAGCCGCATTGAGCGTCAGATCCTTGCCAGCCTTCAGCTGACTGCCCGCCACGGTAATATCACCGCTGTTGGCCGTTTTTCCCTGACCTGTCGCCGTGATGGCGAGGTTACCCCCGGCATTCAGCGTGCTGCCTGTCGTTTTATCCTGCTCCGAGTGTGAGGTGGATTTAGAGGACTGTCCGCCAATGGAGGCCATCACGCCAAACGCACCATTGCTAGTGGGGTCGCTGCCGTTAGTCGCTTCAGCGAGACGGTTGGCCTGCACGGCCTGAACACCCGACAGCGCCGCTTTGGTCGCCTGCAGTGCGGCGAGACGTCCATCGCTCTGGTCTTTCACCGCCATTGCCGTACTGGCCGCAGTGTTCACCGCGTCACCCACTGCGCCGGAGAGGGCAATCGTCAGGCCACTGCTTTTCTGCCTGAAGGTTTGATCGCTGGTGAGCCTGTCATGACCCGGCTCGATCGTCACGCTGTCGCCGCTGAGCGCCATATTTTTGCCAGCCACCAGATCCGCGCCGCCGACATGCAGCTGATTACCGGCGGCAATATCAACGCTCCCCCCCGTCGAGCCCACCGTACTGAAGCTCTGGCTCTGGGTAGTCCCTTTCTCACGAAGATCCTGGGTGCTTTTACTGCTGCCGATGGTAAAACCAATCCCGCCCGAGCCCATCAGGCCGGATTTTTTCTCTTCCTTAAAGCGCCAGGAGGTATCGCTGTTAGTGGCCGCTACGATATCGACGTTGTTGCCCGCCTTAAGCTTCACGTCGCCATCGCCCGCCACGGCGGAACCGAACACCTGCAGGTTATTGCCCGCCACCACCTGCACGTTGTCGCCGCTCAGCAATGAGCCGGATTCACGCGTCGCGCTGTTCTCCTCGATGGTGTGGGTGGTTTTCTTGCTCAGGAAACCTTTTTTGGTTTTGGTCTGCTCTTTGTAGTGATAATCGCTTTCGGTTGCGGTATTGAGACTGACGTCGCGGCCCGCCGCCACGCCGATATCGCCCTTCGCCGTTACCTGCGCGGCTTCGGTGGTGACATCGCGCCCGGCGAGGATCTGGGTATTCGCCCCGCTGGCGATCTCGGTTCCCTGCTGGCGTACCGATTCGTTGATGACGGTTTTCTTGCCTGACTTATAGCTGTCGCCCTGCGTGGTCTCTTCCGCAGCCAGATTCACATCGCGACCCGCCTGCAGCCCGACGCTTTTCTCCGCCGCCAGCGCAGCGGCCTGAGCGTTGATATCCTGCCCGGCCTTCAGGACCAGGTTATCGCCTGCGGAAATCGTGGTGCGGTCGAGCCCTGTGCTGTGGGACTCGCTTTTCCCTTTACGGCTGCTTTCGCTGGTCTGTGCCGCGTTCAGATTGAGATCGTTGCCCGCGCTCAGCCCCGCGCTGCCGCCCGCCTTCAGGTCGCTGGCGGTCACGTCAAGATTGTGCCCGGCATTCACCAGCAGGTTGCCGCCCGCGGTGACGTTACTTCCCTGATACGTGACGGACGAACGGCTGGTTTTCGCCCGGCTGGAGCTGAATGCGTCGTTGATCTGATTCGCGTTGACGGCAATATCGCCCCACGCGTTCAGCAGCATATCGCCGCCGGAGGCCAGGTTCGCCCCGGTAACGGTGATGTTTTTCCCCGCCTCAAGCGACAGGCCATCCTGCGCGGTAATAGACGCCGTGTTGCCCAGCAGGGTGTCTTTCAGGCCGATCTTGCCGTACTTCCCTCCGGCGTTGATATCAATCTGCTCAACCTGGGTCAGGTTGTTGATGCTGCCGTCCAGGCTCTCCAGCGCGACCGTTTTGCCGCTGATGGTGGAGCTGATGTTATTGATATCGCCGATGGCGCTCAGGTTCAGGTCGCCGCCCGCTTTCATCAGGCCATTGTTGAGGTTGCTGATGCTGTTCTGGCTATCGAGCGTCAGGCTGTTTTTCGCCAGCAGCGAGCTGCCGCTGTTGGTGATGTCGCCGCCCTTCAGGGTGACGTTGTTGCCCGCGATCACGCTGCCGTTATTGACGGTGACGTCCTTCGGCGACAGGTAGAGTTTCGGCACCATCACGGTTTCGCCGTTGACGGTGGCTTTCTCCCACCACAGCAGGCTGTGGTCGAGTGCGGCAATCTGATCGGCGGTCAGCGAGACGCCAAACTGCAGGCCCAGCGACTGCTGCGCCGCCGCGGCGTTGTCCATCAGATAGCGCATCTGATCCAGATCGGAGCCGATGCCGTTCAGGTAGCGGTTACCGGTCTGGTTGAGCACCACGTTGGAGACATAGCGGGTATCGAACGCCGCATCACCGAGGAAGCGGTAATCGTAATCCGGGTTCAGGTTGAGGCGGCCGAGCATGTAAGACGAGCCGAGGAACTGCTTCTCGTCGGTAAACGCCAGCCGCGTCTCCTGCGGCGCCGTGGACGATGGTTTGACCCCGAGCATCGCGTTCAGGTCGGCAAACAGGGCGGGATCAAGCTGTCCGAGACCGTTCAGTTTCGGGTTGATGCCGATCAGGTACGGGCTTTTCGGGTTGTCGGAGAAGACGAAATAGCCGTTGTTGCCCGACGGCAGCGGGTAAGCGCTGGTATCGACGCGCTGGCCCTGATAATGCCCGACGGTACCGCCCTGAGCGGTTCTGAGATCGGCAGTGGTGACCCCGGCGTTCGCCAGCGCGCCCAGCTGGCCGAGGTTCGCGTTGCCTTTCTGGGTGGTGGCAATGTTGCTGAGAGGCGTGCCGGACGCGCCGCCGTTTTCCAGCGCGCCGCCGCCGTTAAGCTGCTGCAGCGCCCCCTGAAGCTGATCGTTCCACTGCGGCGAGTTCACCGCCACGGTGCCGGTAGCGTTCAGCCCCTGCTTTTGAACGCCGCTGCCGATGGTCTGGTTGCTGAGGGTGTTCAGCGACGGCGTGGAGATGACGTTGCTAACGCCGCCCGCGTTAGCGGTGGTATTGGTGTTGCTGATGTTACTGGTGAAGTTTGCGGTGACGTTACCGCCCGCCTGGATGACGGCGCGGTATGCAGCTCCATCAGTAGTAAATTCCGTCTTATGTTCACCTAACCGATAAGGAACATAACTGCGGTATTTTAATTCATCTTCATCCCACCAATACCATTTATTATTACTAAGCTTTTCCAATGGTTGCCAATAATCACTACCACAATCCTGGTAGAACCATTCACAACGATAACTTGCCTCAACATATTCAACTTTACGCCCACCTTCTGCGGAAAGGTTATTTAAAGTTGAACCGGAGAGTGCTATATCCCGTCCTGCAAGGATATTGCTAGCTTTGTTTTCCATTGAGCCAGCATTAATATTAATATCGCGCCCAGCGGCAATGCGAGCCGCACCCCCGTTAGCTGAAACCTGAACGACGGAATCACTAAGAATAAACCGTCGGGTATCTTCGCCAGACAGACGATATTCGATTACATCACGACAGTGTTCATTCATTGCTCCCGTGCAATTTTGCCATGAATGATAAACAACCTGCTCTCCATTGTTCTTCCATTCCTCCAGGCTAATTTCAAAATCCGGCTTATCTTTCACATAATAAACACGGCTCAGATACTTAGACGTGTCGGGTAAAGCATTCGAGTATTTATTTTCATAGCTACTGATATTCAGTCCATCACGTTCATTCAGCAAATGCCCCGTTCTGATCGCAATATCACCATTCTGCGTCTCAATATTCCCCGACGTGTTCACCACCTGGCTGTTCGCATTTCCCGCCGCATCTCGCTGCATCCACAGGTTATTCCCCGCCATGATGTCGCCGCGCTGGTTGGTGATGCTGTCGGCAAACAGCGCCAGATTATTCGCCGCGTACAGCAGCGCGGTGTTGACGATGGCGCCCGGCGCGCTCAGGGTCAGCGAGCCGCGCGTGCCGGTGAAGCCGTCGACGGTAATATTGCTCCGGCTGGCCACGGTGATGTCACCTCCGCCCTGCACCGAACCCGCGGCATTCAGCGCCACGCTGCTGCCGGAGAGCGTACTCGAGCTGCCGCCGGTGGTGATTTGTCCGTTGTTGCTGAGCTGCCCGCCCGCGTTCAGGTTGACCGCCTGCCCCTGCAGCACGCTGCGGTTATCGATGTCGCCGCCGCTGTTGATGGTCAGGGTTCTGCCTGCCGCCACGGCGGTTCGGCTGGTAAACGCGTTCGTCAGCTGCAGCGTTAAGTCCCCCAGGGACACCAGCTGGCCGGTAAGGTCCAGTCCCCGACTCTGCAGCCACAGGTTGCCGCCGCTCAGCAGCTTGCCGCCCGCGCTCTGAGTTACCTGGTCCGCGCCAATATTCAGCTGCGTGTTGCCGAGCAGCGTGCCGCTGTTGTTCAGCTGGCTGTAGTTAACCGTCAGCTGTCCCGCCTGGGTGGTGCCCTGGATGGCGAAGGTGGTGCCGGTCAGGGTGGCGCGATCGGCCACCCACGTGCCGCCGTTGGTGGCGTTTGCCGCATTCAGGATCAGGTCGGTGGCCTGCAGCCAGCCGGTGCCGGTGAACTGCGGCGTGCCGAGCGTCAGGCGCGCACCGGAGAGGAGCCTGCCGTCGTTACGCGCCTGGGAGGAGGCGGTCACGCGCGTCTCGCCGCCGCCCTGGATCAGGCCGTAGTTAAACAGCGCGGGTGTGGTCAGCGTCAGCGCATCGCGGCTGACGATTTCGCCCCCGCTGTTGTTGGTCAGCGTCCCGCTGAGGGCCAGGGTCGCGCCGTTATCGCCCTGCAGACGTCCGTTGTTGGTGAGCGCCCCGGTGGTGATGCCGAGCGTGCCCCCCTGCATTTTGCCGTCGCTGGTGACGGAGGCCGCAGTAACGTTCAGCGCCCCGCCGGACAGCAGGGTGCCGCCAGACTGCTGGCTGACCGCGCCGGTCTGGCTGAGGGTCAGGCCATTCACGCCGCTGATGGCGCCGCTGTTGCTGAGCGTGCCGCCTGTCAGCGTCAGGTTTTTCGCCGCCCACTGCCCCAGGTTCGCCAGCGTTGCGGCCTGCAGCGTTGCCGCACCCAGCGCGGTGATCCTGCTGCCTGCGGTCCCGGTGAGCGTGTCTGCCAGCGTCATCTGCAGCGCGTCGGTGCTCTGCACCGCGCCGCTGTTGGTGAGCGACCGGGCGTTAAGCAGGATGTTCTGTGCCTGCCAGCTGCCGGCGTTGGTCACCGTGCCGGATGTCATTGTCAAGGTGCCCTGGGTAAGCAGCTTACCGCCTGCGCCGTTAATCAGTTCCTGCTGCGGCGCGGCCATTGCCATGCGCGCCATCAGCCGCTGCTGCCCCTGCAGGGTCAGGCTCTGCAGGCCGGTTAAGGTACCCTGGTTGTTAATGCTGCTCTGACGCAGCGCGAGGGTGTTCCCCTGCACGGTGCCGCTGTTTTTAAGCGTGCTGCCGCCGAGCGTCACATCGCCCTCGCTGAGGAGCTGCCCGCGGTTATCCAGCGTCTGTGCGGTGATATCCGCCCTGCCCTGGCTCATCAGCGAGCCGGTTGAGGTCAGCGTGCCGCCGGTAGTGGCCGTCAGCGTTCCCTGGCTGAGCAGAGACCCGCCGTGCGTCCAGTCGCTGGCGCGGATGTCCGCGCCGTTCCCCTGCAGCGTGCCCTGCGTGGTCAACTGGCCAGCATCCAGCGTCAGCATGCCGCCGGAGAGGGTGCGCGAGGTCGCGCCCGTGGTCAGCGTGGTCCCGGTGAGCGCCAGGCCGTTCGTTCCCTGCATCAGCCCGCCGTTGTTCATATCACGAGCAGTGAGGGACAGCGTACCGCCCGTGATGCGCCCCGGGTTCGCCAGGGTGTCCGCAGTGAAGGCAGTCGTGCCGCCGCTCTGCAGCAGCCCGGTATTGGTTAATGCCCCGCTGAGCGTGCCGCTGAGTTCCGTCTGCCCGTTCACCGTGCCGCTGTTGGTGAGGGTGGTGCCGGTCATGCCCAGCGTGGCGCCCTGCAGCGTACCGGCGTTGGTCAGCTGTCCGCCCGTCAGCGTGAAGCCGCCGCCGGAGAGCCATTTACCGTTCAGCTCGTTGATAAAGCGGTCGGCGGTGGCGTTAACCGCGTTGCTGCCCTGCATCAGGCCGCTGTTGCGCAGCTCAGTACCGCCTGCTGTCAGCGTTTTGCCCGCCACCGTGCCTCTGCTGGTCAGCGTCGTTGCGTTAAGTGCAGCATCTTCGGTGGCAACGATGTTCCCCGTATTGGTCAGGGCCTTGCTCAGGCCCAAATCCAGGCTCTGCGCCTGAATATCGCCCCGGTTCGTCAGGTCGCTGCCCCGCAGGGTGAACCCGCCGTTCACCAGCAGCAGACCAGCGTTATCGAGCGTGTCGAGGGATAAATCCAGAGGGCTGCCGCTCACCAGTTGCCCGGTGGCGCCGTTGCTCAGCGCGCGGGTGGTCAGCGCCAGCGTGTCGTTGCCCTGAAGAATCCCGGTGTTGTTCAGCTGCGCAGCCTTCACCGTGAGGGCTTTCCCGGCCAGCTGGCCGTCGTTGAACAGCTGCGCCGCCGTCAGCGTAAACAGGTTCTGGCTGAGCAGAGCGCCTGTATTATCCAGCCTGCCGATCGTGGAAAGGGTCAGGCCATCCAGCGTCTGAACGCTGCCCTGGTTATTCAGGCTCACGGCCTCAAGCGTCGCGCTGCGCGCCTGAAGGCTGCCCGCGTTGCTGAGGGTATGTCCGCTCAGCGTCAGGGTTTCGCCACCCGTCACCTGCCCCTGAGCCTGGTTCGCGAAGGTGTTCCCGGACCAGGCCAGCGTGCTGCTGCCCTGAAGCAGGCCGCTGTTCTGCAGGTCACCCCGCAGGGTCAGCACTTTCGCCAGCAGCTGGCCCCGGTTATCGGTTCTGTCGGCCTGAACGTCGAGCGCCTGCTGGCTGAGCACCTTACCGCTGTTGGTCAGCGTGCCGGTCACCGCCGCCGTCACGCCCGCTTCCCCCAGCGCGTTGCCAGTGTTAATCCACTCGCCGGTAGCGAGGTTCAGGGTATTGCCCTGCAGCAGCCCGGCGTTGTTCAGGGTGGTGTGATGCAGGTCGAGCGCGCCGCCGGAGAGTAGCATGCCCGCCTGCTGGTTGCTGAGCTGTGCCCCTGTCGCCGTCAGGGAATGTGTCCCCTGCAGCGTGCCGCCGTTGGTCACCGACGCGCTGTTAAACTGCGCGTCGGTACCGGCCATCAGCCCGCTGTTCGTCAGGCTGGCGGTGGTCAGCGTCAGGCCGTCCCGGGCAATCACCCGCCCGTCGGCATCGTTGCTGGCCTGGCGGGTCAGGTTCAGCAGCAGCGCGGTGGCGCTGAGCTCGCCGCTGTTGGTAAGCGTTTCACCGCCAAGCGTCAGCGTTCCGCTGCTGCGCAGCGCGCCACGGTTAGTGAGGTCTGCCACGCCGAGCGTCAGCGCCAAGTCCCCCTCGACGGTGCCCTGGTTCTGCAGGATGTCCGCCGTGATGTGCAGGTCGCTGGCCGCAATATTTCCCGCGTTAGCAAACGCAGTGCCGTTCAGGGTGAGCCGGTCGTCCGCCAGCAGGCGTCCGGTATCGGTGTTGGTCAGGCTGAGGTACTCACTGCTCAGGCTGACGCCGTTGATTTCCCCCTGGTTTGTCAGCGTATCGCCTTTAATGCGCAGCGCGCCGTCGGTGGTGATAAGCCCGCTGTTAGCCAGCGTTGGGACGTTCAGCGTTAAATCCTGAGCACTGTAGACCGAGCCACCGGCGAGGTTCGTGAGTGACCCGGTATTCAGGCCGAGCAGGGTGGTCCCCTGCAGCAGCCCGCTGTTCTCCACCGAGGCAGCATCCAGCGCCAGCGAACCGGCAACCAGAGAGCCGCTGCTGGTGATGCGCCCGGGGGCCGTCAGGGTCATGCGATCCGCTTTTGCGACGCCGGACTGGAGGATGTTCTGTCCGCTGAGCGTGATGGCGCTGGCGGTAAGCTCTCCGCCGCTGGTCAGGTCGCCGGTCGCGTTAAAACTCAGCGTGTCACCGGTGGATTTACCGGTATGCGCAATCGCTCCCGCCCTCACCGACAGGGCGCCCTTCGCCGCCTGCGTGCCGTTCAGCGCGGCATTCTGCGCCTGCAGAGTCAGCCCCTGCCCGCTCTGCAGGTGCGCATCCTGGCCGGTGGTCAGGTCGCCGGTGCTGACGGTTAATGCCCCCGCCGCGTCCGTCTGCCCGTTCAGGCTGGCGCTGCGGGTCGCGGTAAGCTGTACACTGCCCTGGCTGGTGGTGCGGGACGCCTGACCGCTGGTCAGGGTGCCGGCCTGCGCCGTCAGCGCCGTCGCGCCGGACAGGGTGCCATTCTGTTCAAGCGTGTCTGCCGTTACGTTCAGCGCGCCGTCAGCCAGCAGGCTGCCGCTGTTACGCAGGGTCTGCTGCGCCGTGACGTTCGCATCGCCCTTCGCGCTCAGCGTGCCCCGCTGCTCGAGGTTTCCGGCGCTTAATGCCAGGTTGCCGGCACTCTGCAGGGTGCCGCTATTGGTGACCGTCTGCCCCTTCAGGGTGACGTCGTTCCCCTGCACCGTGCCGCCGTTCGTCAGGTCTCCCGCGTTCACGTCTAGGCGGCCTTTCGCCGCCAGTTGGCCGCTGTTGGACACCGTGTCGCCGGAGAGCGCAATGTCGCGCCCGGCATTCACCTGCCCCTGGCTACTGACGGTGCTGCCCGTCAGGCTGACATCGCCCGTGGCATCGGCCCGGCTCTGGCCGTCCATCACCAGCTGTCCGCCGCTCAGGGCCAGATTATCTCCTGCCGAGACCGCACTGGCCGTGGATGACAGCGTGCCGCCGCTGGTCAGCGTCGCGCGGGTATCGCTTCCGCTGCGGGTATTCGTCAGCGTGATATCTTTCCCGGCCGCCACGCTGAGCGAGCCTTTGCCGGTGACGCTGCCGCCGCGCTGCGTCAGGCTACCGTTGGTGGACAGCGTAGTGTCGGCCTGACCCGTCAGCGTTGCATCCGCAAGCGCCATTCCCTGTTTGCTCGTGACGGTTAGCGCCCCACCCTGTGCCGACACGCCGCCGCCGTTTACGGTCAGGGTATCTTTACTGTCCAGCGTCGCCGCGCTGCGGGAGACCAGGGAGGTATTGCTGAGCGTCATCCCCTGCCCGCTGCTCACCGACAGCGCGCCCGCGCTGTTTGTCCCGCCGCCCGTCGTCTGCACTTTCCCCGCAGCGGAAAGGCGCATATCGCCCTGGCTGGCGAGCGTGCTGTTACTGAGTTCCACATCCTGCGAGCTGGTTACATTCAGCGCGCCCCCGGCCTGATGGCTGCCGTTGAGGACCACTCCCGCGCCATTCGCAGTAATCGAGCCGCTGGCCAGGCTGTTGGTGACCGTCAGTTTCCCGCCCGCGTCCAGCTGAATATCGCCCTGGCGCGCATTCAGGCTACCGAGATTCACCCCCACGCCCGTCTCGCTGGAGACCAGGCGGATACGGTTGGCATACATCCCACCGAGCGCGCCGGTATCCACCGCCACCACGGGCGCGGCGCCCTCACCGGTAATCGGCTTAACGCTGCCGTCTGCGCCCACGCGGTTTGCCCCTGCCGTTACCGTCAGGTCGTTCGCGTGTATCGCGGCGTTCACTTCCGTCGCGCGCGCAATCAGCGTCAGCGCGTCACTCTTGCTGGCATCCAGCCCCTGGCCTTCAACCGTGATGGCGCCTTTCGTCACCTCCAGCGCCTGCAGGTTACCGCTGGCGTCGAACTGCGGTTTCCCCGTGGTCAGGGTGACGTTCGGAGTGTTGATAAATCCGCACCCGTTACAGGTGATGCCGTACGGGTTGGCCACCATGACGTTTGCCGCCTTGCCGGCGACTTCCGTATAGCCCTGCAGTTGGGAGCGGTTTGCCCCCGTGACTTCGTTGATGATGCCTTTCGCTTCCCGCCCGGCCTGCAGGTTGGGGTTGTTCTGAATAAGCCCGCCGAGTTGGGTCTGGGTTAAACGGTCCGTGCCGTTGTTGAGGATAAGCCCCTCTTTGCCGACGTTATACTCACCGAACTGGTTATGCGAAATACCCGCCCCGTTCGGCGTAGCAATGTTGACGACCGGCACCCCGTTCCCCGCCCGATCGACCGTGGTCTGCCCGGTCGGCGTAAGCGCCGCCGCGACGGCAGGTGCCATCGGCTGCCAGACCATCAGGCCGCAGACAATCCAGCTGATCAGACGCTGCGAGAAACGAACGGGTGGGTGACGGGTATCCATAGTCGTAGAGTCTCTTAAAGCATGAAGGCAATGCGCCAGTTAACGCTCACATGATCCGGGCCAAGCCAGTCGGGGTAGTGCAAAGGCGTACCGACCGAAATCTGGCTGCTGTACCAGCGCCCTGCGCTGCTCAGCCCCACCGAACCTCCCCACAACGTGCCGGAGGCAAAGCGGTCCTGACGGTCTTTTTCCAGCCAGCCGCCGTCAACGGCGAGCGTTGCGCTCACCGCACCAAGCACCGGGAGGGTGAAGAGGGAATACCCCAGCTCGTTACGCCAGTAGCCGCCGTTGTCCCCGGACAGGTACTGCTCTTTAAAACCGCGCACGGAGCTTTCACCGCCGAGCGTCAGGCGCTCGGAGCCGTAAAGGCGGTCGGGCGACCACTGGCCGTAGGCGCTGGTCAGCCACCAGGCGTTACGGGTAATCGGCCGCTGGAAGCTGGCGTTCAGGCTCCATTTGCGGAATTCAGCGCGCGGCATATCCCCGGACTTATCTTCGTCGGTTTCGGCATTGAACCACGGCATACCGTGGCTCCAGGTCGGGTTGAAGGTCGCCACGCCGCCCAGCATTTTTTGCGTGTGGGTAATTCCCAGGACCAGGCTGGAGAGGTTACGCGTGCTGCTCTTAAGCGGCGCGTCGTTAAGCCAGTTGTGGCTGGAGCGCTGAACCACGCCTGCCGCAATGCCGGTTTTGACATCCCCGTTGCGGAAGACCACCCATGACGCGTTAACGCGGTGGGTTTTGGTATCGCCCGTGGAGAGCCAGTTGAACCCCTGGTTGCTGATGGTGGTCCGGTAGTTACTCCAGGCGTAGCTGTAGTCCAGTAATCCGTAACCAAACGGCACGCTGACGCTCGCCTGGAAATTCTGTGCATCATACGCGCTGGCAAAATCACTGCTGCGCCCGCCGCTGACAAACCATTTATCCGCCAGCCCCAGCATATTATTGGCGGTGAGCACGCCACTCAGCTGATCTTCCCCGGTACTCTTCTGCCCGCTATTATCCAGGCTTACGGATGCACTTAAGGGAAATTCCGGTTTTGCCGTGAGATTAACGATGGAATATCCGGCCTGCGTCCCCGGAAGAATTTCGATCTGAACCGGTTCGGTGCGCAAACGGTTAATTTGCTCCATGCCCTGTTCGATGTCGCGTAAATTAAGAATGCCCCCCACCCGTCCCGGAAAAGCCATTTTCAGCATGCGCGGCGTTTCGCCTTCCAGGTGGATCGCTTCCAGTCTGCCTTCCAGCACAACAATATTCAGCTGGCCGCCGGAGAGATCCTGCTCGGTAAGAAAAGCGCGGCTGGTGATATATCCCCGGCTGATATACCAGTCAGAAATATGGGCGAGAAGTTCCGTTATTTTCGCCATATCCAGACACCGCCCCTGCCACGGTGCGACAAGGGTCTGACGGGTTTTCTGGGAGATTAAGGTCGCACCGGAAAGGGTAATGGTATGAATGGTGAAACAGGGCCCGGATCCGGTAACAGGTAGCGGTCTGGCAGGCGCGGTGCGAGGAATACTGCGCTCCAGCTCTTCACGCTGTTGCTGGTTTTGTAATAAAAGCTGCTGCTGTTGCTGTTGAATGGAGTCGCGATCGGCTGGCGACAGCGGCGCAGCATTTGCGCTCGCTAAAAAAAACACAGCTAATAAGATAGCAGCAGCATAATTTACTAATGAAACTATTCTATTTTTTATTCCGGAGCTATTCATCCATGCCACAAAAATGTTCGAAATTATTATTTTAGCAATATAAGAGTATTCCTAAAGTGAGTATATGTAATTTACGTTAGGGAACCTAAAATAAATCTTTCTTTCAGAAAAGTGAGAAGGGTATTAAGAATAAATACGAAATGATTTAACTAAACCTTAAATCTTGAGTTAGCCCTAATACACTAGCAGTGAAGACGGAAGGTTTTTCGCCATTCCGCCGGGCTGACCCCAAAACGCGCTTTAAACTGCTGGCGATACGTCACCGCCGACACAAATCCCACCTGTTCTGCCACGCGTTCAATCGGTATATTTCCGGCTTCCAGTAATATCTGACTGCGTCGCAACCGTTCCGCAGTTAGCCAGTCGGCGACGCTCATCCCCGTAGCGTTAATAAAATGGCGAGTCAGGGTGCGGCGGCTCATGGAAACCACCTCCGCCAGCGAGTCCAGATTATGCGGCTCGGTAATGTGCTGCTGGAGATAATCGATCAGGCAGTTAATCCGCGCATCGCGGGTGTCTTTTGGCACCGGCTGGGCAATAAACTGCGCCTGTCCGCCTTCACGGTGCGGCGGCACAATCATCCGCCGGGCAATCTGGTTCGCGACCACGCTGCCAAAGCGCTGGCGGATAATGTACAAACAACAATCCAGCGCAGCGGCGGTGCCCGCTGAAGTGATGATGTTGTCGTCATCCACGTAGAGGGCGTTGATATCCAACTGAACGTTCGGGAAAAGCAACTGGAACTGGTGCTCAAACTCCCAGTGCGTGGCCGCACGTTTGCCGTCGAGGATACCCGCCCAGGCCAGCACAAATGATCCCAGACAAAGCCCGACGATTTCCGCGCCGTTGTCTCTTGCCTGCGCCAGGCTGTCGAGCAGCACCTGAGGCGGGCGTTCAAGGACATGCTGCCAGTAGGGAACGACAACAATATCGGCCTGACCAATAGCGGTGTAGTCCTGCGTGGCGTTGAGGGCAAATCCGTCTTTTGAGGTGAGAAAACCCGGCGTTTCGGCGCAGATCGTCACGTTAAAGCGCTTTTCACCGGATACCGTATCACCAAACAGAATGCAGGGAACGGAGTAGTGGAACGGGCTAAACCCGTCCACCGCAACAATCGCGACGTTTACTGGCGGCATCTGTCTCTCCCTTCCCCTTTAAACACTCAGAATATAACGCTTTCGCCATCCTGTGGAATGCTCAGCGCATCACTGAACTGGTTGGCTTCGGCGTACTCACGCAGTGCGTGGCGGGTTAACAGGCAGTGGTTGATCGCCTCCATATGGACCGCCACAATCTGTGCCTGCGGCAGCAGGAAATGGACGTTCAGCACGTCCTGCTCGCCCATGATAATCGGCCCGAAACCCAGCACATGCGCGTAACCGGCATTCAGTACTACCACATCCGGCTGGTGTTTTTGCAGATCGGTCGCCACCTCTTCGCGCCAGATGGTATCGCCTGCGATGTACAGCGTCTTCTCATCAGGATGGCGCAACACCACACCGCAGGCTTCGCCCAGACGTTCTGCCAGCTCTGGCACCGCATAAGCACGATCGGTACCGTGCTGGCCACCGTGGGTCTTCGTGATGCGGATATCGCCAAAGCGAGTCTCTTCGGTCATCACCGTCAGGTGGGTAAACCCCTGGGTGCGCAGCAACGCGGCGTCGCTGTCGTTTTGCACATAGACCGGTTTGTCTTTGGCGATCAGCTCAATGGCCGTTTGATCCCAGTGATCGTCATGGGTGTGGGTGACAATCACGGCATCGGCATCCAGCAGCGTTTTTACGTCAACGGGCAGGTCGACCATCGGGTTGCGAATGTCTGCACGCGCCGTGCCCGGAAAACCGGGATACGCGCCTTTTGGTGCCAGCATTGGGTCAATTAATAAACGTTTTCCGGCGTAGGTAATCAGCTGAGTGGCATTGCGAATTTGGGTGATGTTCATAGGGTATCCTCCGGTTGGTGTGATAAGGAGAATAGCCAGAGGGGCAGTTTTGCGATGTGGGCTAAAGGGCGATGATCGATGGAATCGGGCCAATAGGAAAAGGCGGGTTTCCCCGCCAGCGTGCTTACCAGCCTGGTACCGCCCCACCGTTAAAGATCGTCTCCGCCGCTTTCGCCACCTCAGGTGACTGATACGACTGAATAAACTCCTTCACGTTTTCTGCGTCTTTGTTGTCTTCACGCGTCACCACAATGTTCACGTACGGTGAATCTTTGTCTTCGATAAATACGCCGTCATGCACCGGCGACAGCCCGGTTTGCTGGAGATAGGTGGTGCTGATGATGGCAACATCAACTTTCGGGTCATCCAGCACGCGCGGCAGCTGCGCCCCTTCCAGCTCCATAATTTTCAGGTTTTTGGGATTTGCCGTGATATCCAGCGCCGTCGGCAGCAGGCCAACGTCTGGCTTGAGGGTAATCAGCTTCTCTTTTTGCAGCAGCAACAGCGCGCGGCCGAGGTTAGTCGGGTCGTTCGGAATAGCAATGGTCGCGCCATCTTTCAGATCGGACACGGATTTGATCTTGCGGGAATACCCGGCCATCGGGAAAACAAAGGTGTTCGCCACGGCGACCAGTTTGTAGCCGTGCGCCTTGTTATCTTCTTCAAGGAATGGGCGATGCTGGAAGACGTTGGCATCCAGTTCACCGTGGTTGGTGGCATCGTTGGGCAGCAGCGATCCGCTGAAGCCCACCAGCTCCACATCCAGGCCATATTTCTCTTTCGCCACCTTTTTGGCAACTTCCGCCACGTCTTGTTCGGCGCCATTGATGACGCCCACTTTAATGTGCTTAACATCATTGCCACTTTGGTCACAGCCCGCCAGCAGCAGGCCAGTCAGAAGAAGCACACCCAATCGGAGTTTCACGATACAGTTCCTTTTGATAAACGTTTTGATGACTATATCGACAACGCGGCGATGAGCTAAAAACCGAAAAAGAATCAATAAGAAGGATAAGTTATATGCGGTCGATTGCCGGACTTACCCAGCCTACAGATTCAGGATTTAAAGCGCTTTCGCCAGATAATGTCGCTGCATGCCAGGATAAGGATAATCCTGCAAAGACATCTGTAGCTGGTACCCCTGTTTTTCATAGAACGGGCGCGCCTGGAAGCTGGCGGTGTCGACGAGCGCATGTTTACAGCCGTTGCGTCTGGCTTCCTCTTCGGCCGATTTAATGATCTGGCTACCCACACCGGAACCCCGCACGGTATCGCTGACCCAGAGAAAGTCGATATTCAGCCAGTCGCCTTTACGTACGCCAATTAATCCGCCCAGCATCACGCCATTTTCATCTCGCATGTAAACGCCAATGTCACCGCTAAAATTCGATAGATCGAGAAACTGCCCGTTATAGGCTCTCAGCCCCGTCAGTAACTCCTCTTTCTCTTGCGTGGTGACTGTATCAGTAATGCTCAGGTACATATTTTTCTCCTTATTTTTCTGTGCCGTTTCACTATCTCACACACTCATCCTGGAGAAAATTCATACTTTCGACTGGAGTCGCTACACTGAATGTAACGATATATTTCATAGGAAGCATGTGACTTCTAAAGGGGGTTTTGATGAAAGCTGCGCACCTGGTCTGCCTGCTGGTTTGTCTGCTCTTCGCCGCGTTTGTCCATGCACAGGAAAAGGACGACCCGGCGAAAGAGGCACAAATAAAGCAGCAGGTCCTTAAAGATATTAAGAAAACCTGTACGCCACAGAAAAAGCAGAGCGATAAAGCCTGGCAGGAGATGATTTTGTCATCCGAGGCCAATCAACTCCTGATCAAAAACGCCATTACCGCCGTGAAGCGCGACAATCTGGACGCCTACTGGGCAGCGATTGGTCAGGTGGATTGTATGGAAGATTATTAAGTACGCCGCTACGTTTCCCATGACGAGTCTGGTTTAGGGCTCCAGGCTGCACGCCACAGGCAATCGACCCATGTTATGCTGGGAAAAAACCAACATAACAGGGGAGAACATGGGTTCCACACGTAAAGGGATGCTAAACGTCCTGATCGCCGCCGTTTTATGGGGAAGCTCAGGAGTTTGCGCGCAGTACATCATGGAGAAAAGCCATATTTCTTCGCCTTATCTGACCATGGTTCGCCTGCTGTTTACCGGCGTGATCCTGCTTACGCTTTCCTTTGTTCACGGCGACAAGATTTTCTCGGTCATCAAAAATCGAAAAGATGCCCTCAGCCTGCTGATTTTCTCGCTGGTTGGCGCGCTCACCGTGCAGCTTACTTTCCTGCTGACGATTGAAAAATCCAACGCAGCAACCGCCACCGTGCTGCAATTCCTGTCGCCGACCATCATCGTGGCGTGGTTTGCGCTGGCGCGGAAAAAGCGCCCTGGTGTTTTTGTCTTATCCGCGATAATGACGTCGCTTGTCGGCACGTTCCTGCTGGTGACGCATGGCGACCCGACCTCACTCTCTATTTCGCCTGCGGCGCTGTTCTTCGGGATCGCTTCCGCCTTTGCCGCCGCGTTTTATACCACTTACCCGTCAACGCTGATCGCCCGCTACGGCACGCTGCCGATTGTTGGCTGGAGTATGTTGATTGCCGGGGTAATGCTGACTCCGTTCTACGCCGGGCGCGGGACAACGTTTGTCATTGATGGCAGCCTGCTGCTGGCGTTCTTCTACCTGGTGGTGATCGGTACGGCGCTGACGTTCAGCCTGTACCTGAAAGGTGCGCAGATGATTGGCGGGCCAAAGGCGAGCATTCTGAGCTGCGCCGAGCCGCTGAGCAGCGCGCTATTGTCGGTTATCCTGCTGGGCGTGGCGTTCACCCTGCCGGACTGGCTGGGTACGCTGCTGATTGTGTCGTCGGTAGTGCTGATTTCGATGGATTCGAGAAGACGGGTTCAGACATCGGCGTAGCCAGATTCCCTCTCCCACGGGAGAGGGAGAAAACCACTACTTCGCTTTAACCTTACCCGCCACCAGCAGCGCCGTCAGCAGCATCAGCGTACCGGAAATCACCAGCGGTGACGTCAACCCCAGATGGTCGAGCGCAACACCGCCGATGGCAGCACCGCAGGTGTTCGCCAGCTGGATCACCGCCACCTGAATGGAACCGGCTTTTTCCGCCTGATCGGCCAGTGAGCGGGTGATCCACGTTGACCAGCCCACCGGCACCAGCGCAAAGGCAAAGCCCCAGATAATGGCAATCGCCGACGCCACCCATTTATCGCTACCCCACAGCACCAGTACCGTGGCACTGATAGCCAGCACCAGCGGTGCGCCCGCCAGCGCCACTTTCAGGGAGCGTTTCAGGAACTGGGACGAGAGTGAGGTGCCCACAAAACTGGCGATACCGAAACTCAACAGCACCAGCGTCAGGCCATCCACGTCAAATCCCGCCATGGTCATAAACACCGGGCGGATGTAGGTGAAGAAGGCAAACTGCCCGGCGAAAGACATAAAGATAGCAGTCATCCCCGCCAGCACACCCGGGCGCTTCAGCAGGCTGAACATGTTCTGTTTGTGATGCGCGGCTTCACCGGGCAGAGACGGCAGTGCTTTCCACACCCAGATAATGCACAGAAAACCCATTACCGCCGCCGCATTAAACACGTTTCGCCAGCCGATAATCCCACCAAGGAAACTGCCCAGCGGCGCGGCGATCACCAGCGCGATAGAGACCGCACCGAAGATAACGGACAACGCTTTTGGCACCGTGCGCGCGGGCACCAGGCGCATAGTGAGGGATGCTGACATCGCCCAGAAACCGCCCAGCCCTAATCCCAGGCAGGCGCGTCCAAGCAACAGCAGGGTAAAGTTATTGGCAAAAGAAACCAGCAGGCAGGAGAGCGTTAGCAGCACGCTAAACAGAATAACCACTTTGCGGCGGTCAATGGTACCAATCACCTGGGTGATAAACAGGCTGGCGAACATCGCCACAAAGGCAGTTACGGTAACAGACTGTCCCGCCACACCTTCGGAAATGCCCAGATCCTGCGCCATGGGCGTCAGCAGGCTGACCGGTAAAAACTCAACGGTAATCAGGCAGGCGACGCAGAATGCCACGGAGAAAACCGCCGACCAGTTCGGGCGTGAAACCTCTTTGGTCTGCGGTCTGGTCGTGGGCTGGATATGTTCTGTCATGGCGTCACCTGAAGATAAAAACGTGCGGAAAAGTCGCGCAGTTTATCATCAAAAGTGTGACGAATTTAACGATTTGACAACTTTTGTCGTTATTACAGGGGATCAGTGTAGGTAAAACACGCCCTCTTCCGGCAAGAAAAGTTGGTTGTAGCGTAGCTGGAAGGCATTAAGTTCCTGCAGATCGGGCTCGATCTCGCGCATAAAGCCGAGCGCGAGTCGGACTTGCGCATCGGTGATTGGCGCAGCCAGGCGGGCTTTACGCAGCATGCGGTGCCAGGTGTGCAGGTTCTCTTCGCTACCATCGACGATGCAGACCTGCCAGATCAGCAACACTTGTGCCGCGTTTTGCAGGTGCGCCTCGTCCGGGCGCTCAAGATAACGAATAAACTCATTCCCCGGCGTTTTGCCAAACTGGTCGATCATCGACTCAACGGGCATCGGGGTGATCCCCAGACGTTCGCTTAAGCGTTTGATGGCGCGTCGGGAATCCGAGGTCAGGATCCGAAATCCGACCACAAACACCACAGCAAGCGTTGCCAGCATTATCCAGACCATGCGTTCTCCTTAGAATAGCCGCTCATCATAGCGGGAAACACACGGCGTCAAAAGCGGGCAGAACCATAATAGTGAACTGAAAAGCGCTGGAAAAAGGGCAGGAAAGCCACTTTGGTTTTTATTGGGACGATTGTATATCCACAGTGTATGGTCAATGCCTGGCGGTAACAAATAATCACTTCAGGGAAAGAGCGAACATGTCCATAACAATCAGTGTCCTGCTGGAGAATCGGGCTAACCCCGGCGGTAAAAACTTACTGCGGGCCAAAGCAGGACTTAGCCTGTTTATACAGGATGAAAATGATTCCATTCTGTTTGATACCGGTCCTGATGATAGCTTCCTGTATAACGCTGCTCTAATGGGCATCGATTTGACCCGCCTGACCGCAGCGGTACTTTCTCACGGGCACTATGACCATTGCGGCGGCGTTCCGTGGTTACCGGATAATTGCCGGATCGTATGCCATCCCCACGTGGCCTGCGAGCGCTACTCGGCAATACCTTTTTTAGGGTATACCGCCAGACTAAAAAAATTGTCGCTGAATAATGATTATTCACGCTATCGCATGGAATACAGCAGTACCCCGCTTCAGATTGGAAAGCGTTTTATGTGGTCAGGGGAGATTCCTGTCGCCAAACCGCACGCATACGGTGTTATCGGCAGAAAAAAAGCGAATGCGGACTATGTAAAAGATGAAGGGGCTCTGATTTATAAATCTGACCTTGGACTGATCATTTTTATCGGCTGCGGTCACCGGGGTCTGATGGATATTGTGCGTCACTGCCAGAGCATAACTGGCATCAATCACATCCATGCAATTTTCGGTGGTTTCCATCTTCGCAGTGCATCACCTCGTAAGCTCTGGGCAGTCAGGCAGTTTCTACACGGCCTAAAACCGGACAAAATAATGGGCTGCCACTGTACGGGTAAATGGGGCAATTTGTGGTTGCCCGGCACAGTCACCCCGTCAACAGGGGATATTTTTGTTTTGGGGTAGGTCTTAACTCAGTTAATAAAAAAGCCCGGCGGTCAGCCGGGCAAAGAAGTCACCTGCACACTCAGGCTGCTTTCAATTTCTGCTTCTGCGCGTGGTTTTCGCGGCGAATTTTACGTTCTTCCAGCACCGCGACCATCGCCATCAGGACGATACAGCCGATCGCTGCCGCATCCAGCGCGGCGAAGGTGCCAGCCCAGCCGGTGAGGCCGAAAATTGGCGTGCCGTCGGCGATCATCCCCAGACCGAGCTTGGCGAAGCTATCACCAATCAGATAGGCGAAGGTGCCCTTAATCCCATCGGCAGCGCCGATCGCTTTTTTAGGTACGAAACCAACGGCGGCCACGCCGATCAGCAGCTGTGGACCAAACACCAGGAAGCCGAGCGCAAACAGTGACGCCAGGTACACATACTGGTTGCTGGCATGCTGGTAAACGCCCAAGGTGGCGATAATCAGCGCCAGCGCGATGCAGGCCACCAGCGCGCGACGGCCATTGGCGAGATCCGAGAGCCAGCCCCACAGCAGCGTGCCGACCAGCGCGCCCACTTCGAACAGGGTAAAGCCCTGAATCGCGACCTCTTTAGAGAGCTTCAGCTCCTGGAAGGCATACACGGTTGACCACTGGTCGATACCGATACGCACCACGTACAGGAAGATGTTCGAGAAGCAGAGCAGCCAGATCACTTTGTTTTTCAGCACGTACTCAACAAAGATCTGCCATTTGGTCATCTCGTTTTCTTCGGTCTCTTTATCCTCTTCGCTGATCTCCTCGCCAAACAGCTCTTCAGCTTTGCCGAGGCCATAAGATTCCGGGGAATCGCTGCCGAAGCGCAGACCGATAAAACCGACGATCAGGGCGATAATAGACGGGAAGATAAACATGCCGATCACATGGCCGTCGAACAGATAGTTGGCACCGAACAGCGCCACGCCTGCCGCCCCCGCACCACCGAGGTTGTGGGAGATGTTCCACATGCCAAGATACGAACCACGCTTGCGACGTGGCGTCCATTTGGTGATGGTGGAATAGCTGCAGGACCCGCCGGTACTCTGGAAGAAACCGCTCAGGGCGTAGAAGGCGATCATCAGGAACAGGCTAACCGAGCCCGCGCCCATGCTGGCGCTAAAGCCGAGCATACAGATGGCGGAGAGGATCAGCATAAACGGCAGGAACTGCTTGGTGTTTTTGCCGTCAGCGTAATAGGAAACCAGCGTTTTACCCACGCCGTAGGTGATGGAGAAGCCCAGGCCAATCATCCCCAGCTGCGTCATGCTCAGCCCGTAGGTGGAGATCATGTCGTTCTGCGCGATGTTAAAGTTTTTGCGGATCAGGTACATGGTCAGGTAGCCAATAAAGACCACCAGGTAGGACTGCATGAACGGTTTGAACCACATTTTACGCCGCACGTCGAGCGGCAGATCCAGGGTCGGCTTGCGCACCTGGTTTAAGAAGGCCAGCATGGTTTGCTCCTGAGCTGATTTTTATACCTGCGAATGGCAGGCATTGTAAAAATCAGCCGGGAGAGACGCCTGAGACAGCGTCCAGGTGAAACCGGGAATATTTCCTAGTTTTGCCCCATTCGGGGCGAAAAGGTGAGACGTATCACGCTTCGCGCGGTACCTGGGCGTGCAAAAATGGTAACAGCAGCAGAGCAGAAATCCCCGCCGCGATGGCGATCACCGCAAAGAAGCCGCTCCAGTGCCAGATGTCGATGACCCGCGCCAGCGGCCAGCCGGAGAGCGATGCGCCGAGGTAGGCAAACAGCCCGACAAAGCCCGTCGCCGCACCGGCCGCCTCTTTGTGCGAGCACTCCGCCGCCGCCATGCCGATCAGCATCTGCGGACCAAACACAAAGAAACCGGTGGTGAAGAAGCACGCCGCCTGCATCACGTAGCTGGCAAACGGCATCAGCCACAGCGAGCCAACCGAGAGCAAAATCCCGGCAGCAAAAATGAGATTCATCGGGCCACGGTTGCCGTTGAACAGCTTGTCCGATCCCCAGCCCGCCACCAGCGCGCCGATAAACCCACCCAGTTCAAACATGGTCACCGCCGAGTTGGCCGTCACCAGATCCACGCCAAGCGTCTCGGACATGTACAAATTACCCCAGTCGTTGATCGCCGCGCGCACCACGTAGACCAGCACGTAACAGAGCGACAGCAGCCAGATATAGGGGTTCTTCAGCACGTATTTGGTGAGGATTTCTTTGCGGGTTAACCCCGCCCCTTCCTGCTGCTGGGCAATTTCCATCTCATCATGACGCCAGTCACCCACCGCGGGAAGTCCTACGGTCTGCGGCCTGTCGCGCAAACGCCAGCAGAGGAACAACCCGGCGATAATCGCTAACCCGCCCGCAATCATCATGCCTGCACGCCAGCCGTAATGCAGCGCCGCTGCGCCGACGACGATGGGGATCAGCGCACCACCCACGTTATGCGCGGTGTTCCAGACTGCCCACCAGCCGCCACGCTCGTTGCGCGAGTACCAGGTGGTAAGTAATCGGGCACAAACCGGCGCGCCCCAGCCCTGGAAAAAGGCGTTCAGCGCCCACAGCAGCGCAAAAGCCCACAGCGAGGTGGAAAAACCAAACAGGATATTCACCACTCCCGTGGCAATCAGCCCGAAGCCCATAAAATAGCGGGCGTTGGAGCGGTCGCTGACGATGCCGGAGAAGAACTTCGACAGGCCATAAGTAATGTAAAACAGCGTCGCCAGCAGGCCGATATCGGTGCGGGCCATCACGCCGCTGGCGAGGATCTCCGGTGCGGCGGCGTTGAAGCTTTTGCGGGTGAAGTAGAACAGAGCATAGCCGAGCCAGATGGTGATCAGAATATGGCGACGCCAGTAACGATAGCGGGCGTCAATTTCATTTTTATCGCCGATCGGGGTGGCATTAGCCGGGGCTTTAAACATGGTAACTCCTCAGCGGCAAACTGACGCAGACGCGCGTTCCATGGGTGCAGGAGATATTCAGCGTGCCGCCCAGCGCCTTCACACGCTCGCGCATCCCCGCCAGACCAAATCCCTGCTGGCCGGAGCCCGGCGGCAGGCCGCAGCCGTCATCTTCAATTACCAGCATCAGACGCTCGTCCTGCTGCCAGGCCTGCAACGTTACCGCGCTGGCATTGGCGTGCTTCACAATATTATTCAGCCCTTCCTGACACACCCGAAACAGCGTCACACGCTGGCCTTCACTCAGCAGCGATTCTTCAATCCGCCAGTCGAGATGGCTGACAATCCCGCGACTTTCCAGCTCCATCTCGCGCATGAGCGATCGCACCGCCTGCTCCAGAGACAAATCATCCAGCTGGCGTGGACGTAACCTTCCGAGCAAACGCCTTACCGAGTCATACACACCCAGCGAGAGCTGTTCGATATGCGCCCCACCCTGCTTCACGCCGGCGTTTTCCGCCGCCAGACGCTGAACGATGCCCGCCTGCGTGCGGATGGCGGTAATGGTCTGGCCGATGTCATCGTGCAGTTCGCGCGCGACCTCCTGCCGTACGCTCTCTTCGGTTTCCAGCAGGCGTTCGGCCAGACGACGGTTGCGCGCCAGCTCGGTTTGCAAAGACTGGTTCAGTTCACGCAACCGTTGAATGCCCGCCCCGAGCAGCAGCCCGGTCAGGCTTTGCGCCAGCAGGGAGAGGAGTAAATCTACCGGATGATCGTGCCAGGTCTGGCTGGCTATCAGTGCAATGGCGTTCATCAGGGTGGCGATAAGCGCCCCTTGCCAGCCGTAGTGCCACGCAAGCGCAATAATCGGCAGGGCAAGACAAAACGGAGTAAAACGCGAGAGCTCAGCGGGCAGACCAAGCTGCAGCCACAGGCTTACCACAAACAGCAGCAGATACCAGATGAGGTGCCGTGCGCGCCAGTTCACGGGCTGCGAGACCAGTGCCGGACCGAGCGGCTGCCAGACGGTACTGGTGAGGTAATGCCAGATCACCAGACAGGTTGGCGCGAGCGTCAGGCCGCCGGTAAGGGTCAGTAGCAGAGCGTTGAGCATCTCTTTCTCGCCGACCCACGGGAGAGATTGCAGCAGCGCGGCGGCAATCAGCGCCGCCCCCTGACGCAACAGCGTGCGCCAGTCGCGCTGGTGGCGGTAGCGGGAAATAAGGGCAACAGGGAGAAGCGTGAGCAGGCTTCCGGTAATCAATAAGGGCAGATGCGCCAGCGCCACTTCCTGCGCCAGCCAGACCAGCATCAGCCATTCTGCGCCCAGCAAAACGGGCCAGTAGCCACGCGGGCACTGCAGCATTAACCCCAGACGCAGGCCGAACGGGAACAGCAGTACTGCCAGTTCCGGGCGCTCCACCAGATGCAGGCTGATGCTCCACAGGCAAAACCAGGCTGCAGAGAAGATAAAAAAGCTGGCGACGACGGCGATCAGCCGCGAAAGCACGGGGCTCATTGCCAGCTATCAAACATGCGGCGCGCCAGCTCGACGTCGTTGCTGACGTTGAGTTTTTCCATCAGGTTGGCGCGGTGAACGTGAACCGTTTTCGGCGACAGATCCAGCTCAGCGGCAATCTCTTTCACCGACATCCCCTGAGCGAGCTTCTCCGCCACCTGACGCTCGCGTTTGGTTAGCGGATCTTGTCGCCCGGCGGCCAGCTTGATGGCGATATCCGGCGTCAGGTAGCAGCCGCCGGTAGAGACGGTGCGCACGGCGGCGATCAGTTCGTCCGGGCTACAGCGTTTTGAAAGGAACCCGCGCGCCCCCGCATTGAGCGCCTGCTCCACCAGCGCCGGGCTGTCATGGACCGAAAGCATAATGATCGCCATTCCCTTCGGTAACTGACTCAGCAGTTCCAGTCCGGAGAGATCCGGCATTGAGATGTCACAAATACAGACCTGCACCCCACGTCCGGGTAAACCCGCCAGCGCCTCGCGCCCGGAGCCGAACTCTGCGACGACCTGAAAATCAGGTTCAAGGTTCAAAAGCTGAGCAAATCCGGAGCGGACGATAAGGTGGTCGTCGATAAGAGCGATGGTCGTCATGGCGCGTTCCTGGCGAGCAGATAAAAAAACGCGCTTACCTTAACGATAAGCGCGTGGGTGTTCAAGCAATGAGCGATTTATTCGAAGAACACCGCAATTTTATTAAACATGGTGGGATCGGACTGGTTGCGCGCCACTTTGGTGACATCTTCCAGCTTATCGATCTGCGCCATCATCTGTTCCAGGCGCTGATCGTCGTTGACCAGCAGCCAGATGCGGCTGTGCTCGCTGCCCTGAATCGGCAGACAGAGAATGCCTTCAACGTTAAACGCGCGACGGGCGAATAGCCCACAGACGTGCGTCATGACGCCAGGGTGGTTGCGGACGGTGAGTTCCAGAATGACGTTATCATGTTGTTTCTGCATGGCTTATTCCCCCACCATCTCAGTATTTGCCGCACCCGGCGGCACCATCGGATACACTTTTTGTTCAGGGTCAATACGCACGTGGATCAGCGCCGGGCCCGGGCGTGAAATCGCTTCCTGCAATGCCGCGTGGGCATCCTCTTCAGCGTTCAAATCGCAGGTATGCAGGCCAAAGCCGGCGGCAATCTGCATAAAGTTGATCATACCGGGATAGGTCGCGGCAAACACGCCCTGCTTATAGAACAGGCTCTGCTGCTGATGCACCAGCCCCAGCGCTTCGTTGTTCATCAGGATGATTTTGACGTCTAACTGGTTTTCGGCCGCGGTCGCCATTTCCTGAATGTTCATCATCAGGCTGCCGTCGCCGGAGAAACAGATAACCTTACGGTCCGGGTTAGCCAGCGCCGCGCCCACTGCCGCAGGCAGGCCAAAGCCCATGGTCCCGAGGCCGCCGGAGGTCAGCCACTGGCGCGGACGGTTCAGCGGGTAGGCCTGCGCGGTCCACATCTGATGCTGGCCTACGTCGGTGGTGATGATCGCGCTGTCGTCCACACAGGCAGCCACGGCGTTAATCAGCCCGTAGTGGCTGAGCGGGTCGCCTTCCGTTGGGATTGCACCAGGGAATTCCTGTTGCAGGTCGGCTACCAGCTGACGCCACTCTTCACGCCCGGTCGCCTCAGTTTGCGGGATCAGCTGTGCCAGTACCTCGGCAACGTCACCCTGAATCGCGACGTGCGGCTGTTTAATTTTACCCAGCTCGGCGCGATCGATATCCACGTGAATGATTTTGGCATTCGGACAGAACTGCTCGGTTTTGCCGATCGCCCGGTCATCAAAACGTGCGCCGAGAACAATCAGCAAATCAGCCTCTTGCAGAATGTAGTTGGTGCTGCGCGCACCGTGCATCCCCAGCATCCCCAGTGACAGCGGGTGCGCTTTCGGGAGCATACCAAGCGCCATCAGCGTCATAGTGGTGGGCAGGTTGGCTTTCTCTGCCAGCTCACGCACCGCGTCAGAGGCATTAATCGCCCCGCCGCCCAGATAGAGCACCGGGCGTTTGGCGGCGTTAATCATGGCTGCGGCGTCACGTACGCTTTCAGCGCTGAATTCCGGGGCAGGGGCACGGCCGCCCGGCTCAGGCAGTACGTCGATCTCGATCTCTGCGGTCTGGACATCCTTAGGAATGTCTATCCACACCGGGCCTGGACGGCCGGACTGCGCAATGCGGAACGCATCGCTGATAACCTGAGGAAGCTCGGCGATATCGCGAACTAAATAGTTATGTTTGGTGATGGGGATAGAGATGCCGTAGGTATCCACTTCCTGGAACGCATCAGTACCAATCATTGAGGATGGTACCTGACCGGTAATGCAGATCAGCGGGATGGAGTCGAGACGCGCATCGGCAATGGCGGTCACCAGGTTGGTCGCCCCGGGGCCGCTACAGGCCATACAGACCGCCGGTTTGCCCTGCGTACGCGCCATGCCCTGGGCGATAAATCCCGCCCCCTGCTCGTGACGCGCCAGTACGTGGCGGATCTGCGTGTTTTGGCTTAACGCATCATACAACGGCAGTACCGTCCCGCCAGGGATACCCGCAACCGTGGTGATGCCCTGTCGTTCCAGTAAATGAACGATTAACTGCGCGCCAGTAAAACGCTTCTTGGTGGATGTTGTGCCCGAACTTGCCATGCTCCAGTCCTTTTCTTCTGGGCCGACTTTCCGGGGAGGCTCTTAAACGAAAAACCCCGCCCGGTTTGCGCCGGCGGGGTTTTGGATTCGTGTGTTGATCCAGTCCCTACGGCGCATTGCCGACGACCACCACCACACGCACGACGACCACTGCGGCTGGTTGCGCAGTTTTTAGTAGGGTCGAAGTGAAGATGGATGAAGTCATTGGGGACCTGTGTTTGGAATCATTGATGGAATTTATACAAACACAGGTTTTCTGGCGTGACAATGGAAATATTTTCATCTGCGCAAAAATGCGTCATGGATCACGTTTCAGTACGTTGCTCGCTCATTCCAGGAGTCACTATAGATGACATTGCCGTCGCAATGCTTCCAGGTGATTTTCTCATAACGCATGAGAACCGTTTCAAGGTGTGTCCCGGTGTTTGCACCCGGATACAGGTCTGGTGTGATTGAGGTTATTTTCACACTCTCCAGGATGATAGGCTTTGTTGAATAAATCGAACTTTTGCTGAGTTGAAGGATCAGATCACGCATCCTCCCGACAACACAGACCATTCCGTGGCAAAGCAAAAGTTCAGAATCACCAACTGGTCCACCTACAACAAAGCTCTCATCAACCGTGGCTCCCTCACTTTCTGGCTGGATGATGAGGCGATTCAGGCCTGGTATGAGTCGGCAACGCCTTCATCACGAGGAAGGCCCCAGCGCTATTCTGATCTCGCCATCACCACCGTTCTGGTGATTAAACGCGTATTCCGGCTGACCCTGCGGGCTGCGCAGGGTTTTATTGATTCCATTTTTGCCCTGATGAACGTTCCGTTGCGCTGCCCGGATTACACCAGTGTCAGTAAGCGGGCAAAGTCGGTTAATGTCAGTTTCAAAACGTCCACCCGGGGTGAAATCGCACACCTGGTGATTGATTCCACCGGGCTGAAGGTCTTTGGTGAAGGCGAATGGAAAGTCAGAAAGCACGGCAAAGAGCGCCGTCGTATCTGGCGAAAGTTGCATCTTGCTGTTGACAGCAACACACATGAAGTTGTCTGTGCAGACCTGTCGCTGAATAACGTCACGGACTCAGAAGCCTTCCCGGGCCTTATCCGGCAGACTCACAGAAAAATCAGGGCAGCCGCGGCAGACGGGGCTTACGATACCCGGCTCTGTCACGATGAACTGCGCCGCAAAAAAATCAGCGCGCTTATTCCTCCCCGAAAAGGAGCAGGTTACTGGCCCGGTGAGTACGCAGACCGCAACCGTGCCGTTGCTAATCAGCGGCTGAGCGGAAGCAATGCACGGTGGAAATGGACAACGGAATATAACCGTCGCTCGATAGCGGAAACGGCAATGTACAGAATGAAGCAGTTGTTGGGAGATTCACTGACGCTGCGTGACTACGATGGTCAGGTAGCGGAAGCTATGGCCATGGTGCGTGCGTTGAACAGGATGACAAAGGCTGGGATGCCAGAAAGCGTGCGTATTGCCTGAAAATCCAGCCAGCTACAGGGTCGTTCGCACGAAATCTTATTTATTCAACAAAGCCGGATGATATTAAAATACTCCTGTTCTACACCAGCCTCATTAATTAGATACATCTTAATGATCGCTGACTGGAGCGTTCTCCCCGTACTCAGAGCCCGAAATAAAAACGGGGTTATACGATCAAATTCCTTCTGAAACATGACGGGCATGTGTATGCGCGTGCCCGTCAATTTCCCGGTATTCCCGTCGACTGGAATGTTGACATTATGAGTGAACGATTTGAGTTCAATTGCGCCTTCTCGCCCTGACACAAGGCAAGAACCAACCATCGGAGAACCATTTTCATCTGTTAGAAATAAATAAGCTGGATTTGACATAAAAACTCCTTTTTATAAAACTCAATCGTACTTATCAAAGCGGCCGAAGATTATCGGATGAACAATAATAAATGCAACGATAGAAATGAATGTTAGTAATACCCAGTGGTCAGGCACCAGCCACAGGAACAAAGAGGCGCACGCAAAAATATAAACGGGGAATAAAATATCTGAAAATAGAATTGATAGCAGACTCTTAAACATGCGCCTTGTCCTTTAGGTCGTTATAAATTGCATCGAAATCCTTATAGAATCCCATTTGCATCTTCTTAATGAGTTCCGACAGGAAAGGCTCAAAAAAGTAGTAAAGCATCTCCAGCTGTGCGGTATACAGGGTCGCATAATACTTAGGATCCAACGTTTTCAGGCGACGGGCAGCAAGAGCGCACTTCTGTTCTGTTCCAATTAGCTGAAGCGCCATGACAACGTTTGGTACACGGCGTGCAAGCCGTTCGACGACGATTTCAGAGAGCAGGCCAGATTCAGAAAGGGATTTGGCCAGCCCCCATGCTATCGCTAAACGCGTGGTCTTGCTTATCGGTATGTTGTTAACAAGCCCGGTTACTTTTGAATCCATCTTACGAACGCGATTTTGTTCATTTCCATTTTCAGAATCGGTAATAACACTTTCAAAATAAAGATAGAGCATGTGTGCTATTACATCGCGGTAACGATAAAGAGACACAATTGAGAGGTACATCCTCTTTTCTTCTGAGAGAAGTTCATCGCATACATCATGATAGCTGGGGATTAAGCATGATGAATACCAACTTACACGCTCCATTCCTGAATAAATATCAGAACCGATCCCCTTTAACGCCCTCCATGTCCCTGCTACGCCTTGTTGTCCATAAATAGCCAACTGCCTGTCACTCTGGAACTTCATCTTCAAGTAATCAGATGCCTGCATAATGTATCCATACAATTTACATGGTTGTTGGAATATACGTTGGAAAAGCGTGCAATTCAAATAAATTGGATTAATTTAAATACACATTCACGTTAAAAATAAAAAATCCACAGTTATTAATTGCGGCTATGAGTGACAAAAGTTGAATAGCCTAATGGGGAGAGGTTTTTTGTATCTTATAATTATATTAAATACATAGATGATATATATTTAAGACTTATTAGATGAAACATTAATGTATAACGTGTTCCTGCCACGTACGTCATCATTCATTGCCAATAAGTTAACAGACATCCAATCTTGCGGGCAGCCCAAAAAACAAAAAACCCCGCCTAAGCGAGGTTTTTATCAGGGTTTGCGGTTGGTCGCCGCAGAACACACTGTGTTACGTCAACGCAAAAAGTATACGCGATCGCAGGAGAACGCGCAATTCCGGCACGGATTTTGACGTTTTTGAGTATGGATCGTCTTCCTAATTTTGTCCATAAAATACTGTTCATACATACAGTATTTATCTATACTGAGGGTGTTCGCAGTGAGCGAGGGGGCCGCTGTTCTACCGGCGCAACAAAGTCCTGGCTGAAACGGGTGGTGCCGTCAGTGCCTTAACCCCTGAAGTGAGCACACTGTGTTACGTCAATCCAGGTGCTGGCAACAGGCGGCGGAAAGGTACGCCAGCATCGTGCTCCTTTTTACCAAAAGGAGACGCGTATGAGCGTAGTGGATATGGTGATACTTATCCTCAAACTCATTGTTGCTGTACTGCAACTGCTTGATGCTGTCCTGAAATACCTTCGGTGATTCAGGTTCAAGTCGCACCTGAGAGGGGCGGGCAACCGCCCCTCTTTAATAACGAGGGAATGCTATGTCGCGTCTGTTAATTGAGCCCGTCACCCCGGATGAGCCGGGCTACATCGCCCTGAAGGCGGAAAGTATCGCACTGAATTTCAACATGCTGCGCAGGCTGGAAGAGAACTGGCAGCGGGGTGAAAACCGCTTTAACGCGCCGGGTGAAAAGCTACTGGGGGCGTTTCTCAACGGCAAACTGGTAGGCGTGTGCGGCCTCAACCGCGATCCCTTCAGCCAGCAGCCGCGTGCCGGGCGCATTCGCCACCTCTATGTCAGCGAGAAATGCCGTGGGCTGGGCATTGGCAAACAGCTTTTGACCGTGGTGATGGCCGATGCCAGCATCTGGTTTGATTTTCTCAATACCCACGCGCCTGACACCGCTTACGGGTTCTATCGCCGGGCGGGTTTTACGCTGGTCTCGGACGAACCACGGGTGACGCACCGCCTTTTTTGTGCGGTGTAACCGGCTGGCAGCATCAGGGTGTGAATGTTACAGTTGAGTGACAATTCATCAGCCGATACCCCATGACCATCACCGTTTTCTGCATTTTGCTCTTCGCCGCACTGCTGCATGCCAGCTGGAACGCCATCGTCAAAGCCGGAACGGACAAGCTCTATTCCGCGATTAGCGTCAGCGGCTCCGCCACGGTTATCGCTCTGGTCTTACTGCCGTTTTCCCCACAGCCTTCTGCAGAAAGCTGGCCGTTTTTGATTGTCTCCTGTGCCTTACAGGTGGTGTATACCGTACTGGTGGCGAAGACGTATCAGGTCTCAGACATGAGCCAGACCTATCCATTGATGCGCGGGACAGCCCCGTTGCTGGTGGCGCTGATCAGCGTGCTGGTGCTCGGGGATAGCCTCTCATGGCTCGCATGGTCCGGTATCGGCGTGATCTGCCTGTCAATTCTGGCCATGGCGATGAATGGCCGTATGCGGTCGCGCAAAGGGATATGGCTGGCGCTACTCAACGCATGTTTTATCGCCGGGTATACGCTGGTGGACGGCACGGGCGTACGTTTATCCGACTCTGCACTGGGTTATACGCTCTGGACCTTCTTTATGAATGGCTTCTGTCTGCTGTGCTGGGCGATGGTCGCGAGACGACGCGAAGCCTCTCGTTACCTGGGTCTGCACTGGAAAAAAGGGCTGCTCGGCGGTGTCGGGACGATGGGATCGTATGGCCTGGCATTATGGGCGATGACTCAGGCTCCGCTTGCGGTTGTCGCCGCGCTACGTGAAACCTCAATTCTCTTCGGTGCGTTAATTGCTTTTGTGCTTTTGAAAGAGAAGGTTGCCGGCCTGCGCATCGCTGCTGCGCTGGGTATTGCCGGCGGGGCTATCTTGCTACGCCTGGCGTAATCCACTGGCAACATTAGTTGCCGATCTTGTTTACAAATCCTGCCTTTACCGGTTTTTTCATTCACCACGACAATGCTTAAATTGTCATCTCACTGTGGTAGATTCCTCGCGCATTTATGGGAATGCGCAGTCACTTATTCTTCATTTCTCTCTTTTGGCAAAAGTATTCAGCGACATGAAAAAACAAAGGAACGTTAACTTATTGTTGATGCTGGTGTTACTGGTGGCCGTCGGTCAGATGGCACAAACCATCTACATTCCGGCGATTGCCGACATGGCAAAGGAACTTAACGTCCGTGAGGGTGCAGTACAAAGCGTGATGGCAGCCTACCTGCTGACCTATGGCGTTTCGCAGTTGTTCTATGGGCCGCTCTCTGACCGTATCGGCCGCCGCCCGGTGATTTTAGTCGGTATGTCTATTTTCATGGTCGCCACGACGATCGCGATGACCACCCACAACCTGACCGTGTTGATTGCCGCCAGCGCCCTGCAGGGTGTCGGCACCGGCGTCGGCGGGGTGATGGCGCGTACCTTACCGAGGGATATGTATCAGGGCACTCAGCTTCGCCATGCTAACAGTTTGTTGAACATGGGAATTCTGGTCAGCCCGCTGCTGGCCCCGCTGATTGGCGGCCTGCTGGACACGATGTGGTCCTGGCGGGCCTGTTACGCTTTCCTGCTGGTGCTGTGCATGATCGTCACTTTTAGCATGGCGCGCTGGATGCCGGAAACGCGCCCGCAAGACGCACCGCGTACGAAGCTTATCGCCAGCTATAAAACGCTATTCGGTAACGGAGCGTTTACCTGTTACCTGCTGATGCTGATCGGTGGCCTCGCGGGTATTGCGGTGTTCGAAGCCTGCTCAGGTGTACTCCTGGGCGCAGGGCTTGGCCTGAGCAGCATGGTGGTCAGTATTCTGTTTATTCTGCCTATTCCTGCGGCGTTCTTCGGTGCCTGGTTTGCCGGACGTCCCAACAAACGTTTCTCGACGTTGATGTGGCAATCGGTCATTAGCTGCCTGCTGGCAGGCGTAATGATGTGGGTTCCGGGGCTGTTCGGCGTGATGACCGTCTGGACGTTGCTGATCCCGGCGGCACTGTTCTTCTTCGGTGCGGGGATGCTGTTCCCGCTCGCCACCAGCGGCGCGATGGAGCCGTTCCCGTTCCTTGCAGGCACTGCGGGGGCGCTGGTGGGCGGTTTGCAGAATATCGGTTCCGGCGCGCTGGCCTGGCTCTCCGCTATGATGCCGCAGACCGGTCAGGCTAGTTTGGGTTTGCTGATGACGCTGATGGGACTGCTGATTTTACTGTGCTGGCTGCCGCTGGCGTCGCGTGTCCCGCATCACGAGCAACCGGTTTAACCGCATGATGGCCCGGCTTTTCACAGACAGGGGCGATCATCGCCTGCAGCAACGGTTCTGGTGCGGGTCGCCAGGCCCCCTCCTCCCCGTCGTAAAACTGGAAATCCGCGTTAAGCGCATACGGGATTTTCGCCTTTTGCAGCTCGCAGGCCATAAAGGTGGCAAAGGCCATTTGCGAAGCGGTTGGGGTGAAACGGCTTGATTCCCCAACGCCCCAACCCCCGACCCAGCTAACGTGCCCGGTTTTTTGCTGCCAGTGCTGCGCGGTAGTGATGCGGTTATGGATTGCCGCTTTCTCTGCCGCCGTCCCGGAAGTCCATGGATATTTACCGCTATTTTTCAGCGGCCCCCACGGGAAAATGTGCCACTCCGCCAGCAGGTAGTTTTGGCTGTGCGCGGGCAGCTTCAGGCTGGATAAATCCTCCGGCGCGGCACGCAGACGCGGCGCAATGAAGATCATTCGCTGCGGGTCAATGTCGTGGATCGCTTTAATGGTCTTTTCATAGACGCGGTTTAACGATGCAAGGTTGTGGTTGAGCTTGTCGGCCGGCTCATAGATGAGGTCAAAACCCAGCAGAGGGTAGCTCTGACCGAAATAGTGCGCCACGGCAATCCACCAGTTGACCGTCTCTTTCTCGTTATCGGCTTTCGGGTCGTTTTTATATTCATCCGCCTGATACGCGACTATCGGGATCACGCCATACTGCTCGCAGGCTTCCACCAGCTTGCGCAGGTGGATCAGCCGCGCTTCCGTAGGCTCATCGGCGACGCGGATGCGCACGTGGGTAATGCCTTTTGCTCGAAAATCGCGTACCACCAGCGGGTCGAATTCACGTATGCCGCGCTCGGTGCGCGCCCAGTCCACATCCATCCCGACGCCCAGCTGCTGCGCATAAAGGGCGGCCGTCAGCGGCGGCTCAGCGGCAATCGCCCAGCCGGAAGAGATCAGTAATGCAGAGGCAATAAAAGGCTTTAACACGGTTTACCCTGGATAAATCGAAAGCATTACCTGTATTTAGCACGCTTTTTCACATTTGGTGTAGAGCGAAAGCGTAATAATTCTTCAACCTGCCAGCTCTCTCAGCCAGCCGATAAAGGCGTCAATTTTCGGCCACTGACGGCCAGAAAGCGTCGAAATATAGTAGTGCTGATGACATTTCAGGGTCTTGTCACCAAACGGGGCAATCAGCTCGCCTCGTTCCAGCCGTTTCTGCACCAGCCGCTTTCTGCCCATCGCGACGCCGACGTGGTTGATGGCCGCGATAATCGCTAAATCGGAACGATCGAAACCAATGCCCTAGGATGGCGGCATATTCATCGCAAAGTGCTGCGCCCAGCTAAGCCACTCATCCGTACCGGAATCATTGCTCCAGGCCTGACGGTCGTGCAGCAGCGTGCAGTGGCTGAGGTTATCGGGGTTTTTCAGCAGTTCATGCTCGCGGGCATACTGCGGTGAGCAGACGGGCAAGATCTCTTCATCCATCAGGAAGTGATGAGAAAGGTGGTTTGGCGGCGTATCGTCAAAATACAGCGCCAGATCGACGCCCGTTCGCTGCATATTGACGTAATCGTTGCCGGTCAGGATGGTGAGAGAAATAGACGGGTAGCGACGGGTAAAATCCCCCAGCATGGGGACCAGCCAGCACTGGGCAATCGACGGTCGGGAGTAGACCGTCAGCGTACCGGACAGCGCCTGGTTTTTGATGTCCAGGATCTCCTGGTTCAGGGTGTCGAGTGAAGATTTTAGCGTCCAGTAAACGCGTTTTCCCTCCTGCGTCAGCTCGACTTTACGGTGCGAGCGGACAAACAGCTGAATGCCCAACTCCTCTTCCAGCAGGTTGATGCGGTGACTCACCGCGCTGGGGCTGAGCGACAACTCTTCCGCAGCCAGCGCGAAGGACTCGTGCCGGGCAGCCACCTCAAAGGTGTACATTTTCGACAGCTGCCAGCCGTTTAACAGCCGGTTTCGGGCTTCATTCACATCGTTCATCACAATTCTCACGCCTTATTTTCATGTTCAGCATACCGTTCAAAGATGAATTTATGTGAACCTAATACGAATTTAGTGCGCTTTTTAGAGTTTAGTCACTCAGTTGATCCAATCTGGCTCATCTGAAAGCCAATTTATATCGTTTGTCAGCCCAAGCCGTTTTTTCGTCCAATACCCGTAGATGACATAAGGGTGAGGTGAGATATGGGATCTCAGGTCTGGGTTGTGGCAACGCTGCTTGTCAGCATCGTGTTGATTGTTTTAACCATCGTAAAACTGAAGTTTCACCCGTTCCTCGCGCTGCTGCTGGCGAGCTTTTTCGTCGGCGCGATGATGGGGATGAGCCCGCTGGATATGGTGAACGCCATTGAGAGCGGGATTGGCGGTACGCTGGGCTTCCTGGCGGCAGTAATCGGCCTTGGCACTATTCTTGGCAAGATGATGGAAGTCTCCGGGGCGGCAGAGCGCATCGGGATCGCGTTGCAGCGCTGCCGCTGGCTGTCAGCAGACGTGATTATGGTGCTCGTGGGGATGATTTGCGGGATCACGCTGTTTGTGGAAGTGGGCGTGGTGCTGCTGATACCGCTGGCATTTTCCATTGCCAAAAAGACCCACACCTCACTGCTCAAACTTGCCATTCCGCTCTGTACCGCATTGATGGCGGTGCACTGCGTGGTGCCTCCCCATCCTGCGGCGCTGTTTGTCACCAATAAATTAGGTGCGGACGTCGGAACGGTTATCGTCTACGGTCTGCTGGTGGGCCTGATGGCCTCGCTGATCGGCGGCCCGCTGTTCCTGAAACTGCTTGGCAACCGTCTGCCGTTTAAACCGGTTCCGGCGGAATTTTCAGACCTGAAAGTGCGGGAAGAGCATACGCTGCCATCGCTGGGTGCGACGCTGTTCACGGTGCTGCTGCCGATTGCCCTGATGCTGGTGAAAACCATCGCTGAGTTAAATATGGCGAAAGACGGCACGCTGTATACGCTGCTGGAGTTTATCGGCAACCCGATCACCGCGATGTTTATCGCCGTGTTTGTCGCCTACTACCTGCTGGGGATCCGCCAGCATATGAGCATGGGCGCAATGCTGACCCATACCGAGCACGGTTTTGGCTCTATCGCCAACATTTTGCTGATTATCGGCGCAGGCGGGGCGTTTAACGCCATCCTGAAAACCAGCGGGCTGGCGGATACGCTGGCGCATATTCTCTCGAACCTGCACATGCACCCTATCCTGCTCGCCTGGCTGGTGGCGCTGGTTCTGCATGCCGCCGTGGGTTCGGCTACGGTGGCGATGATGGGCGCCACCGCGATTGTTGCACCGATGCTGCCACTCTATCCGAACGTCAGCCCGGAGATCATTACTATTGCCATCGGTTCCGGCGCCATTGGCTGCACGATCGTCACGGATTCTCTCTTCTGGCTGGTGAAGCAGTACTGCGGCGCGACCCTGAATGAGACCTTCAAATACTATACGACGGCGACGTTTATCGCCTCGGTGCTTGCACTTGGCGGCACATTCCTGCTTTCTTTCATTATCTGAGCGCGAAGAGACGTATTATGGAAAACGCAACTATCACTACTTTAACCGCACAGTTTCCTCTGGTTGAGGATCTGATTGCCCTGAAAGAAACCACCTGGCTTAACCCGCGCACTACCACGCTGGCAGAAGGATTGCCTTACGTCGGGCTGACCAAAGCCGACGTGGACGACGCGCATGCTCGTCTCAACCGCTTCGCGCCGTATCTGGCGAAAGCATTCCCGGAAACGGCGGCGACCAATGGCATCATCGAATCTGAACTGGTTGCCATTCCGGCAATGCAAAAACGGCTGGAGAAGGAATTTGCTACAAACATTCCTGGCACCCTGCTGCTGAAAAAAGACAGCCATCTGCCGATCTCTGGCTCCATCAAAGCGCGCGGCGGCATCTATGAAGTACTGACCCACGCCGAAAAACTGGCGCTGGAAGCCGGATTGCTGAGCATTGAAGACGACTACAGCATCCTGCTGGAGCCGCGCTTTAAGGACTTCTTCAGCCAGTACAGCATTGCGGTAGGCTCAACCGGCAACCTGGGGATGTCTATCGGCATTATGAGCGCACGCATCGGCTTTAAGGTGACGGTGCATATGTCCGCCGACGCCCGCGAGTGGAAGAAAGCCAAACTGCGCAGCCACGGCGTGATCGTCGTGGAGTATGAGCAGGATTACGGCGTGGCGGTGGAACAGGGGCGCAAAGCGGCAGAAAGCGATCCGAACTGCTTCTTCATTGACGATGAAAACTCCCGCACCCTGTTCCTGGGCTATGCGGTGGCAGGCGAGCGCCTTAAGGCACAGTTTGCTGCCCAGGGACGCGTAGTGGATGCAGAACATCCGCTGTATGTATACCTGCCATGCGGCGTCGGCGGCGGTCCTGGCGGTGTGGCGTTTGGCCTGAAGCTGGCTTTTGGCGATAACGTTCATTGCTTCTTCGCGGAGCCAACGCATTCGCCGTGCATGCTGCTGGGCGTCTACACCGGCCTGCACGATGAAATCGCGGTGCAGGATCTGGGCATTGATAACGTGACGGCGGCGGACGGTCTGGCCGTAGGACGGGCGTCCGGCTTCGTGGGCCGCGCGATGGAACGCCTGCTTGACGGGTTCTATACGCTTTCCGATCAGAGCATGTACGACATGCTCGGCTGGCTGGCGCAGGAGGAAGGGATCCGCCTGGAACCGTCGGCGCTGGCAGGCATGGCCGGGCCGGTGCGCGTGGATGCCGGTGCGAACGTCACCCACCTGGTCTGGGCGACCGGCGGCGGAATGGTACCGGAAGACGAGATGGCGAAATATCTGGCTAAAGGGAAAAAATAGCCTGTAGGTGGGTTACCGCAAACAGCAGTGACAGGGACAGTACAGCCAGGGCGATCAGGAATTTATCCCGCACCGCCTTCGGCTGTACAAAATCGTCCTGCGACACATCCATCAGGTTACGGCTGCGGGTATAGCGCCATAAAATGAGTGCCACCAACGCCAGCACAACCAGTGAGATCCAAAATGGCACCCCTGTACGGTGCCAGTTGTGCTTAATCGCCAGGGCAATCAGCGCGCCATACCCCAGCAGCGTGCGCAGCCAGGCGAGTGACGTCCGCTCCGGCTGCAGGCCGGGGTCCGCTTCGCGTCGCGCTTTGCGGCTATCCGCCATAGAACACCAGCACCATAATCACCCCCGCCACCGTCAGCAGGATCGTACTGATGATGAGTAACCCGCGCGTATAGGGCAGATCCTGCTTCAGACGCATCGCCTTCTCATTGCGCAGCCAGCGCAGGTAGCCGTAAATCGCCAGTACCCCCGCGAACAGGCACAGCAGCAACGCCAGCACCTCGCGAATCAACGGTGTGGCAAAATCAGGCGCGAGTTGATCGAGACCCACCCCTGCGGCAAGAAAGCCCAGCGCGGTGCGGATCCACGCCAGAAATGTGCGTTCATTAGCCAGAGAGAAGCGATAGTCCGGCGCTTCACCGAGGCGGGAAATTTTCATGAAGGTTCCTTGTCGTGCCAGAGACAGGCTTCAGCATAGCGTAAATCGACAAGGACAAGGAGACCGGCATCGGGCGATGCCGGTCGGAAAGGTTAATGCAGCTCTGGCCAGTAACCCTTATTGGCCTCGATCAGGTCATCCAGAATGGCTTTCGCAACGGAGGCGCTCGGCACGGTTTTCGACAGGGTAATCGCCTGCCAGAGTTTCTGGTATGAGCGTTGTTCCCAGGCATCCACCACCAGTTTTTCCACCGCCACCTGCTGGCTCATCAATCCTTTCTGGAAGTGCGGAATATCGCCCACGGTCAGTGGTTCCGGCCCGTTGTGGCCCACCAGGCACGGAATTTCCACCATCGCGTCGGCATCAAAGTTATGGATAGCCCCGTTGTTTGGCACAATCAGCAACATGCGCTCCTGGGTGTTGAAGGCAATTGCCGTCGCCAGATCGACGATGTACGACGCATGTTCGTCGATTTCCAGCTCACCGGCGGCGGAGTTACCGGCTTCGATAATCGCCCGGCAAGAGCTGAACACGTGCTTCTCGCGGTGATCCATCACCTCATTGGCGCGGGTGCGTTCCGGGTTGGAGTGCGCGACCACGTAGTCCGGGAACAGATAATATTTTAGGTAGGTGTTCGGCATGGTGTCCGGATCCAGCGCCTGCACGTCTTTTGCTTTGGCAAAGGTATCGTTCCAGCTCGCTTCGGTATGCGCATCTTCCGAAGGCGGGACATAGCCGTTTTTCGCAACGTATTCGCGCAGTTTCGGCATCAGATCGTTGCCGTTCAGATCTTCAATCGACGTCCACCAGCCGAAGTGGTTCAACCCGTAGTAGCGAACCCGCATCTCTTTGCGGTCCTTCAGGCCAACAATCTGCGCCATGCGCCCTTCAATGCCGATCGGCATATCGCAGATATTGAGGATTTTGGCATTCGGACGAAGACGGCGGGTAGCTTCCGCCACAATCGCCGCCGGGTTGGAGTAGTTCAGCATCCAGGCGTTCGGGGAGTACTGCTCCATATAATCCACCAGTTCCAGCACGCCGCCGATAGAGCGCATGCCGTAAGAGATCCCACCCGGGCCGCAGGTTTCCTGACCCAGCACGCCGTGACGCAATGGGATTTTCTCGTCTTTTTCACGCATCGGGTATTTGCCCACGCGGATATGCGCCATCACGAAATCGACATCGGTAAAGGCGGCTTTTGGATCGGTGGTGTAGCTAAATTCAATTTCCGGAGCCTGTTCTTTAAGGATGATTTTGCACGCTTCGGCGATAGTCTCCTGACGTGCGCCGTCGTTGTCATAGAACTTCAGCGCGCGCAGCGGGAAACGGTCGCGGTTGGCTAACAGCATCAGGACGATACCAGGCGTAAAGGTGCTGCCGCCGCCTGCAATGACAACTGAGAATTTTTTCATGATATAGCCTCTGTCAGGGTGGTTTGTTCATTCGTTAAAGGGGTTTTCATCAGCGATTCCAGCTGGTCGCGCACCTGAGGAACGTGCAGGCCGACAATCACCTGAATGCCGTTGCCGCGCCGGACGACACCGTGTGCGCCCAGGGCTTTGAAGACGTCATCACTTTGGGTTTTCGCCATATCCACCAGCGCGATACGTAAGCGGGTGGCGCAGTTGTTAATGCTTTCGATATTGGCCGCACCGCCGAGTGCCTGTAAGAATCCGGCAGCTTGTCCAACCTGCTGGCTGGCCGCCGCCGGGGCGGTGGTTTGCTCGCGCGCGGCCTTATAGTCAGCCTTGCTGTAGAGTTTGATTTCACTCTCTTCCCGGCCAGGTGTTTTGAGGTTCAGACGCTCAATCAGCGTTTTGAAGACCACGAAGTAGATCCCGGTAAAGCAGACGCCGATACCGATTTGGGTGAACATCATTGAGGCGTGGTTATGGAACATTGGGATCCAGTTTTGCGGCAGGAACTGGTCCAGCATGCCGCCGCCCATATTCCCTACCACGCCAAAGATGTACATCACCGTTGCCATCGTCGCGGCCAGTACGGCGTGGACGGCAAACAGCAGCGGCGAAATAAACAGGAAGGTGAATTCGAGTGGCTCGGTAATCCCCACCAGTACGGCGGTGAGCGTGGCCGGGATCAGCAACCCCGCTACCTTGACGCGGTTTTCCGGCGACGCGGTGTACCACAGCGCCAGCGCAATCCCGACAGAGCCAAACACTTTGGAGTTACCGTGCAGTGCGAAACCGCCTTCCGGGAACAGGGTTTTCAGCGGCAGCGTGCTCTGGCTGAACTCCTGCAGATGCTGCGCCCAGTAGACCTGAATCCCGCCTTCCACTGCCGCAGGGCCGAAAATAAACGGACCGTAGACAAAGTGATGCAATCCGGTTGGGATCAGAATGCGTTCCAGGAAGGTATAAACCCAGACACCCAATGCACCAGCAGAATGTAAGAAGGCCTGCAGAGACTCAATGCCCATTTGCACTTTCGGCCAACCCAGCAGCGTCAGCCAGGCGCAGGGGATCATAACGAAGAATGCGAGGATAACGACGAACGACGTACCCTGGAAAATCCCCAGAAAAACCGGCAGCGGCTTGTCGAAATAGCGGTTATGGATCGCGGTGACGATGCCCGAAATCACAATCGCCCCAATAATGCTGGTATCCAGCGTTTTGATACCCGCAATCATCGCCAGCCCGCTTCCCGCCATGGGCTCTGCGGAGAAATCGACGCCAAAGAAATGACCCCAGGTCATCCCCATCGCATTGATAAAGTAGTTCCAGGTCAGGAAGCTAATCAGCACCGCCAGACAGGCGCGGCCCTGCGCCTGCTTCGCCAGACCAATCGGCAGGCCGACGGCAAAAATCAGCGGCATATTACGAAACACCGCCCAGCCGCCCTCTTCAATGATGTGAACGATCTGCGCGAAAAGATTATCCGGAGCGGTTAAAGCCTCGCCCACAAACAGCGGGTTGCGAAGCATGATGGCAATTCCCACCACGATCCCGGCGAACGGAAACAGCAACACCGGGGTAAACATGGCACCGCCAAAACGTTGTATTTGACTGAGCATTTTTAAATCCTCACGTAACAACCTGTAGGGGGTAGAGGCCTTTATGGTTTTTTGCTGGCCTGAGGTGAGCATAAGAACTTACTGATGCGCGAACATGGCGTGCCGCTGCGATTCGTGATCGCATTCATGGTTTTATTTTGACCAGTCAGGTCTACTTTTCGTTATAAATATGGACATGTCAGGACGCAATCCACCGCCAGAAAAGGGCAGAGAGGTCTACTGGTGATCTACAAATCTATTGCCGACAGATTACGGCTGCGGCTGAATTCGTCGGACTACAACATCGGCAGCCCGCTTCCTGGTGAAAAGACGTTGGCACAGGAATTCGGCGTGGCGCGGATGACCATTCGAAAGGCACTGGACCTGCTGGTCAGTTGGGGGCTGGTGGAGCGGCGCCACGGCAGCGGGACGTTTGTATCGCGTAAAGATGTCCACCATGAAACCACTAACCTGACCGGGCTGGTGGAGGTGCTGCGTCAGCAGGGGAAAGAGGTGCAGAGCAAGGTGTTGCAGTTCGAAGTCATGCCCGCACCGCCCGCCATCGCCAGCCAGCTGCGGATACAGGTGGATGAACGGATCTACTTTTCGCGTCGCGTGCGTTTCGTGGAGGGGAAACCCCTGATGCTGGAGGACAGCTTTATGCCCGTGAAGCTGTTTCGCAATCTGTCGCTGGCGCATCTTGAAGGGTCGAAGTTTGATTACATCGAGAAGGAGTGCGGGATCACCATCAGCGGCAACTACGAGAGCCTGACGCCAGTGCTGGCAGATAAACAGCTGGCCGGTTACCTGAACCTGCCGGAACAAACGCCGCTGCTGCGAATTACGTCTCTCTCATACAGCGACAGCGGCGAGTTCCTCAATTATTCCGTGATGTTCCGTAATACCAGCGATTACCAGGTGGACTACCATCTGCGGCGCATCCACCCGGACGAATTACTAGCTCATCCCCCAGAACAGCACCGCCAGTAGCTGCGGGGTGATGATGCGCAGGAACATGACCAGCGGGTATACCGTGGCATAGGACAATGCCGCCGCACCGCTGGTGGCGTGCAGGTTATTGGCAAAGGCTAGCGCGGGAGGGTCCGTCATGGAGCCCGCCAGCATACCGCACAGCGTCAGATAGTTCATTTTGGCGAACATCCGCGCCAGAATGCCCACCGTCAGCAGCGGGATCGCCGTGATAAATATCCCGTAGCCGACCCAACTCATCCCTTCGCCCTTGACCAGGGTATCGACAAAATCACCGCCGGATTTCAGGCCGACAACGGCCAGGAACAGCACGATGCCGAGCTCGCGCAGCGCCAGGTTGGCGCTCGGTGGCATAAACCAGTAGAGCTTACCGATGCAGCCGATACGACCAAGGATGAGCGCCATAATCAGCGGCCCGCCCGCCAGGCCCAGCTTCAGCGCAACCGGGAAACCCGGCACGTACAGCGGAATGGAGCCCAGCAGCACGCCAAGCCCGATACCGATAAACACGGGCAGCATCTGCACCTGCTGCAGTTTTTGCTGGGCGTTGCCGACCATATCCGCCACAGCATCAATAGACGACGGACGCCCGACCAGATTAAGGATATCGCCGAACTGCAGGCTAGCCTCTGGGCTGGCGACTAACTCGACACCCGCACGGTTAAGACGGGAGATCACCACGTCGTAGCGCTCTTTTACCTGCAGATCGCGTATTTTCTTGCCCAGAACGTGCTCGTTAGTCACCACCACACGTTCCACGCGCATATCGGTGCCACGGGTTGAGAGCGACGTATCCACTTCCTGACCAATCACCAGCCGCGCGTTGTTTAAATCCCCTGGCTGGCCGACCAGATGCAGCAAATCGCCTTGCTGAATGACGGTGCCGGGCGCGGGCACCATCAGCATATCGTCACGCTTAAGGCGGGAGCAGATGATATTGGCGCTGTTCAGGATCGGCACATCCTGAATCGCCATGTTGTTCAGATTGGGGTTATCAACCCGAATATTGATGGTTTTGATCGGCATATGGCCGTTAGTGAGGGTGGTTTCGTGGTCCTTCGCCTCTTTGTCGACGTTAATCCGGAACAGGACGCGTACCAGCCACATGGAGAGCAGAATGCCGCAAATCCCAAACGGATAGGCCATGGCGTAGCTCATCCCCATCTGGTCGACAATACCGGGTTCGATACCCAAATCGCGCAGAATTTGCTGCCCTGCACCGAGTGCCGGTGTGTTGGTCACCGCCCCGGAGAAGATACCCAACACCACAGGCAGCGGGATATCAAAGACTTTATGCAGAATAGCGGTAACCAGCCCGCCCATCACCACAATGCCGAGAGCAAACAGGTTAAGCCGTAATCCGGAAACCCGAAGTGAGGCAAAAAAGCCCGGCCCCACCTGAATACCGATGGTATAAACGAAGAGGATCAGACCGAATTCCTGAATAAAGTGGAGCATTTCGGCGCTGAGGACCAGCCCGAGTTTGTCGGCAAAGTGCCCGACAAAAATTCCGCCAAACAGAACCCCGCCAATCCCAAACCCGACGCCACGGATTTTGATATTACCTATCCACAGTCCAACTACAGCGACCAGGGCCAACACGCTAACCGTTAACGCGATATCACTCATGATCCACTTCCTGTGCATAACCTTAGTTATGACGAGGATTCTCTCAGAGCCAGACGTAGTTGTATGGGCGATGGCGCACAAAAAAGCCCTGCTGGGGCAGGGCTTTGTGCAGTTGGTGAGTATTGTCGGGTGGCGGCTACGCCTTACCCGACCTACAGGATCGGCGGGCTTGTTAACTGTTTAACGCAGGCCGCTCGCTAATGGCGATACGCTGTGGCGCGATAGCTTCCGGCACATTACGGGTCAGGTCGATATGCAACAGCCCGTTGGTGAAAGTCGCACCGGAGACTTCCATATGATCGGCCAGGGTAAAGCTCAGGCTAAACGGCTGAGTGACCAATCCCTGATGTAACCATTTGGTCTCGGTTTCTGGTTTTTCCGGCGTACCCTTCACGGTCAGACGCGTACCTTCAAGCTGGATATCCAAATCGTCCTGACGGAAACCGGCCAGCGCCAGGGTAATGCGATAGTGGTTATCATCGCTCTTTTCGATGTTGTACGGCGGAAATGTCTGTTGCTCGGTGGTGCTTTGCAGGGCGTTAGCCAGTTTGTCAAAACCAATCCACTGACGCAGCAGGGGGGATAAATCGTAGTTACGCATACTAAATCTCCTTCTGAGAAGCGAGTTCGGCACAGTTTAATTTTGTGCGCAGTTATTCCTGCAAATCCCGATGGATTCGCATATGCTCCCATTACGGCAAGCAATTCTGGTTGGGCCGCTTAGGCGACCCGCATAATTAGTTAATTTCGATACGACGCGGTTTTTTCTCTTCCGGGATCACACGTTCCAGTTCGATAAACAGCAGGCCGTTGACCAGGTTCGCGCCTTTAACGTGAATGTTCTCAGCTAACTGGAACTTACGTTCAAAGTTGCGCTCGGCAATGCCCTGGTAAAGGTAGGTACGTTCTTTCTGCTCGGCCGTATGGGAACCTTTCACCACCAGCAGGTTGTCCTGGGCGGTGATCTCCAGTTCGTTTTCTGCAAAACCGGCGACAGCAATCGCGATGCGGTAGTGGTTTTCGTCAACCAACTCTACATTGTATGGAGGGTAGCCGTTGCTCTGGCTTTGGTTATTTTCTAAATGGTTAAACAGGCGGTCAAAACCAATTGCAGAACGGTATAGCGGAGAAAGATCGAAGTTACGCATAAATAAAACTCCTGAAATCAGCGAGAAAATGTAGCCTTCCACCATGGACAGGCCTTAGTACCCCGAACACCCATCAGGCGTGTTCGTTTTCGTGGTTACATTCTTAAAATGGGTCTTGAACCGGGCTTTTCAAGCACGACAGCTGCACTTTTTTTTGCACTTTCGTGCATCTCGCTTAGACTGGGACAACAGCACAAAGGGTTAAATTGCGATGGCTGCCACAGTGCGGGGTTATCGGGCTATCCATTTTGGTTAAGGCTCGCTATAAACCTGAGTTGCAGGTCTTTGCAGTGCCATTAATGATGACTGAGTGATGATGAAAAATGTTCTGATAAAGCTGACGACGTTCAGCGGGGTAGTTTTACTTTGCGGGTGTTCGAGCGTGATGTCTCACACCGGCGGTAAAGAAGGAACATATCCGGGGACACGTGCCAGCGCGGCGATGATCTCCGATGACGATACAAACTGGGGCACCAAATCCCTGGTTATCCTGGATATGCCGTTTACGGCTGTGGCGGATACGCTTCTGCTGCCGTGGGATATGTTTCGTAAGGACAATTCTGTGCGCTCACGGGTAGAAAAAAGCGAGCAGGAGAATCTGGCGACAAACGCCGTTATTCCGCCCGCTGAATTGCCTCCACGCTAGTGTTGCGCGGTTTCTGTTAACCAAAGCTGACGGAAACCGCCTGTCTCTTCCATCCACGCAATAAAACGTCCGTCTGGGGAGAACACTACCGCATCTGCTGAAGGTGGGTTGCCGTGATCGGTCGTCAAAAACGTCACCGCACCAGTCTGCGCATCGCAACAGGCGATCCGATTTTCAAGTACGAATCCCAGCATGTTCCCGGAAGGGTGCCAGTTAAACGCTGACTGAATACCGCTCTCCGTATGGGTTAACTGGCGCGTCTCGCCACCCTCAGGAGAGATCAGCCACAGCTGCACAATACCGTTATCATCTCGCATCAGAAACGCGATCTGCGTCCCTTGCGGATTACAGCGCACCCAGTGACGCGGCACGTTCACAAGCCCCGGATACGCCCTTTGATGCGTAAAGGTCAGACGACGCTGCTTAACCCCTGCTGGCGGGGCAGGCAGGGTCTCTGTCGTACCCTGCAAAGGCTCATCGCCAGCCTGCTTCCAGCCCTGTTCGTTCTCAGGCAACTCAACAATAAACAGTTCTGGCACTTTCTCGCCCTGCACTGACAGGGTATCGCCAATAAACGCCAGCCGGTCATTACTCACCCAGCCCTCTTCATAGGCGCGGTTGATGTCATCGCTGCCGGGCTGAGGTGTTGGCGTCGTGCGGCTCACCAGCACGCTCCAGTATGCACCGACATATTCTCGCGGATGGTTCCCCTGTGGGTTCACTGGGCCAAACGGTGCGGCAACACCCACGTTACGTAAATCAAGTTTCGGATCGCGCTCGTGCAGGACGTGGTCGTTATAGGTAAAGCTAACGAGCTGCCCGTTCGGGCTGAAGACGTGTACGTGGCTGCCGCCGCGCAACGCGCCTGCGGTGTAAGGCGCGGTGATATCCATCGCATCCAGGTTGCTCACCTGGCCATGATGCGCAATCACCCCCTGACGATGGTGAAAATCATAGTGCCAGTCTGCATCCGGGTGTTTCGGGCCGTGGATAAACACATACTTATCTTCAGCGGGATGAACGGTCACCACGCCGACATGCGCGCCGTCAGTGGCACGATAAATCACCTCAACCTCACCCGTACTGACATTGACTCGCTCAATGGTTTCACCGGTGAACGATGCGCCCGACGGGCGCACATCAAAGACGAGCCACTGGCTGTCCGGCGTCCAGGTATTGATATTGGTCAGCTGGTGATGGCGGGAAGCGAAGGTGATTTGTTTCATGGAGATACCCTGATGCGCAGTTGTCGCATCAGGGTAAAACATCAGCGGGATTTAGCCTACTCGTTTCACATCGCCCACCAGCAGAATGTAGGAGAGCGCACCGATCAGTGCTACCGCTGAGATATAGACCAGCGCCGGGCCAAAGCCGTAATCCTGGGCCAGGTAGCCGATGACCAGCGGTACAGTGATGCCGCCGAGCCCACCGACAAAGTTGAACACGCCACCGGTCAGGCCAATCAGACGCATTGGCGCCAGGGATGAGACCAGTGACCAGGTGATGGAGGCAAAACCGTTGCCGAAGAATGCTACCGCCATCAGGGTCATAATCCATACCGGATCGTTGGTGTAGTTGGCGCCCATGATGCAGGTGGAAATCAGCAGGCCGCAGATAATCGGCGTTTTGCGCGCGACACCCAGCGAGACGCCTTTCTTCACCAGTTTATCCGCCAGCCAGCCCGAGAGCAGTACACCGAAGAATGCCGCAAGGAACGGTACTGTAGTCATAAAGCCAGCTTTCAGCGCAGTGATCCCCTTTTCCTGCGTCAGATAGTTAGGGAACCAGGTCAGGAAGAACCACAGCGTAGAGGTGACCGCGAACTGGCCCAGGTAAACGCCCACCAGCTTACGATGGAAAACCAGCTTCCAGTCCGCTTTGGTCAGCGGCTGGCGCGCCTCTTTTTTTACCGGCGCATCACCGTCCACCAGGCCACCGCCGTCGCGGATGTAGTCCAGCTCGGCTTTGGTGATGCTTTTAGTCAGACGCGGTGGCTGGTAAACCTTGAACCAGATAAACGACCAGATAATGCCGATCCCGCCGGTGACGATAAATACCCAATGCCAGCTCAGCAGCTCCTGGATCCAGATCAGCAGCGGCGTCAGGAACGCCAGGCCGACAAACTGCCCGGAAGTGTAAAAACCAACGGCAGAAGCACGCTCATGTTCCGGGAACCAGCTGGTCACCATGCGGTTGTTGGTCGGAAACGCCGGGGCTTCGAAAATCCCGGTGATGGCGCGCAGACCAATTAGCGACATCAGCCCGGTCGCGAAGCCCTGGAACAGCGTCGCCACGGACCAGCCAAAAATGGCGATGAAATAAGTCAGGCGCGAGCCCACGCGGTCAAGGAACCAGCCACCGGGGATCTGACAAAGCGTATAAAGCCAGGCGAACGCCGAAAAGACGTAGCCCATTTCCGCTTTGGTGATGCCAAACTCTTCCTGAATATGGGCCGATGCCACGGCAAGGTTGGCGCGGTCGACATAGCAAATGACCACGGTGATAAAGATCATAATCAGCGTCAGGTAGCGGCGACGCCCGGTTTTTGTAGCAGTAACTGGAATATCCATCGCAATCTGTCTCCAGATTTTGGGCATAGCGAAGCCGCTCACCATGCCCTGTAATTTACAGAGGGTTATATTTTTTGTAGGTAAGGTTTTTGTCCGGTGGCGAAGCGCCATCCGGCGAACTACCACTCGGCTACGGAACCGTCTTCATGACGCCAGAGTGGATTACGCCAGTCCGGCGCATTTTTGCTGAGCTCAATGACTTTGGCTTCGTCAATATCCACGCCAAGGCCCGGCTTCGTTAACGGTTTAAAGAAACCACCTTCCATGCTGAAGTCTTCTTTGTTTTTCACAAAGTCGAGCAGTTCCGCGCCCTTGTTATAGTGAATGCCCATGCTCTGTTCCTGGAACACAGCATTGCGGGAGACAAAATCCACGTGCAGACAGGCAGCCAGCGCGATCGGCCCAAGCGGACAGTGCGGTGCCAGCGCCACATCGTAGGCTTCCGCCATTCCGGCAATTTTGTAGCATTCGGTGATGCCGCCTGCGTGGGAGAGATCGGGTTGCAGTATGGCAATGCCGCCCGCTTCCAGCACGCGTTTGAACTCGAAACGCGAGAACATACGTTCACCCGCCGCGATAGGAATATGGGTCTGCTCAGCCAGTTTCGGATAGTACTCCGCCTGCTCGGCCAGCACCGGCTCTTCGATAAACAGCGGACGATACGGCTCAAGCTCTTTAATCAGCACTTTAGCCATTGGCGCACTGACGCGGCCGTGGAAATCCAGACCAAACTCAATCTCGTTGCCGAAGGCTTCACGGATTTGCGCGACGGTATTTACCGCACGGTCTACCGCACGCGAGTTATCAATAACGCCCATCTCTTCACAGCCGTTGAGCTTGAAGGTGTCAAAACCGATATTGCTCAGCTGCTTAATGCCGTCGATCACTTCCGCAGGGCGGTCGCCGCCCACCCAGCTGTAGGCTTTGATTTTGTCGCGCACCAGGCCGCCCATTAATTGCCAGACCGGCGCATTCAGGACTTTACCTTTGATATCCCACAGCGCCTGGTCGATACCGGCGATAGCGCTCATCAGGATCGGGCCGCCACGGTAGAAGCCCGCGCGATACATCACCTGCCACAGGTCGTTAATGCGCGCCGGATCCTGGCCAATCAGGTATTCGCCCAGCTCATGCACTGCCGCTTCAACGGTGCGCGCACGCCCTTCAATCACCGGCTCGCCCCAGCCGACAACGCCTTCGTCGGTTTCGATTTTCAGGAACATCCAGCGCGGGGGTAAACGGTACGTGGTGAGTTTGGTAATTTTCATTTCACTGCCTCTCGATACGCTTTCACAAATGCTGTCGCCTGCTGCGCGGTTTGTTCAACTGACTGCCCGGCGCGATAGAGATCGCTGCCCAGACCCGCCCCCACACAACCGGCTTTCATCCACTGCGCCAGGTTTTCTGGCGTGACACCGCCCACGGCAAAGACCGGCACGCTGGTGGGTAATACCGCTTTAAGCGCTTTGATGTAGTCCGGGCCAAAGGCCGATGACGGGAAAATTTTGAGCGCCTGCGCGCCCGCATCGAGGGCAGTAAAGGCTTCCGTAGCTGTCGCACATCCCGGACAAACGGTCATGCCGTAGCTCACCGCGCGGCGGATCACTTCAGGATTAATGTTGGGCGTGACGATAAGCTTGCAGCCCATTTTCGCCAGCTCATCCACCTGCTCCGGGTGTAACACGGTTCCCGCGCCAATCAGTGCCTTATCACCAAAGGCATCCACCACGGCCGGAATACTTTTTTTCCACTCGGGAGAGTTGAGCGGGATTTCCACCGCATCGAACCCGGCGTCAATCACTGCGCCTACGTGCGCGATCGCCTCATCGGGCGTAATGCCGCGCAAAATCGCGATAAGGGGAAGATCAGTTTGCCACTGCATGAGCGATGCTCCTTATTCCTGCCTGAAATGCCGTATCGCCAGAGATCGCCGCCACATCACGCCCAATAGCGTGAAATGCCTGCTGATAGCGCGACGTTAACGCGCTTCCGGCAACAATCGTGATTGCCTGCCCGGTCGGGACAAAATCGCGCATGGTCGCGACTTCTGCGCCAATCAGCAGGCCTGAGAGAAATTCGCTAACCTGCTCGCGCGGGAGATTTCCCAGCACGTGCGAGGCGCGAACTTCGAAGAGTTTCGGCAGAACATCAGGTGATGCGAGACCACGCTCAAGCCCGGCGGTAAACGCTGCGGGCGACGTCTCTTGCGCTGGCAACCCCGCCCCCACCAGCGAATGCGTCAGCAGCAAATGGTGCAGTTCGCCGGTCATTACGGTGCGAAAATCATGGATTTGCTCAGCATCGGCCTGCACCCACTTGCAGTGCGTACCGGGCATAACGTAAACAGAAGAAGGAGAAAGTGTGCGCGCGCCAAGCAACTGTGTCTCTTCGCCGCGCATCACGTTGTGGTTATCGTCGCGAGAGACGCACAGGCCGGGAATAATCCAGGCATTGTCATCAACGGACGTTAACTGCTCGCCAATGGCAGAGAAATGCGCAGGAACCGGCAGGTAAGGGGCGATTTTCCAGCCCACGTTGCTGCCGACCATGCCCGCCATTACCACCGGCGTGGCGCCATCGCGCCAGTTTTGCGTCACCTCTGCTAACACCGCCTCGGGGGATTTACCGTTCAGGCGCGTCACGCCTGCTTCTGATTGCCTGCTCTCCAGGCACTGCTCGCCCTGATAAAGCCAGGCGCGCAGGTTGGTCGATCCCCAGTCAATTGCGATGTAGCGAGATGTCATGTGATTTCCTTCAGCCTTCGTGTCGAGCTGGCGATCATCGTGAGGGCCGCCTGCTCTGCCGCATCGCCGTCCTGATGCCTTATCGCATCGAACAGCGCTTTATGTTCCTGGAGCGTTTTTGGCATGTTGGCCTCATCGCCCATCCAGGTTCGTTCAAATACCGCTCGCTGTAGCGAGCTGATCGCCACGCTAAGCTGCTGTAACACCGGGTTGTGCACCGACTGCAGCACCGCCTCGTGATAGCGAATGTCCGCCTCGTTGAACGCCTCCCGGTTCTGGTTATTAGCGATCATGTCGTTTAAAGCCGACTCAATCTGGGCCAAATCGCCGGAGGTTGCGCGCTCCGCCGCCCAGCGGGCGATGGCCGGTTCCACCAGGTTTCGGACTTCACTCATCGCGCCAATCAGCCGTGGGTCGTAGTCGTTTTCCAGAACCCACTGCAATACGTCGGTATCGAGGTAGTTCCACTGGTTGCGAGGAGCGACAAACGCGCCGCGATAGCGTTTCATTTCAATCAGCCGCTTCGCCATCAGCGAGCGGAACACTTCCCGGATGATGTTGCGCGAGGTTTCAAACTCCTCACACAGTTCGGCCTCAGCAGGGAGCGGCGAACCCGGGACGTATTTGCCCCCCACAATTTGAGTGCCCAGCGTGATGACAATGCGATCGGTTTTGTTAAGCGTCATGGAGAGTCCTTGTGCTCTGTATGTCCATCACTACTTTACCGTGCCCGCCGAATTTCGCCTCACTTTTGCAGTACAAACGTGAGGCCTTTCATCTTTATCGTGATGACAATGTAGTACAATCAATCCATGTTGTACCACAATCAAGATCACAAAAAGAACAATCCAATAAATTCAGCGCAAAAAAAAGCCCCGGTTGATAACCGAGGCTGATGATTTTGGTTGCTGTTACCGCAGGACAAATTTCTCAATGGCGTACGCCACACCGTCTTCCAGGTTGGATTTGGTGACAAAATTGGCCACTTCTTTTACCGACGGGATCGCGTTGTCCATTGCCACGCCCATACCCGCGTATTCAATCATCGCGATGTCGTTTTCCTGATCGCCCAGGGCCATAATCTCCTCAGGTTTGATGCCCAGAGCATCGGCCAGTGATTTAACACCGGTACCTTTATTCACGCGTTTATCGAGAATTTCGAGGAAGTACGGCGCGCTTTTCAGCACGGTGTATTTCTCTTTGACCTCGGCAGGGATGCGTGCAATCGCTTTATCGAGGATCTCGGGCTCGTCAATCATCATCACTTTAAGGAACTGCGTCGCCGGGTCCATTTTCTCGGCTTCACAGAACACCAGCGGAATGGTGGCAACGTAGGATTCATGTACCGTGTAGTAGCTGATATCACGGTTGGCGGTATAGAGCGTGTTGCGATCGAGCGCGTGAAAGTGAGAACCCACTTCGCGGGACAGCTTTTCGAGGAACAGATAGTCATCATAGCTCAGCGCGGTTTGCGCAACCGTACTGCCATCCGCAGCTTTCTGCACCAGCGCGCCGTTATAAGTAATGCAGTAATCGCCCGGCTGATTCATGTGCAGCTCTTTCAGGTAGCTGTGCACACCGGCATACGGACGGCCAGTGGTCAGTACCACATTCACGCCCTTTGCGCGTGCCGCGGCAATTGCGTTTTTAACGGCTGGAGAGATGGTGTGGTCTGGCAGCAGCAGTGTGCCGTCCATATCGATTGCAATGAGTTTGATAGCCATGAGGTCCCCGGAATAAATGAATGCAACCCATGCTAACGCGATTAAGCACACAAAAATAGAGCTAGATTGCGCAACCAGATCACCCCTTTTCAGGCTTATCCCGGGGAACGACAATTCACTCGCGGGTGAGGACTATTTTGCCAAACGCACCGCGATCGAGGTGCTCAAGCGCCTGTTCAAGCTCGTCAAAACGGTAGCGATGCTCAATCACAGGTTTTAATCCGGTTACATCGACAGCCTGAACGAAATCCTCCAGCGCCCGACGATGCCCAACGCCAATCCCCTGAATAACCGGAGATTTCAGCAACAGCTCGCCAGCTGGGAGTGAAATTTCGGTCCCGGCCAGAACGCCGATAACCGAGATACGTCCATGAACGGCAACGGCGCGCAGGGAATACTTCAGATTTTCACCCCCTACGGTTTCGATAATATGGTCGATACCGCGATCCTGAGTCAGCGCCAGAATGGCTTCAGCCCAGTCACCTTTCAGCCTGTTGATCCCTTTGTCAGCCCCGAGTTTTTTGGCCAGTGCCAGTTTTTCATCACTCCCGGACGTGACAAAAACCTCTGCTCCGTGTGCTTTTGCAATTTGCAGGGCGAATATCGCTACGCCGCCCGTCCCCTGTACCAGCACCGATTGCCCGGCGCGTAACTGGCCGCGTTCCACCAGCGCAAACCATGCGGTAAGCCCTGCGCAGGGTAGGGTGCTGGCCTCTGCGTCATCCAGTGTTTCCGGGGCGGCCACCAGCCAGTCTGCATTCACAATCACATATTCAGCCAGCATCCCCTGGAAGTATCCACCGGACGTTCTATAGGGCAAATTGCGCGCGTCCGCCTGCGGCTTGCCGTCGATCCACTCAGGGAAGAAGGTTGAGATGACGCGAGCGCCGGGTTTGAAACGTGTCACACCTTCGCCAATGCTGTCCACCACGCCCGCCATGTCAGACGCCGGCGTAAACGGGAAGGAACGTGAAATCGGCATGTTGCCTTCAATCACCATTTTATCGCGGTAGTTGAGCGCAACGGCATTCACCCGCACACGCACTTCACCCGGACCAGGCTGTGGAACAGGTTCCTGAATGAGTCTGAGGTTCTCGCGCCCGAGGGTGTTCATCGACCAGCGTTGCATTGTCTCTGCCATTGTATTTCTCCAGCCATCAAATGAGTTTCAGTACTCACAGTCTACCGTTGACTCACCATCACCAGTGGCGATAAGTTTTCTCTTTATTGTCGCCACAATGGATACAATTCATGACCGATACACTGAAGGATATTCCTGTTTTTGTGGCCGCCGTTGAGGCGGGGAGTTTTGCTCAGGCCGCAACTCGCCTGCATTTATCGCGCTCGGCGGTAGGGAAAAGTATCGCTCGCCTCGAAGAGCGACTGGGCGTTCGTCTATTCCAGCGCACCACCCGCAGCCAGAGCCTGACCGATAACGGCGCGCTTTTTTATGAGCGCTGTCTGCGCGCGCTGGAGGAAATTCGCGGTGCAGAATCACTGCTTGAAACAGGGAAACAGCAGGTCAGTGGCCGCCTGCGTGTTGCCATGCCGGTGCTGTTTGGTCGCCAGTGCGTCGCCCCGCTGTTGATTGAACTGGCGCAGGAACACCCCGGACTTGAACTGGAAATGTCATTCAGTGACCGCGTGGTGGATCTTGTCGAGGAAGGGTTTGATATGGCGGTACGTAACGGCGTGCTTCAGGACAGCAGCGTGCTGGTTGCCAGAAGGCTGGGGGAGCACCGCATGGTGCTGTGCGCCGCGCCGGATTATCTGCTGAAGAAAGGGCAGCCACAAAGCGTTGATGATTTACCCCTGCATACCGCCATTAACTATCTGCGCGCAGGCAGAGTGCTCCCCTGGCAACTGATGGATAACGAAGGAACATCGCATACGTTTACTCCCCGTTCGTCACTCAATATGGATGATTTGCAGGCGATCTGCGACGCTGCATTGGCCGGACACGGCATTGCATGGCTACCCTGCTGGATGGTCAGCAAAGAAATTCATCAGGGAAAACTCATCCCGCTCTTAAAGCAGGCACCGGATGTGCGTTTCGACGTTCACGCGGTCTGGCAGCAGACGCCGCATCTGCCGCTGAGGGTAAGAATTGCGATAGATACGCTGGCGAGCCGTTTGCCGTCCGTGATGTCGCTGGATATGCCTGCGCCCACAAAAAAGCCGCGCTAAAAGCGCGGCCATATTTCGTGCGGGATAACGACGATTAGATATCGATATTAGCCGCTTTCAGGGCGTTCTCTTCGATGAAGGCACGACGTGGTTCAACCGCATCGCCCATCAGGGTAGTGAACAGCTGGTCAGCAGCAATCGCGTCTTTAACGGTCACGCGCAGCATGCGGCGGCTTTCCGGATCCATAGTGGTTTCCCACAGCTGATCCGGGTTCATTTCACCCAGACCTTTATAACGCTGGATAGACAGACCGCGACGGGACTCTTTCACCAGCCAATCCAGCGCCTGTTCGAAGCTGGCTACCGGCTGACGACGGTCGCCACGTTCGATAAACGCATCGTCCTCGATCAGACCGCGCAGCTTCTCACCGAGCGTGCAGATACGGCGGTATTCCGGGCCGGTCACAAATTCGTGCTCCAGCGGATAGTCAGTGTCGACACCATGGGTACGCACGCGAACAATCGGCTCGAACTGTTGAGCGGCGTTCTGCTGAACATCGAATTTCCACTGGCTACCGTGCTGTTCTTTCTCGTTCAGCTCGCTTACCAGGGTATTCACCCAGCGGGTCACGGTTTGTTCATCGCTCAGGTCAGCTTCGGTCAGCGTTGGCTGATAAACCAGCTCCTTCAGCAGCGCTTTCGGATAACGACGCTCCATACGACCAATCATTTTCTGCGTGGCGTTGAACTCAGACACCAGGCGTTCCAGCGGCTCACCTGCCAGTGCTGGTGCGCTGGAGTTCGCGTGCAGAGTCGCACCATCAAGGGCGATGGCGATTTGATACTGATCCATCGCGTCATCATCTTTGATGTACTGTTCCTGTTTGCCTTTCTTCACTTTGTACAGCGGTGGCTGTGCAATGTAGACGTGGCCACGTTCAACGATTTCCGGCATCTGACGATAGAAGAAGGTCAACAGCAGCGTACGGATGTGCGAGCCGTCGACGTCCGCATCGGTCATGATGATGATGCTGTGATAGCGCAGTTTGTCCGGGTTGTACTCATCACGGCCAATGCCGCAGCCCAGGGCGGTGATGAGCGTCGCCACTTCCTGAGAAGAGAGCATTTTGTCGAAGCGCGCTTTCTCAACGTTGAGGATTTTACCCTTCAGCGGCAGGATAGCCTGGTTCTTACGGTTACGGCCCTGCTTCGCAGAACCGCCCGCGGAGTCCCCTTCCACAAGGTACAGTTCAGACAGCGCCGGGTCACGTTCCTGACAGTCAGCCAGTTTGCCTGGCAGGCCTGCTAAGTCCAGTGCGCCTTTACGACGGGTCATTTCACGGGCTTTACGCGCCGCTTCACGGGCACGTGCCGCATCAATAATTTTGCCGACAACGATTTTCGCGTCAGACGGGTTTTCCTGCAGGTAGTCGCTCAGCAGTTCGTTCATCTGCTGTTCAACCGCCGATTTCACCTCAGAAGAGACCAGTTTGTCTTTGGTCTGTGAGGAGAACTTCGGATCCGGCACCTTCACGGAAACCACAGCAATCAGGCCTTCACGGGCATCGTCACCGGTGGCGCTGACTTTCGCTTTTTTGCTGTAGCCTTCTTTGTCCATGTAGGCGTTCAAAGTACGGGTCATCGCCGCACGGAAGCCCGCCAGGTGAGTACCGCCGTCACGCTGTGGAATGTTGTTGGTGAAGCAGTAGATGTTTTCCTGGAAACCATCGTTCCACTGCAGCGCCACTTCTACGCCGATACCGTCTTTTTCGGTGGAGAAGTAGAAGATATTCGGGTGAATTGGCGTTTTGTTCTTGTTCAGATACTCAACGAACGCCTTGATACCGCCTTCGTAATGGAAGTGGTCTTCTTTGTTGTCGCGTTTATCACGCAGACGAATAGAGACGCCAGAGTTCAGGAACGACAGTTCACGCAGGCGTTTCGCCAGGATGTCGTACTCGAATTCGGTGACGTTAGTGAAGGTTTCCAGGCTTGGCCAGAAGCGCACCATGGTACCGGTTTTGTCGGTATCGCCAGTGACGGCCAGCGGTGCCTGCGGCACGCCGTGGGTATACAGCTGGCGGTGAATTTTGCCTTCGCGCTGAATAACCAGCTCCAGCTTCTGCGAAAGGGCGTTAACCACGGAGACACCTACGCCGTGCAGACCGCCGGAAACTTTATAGGAGTTATCATCGAACTTACCGCCTGCGTGCAGCACGGTCATGATAACTTCCGCAGCGGACACGCCTTCCTCCGGGTGGATACCGGTTGGGATGCCACGACCATCATCGGTGACGGAGACGGAGTTATCCGCATGGATCGTGACCACGATGTCTTTACAGTGACCCGCGAGCGCTTCGTCGATAGCGTTATCTACCACCTCGAATACCATGTGGTGCAGACCGGTGCCGTCATCCGTGTCGCCGATATACATACCCGGGCGCTTACGCACCGCATCCAGCCCTTTCAGGACTTTGATACTGGAGGAGTCATAAGAATTCGACATCAACGTTTCTCGCTCATTTCAACTTGGGTTAATCCGTTATTTTACCCTTTTCCACGGTAAACATCTTCGAATTTTCGTCCGACATGTCCATAACGTGTTCAGCGCTAATGGCGCTGACGAAAACCTGCGACTGCGTGGCTTTTAAGCGGCTGGCAAGCAGCCCACGCCGCGCGTCGTCAAGTTCCGAGGCAAAATCATCTATCAGGTACAGGCAGCGTCGCCCGCTTTCGCGGGTGAGAAATTCCCCCTGTGCCAGGCGTAGCGCGCACATCAGGAGCTTAAGCTGCCCGCGCGACAGCGTGTCTTCCACCGGCGCACCGTCGGCACGAATGCGGAAATCCGCCTTGTGCGGGCCATGCGCGGTGTAGGTCAACATGCGGTCACGCTCGAAGTTTCTCTCTAACACCTCGGCATAATCCGTCTCTTTCTCCCAGCCGCGCTGGAAGGAGAAGGTGAGAGAGAACTCAGGTAAAAACTGTTTGCAGGTATCCGCCATGTCTTCGGCAATACCTGCGCTGTATTCGGCACGCCAGCGGCTGATTTGTTCCGCGAGAGGGATTAACTCCATGTCCCACGGACGCAGCTGGGCGTAACGGGTGACCTGGCGCAGTGCAGCGTTACGCTGCTTAAGCAGACGCTTCAGGTTGCTCCAGGCGTTAAAGAAACCGGCTTCGTTGTGAAAGCATCCCCAGTCAAGGAACGCTCTTCTGTATTTGGGGCCGCCGTTGAGTAAAGTAAACCCCTCCGGCGTAATCAGCTGCATTGGCATCAGCAGTGCCAGCTCCGCCACCTTGTGGCCGTCGGTACCGTCGATACGTACCTTGCTGTCGCCCTGCTTGTCTTTGGTCAGGCCGATGGCGGTTTCCCGCTCTTCACCCTGTAAACGCCCGTGCAGAACAAAGGACTCCTGCTCATGGCGAATGACGCGACCAATCTGCAAACTGCGAAACGCCCGGCCATGGCCGAGCGTGTAGATGGCTTCCAGCACGCTGGTTTTACCGCTGCCATTCGCGCCAACCAGGAAGTTAAAGCCCGGGGATAAAGCAAGATCCGCGCTTTCAATATTGCGAAAGTCGCGGATCAACAGACGGGTGAGCGACATTACAGTCTCATTGGCATGACAACATAGGCAGCCGACTGTGATGCGGCATCTTCAATCTGTACGCTTGAAACGGAATCGGTCAGCAGGATGCGCACGTTCTCGCATTTCAGTGCATTCAGCACATCCAGCACGTAGCTGACGTTAAAGCCGATTTCCATCTCAGCCCCGGCGTAGGTGACGTCCAGAATTTCTTCTGCTTCTTCCTGCTCCGGGTTGTTAGCGGTGATTTTGATCTGGTTTTCGCTCACATACAGGCGCACACCGCGGAATTTCTCGTTAGAGAGAATGGCGGCACGGGCAAACGCCTGCTTGAGGCTATCGCAACCCGCTTCCAGCGTTTTGTCCGGATTCTTCGGCAATACGCGGCGATAATCCGGGAAACGACCGTCAACCAGCTTCGAGGTGAAGACAAAATCGCCTACATGAGCGCGAATGTTGTTGCTGCCGATCTGCACGCGCAGCGGGGTATCACCACCGTCGAGCATGCGCATCAGCTCAATCACGCCTTTACGCGGCACGATCACCGAATGGTTTGGCAGTGAGTCGCCAATTGGCATGGAACAGACCGCCAGACGGTGGCCGTCGGTCGCCACGGTACGCAGCTCTTCACCTTCGGTTTCGAACAGCATGCCGTTTAAGTAGTATCGAACGTCCTGATGCGCCATAGAAAACTGCGTGGCTTCAATCAGACGCTTCATCGTCGCCTGTGGCAGGGTGAATTCAACTTCACTCTGCCAGTCGTCCAGGTTCGGGAAGTCCGCAGCAGGCAGCGTGGAAAGCGAGAAACGGCTGCGGCCAGAGCGCACCAGCATGCGGTCGCCCTCCAGCTGCACGGCGATTTCAGCGCCTTCCGGCAACCCACGGCAAATATCAAAGAATTTACGTGCCGGAACCGTGGTCGCACCCGCGTCGTGTGGCTGAGTCAGCGTAACGCGCGCGATCATTTCCATTTCCAGGTCTGTGCCGGTCAGCGACAGCGTACCGTCCGCGACCTGAAGCAGCAGGTTTCCGAGAATAGGCAGCGTTGGGCGGCCACCTAATGGGCCACTCACCTGTTGCAGCGGTTTTAATAAATGTTCACGTTCAACAGTAAATTTCATAGCGTCACGATGATAATGTTCTGATTAAATTGGAAAAATCTTCTTTTATGTCGTGGCTTTCTTCACGTAACTGCTCAATCTTGCGACAAGCGTGCAGCACGGTCGTATGGTCACGGCCACCAAACGCATCCCCGATTTCCGGCAGACTGTGGTTGGTTAACTCCTTTGCCAGCGCCATCGCCATCTGACGCGGACGCGCCACCGAGCGGGAACGACGTTTAGACAGTAAATCTGCCACTTTGATCTTGTAGTACTCAGCCACCGTCTTTTGAATATTGTCGATGGTGACTAATTTTTCCTGCAATGCCAGCAAATCTCGCAGCGCTTCACGCACAAAATCGATCGTGATCGCACGGCCGGTAAAGTTGGCATTGGCAATAACACGGTTCAGTGCCCCTTCCAGCTCACGCACATTGGAGCGCAGACGCTTGGCAATGAAGAACGCCACTTCACCCGGCAGGCGAATGTCGTTTTCATCGGCTTTCTTCATCAGGATCGCAACGCGGGTTTCCAGCTCCGGTGGCTCGATCGCCACGGTCAGACCCCAGCCAAAGCGGGATTTCAGACGATCTTCAACACCGTTGATCTCTTTTGGATAACGATCCGAGGTCAAAATGATCTGTTGATTGCCTTCCAGCAGCGCATTGAAGGTGTGGAAAAACTCTTCCTGCGATCGTTCTTTATTGGCAAAGAACTGAATGTCATCGATTAGCAGGGCGTCAACGGAACGATAATAGCGTTTAAACTCTTCGATCGCGTTGTTTTGCAGGGCTTTTACCATGTCCTGAACGAAGCGCTCGGAGTGCATATACACCACTTTCGCATTCGGCTTGCGCGCCATAATGCCGTTACCCACTGCATGCAGAAGGTGCGTTTTACCTAAACCCGTACCGCCATAAAGGAACAGTGGGTTGTAGGCACCTCCGGGGTTATCCGCAACCTGACGAGCCGCCGCGCGCGCCAGCTGGTTCGACTTACCTTCAACGAAGTTATCGAACGTGTGTTTAACGTTAACGTTAGAACGGTAGGTTGGCTCAGCAGGTGCAGGAACATTATCCCAGCCCTGACGAGCGGGTGCGACGCGAGGGGCCGGAGCAGGAGCAGCCTGAGCCGGCGCTGCTACGTTCACGGTTTCACGAACTGTTTGGATGACCGGCTTTGTGCCCACTTCAAAGCGCAGCTGTGGGGCATCTGACCCGCAGAAATCGTTCAGCAGTCCATTGATGTTATTAAGGTACTTATCCCTTACCCAATCGAGCACAAAACGGTTTGGCGCATACAAAGCCAGCGTGTTATCGCTCAGTTCCGCCTGCAACGGGCGGATCCACATACTGAATTCTGTGGCTGGTAACTCATCCTGCAATCGGGCAAGACACTGCTGCCAAAGCGAAAGTGACAC